>JAIBEZ010000086.1 GCA_019459485.1 Prolixibacteraceae bacterium
ATAAATATCTACCCCACTCATTTAATTATAGACAGAAATGGTGTAATTAGAAAAGTAGTAAATAACGCAAATGAAATGATTATGGCGTTCGAGCCAATTGAATCATCAGGTAACACAAAAAGTCAACTTACTCTGCCTCCACCGCCACCTCCACCACCAACTATAACTATCAAAAAATAAAAAACTATGCATACTTCAGCGACCCGTCAAGTGCGGCAGCAGTGGTTTTCGGTGTGTATCTTTCCGCCAAATTCCGGGAATCCGGGATTGACAGGAAATCGCCCGGAATCGGGCACTGCGAGTGGACTTCCTTGGTTATGCACAAGCACAAATGCGTCTTTTACGAACATTTAAACTATAATAACATGAAACGAACATGCCGCGGAAATAATTTCAAAGTTGGCGGCGCAAAAAAAAATGAAAATATAGTTCGAAGTGGAAATCTATTGGCGTGTGAGTTCCATGAGAACGCTTAATAATCAATTAATTAATAACGATATTTTCGAATGAAAACAAATTTTTTGAAAAGTGTTTTAATCATTGGGACAACATTGGCATTGTTATCATTTGACAAACCTTCGGGATGGTTCAATGCAGGTAGCAAACCACAAAGTTACGAGATGGGCATTGACAAAGGTGTTGGACAGAGCGGTAAAAACGCAGCGACAATTAAATCGAAGGATTCAAAGATTGATGGATTTGGAACTTTGATGCAACAATGCAGCCCGGAAAAATACCTGGGCAAACGAGTTAGAATGACAGGGTATGTTAAATCAGAAAACGTTGCAACCTGGGCAGGACTTTGGCTTCGTGTTGACCAGTCAGGTTCTCAACAACCGTTGTCATTTGACAATATGGAAAACAGACCAATCAAAGGAACAACAGATTGGAAAAAATGTGAAATTGTTTTAGATGTTCCAAGCAATGCGTCCCTTATTGCTTTCGGTGCTTTGCTCGCTGGTACTGGACAAATCTGGTTTGACAATATCACTTTCGAGATCGTTGACAATTCTGTTCAAACCACAAACAATAAGAATGTTAAAGATTCAGCTACACAAAGTGGTCCAACAAATCTTGACTTTGAGAAATAAAGTGCCGAGTCCGGGATCGACAGGAAATTGCCCGGAATCGGGCACTGCGAGTGAGCTTCCTAGGTTATCGGCAACCATAACAATTCGATCAATGAAGAAAATAATTATTGGATTAGGAATGACCCTTCTTTTTTATATCTCATCTTTTGGACAGACATCAGATATAGAGAAGATTTTCATCAATAGTCAGTTGAAACAATTAGACCGAAACATTCTATACGAAACTAATTTCATTGAGACAGCTAACGGAAAAACAGTTGTTTTAATATCATTGGTAAAAGGATGCAAATGGATATTAGAGGAAATGGCTTATTACAATAAACTTAAAACAGAACATCCCAATGAGTTTGAAGTGTTCATTACTTTTACGGATGACATAATGACTATGTCAAGATATATTCAAGATGTTAACTTTAATTTTACATACATTCACGATCCGGAGAGGATGCTGATTAAGCAGCTAGCTCTTAATGATACAATTTACTCTGTTTTGTTTGATTCGACTGGAAATATTCAAGAAAAAACGAGTACGGGTAAGCTGAGTCGCGATCAAATTACAAATCAGTTGAATAAAAATCAGACAAAACCAATTATAAAAAAAAGCAGTAGTTTACCCATTCTAAACTGCCAATTAAAACGTTATGAATTGGGAGATGAAGTGTTAAGTAATTTCAGTAGTGTCAACCTCCCCTCCAAAATAATGACTGGCTATAAAGCGAATGAATCTATTGATACCATTGAAAATATAAGGTTCTGCACCATTACCGGGGAAAATATTCTTGGGTTATATTCATGTGCTTATAATCTGTCCAAAAGCCGCTTTACATACGACAAAGAAATAGAATATATCAACTCACATGCGCCCAATCATAGGTATACACTTAGTCTTTCTGTTTCGAATTTGCACGCCGACTTTAATCAGATGTTAATACATCAAATTGATATGAATTTTGGGTTGGAGACATCATTAATATTAAAAGAATCAGAGATCCTAATATTATCACAAATAAATGCTGAAAATGGTAAAATTAAAATAGAAAACGGTTTAGATAAGAGCAAGCTATCAAATAACACAATTGGTGAAGTTGATTTTCAAATAAAAGCAACCAATATGAGCGCAACTGAAATTGCAAGACTCATTGAAGATGCAACCCATTTACCAGTTGAAATCAATGTTGATCCGAAAATACTTTACACTCTGGATATTTCAGTTGAAAATAAAGAGAAGACGATTGATCATTTGATCAAATTACTGGCAGAAAATGGATTGATTATCGATAGAGATAAAAAGGAAGTTAAGAAAGTAGAGATAAAAATGGCTAGCCGTTAACATCAGCATTCCGTCAAGTGCGGCAGCGGTGGTTTTCGGTGTGTATCTTTCGGCTCGGTCCCGGTTAACCGGGATTGACAGGAAATCGCCCGGAATCGGGCACTGCGAGTGTGCTCCCTACGTTAGCACTCATTTAAAAGACAAAAGATATGGTACAAGTAAAATTTCCAGGAGTATTGGACAGAGTAAAGGCAATTGTGACTGACTCTGTTGTAATATTACTTTTTATAATCATTATAACAAACACTTTTTCATTTTTTGACAATGTTCCGGATAGCGCGAAAATTGCAGCTTTTGTATTTGTTTTTATACTTTACGACCCGATTTTTACAAGTATTTTTGGTGGAACTATTGGACATATGTTGATTGGCATCAGAGTAAAAAGAGAATCGGATGAGACGAGGAATATTCTATTTCCTTTAGCTATACTGAGATTCATTGTGAAAGCTTCATTGGGTTGGATATCGCTACTCACAGTTTCAGGAAATAAAAAAGGAAAAGCAATCCATGACTATTTAGTTGGCTCTGTAGTAGTATATGCAAGTCAGGCTGAAAATAAAAATGAATGATTACTTCAGCCCTCCGTCAAGTGCGGCAGCGGGTGGTTTTCGGTGTGTATCTTTTCGCTCAGTTCCCGGGAGCCTGGGATTGATCCCGATTCATCGGGACAATCCGCCTCTGCGTAAACTTCCTGCTTTAGCGGTAATGCGGGACGATACGACGGAAAATAGAACTTGAAAAGTAAGAAAACAACAGAGATAGGATGCGAATAGAAAAGATTACCGATAATAAGAAACAGTTTCTTGACTTATTGTTGTTGGCAGACGAGCAGGAAAATATGATTGACAAGTATTTGCCCGTTGGAGATTTGTTTGCATTATATGACGATGATTTGAAAAGTGTTTGCGTTGTAGTGCCTATAAATAGCGAAGCCTGCGAGTTGAAAAACATAGCGACATACGGGAAATATCAAGGCCAAGGATATGGTAGAGCATTGATAAATTTCATCTTTGATTTCTACAAAAACGACTACAAAATTATGCTTGTAGGGACAGGCGAAACGCCGGCAATCTTGTCATTTTATGAAAGTTGTGGATTTGAAGAGTCATATCGGGTAAAGAATTTTTTTACAGACAATTATGACCATCCTATGTTCGAGGGAGACATACAATTGGTTGATATGATTTATCTTAAAAAGCATTTATCGGAATAGCGGGAATGTATAAAATTAAAAACGATTCAAAGAGCCTGAAACTCATTGATGAATTAAAGCAAGTCAACAATAATTTTTTAAAACCTTACTTTTTTATCGATACCTTAGTAACCTGGCAATAACCCCAGAGCCCAACCTTATCTACCTTATTTTGCCTGATAAAACTTCAGAAATTGGTCGTATTCTTGAGCAAAACTCACTCTTTTATGGTGTTCCGGCTGGTTCAAAATGTATTTACAAACATTGTCAATGCCTGACTTGGATACAGAAAAAGCTGCTGCCGATTGTTGCCAGCTGAAACTACCCATTACGAGTTTATTTTCATTGATGAACTTTTCTGAACTATCGGAAATAATCGTCGCCAGTTCGACCTCTGAAAGAGTTGGTGCCCTTGACACAAGAATGTGCATGTGTTCAGGGTTGGCATATACGGCATAAAGTTTTGATGAGTTATTTTTGACAATGCCGGTAATGTATTTTTCAATCCTGATGCGGCTTTTCTCAGGGATTACCGGTTGCCTTTTTAAGGTGATGAAAACAAAATGGGTGTAAAGGTTATTGAATTCTATTTTCATAAGGTAAATAAGGTTAGGGTTTTATGGCTGATCTAAGTTACTAAGGTTTTTTGAAAAAAGTAAGGTTTTCAAAAAAATATCCCTGAATTTTTGGTTTTGTAAAACACTTGCCCACAAAAAATCCATGTGATCCATATAAAATGATTAGGTCCTGATTTTTTCAAGGATTAATATAATTTTCCTATGGAATTTATTTTGTTTTTTTTACTTTATTTTCCTTTTTCCACCTTAGTAGCAGGCAGTTTAGATAAAAAACACAAACCTTATTTACCTTATTCATATGAACAGACATTATCAGGACACATTGAAAAATAAGGTTAATAAGGTTTGATAGGAACTACTTCTTTACAAGCTACTAAGGTTAAAACTGAAGAACAGATAAGGTTAAATAAAAGATTCTTTACAACTTTTTAATTGAACCCAAACTTATAATCTTCTTCAGTTTCTATTGGGTTCATTATTTGAATAAAAAATTCCATCCCTCTTTCGAAGAATGGAATCTCTTTTGTCTCTGGAATTAAATCTTATTACGAATTAAGCTGGTAATCACGAATCAAAAGCCCGGCAGATAAGTTGAGCCGAACTGCCAGGTTTCTAATCATCTCAACAGTTAGTTTTCTTTTCTTATTCAGTATTTCAGAAACCCTGCTTTTTCCTCCAATTTCAGCTATCAGGTCAGCCTGTTTTAATTGCATTTCTTCCATTCTGATTTTGATTGCTTCAATTGGATCTGGAGCCTCAATCGGGTAGTATTTATTTTCGTATTCGTTGATCAGCAGTCCTAATACATCAGCCTCATCACTCTCTGGTGTTCCGATTGGCGCATCGAAAATCATTTCCAGCTTACTCAAAGCAATCCTATAATTTTCTTCTGTCTTGATCAATTTTGTATTCATGACTTTCTATTTTTTTTATATTGTGTTTGCATCAATTTTATCATATTCATTATGGGTTCCAATAAACCGAATGAAAATCCATTGTTTTTCGAAATGGAATTTTGTAATTAACCGATAAGCGTTTCCTTTGATGTTAAAAACAATCCGGCTATCTTTTAAAATACTCGCACTTGCATAAGTTTTAGTCACATCGGCGGGAGTCTTCCAATTGGATGAAATCGCTGTGTCGTACCATGTTTTCAGATACTGTTCTGTTTCAGGATGTTTCTCCCAATAGGTTCTCAGTGTACTTCTTGAATATATTCTTTCCATTTTCCACAAGTGAATATGCAAATATAATAAAGGTTCCCATATCGAGAACTTTTATTGTGAAGTATTTCTAAAAAAATAATTCCATCCCTCTTTCGAAGAATGGAATTCCTTTTATCTCTGCGGTAAATCTTATTCGATCTCCGCAAAATACTTGTAAAACAGCGGTATCGTTCGTATCCCATTGAAGAACTGTTCCAATGGAAAATTTTCGTTGGGTGAATGAATGGCATCCGATTCGAGGCCAAAGCCCATCAGGATGGTTTTGATTCCCAACACCTGCTCGAAGGTGGAGATTGTAAGTGTAAAAAATGTATCTTTGGGGAAAGATCGGAAATGAGAGCATTTAAATTTGACACCCGAATTTCGGAAGATGGAACTATTCAGATTCCATTTACACCATCTCTTTTTAATACAGAAGTCGAAATCATAATTGTTCCAAAGGAAGAAAAGAAACGCACTAAAAAAGCAGGCAGAAAATTTGTTGAACAGTGGGCTGGCTTTTTAAAATCCAACGATACAGATTCTTCCAAATTTGACTATCTATCAGAGAAGTACAAATGATAAAAGCGCTTATCGATACCAATGTAGTTCTTGATATAGCTCTAAATCGGGAGCCGTTTTTTGAATATTCTTCAAAGATTTTTGATAAGATTGATGATCAAATTCTGGAAGGATTTATTACAGCTTCTTCAATTACTGATATTTATTACATAGCAAGTAAGCAAAAAGACAGACTTCAGGCTCGTAAATTTCTGATTAATTTAATTCAAATTTTAGAGGTCGTTGGGGTTGATAAGGACATCGTGATTCAAGCTTTAGAAAGTGAAATTACTGATTTTGAAGATGCAATTCAGGTATTTTCTGCGAAGTCAAATTCGATTGATCTGGTAATTACCCGAAATGTTGCTGATTTTGCATCAACTGGAATGAAAGCATTGACACCTCAGGAGTTTATCCAAAATTTTGAGATTCCCCGATAACGCAACTAAATAAAAATTCCATCCCTCTTTCGAAGAATGGAATTCCTTTTATCTCTGCGGTAAATCTTATTCGATCTCCGCGAAATATTTGTAAAACAGCGGTATCGTTCGTATTCCATTAAAGAACTGTTCCAATGGAAAATTCTCGTTGGTAGAATGGATGGCATCCGATTCGAGGCCAAAGCCCATCAGGATGGTTTTGATTCCCAGCACCTGCTCGAAGGTGGAGATAATCGGGATACTTCCGCCACTGCGAACCGGAACCGGGCGTTTGCCATACACATCCATGTAAGCTTTTTCGGCGGCCTTGTAGGCCGGAACATCAATGGAGCATCCGTAACCATATCCGCCATGCAAATAAGTCACGTCAACTTTAACCGATTTTGGAGCAATGCTTTCGAAATGCTCTTTAAACAAAACCTCAATCTTTTTGTGATCCTGATTAGGCACCAAACGGCACGAAATTTTCGCAAAAGCTTTTGATGGCATCACCGTTTTGGCACCTTCGCCCATGTAACCTCCCCATATTCCACAAACATCGAAACTCGGACGTATGCCGGTGCGTTCGTTGGTTGAATAACCAACTTCTCCTGAAACTTCTTCGACTCCGATTGACTCCTTGTATTTTTCAAGATCGAACGGAGCTTTGGCCAGCATTGCCCTTTCTTCAGCCGAAACCTCCACCACATCATCGTAAAATCCGGGAATGGTGATGCGTCCGTTTTCGTCGGTCATTTGGGCAATCATTTTCGACAAAACGTTGATCGGGTTGGCCACCGCACCGCCAAACAATCCGGAGTGCAAATCTTTGTCGGGACCGGTAACTTCCACCTGCCAGTAGGAAAGTCCGCGCAGTCCGGTGGTGATCGACGGCATATCGGGAGCAATCATCGAAGTATCCGAAACCAGGATGATATCGGCTTTCAGCATTTCTTTATTTTCTTCGCACCATTTGCCAAGGTTGGGCGAGCCAATTTCCTCTTCGCCTTCAATCATGAATTTTACGTTGCAGGGAAGCGTGTTGGTTTTAACCATCAGCTCGAAAGCTTTGGCGTGCATAAAACTCTGGCCTTTGTCGTCGTTGGCGCCACGAGCCCAGATTTTTCCATCGCGGATTTCTGGCTCAAACGGAGGGGTAATCCACAAGTTAAGCGGATCAACAGGCATCACGTCCATGTGGGCATAAATGAGAACTGTTGGTTTTGCCGGATCAATGATTTTCTCGCCGTAAGTTACCGGATTTCCGTCTGATTCAAATACCTCGGCGCGATCGGCACCGGCATCCATCAGCAGTTGTTTCCAGTAAACAGCAGCCTGGTACATTTCAGGTTTATTGGCCGCCAGTGAACTGATTGACGGAATCCGGATCAGTCCAAACAATTCTTCCAGAAATCGGTCTTTGTTTTCTTCAATGTATTTTTCAATGTGTTCCATGGGAATAAAAAATTAGTTGTCGTTGTTGTATTTGTTGTCAATGTTGGTAAAAGTAGGGATTCCGATTTGCATGATACATGAAATTTTTCAGATTTACGGATTTCAGTACTGATTTACTTAGTGACTGAAATCGTAAATAGTGAGCCTGCTCCGATATATATTTTTTTGCCACCAAAACACGAAAGCACTAAATCTCACCAAAATAAATCCATTGAATTTCAGCTTTTGTGGAATTTGGTGTCTTGGAGATTTGGTGGCATTTTTTTTACTTTTCAGAGTGGACTCAATCGTAAATTTTCAAATCGTAAATGAATTAAACAGTCGCTCTCACAAATTGTTGCTGGTACTCGCCCGGGGTGTAACCGGTTTGCCGTTTGAACATCCGGTTGAAATTGGAAAGGTTGTTGAATCCGCACTCGAAACATATCTGAGAAATAGACAAATGGTGTTCGATAAGTAGTTTGCAGGCATAACCAATGCGCATTTCATTCACAAAAAAGATAAAACCTTTCCCTGTTTTCTCTTTGAAATAGCGGCAAAAAGCAACAGATGTCATTCCAATACGTGCGGCAATTTCGTCCTGCGTAATTTTTCGCTGATAGTTGGTGTTTATAAAATGCATGATTTTGTCGAGGCGGCTGTTGAGTTCCGTATGTTCTTCAAGCTGATAGGCAGAGCTTGCCAGAATACGGTAATTTACCGAACGCGCCATGGTATCCAGAAGTTGTATAAAATAAAGCATCCGTTCCAAACCATTCAACTTTAAAAGCCGTTTTAGCATTTTACTTATTTCTTTGTTGCCTTGTTGCGGAAAATGAATTCCTCTCGCCGCCATTTTTAACAACTCGTTGATCCTGTGAAATTCGGGATAAGTGTTTATTTCGTCCCTGAAGAAATCCTTGTGAAACTGAACCACAATGGCATTCACATGCATATTTTCTGTTCCTGAAGGATTGTCTTCACTTTTCCAGAAATGCGGAAGATTGCTGCCCATCAGCGTAAGGTCGCCTTCACCGAAAGGTTCAACACTGTCGGCAACAAAGCGTTTTCCTGAACTTTTCAGGATATAAACAATCTCGAATTCGCTGTGAAAATGCCACGGATAGGTGAAATGAGGAAAGTCGTCCCATTTAACTTTCAGCATCGTACGCGGTGGAAAGCTGACTTGTTCGTGCATTATCTTCATTTCTGTTCTTTTTTAAGTCGTGCTAAAATAGTACTAATTGTGATTAAAATAGTACTGGCATTTGTGTCATGAAACAGCTATTTTTGAGAAAACTGCTAAACGATCAACATGACAAACGAACAATGGAACTTGCTGGTTGATGTCGTCAACCGAAAACACAACGGACCGGCACCTGTCGGCTTCATTATCGACTCCCCATGGCTGCCTGGCTGGGCGGGCATTTCAACACTCGATTATTACGCCAGCGGAAAACAGTGGTTCGAGACCAACAAAAAAGTCATCGAAACTTTTCCTGAAACAATTTTTCTTCCCGGGTTTTGGTCGGAATATGGCATGTGTAGCGAGCCTTCGGCGTTTGGCGCCAAACAGGTTTGGTACGAAAGCAATTTGCCCCACGCCGACAAAACCATTCATTCGATTGAAGACATTGCCGCGATTAAAAAGCCCAATCCAAAGCTGGAAGGTTTGTTGCCGTTTATCATTCAACGCCTGAGGGAATTTGAACCTTCCATCAATGAAATGGGGCACGAAATCAAATTTGCCATTGCCCGCGGACCATTAAATATTGCCACTTTCCTGATGGGAACCACCGAATTTATGATGGCGCTGATGATGAATCCTGAAGAAGCCCATCAACTGTTGAAAGTCATTTCAGAATTTACGGTTGACTGGCTGCGGCATCAGAAGGAACAGTTTCCATCGATTGAAGGAATTCTGGTTTTGGACGACATCGTTGGATTTGTCGGCGAAGACGAATGCCGCGAGTTTGTGGTTCCTTACCTGACTCCGATTTTTGCAGCCTTCGAAACCAAAATCCGTTTTTTTCACAACGATGCCCAGGGATTAATCAGTACGCCTTTTCTGAAAGAAATCGGCGTTAATTTGTTTAATTTTAGCTTCGAACATTCCATCAACGAAATTCGCGAACTGGCCGGACCTGAAGTTGCGCTTCTTGGAAACCTTCCACCCCGCGATGTGCTGGCAGCCGCTACTCCTGAAGAAGTTAAGGCACAGACAGAACAAATGTGGAACGAAGTTCAGGATAAAAAGGGCATTATATGGTCATGCGGCGGCGGAGTTCCGCAAAACGTGCCGACTGAAAACATGCAGGCTTTCGTGGAAACCATAATGATGCTGGAAGGAAGAAAATAGAAAATAGGAGAACGGAGACTGGAAATCGGAAAAGTCGCAGTTCACAGTCGCAGTTACTCAAATGACAACAATGATAACCCGATAACAACGACAACTTTGTAAACCGCTAAATCGCAAATCAATGAGGATATTCTCACTTTTAATACTTGTATTGCTTGCTCTTCATGTTTCGGCTCAGGATCTTCTGAAATTTGAAGTTGCGGCCGGAAATACCGATCGCACCGATTGCCCTGTGAGTTTGTCCAGCGATCAGTTGAATTACAACACCGATTCTCTGAAACTTGCACTTTTTGAAGTCAAGGGGAAAACGGAAACTGCTGTCCCTTTTCAGTTGGAAACAGCTTCCGGAGCAAAACTCTGGTTTATTTTAAACGGACAAACAGTCAAAAATACCAAACGCACTTTTATACTTCGGAAAATGTTGTCGCCACAAATGTTTAGTTCAGGAATAAAAGCAGTCCAAAATGACGGCGCCCTGAATTTATTCTCCGGAGGAAAACCAATCCTGAGTTACCAGATCGAAACGGTGAATCCTCCCAAAGGAGTTAGTCCGCTTTATAAACGATCTGCTTTCCTTCATCCAGTTTATTCTCCCGGAGGCGAAGTGCTCACCCGCGTTCAGGCACCCGACCATTACCATCACTACGGAATCTGGAATCCATGGACACTTACTTTTATCGGCAAGCGCGAAGTTGATTTCTGGAATTTATACAAAGGTCAGGGAACTGTTCGTTTTGCCGGACTCATCTCACAAGTGGAGGGCCCTGTTTACACCGGCTTTAAATCACTTCAGGAACACATTGATTTTGGTGCTGTTGGAGCAGACGCCGTTGCAATGAACGAATTGTTTGATGTACGCGTTTGGAACCTCAATAATCACCGGTACATGTTCGATTATGCCAGCACACTGAATACTCCGCTCGATTCGGGAATTTTGCTTGCAGCCTATCGGTACGGCGGTGGAATCGGCTGGCGTGCTACCGAAAAATGGACCAAAGACAACAGTTCAGTTTTAACTTCGGAAGGTAAAGACCGTAAAGATGCAGATGGCAGCAACGCCCGCTGGTGCATTGTAGATGGGGAATCAGCCACCAAAGAAGGCCGCTCCGGAATATTGTTCCTGAGTTTTCCTGCCAATCGGATGCACCCAGAACCAATGCGTGTTTGGCCGCTGGATGCAAATGGCGGTCGGGGCGATATGTATTTCGAGTTCTGTCCGATCCGTCACAAAGACTGGATGATTGAAAAGGGGAACGACTATACTTTAAAATACAGATTGATTATTTTCGACGGAAAAATGACTCCTGAAGAAGCTGAAAATTACTGGCAGGCATTCGCAAATCCACCAGCAATAACGATTTTGAAATAATAACCTTTGCCAGTAACTAGTTGCTAGCCGCTGGCGAAAAATATCTAAACGCAATGAAACTCAAACTAATCAACATTCTGATCCTGATTTTTCTTGCCGGATCAATTCAGGCGCAAACCAAAATTTCGGCTGTCAAAAAAGGTTCGAAAATCGATGTAACCATCGGCGATATTTTCTTTACCAGTTATATTTTCTCTACGGATGAGAAATATCCTTTTTTCTATCCTGTCAACGGGCCATCCGGAGCTGGGGTAACTTCGATGAGAAATGGAACCTATCCTCACCACAGTTCACTTTTCTTCGGATGCGACCGCGTAAATGGCGGCAATTACTGGCAGGAAGGCCTGGAACGCGGGCAAATTATCTCGCTTCGTGAGGATATCATAGAAAATGACGGCCCGCGTGTCGTGATAGAAAATGAGTGTATCTGGCGTCGTCCCGGCGCGAATGCTCCGGTCAAGGATTTCAGGAAAATTACCATTTCTGCTCCTTCTCCTGAAATTTACCAGATCGATTTTGAAGTTCAAATGGAAATGCTGATGGATGTAACCATTGAAAAAACAAATCATTCACTTTTCTCCGGAAGAATGGATCCAGCGCTGGCTGTCACAAATGGTGGAACGATGATCAATGCGGAAGGTGAAAAAGGCGAAAAAGCGACCTTTGGGAAACCTTCGCCGTGGATCGACTGTTACGGAAAAAGAGGTGATAAAACGGAAGGAATGGCGATTATGCAACATCCGTCAAACGAATGGTATCCGTCGCCCTGGTTTACCCGCGATTACGGATTTTTCTCGCCAACACCCATGTACTGGCCAGCCGACGACAAAGCTTCAGTAATGAAAAAAGGCGAAACCATCAAGCTGAAA
Source organism: Prolixibacteraceae bacterium (assembly GCA_019459485.1). GTDB lineage: Bacteria > Bacteroidota > Bacteroidia > Bacteroidales > Prolixibacteraceae > Aquipluma. The sequence goes on from JAIBEZ010000086.1 coordinate 12,408, forward strand.
TACCGCGTTCTTGTTCATGCCGGAACAAACGAAACAGCGAAGATTGCAGACGAGTTTAAAAAGTATTCAGCGCGATAAAAGTTTCAAGTTTCAGGTTTCAAGTTCCAAGTTGGCGCTTTGCAATAAATTCAGGGTCTTTGTATTTTGGGTTAAAAGTCCGAAGGACTTAAATATGAATAACCGCCGGTGAAACCGGTGGCACACGAAACCGGTAAATTAAAGAACCCCGAAGTGGGTTCAATATGAAGCCAAATTGTTTCTGAATCAAAAATTATTAAAATAGGCAGACTTGGAATTTGGAACTTGGAATTTAAAAGTATTCTAAAATCATCAATAACCAATCATAACTAATATATCTACACCATGGAACGACGTAATTTTTTGAAAAGAGTGAGTGCCGGAACTGCCGGCGCTATCATATTGCCAACCATTATTCCATCGAGCGTGATGGGAAAGAATGCTCCAAGCAATAAAATCAACATCGGACAAATTGGTTGCGGACGAATTGCACGCGACCATGATATGCCAGGAACCATGCAGCACGAAGTTGCCCGAATGATGGCAGTGTGCGATCTGGATAAAAATCGTTTGCTCGATGGAAAGAAATTAGTGGATGATTTCTACAAAAAGAAAACTGGTCAGGATAATTACGTCAATGCCAAAATGTACGACGATTACAAAGAAATGCTCCTGAATAAAGACATTGATGCCGTTGTTATCAGTACTCCTGATCACTGGCATGCACAACCTGTTATAGAAGCAGCCCTTGCCGGAAAACATGTTTATGTACAAAAACCAACTTCTCTAACAGTTGCCGAAGGCCGTATCATGGCCGACATTGTAAAGGAAAAAGGCATCATACTTCAGGTTGGAACGCAACAACGTTCATCGCCGCAATTCCGTGTGGCTGCTGAGTTGGTTCGCAACGGACGAATTGGCCGTTTGCATACGGTAAAAATCGGTTTGCCGGGCGATCCTGCCGGTCCGGAAGCCGCTGAAATGCCTGTGCCAAAAGGATTCAATTACGATGCATGGCTGGGCGAAACTCCATTCGTTCCTTATACCGAAATTGGTGTTCATCCGCAAAAAGGCTACGACCGTCCGGGATGGTTGCGCCGCGAACAATTTGGCGCCGGAATGATTACCGGTTGGGGGCAGCATCATTACGATTCAGCGGCCTGGGGAATGGATACCGAATTAACCGGACCGATTTCTATTCAGTCAGTTGCTGAATTTCCAAAAGTAGGATTGTGGGATGTTCACGGCGATTTTATGGCGAAAGCCGAATACGCCAACGGCATCACGATGTACACCAGCGGTGGCTATACCAACGGAATCAGATATGAAGGAACCGAAGGTTGGATTTTTGTTTCGCGCGGTGATTATACGGCTTCGGCCAGCGACCCGGTTTCGAAAGCTAAAAGCAGCAAAGCACTGGATGCCAGCGATCCGAAGATTTTAACTTCAGTAATTGGAGAAAACGAGATTCAACTTTACAAAAGCGATGAGCAGCACGGTAACTGGCTTGAAAGTATTCAAACTAAAAAACAACCTATTTCTCCTGCTGAAATTGGTCACCGCGCCTGCTCCATTTGCCTGATTACGCACATTGCAATGAAACTGAACCGCAAGTTGAACTGGAACCCAGGCACGGAACGTTTCGAAAACGATGATGACGCCAATTCAATGTTGAGCCGTCCGGAACGTTTTCCATATGGAGTTGGAAATATTAAAAGGAAATAAGACTCGGAGGAGTTAAACTTTAATTACCCCGGGTGAAATCAAACCCGGGGTGATAGAGAATTTTCAAAAACAAGGCGCATCCGAAAATTGTTATAAAAGTAAAGCTGCCAAATTCGCCCCTATTTAATGCGTTGAAAAAGACAAATGTTTAAGAAAAACTAGTGTAGAAGTTTCATGAGCAATTCAAATTGTGATTTAACTGGCAAAGTCGCCGTGGTTACCGGAGGCGGCGGGGTTTTGGGCGGAAGTATTGCCAAAAGCCTTGCTCTTTTAGGCGTAAAAGTAGTTGTGCTGGGTCGTACTCCTGAAAGTATTGAAAACCGCGCAGCCGAAATAGCCCGACTGGGAGGTGAAGCCATGGCTGTGGTCAGCAATGTGGTTGAAATGGAAGAACTTAAAAAAGCCTGTGCTCAAATCGTAGATAAATGGGGAACCATTGATATTCTGGTGAATTGCGCCGGAGGAAACATTTCCGGAGCGAACATCCGACCTGACCAGACTATTTTTGATATGGACACTGATGCATGGGAAAAGGTATTGGATCTCAACCAAAACGGAACGGTTTATCCATGTTTGGTTTTTGGCGAAGTGATGGCCAAAAGCGGCAAAGGAAGTATTATCAACATTTCGTCGATGGCAACCTATTCGGCAATTACCCGTGTTCCGGGCTATTCGGTGGCAAAAACCGGAATGAACATTTTTACCCAATGGCTGGCTACCGAACTGGCACAGAAGTTTGGAGAAGGATTACGGGTAAATGCCATTGCACCTGGATTTTTTATTGGCGATCAGAACCGCGATTTGCTGATTAATCCTGATGGTTCATATACCGATCGAAGCAAAAAAATCATGGATAAAACACCGATGGGCCGTTTTGGCGACATCACCGAACTAAATGGGTTGGTTCAGTTTCTTTGTTCCGATGCCGCGAGCTTTATTACAGGTGCAATCATTCCGGTTGACGGAGGCTTCAGCGCCTATTCAGGAGTATAGAAGCATAAACTGAATTTCATGAACATCGAAGAAGTCAGGGAATATTGTATTTCGAAACCGGGCGTTACCGAAGAATTTCCGTTCGATGAGGTAACGCTGGTATTTAAAGTGATGGGCAAAATGTTCATGCTTACAAATCTCGATGGCGACTGGTCGCTGAACCTGAAATGCGATCCGCAACGCGCCATCGAACTTCGCGAAATGTACCCGGCGATTCAGCCAGGCTACCACATGCACAAAGCTCATTGGAACACTGTAATGATGGATGGTTCACTCAGTCAAAAGCTTATTTTAGAACTGATCGACCATTCTTACCAGTTGGTGGTTGAGAAGTTGCCGTTGAAGCTGCGGAATCTGAACGCTGATCAGTAAGGCTTTTTCCAAATATCCGAAAGCGTTTGTAAACCTTGCCGCCCATCCGCTCCATTTCAGCCCTTACAGCAGTATTGTGTTCGAGTTCAAGATGCGAATCAAGGGTAGTTTTTCCCTTAGCGATGGCGGATTCCAGCATCCTGACACCCATCATCGCATCCAGTCCTTTTCCCCGGTATTCAGGATCAATTCCGCCCAACAAAAGGTTCAGCTGTTTCGACTTTCTTGCTGCCCGGAAAATTTGAAAAATGCCAAAAGGGAACAGATATCCTTTCGCTTTTTTTATCCCATCGCCAATGTGCGACATACCAATTACAAAAGCAACTACTTCGTTCTGTGGATTTACCACAATCTTGATAAAACGGGGATTGATCAGAAAAAGATAGCGGTTGGCAAAATCGTCCATTTCGGCTTCAGTAAAAGGCACAAATCCGAAGATTTCAGTAAAAGTCCGGTTCAGTAAATGGAGTACCGGATGAATGTACGGTTTGACTTTTCGGCGGGAAGTGAATTCCAAAACGCGCACGGTTTTGTTCATCCGGATGGCGCGTTCCTGAATCTTCAGGTAAAATTCAGGAATTGGGTTGGGGATTTTTATCTGATAAACTACCAGATCCATTTCTTTTGAAAAGCTATTTTGCTCCAGTAAATCAACCTGATAAGGAAAATTGCAGTTGGATGCAATTACGACAGGCTCTTCAAAACCCTCAATCAGAAACCCTTGCGGATCTTTGTCAGAAAATACAAGTGGACCGATCAGCTTCTCCATTCCCTTTTCCTTGCCCCAGTTTTCAACAAAATGAAGCAGTTCTGCAGCAACTTCCGCATCGTTCCATGTCTCGAAAAAGGCAAAACGGGCATGTTTTTCGTTGTGATCGGCATTGTATTTCCGATGGATGATTCCCATAATCCGGCCAACAACTTTTTCCTTTTTGTATGCCAGTAGCAGAATCGTGTCGCACGATTGGAACGATTTGTTTTTCTCCGGATTGAAAAACTCATGTTCGTCCATGTAAATCGGTGGAACCCAGTTGGGATGGTTTTTATGAATTTCTGCCGGAAGATGAATAAACTGGTGCAGTTTTTTTTTATTGGTTACTTCCTGAATTATAACCTGTGATTTTGGAACAGGTTTGGATGCCTGAACAATCACAGGAGGTAACTCTGCAATCTCGTTCTCGTTTTCAATCCGATCTATAGGGCTAGGTTTGGTTAGCATACAAAGTCATTTAAGAGGTATGCAATATATTCAAATTTTTATTGAATCAGCTATTGTACAGATGATACTGTCTTCGTACATTTAGCTAACAATAAATCCAAAAACTATTTCATGCTGATAAAGACCTTTGCCAGTGCGGTTCATGGTATCGACGCAACCACCATTACCATCGAAACGGAAATTTCTCAGGGGATAAAATTTTATATGGTTGGCTTACCCGATAATGCTGTAAAGGAAAGTCAGCAACGAATCGAGTCTGCAATGCGGCTCAATAAATTCAAGTGGCCACACAAAAAAGTGGTGATCAACATGGCGCCTGCTGATATACGCAAAGAAGGTTCGGCTTACGATTTGCCACTGGCCATTGGCATTCTGGCGGCAAACGAGCAGATAAAATCCGACAAGGTTTCCCGTTTCCTGATGGTTGGCGAATTGTCGCTCGATGGAAACCTGCAACCTGTGAAGGGAGCTTTGTCAATTGCCATCAAAGCGCGCCAGGAAGGTTTTGAGGGGTTTATCCTTCCGAAGGAAAATGCACGCGAAGCTGCCGTTGTTGATACATTAAAGGTGTTTGGTGTTGAAAGCCTTCGCGAAGTGATCGACTTTTTTAACGATGAATTAGTTCTGGAACAAACCATTGTGAATACCCGCGAAGAATTTCTTACAAAAGTAAACGAATGTGATGTCGATTTCAGCGATGTCAAAGGCCAGGAAAATGTAAAACGCGCCCTCGAAATAGCTGCCGCCGGCGGTCACAATGTAATTATGATCGGGCCCCCGGGAGCAGGTAAAACGATGCTTGCAAAAAGAATACCGACTATTTTACCCCCATTTACTTTGCGAGAAGCATTGGAAACTACCAAAATACATTCGGTGGTTGGTAAAATTGACCGAAACACTTCCTTGATGACTCAGCGTCCGTTCCGCTCGCCACATCATACAATCTCGGATGTTGCCCTCGTCGGTGGTGGGGCGTTTCCTCAACCGGGAGAAATTAGCCTGGCGCACAACGGCGTTTTATTTCTGGACGAACTTCCTGAATTTAAAAGGCAGGTACTCGAAGTGATGCGACAACCTTTGGAGGATCGGACTATCACCATTTCGAGGGCCAAGTTTTCTGTTGAATTTCCAGCTAGTTTTATGTTGGTCACTTCCATGAATCCTTGTCCGTGTGGCTATTACAACCATCCAACCAAAGAATGTGTTTGCGGTCCGGGCATTGTTGCCAAATACCTGAACAAAATTTCCGGTCCGTTGCTCGACCGTATCGACATTCATCTCGAAGTTGTTCCGGTTCCGTTTAAGAAGCTGTCGGAGAATTCGGTTACCGAACCCAGCATTGACATTCGCCTGCGGGTAATTCGCGCCCGAGAAATACAGTCGCACCGGTTTACAAAAAGCGATGGCGTTTTTTGCAATGCGCAAATGTCGTCGAAAATGATTCGTCAATATGTCGATCTTGACGAAGCCAGCAGCAGTTTGCTGAAAAATGCAATGGAAAAACTTGGTTTGTCAGCCCGTGCATACGACCGCATCCTGAAAGTTTCGCGTACAATTGCCGATCTCGAAAATAGCGAACGTGTTGAAAGTCACCATTTGTCGGAAGCGATCCAATATAGGAGTTTGGATCGGGAGAATTGGGGCGGATGAGAGGGAATGTTGAAGGTTGGAGACTTGAAGATTAGTGAGCAGGTGACTCTGAGTCACCCGCTCACTCAAAAACTGAATACTTTCCATGAGGATTTTTGTTTCAATTGTTAGAAGATGGATTTAATATCTTGAGGTCACAATTTGTTACCTCAATGGGGAGGGATGCGATACCTTCAGCAACCGTAACAAGAAAATTACAATATAAAACTTTTACTTCCGTTTCACCATTATACCATATTATTGACGGTAATAATATATAAACCAATAAGATGCTAAAAATGATGAACACCTTAAGGAAATATTTACTTGTAATAATGATCATTGCGGTTCCATTATTAACCTTTGCGCAAGGTAATTTTATAGCTTCTGTTTCGGACTCTACTGATATAAAAGGGCAGTTCGAGTATTTGTATAAAAAGTCCAACACTTTTGAGGTATACAAGGTGATTCCAATTAATAGTTTCAATACGCTCAAACAAAATGCGACTGACAGTATCAAGTTGTACAAAAAGGAAGCAACCGTTCATTTGAATGAAACGAACAGTCTGAATGCCAAGCTGGAAGCCAGCAATGCTGAGATTTCACGACTAAAAGAAGAATTGTCAGCGACTCAAAACATGCAGAATAGCGTTAAGTTATTTGGAATTGGAATAGACAAAAAAGCATATAATTTAATCATGTGGGGAGTTGTATTTTTCCTGGCAGTCTTCAGTACCGTCTTGTTTTTAATGTATAAACGAGGTCACCAGGTTGTAAAGGACGCCAAAACCAGACTGGAGGAAGTGAAGGAAGATCTTGAAAAACTTAGAAAAAGTGGAATATTGCGCGAGCAAAAGCTAGGTCACGAACTAATAACCTATAAATTAAGACACCCTGATAATTGAAGCAAATTAAATTTAGCTGAAATACAAACAGCTTTATTTTGAAATATGTTGTCAAAAGCCATCGATAAGTACAATAAATCTATTTAATGTTGGATAAAACCGACAAGAAGTAAAAAATGTGTCCTTAACATTTTTTTACCCAAAGAATAATTGCTACATTTGTTTGTAAAAACCATCAATAACAATTAAAAGCTGACACAATGATGGAATATACCAACATTAAATGGAATGAATTAAGCGATGGTGCAGTGCTGGTGCAAATTGGTCAATTTGTTCAGCAAACACGCCTTCAGCAGAATAAAAGCCAGCAACAGGTAGCAGATGCTGCCGGAGTTAACCGGAGTACTTTGAGTCAAATTGAAAACGGGCGTGGAGGAACACTTCTTTCACTGATTCAGATTTTGAGGGTGCTCAACCAAATATCGTTTCTGAACGTTTTTCAGGTTGAAGAAAAAGTTAGCCCCATGTACCTTGCGAAACTGGAAATGAAAAAGCGCAGGCGGGCCCGAACTCCAAAAACTGAAGATCCCAAATCCTATCCTTTACCCGATTGGTGATGATTGAAAATGCATTCATAAATATCTGGAATAAACGCATTGGCGCAATTCACTGGAATTCAGAATCGGGATTTGCTGATTTTGAATTTGATCCGATGTTTGTCCAGTATGGGTTGGATGTGTCGCCAATGAAAATGCCAATTGCGGAAGCCCAAAATCATATATTTTCATTTCGCGAACTTGCCGGAAGCAAAACATTTAAAGGTTTGCCCGGTTTGCTGGCTGATGTTTTGCCCGACCGTTACGGAAATGAATTGATTAACACCTGGCTTGCCCGTGTTGGCCGCCCTTCAGGGAGCATGAACCCGGTTGAAATGCTTTGTTTTACCGGAAAACGCGGAATGGGTGCTCTGGAATTTGAGCCGGTGGTGCCAAAATCGGCTAATCAGGCTACCGTTGTTGAAATTGGAAGCTTGGTTGATGTGGCGCAGCAAATCCTGACCGGAAGACAGTCGTTTCAATCGCAACTTTCGCACGATGAGCAGAAAGCGCTTTCTGATATTCTGAAAATTGGAACTTCTGCAGGTGGTGCGAGGGCAAAAGCAATTGTTGCCTGGAATGCCGAAACCGGAGAAGTCCGATCTGGACAAACTGATGCTCCTGAAGGTTTTACGCAATGGCTACTCAAGTTCGATGGAGTTGACGACAGTCAGTTTGGGGTAACCTGGGGTTATGGTAGGGTAGAGATGGCCTACTATCTGATGGCGGTTGATTGCAATATTGCGATGACGGAATGCCGGTTGATTGAAGAAAACGGTCGCGCTCATTTTATGACCCGCCGGTTCGACCGCCCAACCGGCAGCGAAAAGTTGCATGTACAAACGTTTTGTGGCTTGATGCACTACGATTTTAACGACATCTATTCGTACAGTTACGAGCAGCTATTTCAAACCATGCGAATGTTGCGGCTGACTTACCCTGAAGCTGAACAAATGTTTCGCCGGATGGTATTCAATGTAATGGCTCAAAATTGCGACGATCATACCAAAAATTTTGCTTTTTTGATGAACCAATCGGGCGAATGGAAGCTGGCTCCGGCTTATGACGTTTGCCATGCTTACCGGCCGGGCAGCGATTGGGTTAGCCAACATGCACTAAGTATAAATGGGAAACGACAGGGAATTACGCGCGACGATTTACTCGAAGTTGGCCGCCAGATGAACGTGAAAAAAGCGCCTGCCATCGTTCAGCAAATCGCTGAAACGGTTGCCAAATGGCACCATTACGCCGAACAGGTGAATGTTGAGGCTAAGTTGCGGGATGCGATTGGGGAAACGTTGCTTATTTTGTGATTGCTGGAATAACAACTTGAAGTCACAATTTGTGACCTCAAGTTGGGTATCGCAAAATGCGATACCTTCCAATCAGCAAATTGGCGGTATTTAATTATCTGGACGAACTAATTTAGAAACAGGAGAATCCCCAAACCACAAAAAAAGAAAGAGTTTAAACGGGAAAATGGAGGATGGAATTATTCGGAGAGTTGCAAACTCAGGATCATACTTTTGATTTTTTAGGATTACTCCATGCGTAATTAGTACCTCTCAAATATTTCACTACTCCCTATTAATTAATGCAGTAGCATTTTGTATGTTAGCTGTAATTGCAGAAGTTAAATATTCTTAATACATTGTGATACTCAAAATATTTGGGTGTGATTATAGCATTAATATCAATCATAGAAACAAAAGCAAATAAATGAGGGAAATAATAATCTTTTTTTGTGGAATTGTATTTTACTTCTTACTTGATTTATTAAAATCATATTACAAGAAGAAGCTTGAGAATCAAGCAAATATAGAAGACTTACATTACATTACAAAAATAGCTGAGGTTGTTAAGCAAGATTTTAGAAAAGAGTTAGCTTCCATTGATGCACAGCTTAATGTATTATCAAAACAAAGTTCGCTTATAGACGAAAAATCGTTACAAGTACTCAATATATTTTTTGAAAGGTGTCAGGAGATAAGAGATTTATACTCAATGAATTTCGGAGAATTTATAGGAAATGACTTAGAAAAGGCATTAGCTGAATATCAAATAAGCGTTGATGCGGTACATAGAAAACTTTGGTCGGATTATCACAATTTCTTACTTTTTCACATTAAAAATGATGAATTTTTAAATAGTGCTAATAATATTGTTTCTAGGAGTTCACGAATGAAATCGACATTCAATAAGCATTACGGAAAGATAAAACTTGCTATTTTAGAAGAAAGAGGATATTATAAAGATGTTACATATGTTGAAGCTGTTGAAAAATCAGACAAGGTATTTAAGGACTATTATAAAGACCTGAAATCAGATCATGATATATTTAATAGTAAATTTCAAGACCTTCGTAAATCGATGAGTGAATATTTTTCCGAATATGGATTGAGATATAAGAATGAATAGGTGGGGAAAAAGATAGTAATCTTCAAAAAAAGGATTAGCAAACCTGTTCTGCGATTAGATTTAGATGGAATTTGATAGTAGTAATTGTAAAATAGCAAGGATAGGAAAATAGGTATTTTTTTGAGTTTTATCATTCGCAATAACTAGTGTTGTGTTAATTTAAAATTGACGGATAAAGTCTTTTCAGTTTTATCCGTGCTTGGTCGTTTGTAAACTGCCACTTGATTCTGGCAGTTTTATTGTTCCTGTGATTTTCCCATGCTTTTATTTCTGATGATATTTT
>JAIBEZ010000017.1 GCA_019459485.1 Prolixibacteraceae bacterium
TTCGTACCGTACTGAAGACGATGATTTTGATACCGACAATGGTTTCAGCGGAATGATCCAGTTTGCCATTATTCTGCGCGATCCTTCGATCGTGGATTCGGACACTGCCAACGGTTTTGAATCGGACAACGACAAGGATGCGAGCACCAATGCACCGTTAACGAAAGCAATTTTCAGCAATGTCAGCGGATTTGGATCGGCAAAAGACCTGGCAACTTACAATACACTTCCGCAGAACCACAAAGAAGGTTCGGCACTGCGTATCAGAAAAAGCAGCCGGATTTCGGTTTACAACTCTTTGTTTTTAGGTTGGGGACGTGGAGTTCGTTTGGAATCAACTGCAACACACAATGCTGCAAGTGCTGATGAACTGGCGTTGAAAAACAACATCATCGGCGGAGTTTACGGCAACAAGTTCCACAGCGACAATGCTGTATTGACCGCTGCACAGATCGAAACATGGTTCATGGACGCATCGCGCAAAAACAAAGTATTGGCCAGCGACGCAGAAGCGAAGATTACCAACCCGTTCGACCTGACATCTCCAAACTTTCAGCCTCAATCTGGTTCACCTGTATTTAATGCTTCCTACTGGTTTGCTACATCTGCTAAACCATCAATTGTTTCATCTGAAACCAAACTGGTGAATTACCCGAACCCTTTCAGCGGGAGCACAAACATCGAACTTCAGCTTGAAAAAGCTTCGTATGTCCGTGTTTCGGTAATTGATATGGCCGGCCGCACGGTTTCAACCCTTCAGGAAGGAAACCTTACCGAAGGCAAACACCGCTTTACATTTGACGGAACCGCACTTCCAAAAGGATTGTATTTCGCAAAAGTTGTGAATGGCAGCGACCAGAAGGTGGTTAAAATGATTTCGAAATAAGAGAATATAGTTTTAAATAATTCAGGAGCTTTGCTGGCCCCGAGGAATCGGAGCCGGTGAAGCTCTTTTAAACATTAAAAATGCCATGAAGAAACTTGGTTTGTTAATAGGATTGATTGGCTTGTTATTTTTTGCAGCCAGTGCACAGGAACTGAAAGAAATTGACGGTATTTATTACGCCGACAGCGTGGCTTATACCGGAAAGTATGCGACACATTTTCCGAACGGAAAAATCAAAGTTGAACTGAACATCGAAAATGGAATGAAGAATGGCACTGCCAATGTTTATTTCGAAAACGGTCAGTTGAACGAAGTGCGCTCTTACAAAAATAACCTGATGCACGGATCGTGGATTACCTACAACGACCAAAAAGTATTGGTGGGTTTGGCCAATTACAAAGACGGGCTAAAACACGGCGCCTGGATGATCTGGGATGCCAGCGGAAACCTGCTTTATGAACTGCATTACAACATGGGAGAAAAAGTGGGGATCTGGCGAAACTTCGGCAAAAACGGCGAGATAGTGAGCGAACGCGAATATCCGGAGAAGGGGAAATAGTAGTCAGTGTTCAGTCGCAGAATTCAGTAATCAGTCATAGTGTCCAAGTTTGGAATTTGAAATCTGGAACTTTATCTTCGTTTGTAACAAAACTTTAATATCATTGCAATCGTGCTGTAATCATGTAAGTCTATTTTTGTAGTGTAGAAAAATTTAAAAAAGACAATCATGAAACAATTAATCTTATCAGTTCTTGTGTTAGTCGCTTCAGTTAGCGCGTTTGCCGAAAAGTCTGATTCGAAAGCCGAAAATAAAACCGCCGCAAAAAGTGAAATGGCGTTGACAGTTGTCACCGGAAATATCATCGACGAAATAACAGGCGAAGCCCTTGTTGGTGTTGAAGTAACAGTTGAAGGATCAGATTCAAAAACATATACCGATTTTGATGGTCATTTTACCCTGAAAGACGTTAAAGCTGGTGAATGTACTTTAGTAGCAAATTACACTTCTTACAACAAAACAGAAAAAACTGTTGAATTGAAATCAAAAAAGAATCAAGTTAAAATTGAACTTCAGGCTTCAAAATAATTGTTGCGGTTGTTCATTGATTATTTAATACTCAAGATTGAAACCTCTTCTTTAAGCCGGAAGAGGTTTTTTTTGCTCTAATAATTTCCATGAAACTTGCTATCTGTTGGAAAAATTCAACGCTCACCTGACTTATTTCAGTAGGGAAAATTGATTACTCATGAATAACTTTGATGCAATTTTAAGGCTTGATTAAACTTCCGGTAATCTGATATGTTATTTATTAAATACTAATTTTAGCTCAAAATACTCACACTACGAATTATGGAAGATTTAAACAAGATTGTTGCCAGCGAAAAAGCGGCAGACAATCAGAACGATTCAAAAAAGGAAACTACAAAACCTACTGTGGTTAAAAAGGATAAAACAGAAAATAAAAAACCTGCAGAACCAAAAGAAACGACCCAGAGTCCGGTTGTAGCTGCTGAGGTTTTAACTGCTGAATCTGAAACCGTTAAAGAGAAAAAAAGCGACGCCAAAAAAGCGGAGAAAGCGGAGAAAAAGCTAAAAGAAGAAGGTGAAAAGGAACTTCAGAATGAGCCTGCAACAAAGGAAACAAAGGAAACAAAGGCAACAAAGGAAAAACCGGAACCGGATAAAAAGAAGAAGAAAAAAATAAAAGTGATAAAAAAGAATGCTCAAAAAGCAGAAGAAAAGGTTGACAAGCTAAAGGAGAAAGTTAAAAAAGCCAAGAAGAAAGAGGTTAAAAAAAGCAAAATCAGAGACTTGAAGGACAAATTAGAAAAAGCTCTTGAAAAGCTGAAGAGCAAGGTTAAAAAGCTTAAAAAAGCAAAGAAATAATTTAAATCATCCATGCTTTAACAGAATTCCTTCGAGTATTTCGTCGGTCATATCAGGAAAACTGATCTGAAGTACTGTTGAATTCTGAATCCAATCAATTAGTTCCGGCGTTGAACCGGTAAAATGATCGAGCACTTTTATCCCCATCGATTTAAGGTAAGCGGCGTTACAAAATTGTTCGTACTGCCCTTTCATCGGGATAACACAGAGTTTTTTACCAAGGAAAATTGCTTCCGCAGGGCCTTCGAAGCCTGCAGTACAAATTAGTCCGGTGCAACTCAGGAAACTTTCGGTAAAACCGTCGAGCGAAACAGGTTGAAAATGAATGTTTCCGATTTTATATTTTTGTTTGGAATGTTTGGAAAAAACCTGCCATTCGGTATCCGGAATCTGGGATAAGACATCCTGAATCTGCTGATTGCTGTATGCGGGAAGATAAACAGTGAAGTGTGGTTTTACAGTCGGTTCGGCATTTCGGATGTCAGGACGAATGACAGGAGGGAAAATAGCAGGAGAGAAGGGTTTAAAATTAAAACCGTATTTAAACTTTGCCGGGGAATAATGTTTTAGAATAAGTTTTCCGAAGAAATCGTTGAATTCGGGTTTTGGCGCTGAAGGGTGCAAAACTGCATTCTGGTGACTAAGCCCTATGCAGGTCTTTCGTCGGAGCCGACATGCCCAGCTTGACACCGGTTCAAAATCACTGATCACCAGATCGTATTGTTTTACGGGTAAATTGCGGATGTCGCTAAAGAATTGCAATACAGGCATTCGTTGTATGGTCTTTAGAATATCAACTCCTCCATTTTGACCCACGATAAAACTTAACCCGGAAAAACAGTAATCAATATTGAAGGGTACTTTCAAATCGGCCTGTGTGCCACTCACCAGAACATCGGTATCGGCCAGCGATTTCAGGATAGGAACAATTTCGGTTGCCCTGGCCAAATGGCCGTTACCCGTTCCCTGAATGGCGTATAAAATCTTCATCCTGAAAATTAAAAGAAGCTGGCTATTTTCAATTCTTCCAGAATGGATCGGTACATCTGGTTTTTATCAGGAATATACAGTTCGTCGCCAGGCAGTTCTGGCTCCTCGTCCTCTTGATCTGAATTGAAATAGTTCAGTGTCCAGTTTCCATTGATGCATTCGGCCGCAGAAAAGTGTTCGACCCAATCGCCGCAGTTGATATACCTGACGGTTCCTTTCTCGGTAGTAATTGTTTTATCAACCGGAATATGGGTGTGCCCGCAAATTACCAAGTCGATTTCTTTACTGAGGGCGGCATTGGCGATGGCAAGTTCAAAATTGGTCAGTACTTTTCTCTCTCTCGATATCCTGTCTTTCATCGATTTGTAAAGGATCATTTCTTTGCCTCCGAAAATTCTCAGTATAACATTCAAAAATCGGTTGAATCCTGTCAGAAAGCCATAGGCAGCAGCACCAAATTTGGCCAGCCAGAGCGAATGATGGATGATGTTATCGAAAACATCGCCATGAAAAATCCATATCTTTTGTTTTTTGATTGTCAGTTCAAGTTGGTTGACAATACTGAAATTGCCCAGCCGGGTATTGTTGAACTTTCGGAAAACATCGTCGTGGTTGCCGGTGATATAAACCACCTGAACACCTTTTTCGATCATTTTCACCAACTGACGGATCACTTTTAAATGGGCTTTCGGGAAATAATTCCGGCTAAAGCGCCATGAGTCAATGATATCGCCATTCAAAACCAATGTTTTAGGCTGAATGGATTTCAAATATTTAAGAAGGTGTTTGGCTTTGCTGGCCATGGTTGCCAGGTGAACGTCGGAAATGACTGAAATATCTAATTTTCGGATAGCTTCCTGCATAAAGCACAATGCTTTAAATTTAAAGCAAGTATGCTCATTCAGATTGCATGGAGATTAATAATCAGTGAATGTTTGATTAATATAATAAGGCCTTTTCTAACGTTTCATCACACCGTAACAAAGAATTTTCACAATGTTATCAACACTTTGTTCAAGGTTAACTTTGCTGTAATCGCCTGCTGCCAATGGCATTTCAAGCCCTTTTATCGCGGTGGTAATTCCTATGGCGGCCAGGGTAAGGTCATATACTTCGAAAATATTTTTCCGGACACCTTCAATCAGGATTCGTTTTATCATCCTGATTTCTTCCTGTTGGTGACGGTGTTTTATGTTATCGATAAATTCGATGGCAGTCACATCGTTTTCGAGCGCATTGTAAAAATTAGCCATTCCTCTGAAAGTGGTCAGCTTTGTAAGTATATAATCACGTAGTTTGTCAACCGGATCGGTATTGCGGTTTACAACAATGTCGAGTTCTTTGCGCAGTAAATCAACTTCTTTTTGTATAACTGCCTGAAAAAGATCTTCCTTGCTCGTGAAATAATAGTAGAGTGAGCTTTTCCCTTTACGAACAGCGTTGGCGATATCGTCGAGCGTTGTTTTTTTATAACCGTATTTGCTGAATATTTCCTGAGCAATTTTCAGGATACTTTCACGGTTTGCATCTTTTTTGTTCGATCCGTTTTCGATATTCATCGCCATAACAATAGGTTTTTTTTCAGAAAGCAAATATAAGGTTAATTCCTGAAAATGAAACAATACATATATTCAGGATTAAGATTGATAATCTCTGAAATTCAAAACTAATTTATTTCCGTCTTTTTTTTATTGAAGCTGAAGGATACTTTGGTGTGTTTTTGTTATCAGAATTCTCTTTTATCAGGCGGAAATCGAGCTGTTTTTTCTCCAGGTTTGCCCTGATAATCTCCACATTAACAACATCTCCCAACTGAAATTTCTGGTGTGAATGCCGACCGACCAGGCAATAATTCTTTTCATCGAAAATGTAAAAATCATCGGCAAGCGAACTTACCGAAACCATGCCTTCGCACTTGTTTTCAAGTTCAACAAAAATGCCCCATTCGGTTACTCCGGAAATAACTCCGGAAAATTCCTCGCCGATTTTATCCTGCATGAACTCCACTTGTTTGTATTTAGTGGAAGCCCGCTCGGCATTGGCTGCTTTTGATTCCATAACGGACGAATGCTTGCACATGTCTTCCCATTTTGGTGCGCTCACTGTTCTTCCGCCTTCAAGATAGCGCTGGAGTAACCGGTGAACCATCACATCGGGATAACGACGGATGGGAGAAGTGAAATGGGTGTAGTATTCGAACGAAAGGCCGTAATGACCAATGTTTCGTGTCGAATAAGCTGCTTTGGCCATGGTTCGGATGGCGAGTGTTTCAATCACATTCTGTTCATTTTTACCTTTTACATTGGTCATGAGCAGGTTCATCGACTTTGAGATTTGTCCGGGAGTTCCAAGTTGCAGGCCGTACCCAAATTTGTGTATGAAATGATTGAAATTCATCAGTTTATCAGGATCCGGTTTGTCGTGGATGCGGTAAACAAACGTCCGGGGAGTTTTCTGATCTTCAGGATTACCAATAAATTCGGCTACCCGTTTGTTGGCCAGCAACATAAATTCTTCTACCAATTGATTGCTTTCTTTGGCTTCTTTGAAATAAACCGAAAGTGGTTTCCCATTTTCATCAAGGTTAAATTTTACTTCAACCCGTTCGAATCCGAGCGATCCTTTTTTGAAACGGGCTTCGCGCATTTTTACTGCCAGACGGTGCAGGGTAAGAACTTCATCTTTCAGGTCGCCTTCGCCGGTTTCTATGATAGCCTGTGCATCTTCGTAGGCAAATCGTTTGTCGGAATGAATGACGGTGCGTCCGAACCATTGTTTCTGAATTTCAGCTTCATCGTTTAACTGAAATATAGCTGAAAAGCAAAGCTTGTCCTCGTTGGGCCGCAGTGAACACACTCCGTTCGAGAGTTTTTCGGGCAACATCGGAACCACGCGGTCAACAAGGTAAACCGAAGTGGCGCGATCGTATGCTTCCTCGTCGAGAATCGATCCGGGATTTACATAATAGGAAACATCGGCAATGTGAACGCCCACTTCCCAAAAACCATTTTCGAGTTTGCGTACCGAAAGGGCATCGTCAAAATCTTTGGCATCGTGCGGGTCGATGGTTAAAGTGGTTACTCCTCGCATATCGCGGCGGCGTTCTATTTCTTCTGCCGGAACCAGATCCGGTATTTTTTCAGCTGCTTTCAGTACATTTTCAGGGAAACGCAATGGCAGATCGAATTCAGCTAAAATGGCGTGCATTTCAGTATTGTTGTTGCCCACATCGCCCAGTACCTCTATAATTTCGCCAAATGGGTTTTTAGAACGTGCAGGCCATTCGGTGATCCGCGCAATTGCTTTCTGTCCGTCTTTTGCACCGTTCAGCTTTTCATTCGGTATAAATAAATCGAAAGCTGACTTTCCTGAAGGAATTAAAAATGAAAAATTCCGTGATTTCGAAATGGTACCAACAAAAATAGTTTTGGCACGTTCTACAATTTCAACCACTTCGCCTTCAGGTTGTTGCTTTTTGTGCATGGCGTACAAATGTACTTTCACCTTGTCGCCGTCCATCGCGTGGTTCAGGTTATGGGCCGAGACCAATACAGGCTTTTCAACTTCTTCGGAAGTGACATACGCAAAACCTTGCCTTTGAATGTCAACAATACCGCAAATCGTTCCACCGCGCGATTTAAGCTTGTATTTTCCCCGTTGAACCATCTCAAGGTTGTCGCTTTCGGCGAGCTCTTCAAGCACAACAAAAACCAGTTTAATAATTTCGGGATCTTTGATCTTGAGCAGATCGGCTATTTGTTTGTAATTGTAGGTTCGTTCGGGTTGATCGTAATAAATAGTAAGTATTGCATTTTTAAGCTTTGGTTTATTGAATGTTTCAACCAATTTGGCTTTTTTATCTTTTTTCTTTGCCATTGTTTATGTGTAAATAAATTCAACGAAAGGTAGGAAACATTTTCGGAACGAGGTTTAATCGGGCAATCTATTTTATTAATGAGTCTACTCCGAGAAGTCCCAAAGTCAAAAGAGAGTCCTGAAAGGACTGAATTTGAATAACCATGGGTGAAACCCATGGAAGAATGAAAGAAGGATCGACAGCCCTGAATGGGCTGAATATTAGCGACATAAAAATTCAACCCCTTGCAGGGTTGTGATTTTAATTTCTTTTTTTTCCACCGGTTTCACCGATGGTTATTCAAATTTTATCCCTTCAGGATAATCAATCGACTTTTCGGAGCTGACTCAACTTTAAAGCGATTGAATGGTTAATTTGTATATTCGTTTGGTGAATTCCAACATGTACGAAATGAAAAAGCTTTTACTTCTGCTCATAATAGCTGCGTTTCAAAATGCAGCGGCTCAGGTTTCCGATCCTGATTTTAACGATAAAATGGCATTCAGCGAAAGCCGGTCGTATCTGAAATCAGTGTCTTTTATCGAATCGGCTGAATATTCTTCGTACGATCTGGTTTATCAGCGGTTGAATTTCGAGGTCGATCCGGCTGTTAATTATATTTCAGGATCGGTACTATCTAAAATTAAATTCCTGAAGCAAAATACTACTGAAATTCATTTTGATCTTGCCTCGGCATTAATTGTTGATTCCGTTCATTTTGAAGGAAATGCGATTGTCTTTCAGCATCAATCAGATAAAATAACGATTTCACTTCCTGCAAACATTCAACTAAACAGCTTTCGTCAGGTGGAGATTTTTTATCATGGTTCGCCTCCTCAAACCGGTTTCGGTTCGTTCGTGGTTTCGAAACACAATGATGTACCAGTATTATGGACCTTATCGGAACCATACGGAGCGCGCGATTGGTGGCCTTGCAAGCAAAGTCTGGCAGATAAAATTGATTCGGTCGATATCTTCATAAAGTCTCCCGGCCAATACAAAGCAGCCAGCAACGGAAAACTGATTTCGGATGACATTTCAGGAGAAAAACGAACCGCACACTGGCAACACCGTTACCCTATTGCGACTTACCTTATAGGCATTGCTGTTACCAATTACGAAACCTATTCCGATTTCGTGGATTTACCCGGTGGAAACAAGGTTGAAATTCTGAATTATATCTACCCGGAATACCTTGCTACTGCAAAATCAAAGTCGAACGAAACCCATGATATCATGACCTTCTTCAATTCAAGACTGATACCCTATCCGTTTGCCGATGAAAAATACGGACATGCGCAGTTTGGCTGGGGTGGGGGAATGGAGCACCAAACCATGAGTTTTATGACACATCTGAATTTCGAACTGGTTGCCCACGAAATGGCCCATCAGTGGTTTGGCAATTACATTACGCTGGCGAGCTGGCACGACATCTGGCTGAATGAAGGTTTTGCCACCTACTTAACTGGACTTGTTTACGAAAATTTACTCGATGGCGCTGGTTGGCCTGGTTGGAAGCAAAACCAGATTACACGTATCACTTCTTCGCCGGAAGGTTCTGTTTATGTCACCGATACGACCAATGTCGGGCGAATATTTAGCGGACGGCTTTCGTATTCGAAAGGCGCTTATTTGTTGCACATGCTGCGCTGGGAAATGGGCGACGAGCCGTTTTTCAGAAGCTTGAAAAACTACCTGGAGGATCCGTCGGTTGCAAACGGTTTTGCCACCCACGATCAATTTGTGAAACACCTTGAAGCGGCCGCTGACACCTCGTTTACCGAATTTTTTAACGACTGGTATTATGGCGAAGGTTACCCCAAATACAACATCACTGAATTTCCCGGTGATTTGGGGACAACAAAAATTAGGGTGAGTCAGGTTGCATCGCATCCTTCTGTCAGTTTTTTCGAGATGCACCTGCCGGTCAGAGTGTGGAAAGACTCACAATTCAAGGATTTACGGCTGTACCATACCGAACAAAATCAGGAGTTTGTAATTTCTGAAGAAAAAGTAGATTCCATTCAATTCGATCCCGAAAAATGGTTGTGCGCCAAAGCCGACATTGTTTCACCGGCAAGGAACATTGCCAAATCAGAACAAATTCAAATTATTCCGGAATATGCGACAAAAAAAATCAGGATAATTTTGCCTGAATTTTCAGGAAAAGAAAGCTTCTGTATTTATGATCTGAATGGAAGAACTGTTTTGACTGGCATACTAAAAATGAAAGACTCGCGCATTGAAACCAATGCACTTAAAAATGGTATTTATCTGGTAGAAGTTAAATCGAAAAACATAAAAAGGGTTAAAAAACTGATTGTCGATTAAGTTCTTTAGGAATTTCGAAAAAGAAAGTGGTACCTTTTTCAGGTTCTGAATCAACCCAGATTTTGCCACCAATTAATTCAACGAGGCCTTTGGCAATTGTCAGACCCAGGCCAATGCCACCGTATTTTCTGGAAAGGGTTTCATCCTCCTGCCTGAACTTTTCAAAAATGAAACATTGTTTTTCCGGTGAAATTCCTTTGCCGGTATCCTGAACAAAAAACCGAATGTGTTTATCCTGAATGGAATAGCCGAAACGGATGAACCCGCTTTTTGTAAATTTTCCGGAATTATTAAGCAAAAGGCGGAAAATATGCCTGATTTTTAACTGATCTGAAACAACAATGCATTGATCATCTGTAAGTTCCCTTATCAATTCAATAGTTAACTCAAGCTTGTCTTTAACCACCTTTTCTCCCTTGAACCAAATCAACAGCTCATCGAGAAGGCTATTCAAACAAAATGGAGATGTAGATAAACGAATTTGTCTGCTGTCGATTTTCGAAATATCTACAATGTTGGTAATCACATCGAGCAAACTTTGACTGCTGTCGTTGATAACATTAATGAATTCGTGGCGGTCTTCGTTTGATAAATTATCGTCATTAAGCAATTCTGCAAATCCCATTATACCGTTCATCGGGGTGCGCAATTCGTGCGACATGTTTGCCAAAAAGGATGTTTTCAGCCGATCACCTTCTTCCGCCTTTTCTAGTGCCGATTTGATTTCCTGTTCAGCTTTCTTTTGCTGAATTGAAGAGCTTATTTGTTGTGAAACGAACTCAAGCATATTTACATCTTCCGGGGTAAATGCGTTTTCATCCTCATAGCTTTGCAAAGCAAAAACGCCGATAGGTTTATCTTTTGTCAGCAATGGCAGACCCAGCCAAACCGCTGACGGTTCTCCCACAGATTTAACCAGACCGGCCTGTTTAAGCGCATCAACATCGGCCCGTTTTCCGAGCAGTGTCATTTTCGTTTTTATCACATAAGCCGACAACGATTTTCCGGCAGGGAAGCTTGTAATGTCGTCTTTTTCATCGGAATAATAAGGTATTGTAAACGAATCAGAAATTTCATCATAAAGTGCGATGTAAAAATTTGTCACATCAATTAGTGATTCCAGCTGGTTCTGAATCATCAGAATCAGTTCGCCCAAATCATTTGACTTTGAAGTACATCTGGAAATGGAATACATTACTTTTTGTATTTGCTCGTCACGTTTACGTTTGGTAATATCTGTAAAAACCGTTGCAAATTCACCAATTCGTGGGCTGAATGCCCAAACTTCAAAATATTTCCCTAATTCAACCGAATAGTTTTCAAACTGAACTGCTTCTCCAGTCAGGGCAACATTTCCATATAAGTCAATCCAGTATTTTTCAGTTTGCGGTAAAACCTCCTTTACTGTTTTTCCGATAATATAGCTGGCTTTCATGCCGGTTAGTTTTTCAAATGAGGGATTTGCCGAAAGATAGACATAGTCAACCGGCAGGCTGTTTTCATCCAGAATTATTTTATGGGACGCAAAACCCTGGGCTACATTTTCGAACATTAAACGGTAATTCGTTTCATTTTCCTGAACTTGTATGCTGTTTGCTTTTTCCTTCAATCCATTGACTGAAGCACTTGCCAACATTTCAATCAAATTGTTGATTACGGAAAGATACTTGTCAGATTGTTCCTGCGATAATACGGGAACCTGATCACGTGCATGAACATATGCGATTTCTGACATTTTTTCATTTGTATCCTGTTGGAAAGTTGAGCCCGAATAAATTTCATTCAGGCCGTCAAGCATGGACTGAAACAATCTTACGTCTATCAGGTTGGGCATTTTAACCATGCTGAAGAAGGGGTATAAATTGATTTTGGTTAAAGATTGAAATTTAATTTGATTCTAAAAACAGAATGGAACAGAAAATTGGAAAGAATGTGTGTGAAACATACAAAATCGAAACAGTGTTAAATATGAATTTGTATCTTTAAAGGCCCTGAGATTCAATATCAATTACTTTATTATTTAACCAAAAAAATCACAATGAGAACAAGTAAGTTTTTTACCCTGACAATTTTTGTACTTTTTACAATTTTATTTTTATCATCCTGCGCCGAAGTCCAGAACGTGGAAGCCTGTGCAACAGGTCATACTTATGGTTTTTTCGGTGGATTGTGGCATGGCATCATTGCGCCTGTATCATTTGTCATAAGCTTGTTCAGCGATAATGTTGCAGTCTGGGCTGTCAACAACAACGGCGGATGGTACTCTTTCGGGTTTCTTATTGGTGTTGGCAGTTTGGGGTTTGGCGGCAGCAAAGCCTCGCGTTAGTTTCCACTTCGGTTACATTCCTTAAGCAGAAACAGTTGCATTATGGATGAAAAATAGAGGAATGAAAATATACGAAAAAGGAGAAAATAATCGTTGAGAAAAAGAATAATCAATTATAGCCGTTGTTTTTTCCTATTTTTAGTTACTTTGTCGTGATTTTTATAAAATAGAAAAGTTTGAGTTGGGATTTCTGTTTCACCCTACAGCACATAAAAAATAAACTGAATATATAAACTAACATGGCAAACTCAAAGAATCCTCTCATATTTGTTGTCGAAGACAATCAGATATACAACAAGTTGGTTGTAAGTTATTTGAAAACCAATAAATTCACCAGAGTTGAATCCTTTTTATCAGGAGAAGATGTGCTTAAAAATATGCATCAAAATCCTGATATCATCATTCAGGATTACCTGCTGGAAGGAATGACCGGAATTGAGGTTTTAATTAAGGCAAAGAAGACCAATCCAAATGTAGAGTTTATCTTTTTGTCGGGACAGGACAGTATTGACATTGCTATTAACAGCATGAAATATGGCGCTTACGATTATATTGTTAAAGATCAGATGGCTCTTCAGAAAATGGTGAACAAAATACACAAGATCAATTCGGTTACCGAACTTGTGACATCAAACAAGCGCTACAAAGTTGGGGTGATCTTGTTTTTTGTCGGACTTGCCTTGCTGGTTGTTATTACATTGTTTTTGGCAATCAAGTACCCGCAAGTATTTGGAATGTAAAATCTTATTACTTTATAAAAAAAACGAACCCGGCTCAGTTATCTGCCCGGGTTCGTTTTTTTAGTTCGATTTTATGATGCGCCCTGCATCAAATATGCTGGCATACCCATCAGGTTTATGGAGTATTTCCAGAGCTTTTTCAACATCCTTATCGTCTCTCAATGCAGCCTTGATGGCTCCTTTCTGGTAATAATATCTCGAAACGATTTCATCCGACATCAGTTCAGAAACTTCGGCTTTAAAATGTTCAAGATCCTGATCAATATTGTGTCCAAGCTTCACTTTCAGGGCTTCAAATTCAGTTTTCGATAATTCGTAATATTTCTCGCGTTTGGCAACTTCAAGCAGTTTTTCAAGCTGTCCTTCAGTTCTCGATTCGTATTTAAAATCCTGTTTTTTAACAAATTGCACGAAATCATTATACATTTCAGGCGTAATCTCAAACTCTTCGGGTGCTGCAACTTTTTCGGTTTTGCTGTTGAAATAGGTTGCATAGTCGAATACGACCGACTGGGTTATCAGGTTGGCCGACAGATTGCTCAATACTTCATTGTCAACAGTAATATCAGGCACAACGCCACCGCCGTCGAATACAATACGTCCTTTTTTTGTGGTGTATTTTGTAATCAGCGAGTCGGGTATTTCGCCCACACTTCCATCTTCGTTCCGGTTCGAATAATCGAGCGCCTGAATACAGCGACCGCTCGGAATATAATATTTGGCTGTGGTGATTTTAAGTTTTGCATTGTAGCTTAAATCGCGGGTAGTCTGAACCAGTCCTTTTCCGAAAGTACGCGTTCCGACAATCATTCCGCGATCGAGGTCCTGAATAGCACCTGCAACAATTTCGGATGCGGAAGCCGATCCGCGATTGACTAAAACAGCGATTGGCATTACTGTGTCAAGCGGGTTTTCGGTGGCGGTATAAACTTTGTCCCATTGTTTTACTTTGCCTTTCGTGCTTACAATTTCCTGGCCTTTGGGAATAAAAAGGTTCGAAATTCTGACAGCTTCCATTAACAAACCACCCGGGTTTGAACGTAAATCCAACACAAGCGATTTGGCTCCATGCTTTTCTTTCAGTTCGATAAATGCAATTTTAACCCGCTCGGTACAATCAACCGTGAAGTTTGAAAGTCGGATGTAGCCGGTTTCCTTGTCCAGCATTCCGTAATAGGGTACAGGGTCGATCTGTATTTTCTCGCGGATAACTTCAATGTCCATCGGTTTTTTCTGTCCGTAGCGTTCAATTTTTATCAGTACCGATTTTCCGGCTGGTCCTTTTAAAAGGCTGCTCACATCTTCGGTTGAAAGCTTTTCGGTTGATTTACCGGCCACTTCAAGCAAAATATCGCCCGCTTTCAGTCCGCTTTTCTGTGCCGGAAATCCTTCGTACGGTTCAGCAATCACAATTTTATCTTTTTGTTTGCTGATCAGCGCTCCAATTCCGGCATATTCGCCGGTTGTCATAAACCTGAAATCTTCCACATCGTCTTCCGAAATAAAATTGGTGTACGGGTCGAGCGATTCGAGCATCTTGTCGATACTGGTTTTTACAAGCTTGTTCGGATTCACATCGTCCACGTAAAACAGGTTCAATTCCCTGAAAAGGGTGTAGTAAATATCGAGGTTCTTGGCTATCTGGAAATTTTTATCGTCTTGTTTAAAGCTGTAAAAGCTTATGGCAAAAACTAAAATCCCAACAATAACAATCCCTGCTTTTTTTGTTCTGGAAAATTTCATTTTTAACGTGTTGTTGATAAGGGGAACAAAAATAGTAAAAGCTTTGTTTTTATCGGCTTGACTTCTAGTCTTAAACGTTAATTATTCTTAACTGAATTTTTTCGCTATTTTGTGCTCCCGAATTTATAATTGGTATTCAATGTCGAAACTTCAGATTTTCAAAAAATATCCTTCCCTGTTTTGGGTGGCCAACATCATCGAATTGTTTGAGCGTTATGCCTGGTATGGTTTTTACATGGGTTTTGGCCTTTTTCTGGTGGGTTCGAAAGAAACCGGTGCCATGGGATTTTCGCCGGTTGAAAAAGGTGCGATCATGGGAACCGGCTCCATGTTGCTGTATTTTCTACCCATCCTGACAGGCGCCATTGCCGATAGAATCGGGTACAAAAAGGTGTTGTTACTGGCTTTTCTGCTATACAGTTCCGGATTTTATATGATCCAGCAGTTCGACAGCTTCGGAATGGTTTTCTTTTCATTCATCTGGATTTGCGTGGGTGGGGCATTTTTTAAGCCCGTCATTTCGGCAACCATATCAAAAACAACCAACGAAGAAACGGCTTCCATCGGGTTTGGAATTTTTTACATGATGGTGAACATCGGCGGATTTATCGGCCCCTTTGTTGCCGGAATTGTACTGGGAAAAGGCTGGAATTTTGTGTTTATGTTGTCGATCGCAGCCATTGCAATTAACTTTCTGATTACGCTGTTATTTTTCAAGGAACCCAAAGAAATAAAGGAATCCACCACTTTCCTGAAATCTGTATTTCAACCGTTTATAAATATATTTTATACAATTATCAACTGGCGGTACAGCATGTTTTTGCTGATCATGTCGTTGTTTTGGGCAGCTTTCAACCAACTTTATTATTCGTTCCCGAATTTTGTGGTCGATTGGGTAAACACTGCAACCCTTTACAACGGAATTCATTCATTTTCACCCTGGCTGGCCGAATTGATTGGATCCGATCCCGGGAGCATTGCCTTGACATTGAGTAGTATGGATGCTTTTTTTATCATTGTATTCCAATTGGTAGTTTCGGCATTTGTTATGCGATTCAGGCCACTGAATGCCATGATGGGCGGCATATTTGTTTTGGCTGTTGGCCTTGGAATGATGTTCTCGTTTCAAAACGGATGGATTATTCTTTTGGGATTGCTGATTTTTGGATTGGGCGAAATGGGGAGTTCGCCAAAATACACCGAATATGTGGGCAGCATTGCACCTCCCGACAAAAAAGCCTTGTACATGGGTTCATCGTTTCTGCCGATTGCTTTGGGACATCAGATTGCAGGTTTTATTTCCGGCGCACCTTACGAAAAAATTGCCGATAAACTTTTTCTCCTGAAATCAGAAGTCGCGAAACGCGGTTTAACCATTCCTGAAATAGTGGACGGATCGTTTACCAAAACCGACTATTTCAACGAAGCAGCCCGGCAGATGAACTTCAGTCAGCAACAATTGACCGATTTCCTTTGGACAAGTTATCACCCGCAGTCCATCTGGATTATTTTCAGTTCGCTGGCTTTAAGCGCTGTTGTTCTATTATTTTTGTACGACCGGTTTATTTTGCCGAAGAAAGAATAAAACAATTCCGTTCACTGAAGTGAACGGCAAAGGATATCTTACAATTAACAAATATATATGATATTTAACGAGATAATATCCTTTGCTCCCGATTTTCATCGGGACAGGCTGTCTGGCTTGAGCCAACGGACGAAATGAAAATAGAAAAAAACCGTCTGCGCAGTAATGATTTTTAAAGTGTTTCCTATTTTCGGACGCCTGCCAGCCGCAGGCAGGGAATAGATGTCCCATTCAAAAATAGATGTCCCATTCAAAAATGGACAATACAATAGAGATAAATAATTCAAACTGAAAGAATGCAAAAACTCTTCATCATATTCTGCCTGATTTTGTTTGCAGCCCAACTTCAGGCTCAAACCCTGATTGATCTGAACAATCACTACAAAAACCTTGATACCACAGAGGTGAAAGAATTGAATTTCCGTTTCGAGAGCATGAGCTTTTTTCACAATACCGAATACATGGGCGATATTGTGGATGGTTACACCTGGACAGGCGCATGGGTACGGCCAAAGCTGAGCTATACTTTTTCTGAAAAACTGAAACTGGATGTTGGCGGTCACTTTTTGAGATACCATAGCCGCGATGATTTTACCGTTGTGCGTCCATGGTTTTCGGCACAATACCAGATGTTTCCGAAAATGAAAGCCATTTTTGGAAACCTGAACGTAAATAAAAATCAGGGTTTGGTGAAACAACTTTGGGAACCGGAACGGATCATGACCGATGCCCCGCGCGAAGGCGTTCAGTTTTTGTACGAGTCGAAATACTTTGAGATGCAAAACTGGATGGGTTGGGAACAGTTTATTTTACGTGGCGATCCGTACCAGGAACATTTTACATTCGGGCTGAGTGGCCGCGCACAAATATTCCCCAATTCCGGTCTCAAAATTCACATACCCTTGCAAGTTCTGATTTACCACATGGGAGGCGAAATCGATTCGAGTCCGCTGGGGGTGGTTACCGATTTAAATTATGCCACCGGTCTTGAAACGCAATTCGATGTTGGCGGATTCCTGAAAGACATTGATTTGAACTTGCATTGGATTGGATACGACTGCCCCGACGGACCAGCGCCTTATGGTTACAAAAGCGGACATGGTTATTCGGTAACTGTTGCCGGAGATACCCGTTTCGGAAAATTTTCGCTTGATTACTGGAATGCTTACCAGTTTATAGCGCCCTACGGAAAACGCATTTACATGTCGATTTCAGACCGCGACATTGCTCTTTCCCAGCAGGATCGCTCGCAGGTAGCTTTCAATTATATGATGAAACAGCACATTCTGAAAGACATCGAATTTGCCTTTCAGGGCGAAGCACTCTACGACTTCCTGACCACCAAATTCTCATTTGCTTTTGGATATTATTTGGTGATTAATCAGGATTTTTTGCTGAAGAGGTTTTAAAATTTACCCACATGCTGACCGAACGTGAACACATAGGGATTTTTGGCAAAATGAATTCAGGCAAAAGTAGCCTGATGAATTTATTGACCCAACAGGAAACATCCATTACCGATTCAACTCCCGGCACTACCGCCGATGTGAAAATTGCCCTTCAGGAAATTCATGGATTGGGGCCTGTAAAGTTTTTCGATACGGCTGGGCTGGATGAAGGAACACTTCTTGGCGCTAAAAAAAGGGAAAAGGTGATGAATGTGCTGAAGGAATGTGACCTTGTTTTATTGGTCATCGACCCGTCAACCAAAGTATTTGATTCTGAAAACCAAATTATTGAGGCAGCGCGTGAGCTTGACAAGCAGATATTGGTTATTTATAACCTGTTTGAAATAGCGGGCAACAGGCTTCCCGATGAAATCGAAACGCAGATTCCTTTGTTGAAATTTATTCCTTCTATTACCTTATCTGCAATAGACGTTTCGTTCCGACAGTCGCTCCTGAACTTTATTCTTAACAATTATGATCCGAAGTTTCAGAAAACGGACTTACTGCCTTTCGTTGAAAAGGATCAGTTTTACATTCTGAATATTCCTATGGATGAAGAAACGCCGCCGGGGCGATACCTCCGTCCACAGGCAATGGCCGAGGAATACATTACACGAAACTGGGCATTTCCGATTTCGTACCGGATGAATTTAGGAGTCGCCCGTAGCGAAAACCCGCAGCCGGAAAAAGATCGTTTCGATGCTTTTCTGAATAGCCTGGGTCGTAGGCCAAAAGCCCTTATTACCGACTCGCAGGCCATGGATATCATGGCAAAATGGACGCCTCCGGATATTATGCTGACCACCTTTTCGATCATGATGATCAATTTTATGAGCAAGGGAAGGATTTACGAATTTTATGAAGGCATCAAAGCCCTCGATAAGCTGCAACCCGGCGACAAGGTGCTGATTGCCGAAGCATGCAACCATTCGCGGATCAACGAAGATATCGGGACTGTACAAATTCCGCGAAAAATTAACCAAACGTTTCCGGGTGTAATCATCGACCATAATTTTGGCAGGGAATTTCAGACAAACAGCGAATTGGGCAACTACAAACTGATCATCCATTGCGGTGGCTGTATGATCAGTCACCAAAAATTACAGGCCCGCCTGCGCGATTTGCGCCATGCCGGTGTTCCAGTAACCAACTACGGGGTGTTTCTTTCGTGGATGCAGGGACAGGCAGCGCTGGAGCGGGTAATGGAACCATGGAGAAAAGATTAATTTTAATTCGCCTTTGGCAATTATTTGGTTGTCAATCAGGATTTCTTGCTGAAGAGGTTTTGATGAAATAAAAAAGAGAAGCTGCCAACTGGCTGAGCAGCTTCTCTGATGTATAAAACTTTGTTAAGTAAAGCTTATTATCCTATGCTTAGTGTTATTTCACAACTAATTTAACTTGCAGGTTTCCTTGTATTTAACCCGAAATATATAATCGTTCGTTCTCATTTTATTTGTTTTTTATAATTTTTAAATAGTCTTCCGATAAACTCATCACTTTATTTACAGTATCAGAGTCAATGATTAAAATATAAGCAACATTTAATAACATTAATTCATTGTTATTGTATTCTTCAATAAGGGGTTGATACTTGTCGAGGTACATAATCCGCGATAAAATAGCACAGGTTGTCATCATTCCAGCAATGCCCCAGATTTGATGTGCCAACTCATACTTTTTCTTTTGATTATCAAGCGCCAATTGAAACAGCTCTAATTTTTCACGAGCGGTCAGGTCGTTCAGGATTTCATACTGGGCAATTATGAGTTCATGCCTGACAATGTTGTCTATATACCTTCCATTTTCTAAATCGGTATAGGATTGCCAGTCCCTGTTAAAATCCAATTGTTTGTACAAACTAATTAATCTCTGATATTTATCTCCCCTTCCAAACAACTCTTCAAGACCGTTGCACATTTCATAAACCTTGTCGAATCCACCTTGCAGATCAGACATTGTCCATATCAAGCTCATTTTTGGATAACTGATGCAGGATTTAATCAATGCATCGGTTGAAAGGCAATGCAAGGTTTGTTCGGGAATCTTGAACATTTTTATCTGCTCATCAAAAGGTTTACCGAATGCAGCCTCAATCGGATAAATGTAAGCTTGATCAAAAACTACTTCGCAGTTATTTTTCTTACAACCAATTACAAAGAAGAAAAAACACAATAACAATGAAATTTTTCTATAACCCATCTGAAAGGATTTTGTCATTCTCCATTACAATATTATTCATTGTGGGTGGTTTTTGTATAATATTCTGTTAATATAAATAGTAAGTTATGAATAACAAAATTTATTTTGCCAGTTCAATTTTAATGTACTCATAGCTAGATTGTTAAAAATTCATGTTTCATAACACGAGTTAGATTAATTAGATTGAACAAAAAAAGAGGGTTGCTTTTTTGCGGTTTTGGGAATAAACAAAATAGTGAAAGTTTCAAATGGAAAACCTCCAAAGCCGATCTTTCCACTCGCCCGAGTACTCAATACCGACCCGTTTTGAAGTGCGTATTTCTGAAACAGGTTCTGCATCTTCCACCCAGATCCGTTGGGAATTAATCAGGCTTTCGCCGTAAAACGAGCGATCGAGTTGAAGTTCGCGTCCCACGCGTCCAGGTCCGGGAAAACCTTCGATACCGCGGATCAGCACTGCCGAAGCATCGCCTTCGCTGCCGGTCACGAAATTAAGTAACCAATATTGGCCATATATAAGGTACACGTAAACGGTTCCGCCTTCCTGAAACATGACTTCGGTGCGCGGTGTTCGTCCTTTGCTGGCATGGCAGGCCAAATCTTCTGTTCCGCGGTAAGCTTCAACTTCGGTAATCATGTATTTCCCGATACTTCCGTCAGGAAAGCAACGGACCAGTTTTTTGCCAATCAGTTCAGGGGCAACTTGCAGCACGTCGCGCAGGAAAAATTCAGGAAGAAGACGCGTATTCATGTTCCGGTTTTTAAATTTCAGGAGACCAATGATACAAATGTGATAAAAAACAACAGAATAGCCCGAATTAATACTTGCAAATTAAAAAAAAGAAAATACTTTTGCAGTCCGATTATTGTCCTTACTTGCAGTTCATGTAAATAACTGAAAATGTTGAGTGTGCAGATCTTATTAACAATTCCGGGTTAATAAATAACGGCGCTCTAAATGATTGAATTTTAATTTAATGCGAGTTAGTGTTTAATTTTTTAATAATAAACAAGTGGATACACTAAGTTATAAAACCGTATCGGCAAACAGAGCCACGGTAACAAAAGAGTGGGTTCTTGTTGATGCTACAGATGTTGTTCTCGGACGTTTGGCCAGTAAAGTTGCCAAAATTCTAAGGGGAAAAAACAAACCAAGCTTCACGCCTCACGTTGACTGTGGTGATAACGTGGTTATCATCAACGCTGAAAAAGTTCGTCTGACAGGAAACAAACTGAACGACAAAATTTATTTGAGCTATTCGGGCTATCCGGGTGGACAGAGAAAACAGACTCCGGCTGAGTTGATGGCCAAATATCCTGAAAGACTGATTGAAAAAGCAGTTAAAGGGATGTTGCCGAAAAACCGCCTGGGAAGTAAAATCTATGGCAACATGAAAGTTTATGTTGGACCAGTTCACGATCAGGTTGCCCAGAGCCCAAAAGTAATTGATTTAAATACAATTAAATAATAACTAATGGAAGTAGTAAACGCGTTAGGTCGTAGGAAATCTGCGGTAGCCAGAGTTTATGTGAGCGATGGCAAAGGAAAAATCACTATCAATAAAAGAGAATTGACTGAATATTTTCCAACCGGAATCCTGCAGTATGTTGTTTTGCAACCGTTGAATCTGTTAGGTGTTGCTGGTCAGTATGATATCAATGTGAACCTTGATGGTGGTGGTATCACCGGACAGGCTGAAGCATTGCGTTTAGGAATTTCACGTGCAATGCTCGAAATTGTTCCTGAATCGAGAGCCGCTTTAAAAGCAGCCGGATTTTTGACAAGAGACCCACGTGAGGTTGAACGTAAAAAACCAGGTCAGCCAAAAGCACGCAAAAGATTCCAGTTCTCAAAACGTTAATATTTTTTATCCAAAAATATTCTGCTTTGGATCTAAATTGTCCAGACTTCCGCCCCGAGCACTCGGGGCAGAACTACCCGGCAATTGCTTTTCAAGAGATTATTTTTTTAACAAAAAAGTAAAAAGATGCCAAGAACAAATTTTCAAGATTTATTGGACGCAGGTGTTCACTTCGGACACTTGAGAAGAAAGTGGAACCCAAACATGGCCCCATATATTTTTATGGAGAAAAACGGGATTCACATTATCGATCTTCAGAAAACAATCGTCAAAGTTGACGAAGCCGCTGATGCAATTAAACAAATTGCAAAATCAGGTCGCAAAATTTTATTCGTAGCCACAAAAAAACAAGCCAAAGACATTGTCGCTGACTTGGTTGGCAGTGTTAACATGCCTTACGTTACTGAACGCTGGCCAGGTGGTATGCTTACCAACTTTCCAACTATCCGTAAAGCGGTTAAGAAAATGATGACCATCGACAAGATGGCAAAAGACAACAGTTGGGATGTACTTTCAAAACGCGAAAAACTTCAGATTAGCCGTCAACGCGCTAAACTCGAAAAAATGCTTGGAAGTATTTCTGACCTGACCCGTCTTCCTGCAGCGCTTTTCATTGTTGATGTACTGAAAGAAAAGATCGCAGTTCGCGAAGCCAAAAGATTGGGTATCCCGGTTTTTGCAATGGTTGACACCAACTCTGACCCGGAAGGAATCGATTTCGTAATTCCTGCAAACGATGATGCTTCTCAGTCGGTTAGCCTGATTGTTAAAGTTATTACCGATGCAATTCAGGAAGGTCTTTCGGAACGCAAAGTTGAACGCGACACCGATGGCGAAGAAAAAGAAGTTAGGGTAAAAAGAAAAAAACCAAGAGTTACTGACGAGCAAGATGCCCCTGCTATTGAAGAAGAAGTAGAGGAAGAAGAAGATGAAGATCTTGATCATGAAGATGATGAGGATGAAGAAATTCATGAATAATCGTTCAATAACTTTTTAAATACAAAATATATGGAAATTAATGCAGCAGATGTAATGAAGTTGCGTAAAGCAACAGGTGCTGGCATGATGGATTGCAAAACAGCGTTGATGGAAGCCGAAGGCGATTTTAGCCGTGCGACCGAAATCATCCGCGAAAAAGGTAAACTGGTTGCCAGCAAAAGAGCTGACAGGGCCGCTAGCGAAGGAGTTGTACTTGCAAAAGTGAATGAATCAGGTAAATCAGGCGCTATATTGGTTTTAAATTGCGAAACCGACTTCGTTGCTAAAAATGAAGCCTTTGTAAATTTTGCCCAAAGAATCCTTGATGCTGCCATTGCAAACAATGCAGCCGATCTGGACGCTGTTAAGGCGCTTGTTCTTGACGGTCGTACCGTTGAAAATCACGTGATCGAACAAACCGGTGTTATTGGCGAAAAACTTGATTTACCCTATTTTGCAAAACTTGATGCAGAAACAGTAGTCGGATACATTCATCCAGGAAACAAATTATCGACCCTGGTTGGATTTAACAAAGCTGGTGTTGACGCGCATGTTGCAAAAGATGTGGCCATGCAGGTTGCGGCTATGAACCCTGTTGCTGTTGACAAAGATGATGTTCCTGCCGAAGTTGTTGCAAAAGAACTGGAAATTGCCAAAGAAAAATTCCGTCAGGAAGGCAAACCGGAAGCTATGCTCGATAAAATTTCGCAAGGCGCTTTGGCTAAATTCTTCAAAGAAAGTACTTTGTTGAATCAGGCTTTCATCAAAGAAAACAAACAAACTGTTCAGGAATTCCTTCAGGGAACCGAAAAAGGGCTGACAGTTACAGCTTTCTACCGTTACAATCTTGGCGACTAATAAGTTATCGCAAGATTCAAAATACAAAAGCCTTCCATTTCCGGAGGGCTTTTTTTATAATGTCGTTTAGCCTGATTTGAAAGAATGTACTATCTTCGCAAGCGTTAAAATGCCCAAATAATGAAAAACTTCAAACAACTGAACAATATTGCAGGCTGGGTCACTTTCCTGATCGCTGCTGTTGTGTATTTACTGACAATTGAACCAACAACCAGTTTTTGGGATTGTGGTGAGTTTATAACCACTTCGTATAAACTGGAGGTCGGCCATCCGCCCGGCGCACCATTCTTTATGATATTGGGCAGGTTCTTTACCATTTTTGGCGGCGGACCATCACATGCAGCACTGATGATCAATGCCATGTCGGCCCTGGCCAGTGCGTTTACCATTTTGTTCCTGTTTTGGACGATCACCCATTTGGGCAGGAAATTGGTAAAAACCGCAGGTGAATTTTCATTGGGACAAACCATTGCTATCCTCGGAGCGGGCGCAGTCGGCGCTTTGTCATATACCTTTTCAGATACATTCTGGTTTTCGGCGGTCGAGGGCGAAGTATATGCTTCTTCGTCGCTGTTTACCGCAATGGTATTTTGGGCAATCCTGAAATGGGAAGATTCGGCCGATGAACCACACGCCAACCGCTGGATTATCCTGATAGCTTATCTTATGGGTCTTTCAATCGGCGTTCACCTTCTGAACCTTTTGGCAATTCCGGCAATTGTATTTGTCTATTATTTCCGCAAATACAAAGCTACCCGAAATGGGATTCTGATTAGTCTGGCCGTTTCTTTTGTAATTCTTGGAGTGGTGATGTACGGAATTATTCCCGGAGTAATAACCATTGCAACATGGTTTGAACTGATGTTTGTAAACGGACTCGGACTTCCATTTAGCACCGGTGTAATTATTTATGCAATTCTTTTGGTTGCTGCATTGGTTTATGGAATTTATTATACAGTGCAAAAAAAACTTGTTCTCTGGAATACTGTTTTGATCAGCGTTGTTGTAATCCTGATAGGTTATTCATCGTTTGCAATGATTGTGATCCGTTCATCAGCCAATCCGCCGATGGATCAAAACAGTCCGGACAATGTTTTCGCATTGCTTGGATACCTGAACCGCGAGCAATATGGAGATCGTCCGCTGGTTTATGGCAGATATTACAACACTCCCTTAGATGAGAGAACTCCGTATGTTGACGACAAGCCTTATTACATTCAGAAAAACGGGAAATACGTAGTTGCCGATATGAGGCAAAAACCGGTTTTCAATTCAAACTATAGCACTCTTTTCCCACGAATGTACAGCCGCGAGGATTCGCACATTCAGGCTTACAAACAATGGGCAGGAATTAAAGGCCGGAAAGTACAGATCGCCGATGAAGAGGGCCAAACCAAAACAATACAAATTCCGACATTTGGTGAAAACCTGGTCTTTTTCTTCAGGTATCAGGTAAATCAGATGTATTTCAGGTATTTCATGTGGAATTTCGCCGGACGTCAGAATGATATTCAAAGCCAGGGCGAAATCATGAATGGCAACTGGATTACCGGAATAAATTTTATTGACTCGCAACGGCTGGGCGACCAGGAAAATCTGCCAACAGAGTTTAAAAACAACAAAGGGCGAAATGCCTATTACCTGCTTCCTTTGATTTTAGGAATTATCGGCATTGTATTCATGTACAACCGGGGCGCTGAAGGGCGCAAAAATTTGTGGGTTGTCTTTCTGTTGTTTTTCATGACCGGGCTGGCCATCGTTTTATACCTGAACCAATCGCCGCTTCAACCGCGTGAACGTGATTATGCTTACGCCGGTTCGTTCTATGCATTTACAATTTGGATTGGCATCGGCGTGTTGTCGTTGTATGAAGGAATGAAAAAGTACCTTCCGGACACTACCAGCGCCGGCATTGCTACCGTTTTAGCGCTTCTGTTGGTGCCAACTTTGATGGCAGCCGAAAACTGGGACGACCACGACCGCTCTAACCGATATACCGCCCGTGATTTCGGAGCCAATTATCTGAATACCTGTGCACCAAATGCCATTATTTTTACGAATGGCGACAACGATACTTTCCCTCTTTGGTACAATCAGGAGGTAGAAGGAGTTCGGACTGACGTGAGGGTATGTAACCTGAGTTATTTCCAGACCGACTGGTACATCAGGCAAATGAAGAGCAAATCGTATGAGTCGGAACCACTTCCAATCAGTTTCACCGCCGACCAATACGTGCAGGGTAACCGTGATGTGGTTTACCTGATGGAAGATCCCCGGTTGAAAGGCTCTGTCGAACTTAAAAAAGCGCTTGATTTTGTAAAGGACGAAAACCCACGAACCAAACTCGAACAGGCTGATTTTGCTTCCTATATTCCATCTAAAAAATTGTTTTATGTGGTTGATAAAGCGGCTGTAATCAGGAATAAAGTAGTTGAACCGCAGGATTATGACAAGATTGTTGATACCATTACAATTGATTTGAGCGACAAACATTACATTACCAAAGACGAATTGATGGTTTTGGACATGATTGCCAACAACAACTGGGAACGTCCGATCTATTTTGCCATTACAATTGGCCGTGACAAATACATGAACCTTCAGGATTATTTTCAGTTGGAAGGACTTGCTTATAAACTTGTTCCGGTAAAATCTCAATCTGATGGAATTTCGTTCGGAATGGTTAATACAAGGTTGATGTATGCGAATGTGATGGAAAACTTCAAGTGGGGAAACATGAACGACCCGAATGTTTACATCGATGAAAATAACGCCCGGATGATGATGAACATTCGCAATACATTTGATCGTTTGGCCGAATCGCTTGTTGCCGAAGGGCAAAACGACAAGGCAATCAAAGTGCTCGATCGCGGTATTGAGCTGATTCCTCATAAGATTGTTCCTTACAACTACTTTTCGTTGCTGATGTCGGAAACATATTTTAAAGCTGGTCAGGCTGAAAAGGCAAAAGAAATTATTACTACCATGATGGACAGCTATAAAGAACAACTGGACTATTATTTCAAGATGAAACCGGCGATGCGCAATTCTGTTGACGACGACATCCAGCGGAACTTATATTTCATGCGTGAAATAAATATGATTTGTAGCAGAAACAATCAACCTGAATTGCTGAAAGAAGTTTCGGCCACGTTTAACAGTTACATTGAAAGATACAGTTCACTAAAATAATGAAGTGTTTTGATCCGAGGGTTCGTTTGCCGGGATTTTTCACTTCGCTTTTCAAGAGTGCTGTCTGGAGATTGGATGAAACCGAAAGGGTGGTTTACCTCACTTTCGATGATGGGCCAATTCCAGAGGTGACTCCCTGGGTTCTTGAACTTCTGGAAAAGGAAGATATTAAGGCGACTTTCTTTTGTGTGGGCGAAAATGTTCAGAAATATCCTGAAGTATATCATCGAATCCTGATGGGCGGCCATTCGGTTGGAAATCACACTTTCAATCATTTGCAGGGATTGGACAGCAACGATCATGATTTTTTCAGGAACATTGAAAAAGCTGGTGAATTTATTGATTCCGAT
The DNA here is from genome assembly GCA_019459485.1 of Prolixibacteraceae bacterium. Taxonomy (GTDB): domain Bacteria; phylum Bacteroidota; class Bacteroidia; order Bacteroidales; family Prolixibacteraceae; genus Aquipluma. The sequence continues at coordinate 27,236 of JAIBEZ010000017.1, forward strand.
CTTTTCAGGCCACCACACGGCTGGTTAAAATACACTCAGTACAAATTCCTGAAGAACAAGTTCAGGATTATAATGTGGGATTTGATTTCGTGCGATTACGACCGCCGGATAAAGCCTGAAAAGGTGCTGAAAAATGTGACTGATTTTGTGCGACCTGGTTCTATTATAACGTTTCACGATTCAATAAAAGCAAAAAATAACCTGATGAAAGCGCTGCCTCTTTCGATAAAATGGATGAAAGAACAGGGTTATCGTTTTGAAGCTATTCCGTTTAATAAAAGAATAAAATGATAAATATTTTAATTGTCGGTTCAGGAGGAAGAGAACATGCAATGGCATGGAAAATTAAGCAATCACCAAAACTGAACCAATTATTTATTGCACCGGGAAACGCCGGAACTTCACTTTTGGGAACCAACATTGAGGCGGACGTTTCAGACTTTGAAGCATTAAAAAAAGCCGTACTCGACAACCAAATTGACCTTGTGCTCGTTGGTCCCGAAGTTCCATTGTGCGAAGGATTACACGATTATTTTCTGGCTGACAGCAGCCTGCAACACATAAAAGTAGTTGGCCCTCAGAAACTGGGCGCACAACTCGAAGGGAGCAAGGATTTTGCCAAGGAATTCATGGTGCGCCATCAGATTCCGACTGCAAAATATTGTTCGGTTACTTCCGAAACACTCTCGGAGGGTCTGTCTTTCCTGAAAACCATGACAGCGCCATACGTTCTGAAAGCTGATGGACTGGCTGCCGGAAAAGGTGTTCTCATTATCGACGAACTTGCTGAAGCCGAAAATTCGCTGAAAGAAATGCTGGATGGCCAGTTTGGCGCAGCAAGCCAAAAAGTGGTGGTTGAAGAATTTCTCAGCGGAATTGAATGCTCGGTTTTTGCCATTACCGATGGGAAAGACTATAAAATACTTCCGGTAGCAAAAGATTACAAACGCATTGGCGAAGGAGATACCGGCTTGAATACCGGTGGTATGGGCGCCATTTCGCCCGTTTCGTTCGCCGATGAAATATTCATGAACAAGGTTGAAGAACGGATCATCCGGCCAACGGTTCAGGGATTGCAAAAGGATCAGATTCCATACAATGGCTTCCTCTTCTTTGGCCTGATCAGTGTAAAAGGCGAACCGATGGTAATCGAATACAATGTCCGCATGGGCGATCCTGAAACAGAAGCTGTAATGCTGCGCATCAAATCTGATTTTATGGATTTACTGATTGGTGCAGCTGATGGTACATTGGCTGAAAAAAGCATTGAGATTGATGAAAGAACTGTTGCTGCCGTAATGCTTGTTGCGGGAGGTTATCCCGGGCCATACGAAAAAGGGAAAGTCATTACCGGATTGGAAAATGTAGAAAACAGTTTTGCATTTCATGCCGGAACAAATTACCGCAACGGAGAAATCTGTACGAATGGGGGACGGGTTATTGCAGTCAGTTCCTATGGCAATTCTATGCAGGAAGCGCTTTCACTGTCGTACAAAAATGCACAGCTAATTAATTTCGAAGGTAAATATTTCCGGAAAGATCTGGGTTTTGATTTATAGACATCATGTTACTTAAAACATTAAAATCAAATCAGCCCTTTCATTATTTTTTGATACCGCTCATTGCCGTGGCTCTGTGGATCAGGTCGTTTGTTCATGCAGAGGCGTTTCCGTTTTATGCCGGCGAAAACATGATGATACTATACCAGCCGGTTAATTATTTGCTGGGCGATAACCTTTTGCTGAGCAACATTATCGCGCTCATCTTTACCATTCTGCTTGCTTTTCTGGTTCTGAAATTAAATGTTCAATATGCTTTTATAAATGTAAAAACATCACTTCCGCCAGCATTATTTATATTGATTGCCAGTGGAATGCCTGATTTGCATGGAATGCATCCGGTTTATCCGGCAACCTTGTTTCTGGTTATGGCCATTGACCGGGTTTTTAACTCTATAGATAAGGAAGTTATTCACTCGAACGCCTTCGAAGCGGGTATTTTTTTAGCGATCGGTTCACTGTTTTACCTGAACCTGGTTTTCTTTTTCCCATTGCTCTGGTTCGGCTTCATTATTATAAAACAGAAAGTAAACTGGCGTGAATATTTTTTAACTGCCATCGGTTTTGCATTGCCATGGCTGGCAACATTTATCTACTATGTGATTGCTGGTACCGAAAACGAATTGTTACACACAATACAAATGAACCTTACCTCCCATCAGGTCTTTCTGAGGGATAGTCTTCCAATTCAGGTATTCGTCGGGTACCTGGTTTTGCTGACACTTCTGGGTAGTTTTTTCTTTTTGTCGCAGTACGATGGTAAGAGAATCAGCTCACGAAGGTTCTTTAAAGTATTTTTCTGGATTTTCCTGATTTCAATTATTCTGATTATTGCCAATCCTGCCGTTTCTCAGGAAATCATAGTTATACTGGCTTTGCCGTTAACTTATCTGATATCGAACTACCTGATTTTTATGAAGCGGCAAACTTTGGGCGAAGTTATTATCTATATCCTTGCAGCCGGGGTAATCTATTTACAGTTTACATAGGTTCAAAACCAATTCTTCCGTTTAAACAGAAAAATCCCAATCAGCGCTAAACTGACTGAAATAGCAATCACATAAGCAAAGGCGAAGGGCGAATTTTCAAGGCCGTTTGGAACGTTCATCCCGTATAAACTTGCAACCAAAGTGGGGATCATCAGGATAATGGTTACTGAAGTAAGTTGCTTCATTATCACGTTCAGGTTATTTGAAATAATCGAAGCAAAGGCATCCATCATTCCACTCTGAATATCGCTGTAAACATTGGCCATTTCAAGAGCCTGTTTGGTTTCGATCACCACATCTTCCATCAGGTCTTCATCGTGCTCAATGCCCTGCATATTTCGGCCATTTCGCATCTTTGCCAAAACCATTTCGTTCGATTTCAGCGAAGTGATAAAGAAAACCAAACATTTTTCCATGTGCAGCAGGCGGTGCAGCTCTTTGTTTTTGGTAGCATTCTCCAAATCCTTTTCAATAAGGGCCGTCTGCACATTTATCTCTTTCAGGAACTGAAGGAACCATACTGCTGAAATCAGGAATATGCGCAATACATAGTCGAAATGGTTGGTAATGGTGATTTTGTTTTCGTTAACGGCCTTCATCAGCGACGGTATAATCTCCGTTTTTCGTGAACAGATCGTAATGATTTGTTTTCCTGAAATTATTATGCCCAAAGGTATTGTAATGAAAGGGATACCATTGTTTTGATTGTTGAGCGGCACGCGTAGAATAATCATCACTACGTCTTCATCAACCTCAATACGCGAACGTTCATCGGTATCCAGAACGTCCATGATAAAATCGCGCGGAACATGGTGTTGGCGGATTAAAAGCTCGACTTCTTCGTTGGTAAGTTCCTGTGAGTTGATCCAGCAGTTTGGCTGAAATTCATTCAAACGTGTAAAGGAGGTACCGGTTTCCCAATAAGTAATCATAGTTTCTCCGTTTTTTCGACAAACAGAGACTATGACGGGCTCTGTTTACCGGATTAATAACTTGAATAACTGTGTCGAATGATAATCGTCCATTTTGGATTTATTATTATTGTGGCGCAAAGGTAAGTTAATTGAGTTTATATTTTTACAAACGAGGAAAAAATGATTTAAAATTGAAGCTCAACAATCATTCGCTTCCAGCTCATTATTCCTGAATTTTGAGCTTCAAATTAGAGTCAGTTGAGCCATAAAAAAACCCGCCTGTTTTCACAGACGGGTAAAACCAAAAATCAACTACCTGTAAAACCCTGAGATTATTACAAAACAATGGATTGGCCATTGTAAAAGTCAAGAATTTTTGTCCTGAAAATGTATTCGTATTTGGCCTGAAGCAAATCGCTCTGGGCATTGGTGAGGTTATTTTTTACCTGGTTGTATTCAACAGAATTGATCATTCCCACGTTGAATTTTTCTTCTGTATAACGAAAAGCTTCCGTCGAAGAAACAACCGCTTTCTGGTTCGCAACATATCTTTTGAATGATGCAAGTGCGTTGGTGTAGGCTTGCTCAATGTCTTTCCTGAGTAAATTTTTGGTGCTTTGTAATTGCAGTTCCGTATTTTCAACCTGAATTTGTGCATTGCTCACCCCGGTTTGTGCCTGATAACGGTTAAAAATCGGTATGTTGAGTGATGCTCCAAAGCCATAGCGCTGATTACCTTTAAACTGATCTTTAAGTGAAGCCGTTGGATAATCGAATAAGTTTTGATAGAAGTTATTATAATTACCGCCGAATGATAGTGTGGGCATCAGGTTTCCTTTCGCAATTTCCAGTTGTTTACGTGCACTCTCAAGTTTAAACTCGGCGCCTTTTACAGCCGGCCTGATTTGCACCGCATTTTTAAATACATCCATCGAATTCAACATGGTCATGTTGGCACTAATTTCAGGAAGTACCGGTTTTTCGATTTTAAAACTTTCGGAAGAGGGCAATTCAAGAAACTGGTACAAGCTGAGATAGGCCAGTTGAAGCCTGTTTTGAGCATTTACAACATTCAATTCTTCACGGGCATATTGCGCTTCTATTTCAAGCAAACTTCCTTTTGCCAGGCTTCCGGCTTCAACCAGTTTACCAGTGCGGTCGATCTGAAGCTGGGTTATTTTCAGGAGGTCTTCTGTAACGATCAGCAATTCATCGGCAAAAAGTATTTCAAGGTAAGATGCAGCAATGTTGAGCATGATATCATCTTTTGCCTTTTGCATTTCTTCCAGACTGGCACGCAAATCCATCTCTGCCATTTTTATGGAATTTTTAAGTGTAAATCCATTCCAAACAGTAACATTCGAGCTTAGATTTCCAGAGGTTGAATTTGAATTGATATCCAGATAGGTATTATCCGGTCCAAGTGATCTTCCAAAACTCATGTTGTTCTGAAATCCTGCATTCAGGTTTGGCAGGCGGTTATACTTTGCCTGTTGGTGCTGATTGTTGTAATATTCTGAATTCAGAGCCTGCTGTTTGATCTGGATGTTGTTTTCAAGCGCGTAATCAATACATTTCTGTAACGACCATGTTTGCTGGGCCTGCGCACCCGTAAAAACAACCAGCATGATAGCTGCGGCAATGAGGCTGTACATTCGTTTCATATTTTATAGTGTTTGTTTTTTTTATTTCCTGATACCTTTCCGTCCGATGAACCAGTTTCTTTAAATAGCATGATTCCGCGGACGGTTTCTCTTTTTTTATTCGTTACCCCAGGGCTTCGTTCGTTTCTCACTTGCCGTTCGGCTGAGCTCACGCCGAAGCCCTGGGTTATTGATATATCACCCTTTCAGGGTGAGGAATTATTCCATTCAACTGTTTTCTATAGTCTTCAGTCCATTCTATCAGATAAGTTTTTTAAACCTGAAACTTGGAACTTGAAACCTGGAACTTCTTTATGCTTTTTTCTTTTCTTCTTCCTTCACTTTCTTCGGATCAATCTTTTCGCCTTTTACCTTATCGGTCTTGGCCAGCCCTTCAGTCACTTCGATGTTGATTCCGTCGGAAATTCCGGTTTTTACCATTCGTTTTTCGAATACCTGCGGAGTCATTGTTTCCACTTCAACAAACGACGAGTCTTTTTCAAACTTCAGTAAGCCTTCAGGAATAACCAACACGCTGTCTTTCTTTTCGAGAACGATGTTTGCGTTGGCGCTGTACCCGGCCCTAATAAACTGATCTTCCTTCAGAACTACATTTGCTTTTATTTCAAACTGAATGGCGCCATTCTCTTCTTTACCTTTTGGGGCAATGTATTCGAGTATTGCTCCGAATTTATCTTTTTCAATCGCACCAATTTCAAGTTCGATGTTCATTCCTTCCTTGATTTTGCCGACTTCAGTTTCATCCACTTTTCCTTTGAAAATCATGTCCTGCATATCGGCCACGGTACAGATGGTGGTTCCGTTGTTAAAGGTATTCGATTGAATGACCGAGTTTCCTTCTTTGATCGGAACATCCAGCACCATTCCGTTTACTGTTGAACGAACAAGCGTATTAGTAGCCGTTGATGCCCTTTTTGTTACACCGTTTCTAATTAATTCCAGATTATTTTCAGCTGCCGATAATTCCTCCTTTGCCGCATCGTAGCTAACTTTGGCATTTTTGTATTCATTGTACGAAATTACTTTCTGATCGTACAATTTTTGCTGACGGTCGTAATCGATTTTTGAATCGTCGAAACTCAATTGCGCACGGTTGAGGCGGGTTTCAGCATTGTTCAGGTTTACCATATCAGGAATAATCTTGATTTTGGCAATCACCTGGTCTTTCTTTACAAAGTCGCCGGCAACAATGTACAATTCGTCAATAATTCCTGAAACCTGGGGCACAATATCGATTTCTTTGCGCGGAACAACCGAGCCTGTAGCAACGGTTTTGCGGATAACATTCGATACAAACGGGCTTTTTGTCTCGAATACTTCAGGTACTTTTTTTGATTTGGTGTAGAGAAAGTAGATCGTTCCTCCGAAAATCCCCACAAGGATTACAATTCCTAAGATTCTAAAAATTTTTTTCATGGTTTTGTTTTTATATGTTTCTGTTTTTCTGTTTTTCAAAAATTACAAGCTAATTCGAAATCTATAATTGTTAATTGCCATTACCCTTCGTCACGAATGGCATCAATTGGCTTTATGCTAACTGCTCTTTTTGCCGGTATCAGCCCGGCGATTATTCCGGCAACAACCAAAACAGCCAGTGCCGATAGTGCCATCGTGAGGTTTATCTCCGGATTCCGAAAGAATAATTCGTCACCACCTTTCAGCAATATTTGGTTTAGTATTTCGAGTACGCCAACTCCCAGCGACAAACCTATGTAACCGGCCATTACAGTCAGGAATACACTTTCGGCAACAATGTGTTTAATAACTGTTGCCGGAGTGGCACCAATTGCCCGCTGTATCCCGATTTCCTGGGTTCGTTCCTTGATAATTACCAGCATGATGTTGCTCACACCAATTACCCCGGCCAGAAGTGTTCCGATTCCAACAATCCATGTCAGACCCTGAATGCCCAGGAATAATGCGCTGAATTTGACGAATTCTTTTTCGATGTTGAAGGACCCAATGGCCTGTTGGTCTTCAGGGGCAATTTTATGGCGGTCTTTTAGCAAGGTTTTTAGTTTTTCTTCCAGATCGCTTACTTTGGTTCCGGGTTTTGATGTTACTGAGAAAAAATATACCCGGTTACCGAAATTATATGCTTTCCGCATGGTTGTAAACGGGATAATGATGGTTTCTTCTTTTTTGCCACCACCAATATTAATCCTCGTTTCAGCATGAATAACACCCACCACCTGAAAATAAACACCGCTAATTTTCAGGTATTGTCCTATCGGGTTTTCATCTTTGTCAAACATAACTTCAGCAACACGTTCGCCAATGTTGCAGACTTTTCGTTCCTGAAGCAAGTCAATTTCGTTGATCAATCGACCCTGAGCCGGAGTCCAGCGATCGATTTTGAAATAGTCGGGATAATCGCCAAACACATTAAATGCACCGGTACGTTCGCCGCGAATGGTATTATTGCCTGTTTGGTTATTGCCAAACAATCGGGGCGACAGATATTCTACTTCTTTCACATTGTCGCGGATATAATCGATATCGCTTGTTTCGTAGTTCCAGCGACGGCCCCGTTGAAATCCTTCATAAGGCACGCTGGTTCGTTCGGTCCAGAAGAAGGCCGAGTTGGTTGCAAATGCCTTCACTCCGTCAAGTACGCCATTTTCGAGCGCTTTCCCTGCCCCCGACATGATGACGAGCATGAAAATTCCCCAGAAGACGCCGAAGGCTGTCATAAAACTGCGCAGTCGATTTTTTTTCAGTGCGCTGACTATTTCTCTCCAAAGGTCTAAATCAAACATGGCTTTAGTTTTATTCGTCGCGCAGGGCAACTATCGGTTTAATACTGGCAGCTCTTTTTGCCGGAATGTAACCCGCAAACGCACCTGCAATGATGAGCAGCAAAGTGGAATATACGGCAATGTTAATGTCAACAGTAGGGTTCATAAATATGGTTTCGCTCTGGTCGGTAGCCGGTACTGCTGATTGCATCATAAAATAGTTGATCATTTCCATCAACCCTGTTCCTAAAACCAGGCCGATGTAACCGGCGATGGTGGTTATCATGATCGATTCAAGCAAAATCAGGCCAATTACTGACGACGGACTTGCACCGATGGCTTTTCGGATTCCAATTTCTTTGGTGCGTTCTTTTACGACAATCAGCATAATATTGCTGACACCCACAATTCCGGCAATCAAAGTACCAATCCCAATGATCCAGATGAAAATTTTGATGGCCTGGAATATTTTCATGGTTTGGATATAATTTTCCAGCTTGTTATACAATCCAATAGCGCCTTCATCTTTGGGGTCAAATTTATGTTTCTTGCCCAGTGCTGTTCTGATTTGTTCTTCAATAGCCTGGCTTTCTTCAAGGGTCGAAGCATTTATGGTAAGGGCCAGATTATGAATTTTGTTTGAACCATTAAAAATCATTTGTGCAGTTGAAAGCGGCATGTAGGCATTCCGGTTCCGGGTTGATCCCGGTTCCGAGCAAATTCCTACAACTTTAAAAGGAACCATATTTATATTTACATACTCGCCCAATGCTGTGGAATCCTTAAAAAGAGCAGTCTTAATATCAGTGCCGATGACCACTATTTTTCGGTTCTGGAGTATATCAATCTGATTAATGAAACGGCCTTCATTCAGGATAAGATTTTCAACATCTCTTAAAGCGGGTTGACAGGTTATTGTGGTATATTCTCCCGATTCTTTTCCGTAAGAATACCGGGTGTTTCCCATAAAATACCGGCCTGACGATGCGCCGACTCCCGAAACTTTTGACACAATATCCTGATCCTGGTTCTGAAAACTGATTGGTCTTCCGGTTTTCATCCCTTCATAAGCAATGGTGGTTTCTCCATTCCAAATCCACATGGCGTTTACTGCATCGTTCATAAAGTTTGCAGCTACACCGTTGCTCAAACCGTTTCCGGAACCCAGTAAAATCATCAGCATAAAAATTCCCCAGGCGACAGAAAATCCGGTGAGGAATGTCCGCATTTTATTTTTTTTGATAGTGGCAAGAATTTCCTGCCAAATGTCAATGTCAAACATGGCTTCAGGATTAAGCGGTTTCGAGTCCGTGGATGTATTCTTTCTGGAACTGTTTTAGTTCGCCGTTGCGGATAATTTCGTGAATCCGTCCGTCGTTCAACCTGATGATCTGACTCGTCATGGCAGCAATGTCGTGTTCATGGGTAACAATGATTACGGTTATCCCGTCATCGTTAATTTCTCGCAGGATGTCCATTACTTCATAAGAGTTTGCTGAATCCAACGCTCCGGTAGGTTCGTCAGCCAGAATTATTTTTGGTTGCGAAATCAAGGCACGTGCAATGGCTACGCGTTGTTTTTGTCCTCCCGACATTTCGTTCGGCATGTGGTTCGCCCATTCTTTTAAACCTAATTTATCGAGGTATTCCAATGCAATCAGATTACGCTTTTTCCTTGGAACTCCCTTATAATAGAGGGGAAGCGCCACATTTTCCATCGCGTTTTTAAACGAAATCAGGTTGAACGACTGAAATACGAAACCGACCATTTCGTTTCTAAGCTTGGCGGCTTTTTTTTCGCTCATGTTCGCAATAAGATTGCCTGACAAATGGTAAGTACCGTTGTCATAATTGTCGAGCATCCCCAAAATGTTCAAAAGGGTTGACTTCCCTGAACCAGAGGAACCCATGATGGAAACAAAGTCGCCCTGTTCTATATGGAGGTCGATACCTTTCAGAACATGGAGACTACTGCTTCCCATCTCATAGGATTTGTGAATGTTGTTTAATCTGATCATGGCATTGTTTTCTGTTAGTTTTCTGTTCAAAATTCGGTAATAATGGTTTTTCGATCTCATTTATTTCGATGAATCGTCGGTTTCGATCTGTAAAACGGTTAAAAAGTCAGTTTTAACGGAATAAACACGCACAAAACACCGGTAAATTAAAATTGCTGACCATTCTGTTTTCTGTTTCTGAATTTTCTTTACACCGAAGTATGACGGATTGTTAAACGAAACGTTACAGGAATTAGTAATTTTTTGGAAAATTTAACTCAATAAAAAAAGGATGGAACAACTTAATGTCCATCCCTTCAGTATTTTAGAAAGTAAAATTTCTTATCCTGAAGTAAAATTATTCAGTTTTACTCATTATCAGTTTGCCATGTTGGAGGCCTTTAATACTTATCAGTTTGTCCGACAGTTCGGTAAGTCGGCGGGATGCTCCTTTAACCGCGATAATCTCCATGCAATTCTGTTCGCTCAGGTTAAACTGCTGAACGCCAATTACGACATCGCGGTATGAAACCTGAAGCTCAAAAGAGTGGATTCTGATATCTGGTTTTTCATTGCTGTAAACCAGAACAATGGCACCAGCCACCAGATTGCCGCATTTCCATTTTTGCTCCACCAGGTTTTTCTCAATCAGGTATCGGATGGCCTGCGACCGGTTCGAGAAATTATTATCGGTCACATACTGATCGAGGGCTGTCAACAGCTCTTCTTCCAACGAAACGCCAAAACGGGAAACGGACATGATGTAAATACTTTAAAAATTCGATTTATTTTGAAGCGAAGTTAAAGGATTGGGAGAAGTTTACAAACGATAACCGCTAATTTCCCGGATTTAAGCAATGAATTAGCGGATCGAGACTTTTATAAAATCAATAGTTATTCAAGACACGGAGAGAGCGCACTTTTGCTTTGTTCGTCTATCTTACATTAAATTTTTCCCGGTATTCCATGGGAGTCATGCCCACCAGTTTATTAAAAACCTTCCTGAATGATTTTGGATCGGAATAACCGGTCCGATCAATAATTTCATTAATGTTCTGATTGGTTTGTTCCAATTGTTTCTTGGCCGACTCGATGCGCACATTTTGCAAATATTCAATGGGTGGAATTCCGGTTGCCAGTTTAAATCTCCGGGCAAAATTCCGTCTGCTCGAAGGAATGTCTTTCATAATATCCTCCAGTGATCCAATCTCATGAAACCGGGTTTCCATATTCTCCTGTACTTTTTTTACCAGATCATCTTTGTGATTGTGGCTGGGCACAAAAGTTCCAAAATAACTCTGGCTATACCGGTCCAAATCAATGGCAAAAATTTTAGCTATCCGGATTACCATTTCATTTCCGCAGTATTTTTGAACCAACCGCAGCAAAAGGTGAAAGGTTGAAGTTGATCCGCCGCTGGTATAAAAACAACCGTCTTCAGTAACCACATGGTCTGGTTTTAAAATTACAGCAGGAAAAGCTAATGAAAACCGGGTACAGGCGTCGATGTGTGTAGTCGCCAGTTTCCCGTTGAGCAATCCGGACGCGCCGAACAAAAACGTTCCGGTACAAAAACTGGCAATTTCAGCTCCACCCTGATATTGACCATGCAGCCAGGGAATATACATTTGATTCTTGGTTAGCGTTTCCTTCATGTTTTCTGTTGAAAACGAAGGAATTAAAACCACATCTGCTTTCTGTTCTGATTTTATTGAGGTTACAGGATAACCATGCAATAAAGCCCCTTCCTTTTCAATTTGATCAGGAGTACGAAGAACGTGGATCACAAAAGGTTTTTCCCTGTTTTCTTCCTTATAAATCCGGTTAACTGTTTCAAAAACGTCTAGAATTGCAGCTATGCTCAATAGCTTATAATCGTATGGCACTATCAATCCTAAGTTTATCATTTTTCTTTTTTTCTGCTAATTTAAGACATATTTGTCTTAAATACCCCGAAATTTGACCTTTTTGTTACTAATCTTGTTACCAAAATGTCCGAACTTTGGGAATAAGAAAAATGTTAGTAAGAATTAAATTACATAAATCATGAAAACACAAACTAAAGCAGAACTAGATAAAACAAAAAAGTGGAATAAAATTCAAAAGATTACCCCATTCTTATGGTTCGATAATCAGACAGAAGAAGCTGTAAATTTTTATGTCTTAGTTTTCAAAAACTCGAAAATAAAAATAACCACCCGCTATGGGGAAGAAGGAGCAAAATTTACGGGAATACCGGAAAATTCGGTCATGACGATGGCGTTCCAGATTGAAGGGCAGAATTTCGTAGCCATAAACGGCGGGCCGGTTTTTCAAATTAACCCAACCATCTCTTTTTTCGTGAATTGCGAAACCATTCAGAAAATAGACCGGCTTTGGGGCAAACTATCGGAAAACGGAACTGTAATGATGGAGCTCGACAGCTACCCCTTCGCCGAAAAGTATGGCTGGATTCAAGATAAATATGGCGTTTCGTGGCAGTTGATTTTACCTGAAAGGGAACAAAAGATCGTACCCTGTTTTATGTTTTCAGGCGATCAGCATAAAAAAGCCGAAGAAGCAATCAATTTCTACACCTCCATATTCAGCGATTCCAAAATTATTCAGTTGGAGCGATATGGAAAAGAAGTTGGTCCTGAAGGCGCTGTAGTACATTGCAAGTTCACCCTCAACGGACAGGAATTTATCGCTATGGACAGCCACGAAAATATGGGTATGAATTTTAATCCGGCCATTTCTATGGTGGTAAATTGTGAAACTCAGGATGAAATTGATTTTTACTGGGATAAACTTACGGAAGGTGGTTTAGAGGGCGCTCAGCAGTGTGGCTGGCTTCAGGATAAGTTTGGAGTTTCTTGGCAAATTGTGCCGACTGTTTTGGGTGAGTTACTGAGCCATCCGGATAAAGGTGGCAATGCGATGCAGGCCATGCTTCAAATGAAAAAACTTGACATCAAAATGTTACAGGATGCTGTAAATCAATAATAAATACAAATTAAAAAATCAGAGATGGTTGAGGTTTTTAAAACAAATGTTGAGCAGCCCGAGCATTCGGAAATAATTATTAATCAAATTATTAACCAGATTCCTAATAGTCAGATCAATTTCGATTTGGAAGACTGTGATAAAATTCTGAGGATTGAGGCTGAAAGTGTGTCAAACCAACTGATCATTGAAATACTCCATCGAAACGGCTATCATGCCGAAGTTCTGATTTAAAACAAATAAAAATCTGGAAATGAGAAAATTAGTTTCATTTATGCACATTTCGCTGGATGGTTTTACCACCAACTCGCAGGGACAAATGGATTGGATTCTGGCAGATGAGGAAATGTTCGAAATTGCCGGACAGCAAACCCTGAAATCAGACGCCGCCCTTTATGGACGGGGAACATACAAAATAATGGAAGACTACTGGCCAACGGCAGCCGATCAGCCCAATGCATCCAAACACGACATTGAGCATTCGGCCTGGTACAAAAGTGTTCAAAAAATTGTTGTTTCAAAAACATTGAAAAGTTCCGAAATAAAGAACGCGAAGCTTTTCAGTGAGAATTTACAGGATGATATCATGAAATTGAAAAATGAGCAAGGAAAAGAAATCGTCCTGTTTGGTAGTCCGACTCTTACCCGCTCGTTAATGAATGAAAATTTAATTGATGAGTACTGGCTATTCATCAACCCCATCCTGCTTGGGCAAGGCAATTCTTTGTTCAAAGATCTCTCACACGAAATTAAACTAAAACTCCTGAAGAGCGAAACATTTGCTTCGGGAGTTATTTGTCTTCATTATACAACTAATACCATTTAACAATTAAAGATTTAATCATGGAAACAAAAGTAAAAGCAATTCCTGAAGGATGGCATTCATTAACTGCCTACATTTCAGTAAAGGGCGCTGAGGACGCCATCGAGTTTTACAAAAGCGCTTTCGGCGCAAAAGAAACAGGACGTCTCACGATGCCTGATGGAAGCATTGGCCATGCTGAGTTGGAAATAGGCGATTCGAAAATCATGATCGCTGAAGAGAATGAACAATGGGGCAATCTGAGTCCGCAAAAAATCGGTGGATCTCCGGTAAGCCTTTGTTTGTATGTTGAAGATGTGGATGCCGTATTTGCCAAAGCGATTCAGTCCGGAGCAACGGTAACCGGAGAAATGGAGGTAAAAGACCAATTTTACGGAGACCGGACTGGCAGCTTTACTGACCCGTTTGGACACAAGTGGTCAATCATGACGCACATTGAGGATGTTTCTTTCGAGGAAATGCAAAAACGAATGAGTGCAATGTTTCAGACAACCAATTAATTGAAATACTAAACATTAAAGCAAATTGATATGTCATTTCAGGCTTATTTAAATACAATCAAATCGAAGACCGGCAAAGGTCCTGAAGATTTCAGGAAAATGGCAGAAGAGAAGGGATTTAGTCAAGGCGGAAAATTGAAACCTGAAACCAAAGCAGGTGAAATTGTTAATTGGCTAAAGACTGATTTTGAATTGGGACATGGCCACGCCATGGCGATTTATGCACTTTTGAAAGGAATGAAAAACGAAGACAGCAAATAGCATCGCCATTTACCAATTGAATTTAATCGTCTGTTTCAGATCAGGATGAACGCTTAACGGAACCGGACTGATGCCTGCGACACCTTCGATGAGCCGTTTTTCTTCTTCGGAATAGCCTTTCTTCGGAAAGTTAAATTCCATTACGACCTCGGCCACACGACGCGGAGCATCTGCCATTATTTTGGTAATCTCAATTTCTGTACCTGCCAGATCAATACCGTTGTCCATCGCTTTGATGCCCATGATCGTCATAATACAATTGGCCAACGCTGTTGCAAGCATATCGGTGGGAGAGAAGCCTTCGCCTTTTCCACGATTGTCGGTGGGCGCATCGGTAATAATTTTACTGCCCGATTGCAAATGAATATTCTCGGTGCGCAAATCGCCCAGATAGGTAGTTTTTATTGTTGTCATAGTTTGTAATTTTTGTGATTTAAAACTCAAGTCCGCCAAAGAATTCAGGAACATGAAAGCTGGGCTTTTCAGTTTTTATTTTGGTCCATGAAATGAAATGAGGAACAGATAGTTCGTCGCCGCATTTGTAAAAGTTTCCACGCATTTTCTTTCCCTGTATCAGTTCCAGGTTATGCTTAAAAAATACATTCCAAGGAATCGCAATTGTAATTTGCCATTCGGTGGTTTCTTTTTGTTCCGGGAAAGTTGATTCACCCAAACAGGAAATTCTGCGGATTGTAGCAATTTGCTTATCTGTTGCATGAATTGCCGGCTCGCCATTTTTCCTGAAGCCAAGCAAAATCGTTCCAATACAGTTTATTTCCAGGTTGTAGTATTCGTCATTTCCTTCAGGGGAAAGAAAAAACTCGACACAACTGTCGGTCCAAACCCGCCCGTTACTTTTTGCAACTTCAGCTTTTACCGACTGTTCGATCACCTGATACTTCAGAAACAGTTCATTTTCGTTGTATGCAATTTGAACCGAAACTTCTGGTTTATAGGGGAATTCATTCCAGTTCACCATTTCGAGCTGAAGAGGTTGAATTTCAAGATCTAGTGTTTCGGTAACCAGTTCCAAAGGTGGATTGGAAAAACCGGGTAATATTTCTGGTACTTTCATTGTCTTAAATTTGTTGTCAGTATTTTCAATATTTATGTTTTGATAGTTTTCTGGAAGAGGACTTAAATCAGGCCAGCTTAGCAGCAACAGCGCGCACAATCCTGCACATTTCATCATATTGATCCTCCATACTTGTTAATAGTTTATACTGTGCAAGGGTGCGCTGATAATTGTGCTCCGGATGTTTGATTTTGTAATATTTGTCGCCGTCGATATAATCCATCAAAAATCGAAGCACCTGTTCATAGGTTATATATTTGGCCGAAAATGCGAGGTATTCAAGTTCTTTTTCGTTCAGGAAACCAATCGTTTCTGAAAGATATCCCTGGGTAAAACCTTCGAAAATCCGGATATCGGACGATACATTGTTCAGGTCAACGTCATCTTCCTCGCCTGAATTGGTATAGGAGCGCATCGCATCACCAAAATCATTCAGGCAGGTACTGTTCAGAACCGTGTCGAGGTCGATCACACAAAGCACTTCGCCATTTTGATCGAATAAAATGTTGTTTATTTTGGTGTCGTTGTGAGTAACACGGGTCGGAATTTCGCCGTTTTCAACCAGTTTCCAGAAATTGAGCATTTCTTCTCGACGGCTTTCAACCCAGTCAATTTCTTTACCAAGTTTTGCTTTTCGTCCAACCGGATCGGCAGCCAGAACTTTGTCCCATTGCCCAAAACGGTAGCGGATGTTGTGGAATCCGGGCAAAATATCGGTCAGTGGTTCGTTCAAATCAGCCACCATCGACTGGAATTTACCGATTCCTTTTCCGCCCTGAAAAGCCAGTTCAGGAGTTTTAGCAGCCTGATAGGTAATGGTATTGGCAATAAAAATGCAAGCCGCCCAAAATTCGTCTTCTTCATCCTTAAAATAAAGTTTGCCATCGGTTGCAGGAACTACTGTCATCACTTCGCGCAAAGGATCACCGTTCCGGGTAATCACTATCTCCTTCATGTGAGTAGTAACTTTCTGAATATTTTCCATCATTGCCGGAACATTGGTGAAAATGCGCTTGTTTTTCCGCTGCAAAAGATAATCAGGAGTACTTTTTTCGAGGGTGCGAATGATAAAGGTATCGTTGATAAATCCTTCACCCATCTGTTCTACCTTTTCAACTTTTCCATCAAGTTGAAAACTGGCCGCTATTTGTTCAAGGTTCATAAATTAAAATTTAGCTTTTGGAGTTCCAAAGGTATGTTTCATTTAAATGTTAAAACAAATAAATTGCTCATCTTTTGATCGATTTGTGATTTATTGCGGATTCAACCTTTTGCAATGCTTTTCTTTTTCCCTTCCAGGCATTGCTGTCCTTGTATTTTTATTAATTTTGGACGACCTAATTTGAATTTAATAACAACAAACCAAACCCTCTATGCTGAAGAAGACAGGAGAATTTCTCCGCAAACGAATATTTTTCCTTTTATTTATTTCGTTTGCAATCGGAATTTTAGCTGCCGTTACTGGCAATAAAGCTGTAGAATATACTTCAACCGACGAATTTTGTGCTTCATGCCACGTTCATCCGCATGTATTTGAATCATGGAAACTTTCTACCCATTACGATAATAAAGGTGGTATTCAGGTTCATTGTGTCGATTGCCATCTTCCGCCCAAAGGAGAAGGTTATCTTTATCAAAAAGCAAGGTTAGGAATCAAGGATATTTACGGAGTTCTGTTCAAAGATTCGGCGGATTTCAACTGGGAAGCCAAACGTACAGTTGAAAAAGCACAACATTTCACCTTCAAAGCCTCGTGTGTGAAATGCCATGCCAACCTTTTCCCGTTAAAACTGAACAAGGAAGGACAAGACGCGCACCTTTATTATACCCAAAACGAAGCAACGCTCGAATGTATCAATTGCCACCTGAACGTGGGTCATTACGATCCGAATGCCATCCACGCCAGTAATTCCGATTTTGGAAAAGGGTCAGGAGTAAATCAAGTGGTTTATACCGAAGCAACGAAAGTGGAAAAATTCGCCAATTTTACTGAATTGATCCCCGGATCGACCATTTCGTTCAGCATGATTGCCATTCCGGGCGGAAAATTCAAATTGGGAAGTCCGGAAAATGAGCCCTATCGCCGACCAGATGAAGGCCCGGTAAAAGAGGTTGAAATCAGTCCGTTCTACATGGCTGAGGTGGAAGTTACCTGGGACGAATTTTTGGTTTTCTATAGCCAGACCGGAGGAGAAGGACGCACCACCGACATAAAAGCTGCGCCCGTTGCCGGAGAGGTTGATGCCATCAGCGGACCAACCCCACCATACGGTCAACCGGACCAGAACTGGGGAATGGGAAATCGCCCGGCGATTACAATGCGTTATGCCACTGCCGAAACATATTGTGAATGGCTGTCGCTTAAAACAGGCAAAAAATACCGGCTGCCTACTGAAGCTGAATGGGAATACGCCTGCCGAGCCGGATCACAAACTCCGTATTTCTTTGAAGGCGATCCGAAAAAATACTCAAAAGACCGTTTGATGAATAAAATATTTGGCGCCGATACCACCAACATTGACCGATACGTTATTTATTCAGGAAACAGCATGGCCAAAACACAAAAGCCGGATGCAGTAAAACCGAACCCGTTTGGTCTGAGAAATATGCTCGGAAATGTTGCTGAATTTTGTGCCGACTGGTATGCTCCGGATGCCTATTCGGCATTGAATGATGGTGTTAAAGATCCAAAAGGCCCTGCGTCAGGAACAGAACGTGTGATTCGCGGAGGCTCGTTTAAAAGTGAACCGACTGAGGTTCGCAGCGCTGCCCGTGATTTTACACAAGACGAAACATGGATGAGAACCGATCCGCAGATACCAAAAAGTATTTGGTGGTATTCTGATTGTAACATGGTTGGATTCCGTGTTGTTTGTGAACTGGATGAAACTACCGGCAAATAAATAGTAAAATTTATAAACCAAATTGAATATTATAAAACTAAAGGAACCATGAGTGAATCAAATTTTTCGAGAAGGAAATTCCTGGCAAATGCTGCCGCTATAAGCGCAGTGGGTGTCATTGGTGTTAATGCTTTGAGTTCATGTGCAGGCCCTAAAAAACCTGAAGTAGTATTAAATCTGCCACCTCTTTTGGAACTGGCACCAGATGGCGCTCCCCTGAAAGTTGGTATTATTGGCTGTGGTGGCCGTGGATCGGGCGCCATGATCGACTTCCTGAATGCTGGTCCAAACCTGAGCGTTCATGCGCTTGGCGATACCTTTCTGGACAATATCACCGCCTGCCGTGAAAAGTTGAAAAATGAAAAAAACATGGAAGTTGCCGATGAAAATGTATTTGTTGGTTTCGATGCTTATGAGAAAGTACTTGACTCTGGTGTTGACGTGGTAATTCTGGCTACTCCTCCTCATTTCCGTCCAATGCATTTCGAAGCGGCTGTTCAGGCACGCAAACATATTTTCATGGAAAAACCGATTGCTGTAGATCCGGTTGGTATCCGCTCGATCATGGCTTCAGCAAAAAAAGCTGAACCACTCGGTCTTAAAATTGTAACCGGAACGCAACGCCGTCACCAGCTTGATTATGTTGAAATTTACAAACAGGTGATGAATGGTGCAATTGGCGATATTGTTTCGGCAAATTGCTACTGGAATCAGAATCAGTTGTGGTACCGTAATCCAAAAGCTGAATGGTCGGAAATGGAATACATGATCCGCGACTGGGTAAACTGGTTGTGGTTGTCGGGCGATCACATTGTTGAGCAGCACGTTCACAATATTGATGTAATTACCTGGTTTACCGGAAAACATCCGACCAAAGCGGTTGGTTTTGGTTCCCGTCAGCGTCGTGTAACCGGCGATCAATACGATAATTTCAGTGTTGATTTTGTTTATGATAACGGAATGCACATGCACAGTATGTGTCGTCAGATCAACGGAACTGCAAACAATGTTTCCGAATTTATCATGGGAACCAATGGTTCTTCAAACTGTAAAGACAAAATATGGGATGCAAAGGGCGTAGAAAAATTTGCATACGCATATCCGCTTGATGATAAAGGACAACCGATGAAGAGTGTAAAAGTTAGTCCTTACGTTCAGGAACACATTGACCTGGTAACCTGTATCCGCCAAAACATTCCTGTAAACGAAGCAGAGCAGACGGCCATTTCGAACATGACTGCCATTATGGGCCGCGTCTCGGCTTACACCGGAAAAGAAGTTACATGGGACGAAATGATGAACTCTGACATGAAGCTCGGCCCAACAACTTACATCATGGGTTCGGTTGGAATCGTTGGAACTGCTCAGGTAGCAATTCCGGGAGAAGAGAATAAAGCTTAGTGATTGCAGATTAACGATTTTTGATTGAAGATTTTAAATCGTTAATCAACAATCGTTAATCAGTAATCGTTAATTTTTTAAGATATGACAATCAACAGAAGAAATTTTCTGGGAACGGCTGTTTCCGGTGCTGCATTGGCTGCATCGGGCGGCCTTTTCTCTTCTTTCAGGAGCGAATCGGAATCTCAGGCTGGTAAAAAGAATTCCACAAAATTGAAAATATCGTGTCAGGAAGGTGTTGCCCCAGGCAAGTCGCTGGCCGAAAAACTCGATTTTATGGAATCTCTCGATATTGTCGGGCTTGAGATTTGGGGTGGAGGCCTTGAAAAAAGAGTAAGTGAAATTCAACAGGCTTTGCAGAACCGCAACATGAAAGTGAGTGCGATTTGTGCAGGCTTTGATGGCTGGCTCATTGCCGATGATCCTTCTATTCAGAAAAAATGCATGGATTCGTTGAAGGTGATCATTGGTGCGGCTGGCGAACTGGGTTCTACCGGTGTCATATTTGTTCCGGCATTCAACAACCAGAAATCGCTGCCAGACAAAGAAGCACGCGAACTTTTGATTGGCCAGATGAAAGAACTGGGCGATTATGCACTTCAACGCAATACCAGAATATTACTCGAGCCTTTGAACCGTGAAGAGTGCTATTTCTGCCGTCAGGTGGCTGATGGCGCAGCCATCGTTCGTGATGTCAATTCTGCAGGTGCCGCCGTGATGGGCGATTTTTGGCACATGACCTGGGAAGAAACCAATGACCGTGCGGCTTTTCTTGCAGCAGGCGATTATTTGCGGCATGTGCACATTGCCAGTCGCAAAAGACGCAAAATGCCCGGAGAAGACGGCGAAGCAGATAATTACATCAACGGTTTCCGCGGACTGAAGGAAATCAATTATCAGGATTATGTGAGCTTTGAATGTGGTTCGGTGGGAGACGCGAAAGATACTTTGCCAGCCGCAGTAAAACTGATGCGCGAACAATGGAAGAAAGCGTGAAAGGAAAGTGTTCAGTGGTCAGTCGCAGTTTTTAGTATTCAATTAAGGGCTGTATAGAATTTAAAACCCCCGGTTTCGAATGAAGCCGGGGGTTTTATTTTGGTTTGAATTGATTTCAAATGGAATTTATGATATGAAAAAGAAAAACGAACAATAAAGAAATTGATATTTTTTATGCTTTTATAGTTCCTTTATACAATTGGCTGACAGGGAAGATTAAATCCCAATTTTCGCCCCAGACAAGATTTCCTGCTTCAATTTTAAATTGTTTAAAAAGTTCGATCTCCTTGTATTTGTTGTGTTGTGGGTGTGGCCGTTTTTCAAGAAAATTGCCAAAATCAACGGTTTTAACGGAATGGTCATTAAACTCGATTTCAATTTTATATCCATCAATATAACGAGCTTTTTCAACCTGAATTGGTTTCAGACCTATCTGATCTTCCGGGTTATTTTTTCGTTTTTTGGTTCTATTTTTAGTAGATAAAATTGCGTCCATTTTTCAACGATTTTAAGATAATAAGCAAAAACAAATTTTTCAATATCCTTTCGGTAGGACGGAGGTATAGGTTTTGATCCAGTTGATCGCTTGAATTTAATGTTTACAAGCTTTCCTTCCGAAATTTCGAGTTCAATAACCGATTCGTATTCTCCATAACGCGCATGAACGTGTAAAGGTTTGTGGTCGTTGGAATAAAAGAAGAATATGAATCCTAAGTATTCAAAAATTTTTGGCATCTCATAGATTGGCTTTTGATGAAACAAATCTAGTCATTTTTTGAAGGATTTTTTGTTAGCTATTCTCCTATTCAACCTTGTAATTCACTACGCTTCCATCTTCGTTTCCAACCAGAAGATTGAAATAGGAACTTAAATCGTTAAATTTACCAAGCACGAATGCGGTGTTTCCGGCTTGTGGAAATCCATGGGTGACCGATCCGTTTGAATTGAGCAGGTAGATTTTGTTATCGCTACCGGTTATTATGCCTATTTTAAAGATGCCTGGGCCATAAGAGCAAACGAATGGAGTTTCGCTGATGGCATCGGGGAAAGCCCGTTCGAATAGTTTTTTCCCATCGGCAGCAAATACGGTCAGCTTTTTGTCTTCAGCGAAGAGATATTCAACCGAACCGTTTCCGTCAATGTCTTCAGCAGCAAAGCGGTGACTTGCACCAAATTTGCCAACTTCCTTTATATCAGTTTGTCC
This sequence comes from Prolixibacteraceae bacterium, assembly GCA_019459485.1. GTDB lineage: Bacteria > Bacteroidota > Bacteroidia > Bacteroidales > Prolixibacteraceae > Aquipluma. The sequence goes on from JAIBEZ010000017.1 coordinate 49,245, forward strand.
GGTGAAATCCTGAATGTGGATTTTCCCCGTTTGATCGGTAGAAATCAACCTGGGATTTCCGTCGTTAACAAAAGTCATTTGGTTTGAAGAACGATCGAACGGAGCTGGCTGAACTTCGCGTTTTTTCCCCTGCCAGTCGAGGAAATAGGTGTTTTTCTGATCTGAAAAAACGATGTGGGTTTTTCCATCGATAAAGTGATGACTGACCGGTTTGGTAACTAAACTTTCTGATCCTTCAAAATTCCACTTTGGAATTAGCTTCCCGTCACGATCGTATGCATATACTTTTTTGTCTTCGCCGGCTACGAAAAAGCGGTATTCCCTGTTTTTCCCAAATTGCGACACCGACACACCGTTTGAAGCCATTGCTTTTAAGTAAACCGGGTATTTTCCCACTTTGCTTCCCGTGCGGTCAACCACATACAATTGGGATTTTGTATTGAAAAGGTACTGAAACCTTTTGGTCTGGTATATGTCAATCAAATGGATGTCGGAAATAACCGGTTCGGGCAGGTTCAACTTCCAAAGAATGACACCTTCTTTGTTGATCAGGTAGATGTTGTTCAGTTTATCGGTCACAATCATTTCTTTGTTGGCCAAATCCTTATGATTCAGAACAAGTGTTGGCTTTTGTGCCAGCGGGGCATCAAGTTTTAATTGCCAGATGGCTTCGGGTTCTTCTTTAATATTCGGATCGTATTTCAGGTTCATTTTGTTTTCGATCATATTGCCTGAAACCGAAAATTGCCAGGAAAAAGTACTGAATTTGCGAAATACTTCTTCGTTTGCCGACAGTTTTGCACTTAGATCAGCTTTTAGCAACCCATCTTTCAGCCTGAATACTTTGGGGATTTTGGCATAAAGATAGAAGTTGGATTTTGGCTGGTTATTTTTTGCATAAACCTTGTAAATAGAGTCGTTTGCAAGGGTTTTTTCTGAAGCAAGACTTTGCAGATAGCTTTTCATTCCGGGGAGGTTGTCGCCCCAAATAAGGTATTTTCGGTACAAAGCAAAGTAATTGCCATTGATGCCTGAGAATGCACGTCCAAAAAGCGATTCGGCCATGTTGCTGATTGGCAGACGATAAATATCGAACGAATTTTTCTTGTCTATGCTGTATTTTGTGTGTAGCTGGCCGGCATCTTCTTTTGTCGTGCGGTTAAATTCCGCAACGGCTTTGCCAATCTTTTCCTTAACATCGGCTTCGTCAATTATTTCAGCAACAAAAAAGCGGTTTTGTTCGGGATTCGATTTGTTGATAGTGGTATAAACACCTGCGAACTGAGTTCCACCAACCTCTTTGAACAGGCGGATTGCATCAGTTTTTGTTTTCTTCTGAAACTCCATCAGGCTCATTTCGCGTGGATAATAATTACCGTTTGCCTTGATGTAGGATTCATATTTGTCCAGATAGCTGGTGGTATTTTTCAGGTTTAGGGCGACAAAGTAGGTCGCGTTTGCCGGAATGACTTTTTCGATGGTCATTTTCTGTGCTTCCTGATTGCGGAAAATGTTGAGATAATGATCACTCGAATCTTTGGTATAGCTAAACCCGTTTAATTCCAACTCCGAAGGTTTCAGCACCAGATCAAGTTCCGACCAGTTTGAATATGCTTCGAGCTGACCGATTGTTTTACGGATTTCAGGAGTAACAAAATTGGCAAGTAGCTGATGGATAGTAAGGTGATTGATGAAAATGTTTACAAATGCATTCTCTTCGATGGTTTTGTAAAGTTCGGTAAATTCGAAATTGTTGAGCAGGTTTTGTGAATTGGTTTGCCTGATGGCTTGTTCGAGGAGGATAAAGTCTTCGCTCACCATAAAAACATCGTTGGCACAGGCGAAGAAAAAACTGAGTTCAGCCGATCTGGCATTAAAAACGGTAGTGTTCTCGTAATTTTTCCGGGTAATGGTATATTGCGATCCCAAATCCGACGAAACAGTTTCTGTCGCTGAATTCGATTCATTCTGGTCGTTCATCTGCACCAGATAAAGGCTTGTGAGTTGGTTCTTGCCTGTCGGATTGATCGAAATGATGATCGATTTCCCTTTTAGCAGACTACCGATTCCTGAATGATCATTGACAAAATCGTTAAACCGGCCGATTTTTGAAAACAGCTCATTAACTTCCCTGACACCTTTTAATTCAGCAATAATTGGCTGATTACTTTTGAGTTCCCTATAAAATCCCTCCGTATTTTTTACCTCGATAATCAAAGGGCATTTCTGCGGAATAGCCTTGTAAGCAGGGTTTTGCTTGGTCGAGAAAGTCTGTAAGATGGGTTGATCGGATTCTGTTGGAAAATATTTGATGCCCAGTATAACTGCGGCAATAACCAAAATAACTATTCCTGAAATGACAATAACTTTTCGCATAGAAGGTAAAAATTTGCTCAAAAATAAGAAGTTTGGTTGTCTCTTTTGGTTTTCATTCGCCGAAAGAAAACTTTATCAGGCGTTTAACAGATCCTGCTGACTCATTAATACATCTTTAATGATTGCATTGATCGATCGACCAGTCATTTGTGCTTTCAGTGCCAATTTACTGTGTATCTCAGATGGAATTCTGATATTAAGTGATCCACTGTATGGTTTTTGAGGTTTTTCACCCCGATCAATGCAACTTTCGAGGTATAAGTCTATCCCAGTCTCAAAATCAGCTTTCAATTCCTCCACAGTTTTGCCCTCATAAGTAATAAGGTTTTTATTCATACCGATTACCTTACCGAACAGGCAGTTGTCCTCTTCGCTGTACTCTACAGTTCCTGAATAACCTTTATGTTTTAATGTTCCCATAATGTGATCTATATTAATTTGTTTGATGTTTGGAATTCCAAAACCTGTTTCATTACATAGCTTTTGATTGCGCTGTCGGGGTGCGGTTTATGAGCACCGTAGGAGAGTTCCTTTTCAATATTGACAAACTCGACACGTGAACCCGGATGTTTTCCCTTTTTGACTGGCTTCAAACCCAAGAATCCGAAATAAACGTATTAGCTCTTCAAAAGAAAAATCTTTGGGTTGCCTTTTAAATCTTTCGATCAGTTTCTCCTTTGTTCCCATTCAATAATGTTTGCGACACAAATGTAACTACTATTAGTTACAAATACTACTTGACTGACAATAAATATCGTTGGTAACTTATTGTTGTTTAACTTGCGATGCCTCAACAATTTTATACAGCTTGTCCGATTTCCTGATTTTTACATCAACCGGTATGGAAATGTACGATCCTTTTGGCGCTTCCTCAACCGACTGTTTATCAAGCTGAATTTCAGAAACAATGGTTTTTACCAGGCCGGTTGTAGGTCCGGTAATATAAATTTCGTCGCCAACTTTTAACGGGCCGGTTTCGAGTTTGAATTCAGCCACTTTCAGTTTCGAAAAATAATTGATGCCTTTGCCCACATATACTTTCCGGTGGGTTGCCAGCGATCCGTAATTCTTGCTCCATTCGCCCAGCCTTTGACCGAGATAATAACCGTCCCAGAAACCGCGGTTAAAAACAGAAGCCAGACGCTCATCCCAGTCTGCTATCTTTTCATCAGTAAATTCCTGATCGAAATAAGCATTAACAGCTTCGCGGTAACATTCAACAACGGTGTAAACATATTCCGGAGACCGTGCCCGTCCTTCAATTTTCAGCACCGATACGCCTGCATCCAGCAACTTATCCAGAAATCCAATCGATTTGAGATCTTTGGGCGACATGATGTATTCGTTGTCGACTTCAAGTTCGGCACCGGTTTCCTTATCGGTAACAATGTAAGCGCGGCGGCAGGTTTGCATACAACTTCCGCGGTTGGCCGACGAATTTGTTTCCTGCAAACTGAGGTAACATTTGCCCGAAACAGCCATACACAGCGCACCATGCACAAACATTTCGAGTTTTACCGGTTTCCCGGAAGGTCCTGTAATGTTTTGTTCTCTGATTTGTCTCGATATTTCTCCAACCCGGTCAACATTCATTTCGCGGGCAAGCACTACCACATCAGCAAATTGCGCATAAAACCTGACTGCTTCGATGTTGGTAATATTTACCTGGGTCGAAATATGTACTTCAACGCCCACCTGGCGGGCATACATTATTGCTGAGATATCGGAAGCGATAATGGCCGAAACTCCGGCTTCTTTGGCTGCATCAATAATCCCGTGGAGTTGGTCGAGTTCGGTATCGAAAACTACCACATTTACAGTCAGGTAGGTTTTTACTCCTTTTGAATGGGCGGTTTCGGTAATATTTTTTAAATCATCAATCGTAAAATTGTTCGATGAGCGGGCACGCATATTTAACTGATCGACACCAAAATAAACCGATCCTGCTCCTGACTGAATGGCTGCGATCAATGATTCGTACGAACCAACCGGAGCCATTATTTCAACATCTTCCCTTCTCATATTTTCCTGAATTATTGAACTGCAAATTTAGTTTTTATTTCGGAGGGAATCAGGAGGCATTTTTAAGGTTGCGAATTTCGATCAGTGCTTTTTATAAAAAAAATGCGGTTCCGTTTGGAAACCGCATTTACTTAATTAAGAGGTGACTGGTGAATTGATTATTCCACATTTAAGTTGTATGTATAACTGTTACTGTCTGTTGAAAGTACTACTGAATATGCTCCTTTGTTCAGTTTTGAGAGGTCAAATCCTTCGGTTACATTGAATTTGTCGCCGATTTTTTTAGAATAAACCAAGTCGCTTTTGTCATAGAAATTCAAACTAAGGTTTTCTTCTGAAAAATTCAGGTACGAAAGCTTCAGTACGCCTTCTTTGTATGCAAAGAATGGTTCCATGATGCTTTTTTCCTTACCTACCGCGATGTTCTTGTTTTCAATTTTGAACAAACGTTCTGTTGTAGATCCATCAACTGATACAGCCAATTTGTAATCTCCTTTTTCGAGGTTCGAGAAATCGAATACTTTGCGGTAATCGTTGCTTCCAGCTGCTGTTTCTTTGTAATAAACAGTTTCGCCTTTTTCGTTTGCGATGCTGATCCTAAAATTGGCAGCTGAAGAGTTTGAAATTGCTACAACTGCTTTTTCGGAAGTGAGTGGCACGATGTTAACTTTTAAGTTTCCTGATGCCATTAATGTGTTTGCAAATGCTACAAATGCGAACAACATTGCTAATTTTGAAATTGTTTTAATTGTTTTCATGTTTTCTTTGTTTTAAATACAATGCAAACATACATGTTGTGCAGCAGATATGCTGAAAAACATACGTTAAAGATGTATTATCCTTTCGTTAACGGACACGGGCAACATTAAAACAATGTAAACACATTCTGTAAATATTTATAGTACAGATGTTTACTGAATGATAATAATGCATTAACAAATCTATTTTCATGGATATAGAAATACTTCAATTGCTCGAAGGAGCCAAAAAAGCCAAAGGTTTAACGGTGATCATCGATGTTTTCAGGGCTTTTTCGACGGCTTGCTATGCCGTCGGTAATGGAGTTCAGCGAATTTATCCGGTTGGCGACCTCGAAATTGCCTATAAAATGAAAGAACAGCATCCTGAATTCATATTGGTTGGCGAACGGAATGAGCAAAAACCCGAAGGTTTCGACTTCGGAAATTCTCCTTCTCAACTGCTGGTAGCCAATCTGGCAGGTAAAACCATGGTGCATACTACAAGTTCAGGAACGCAGGGAATTGCCAATGCAACTGGCGCAAACGAAATAATAACCGGTAGTTTTGTGAATGCCGGAGCAATCGTTGATTATATCAGGAAACAGAATCCAGCCAAAGTTTCATTGGTTTGCATGGGTTACAGTTGCCAGTACCCGACCGATGAGGATACTCTTTTGGCTGTTTATATAAGGAATGAACTCGAAGGAGTTCCCAATGATTTTCAGGCAATGGTTGAGCAATTGAGAAGTGGTGATGGCGCCCGTTTTTTTTCTCCGGAGAAACAGGAATGGGCTCCTGCTGCCGATTTCGATTTGTGCCTTTCACTGAACCGTTTCGATTTTGTGCTGAAAGTAGAAAAAGACAAGGGAATGAATTATTTGAAGAAAATTGATATAAACACATAGGCACATAGGGCACATAGGTGAAATTTTCTATGTGAACTATGTGCCTATGTGGTTAATACAAAAAAGATGAAAACATACAACTTTGATGAGCTGATTGACCGCACCAATACCAATTGCATTAAATACGACGCACGAAAAATGTTCTTCGGGAACGAAGACTTATTGCCGCTTTGGGTGGCCGACATGGATTTCCGCACTCCCGATTTTATTGTTGAGGCAATAAAAAAGCGGGCTGAACACGAAGTTTTCGGATATACTTTTCGTGGTGAATCATACAATCAATCGATCGTCAATTGGCTGAAGCGCCGTCATAACTGGGAAATTAAACCCGAATGGATATCGTTCAGCCCCGGAGTTGTTGCAGGTTTCACAATGGCGATCGAAGCCTTTTCGAATCCCGGCGATGGTATAATTGTTCAGCCTCCGGTGTATTTCCCGTTTTTTGATTCGGTAAAAGGATCTGGTCGCGAAATGATTGAGAATCCGTTGCGTGTTGAGAATGGCCGTTATCATTTCGATCTTGAAGATCTGAAAAGTAAAATCACACCTGAAACAAAACTGCTTTTGCTATGTAATCCGCAGAATCCCGGGGGAATGGCATGGACAGAAAAGGAACTTACCGATTTGGCTCAGATTTGCCTGGAAAACAAAATACTGATTATTTCAGACGAAATACACTCCGATCTGATTTTCGATGGTTACAGGCACATTCCTCTGGCTGGAATTTCAGAGGAAATTGCCCAGAACTGCGTGGTATGCATGGCTCCCAGCAAAACATTCAACACTGCAGGATTGACAACTTCGTTTCTGGTTATTCCGAATAAAAGGCATTTGGTCGCCTATGAACGGGTAATGAGACTTCCTCATTTGCACATGGGAAACATTTTCGGATCAGCAGCACTAGAAGCTGCCTACACGCTTGGTGACGAATGGCTTGCCCAGTTATTGAAATACCTTCAGGAGAATTATGCTTTTCTGGAGCGGTTTTTCAACGAAAATCTTCCTGAAATAAAAGTGATGCGTCCCGAAGCTACTTATCTGATTTGGCTTGACTTTTCAGCGTTTTGCTTGACGGATGAAACAATCAATCAAAAACTGATTGATGGCGGAGTTGGTCTGAACCGCGGTGTTCAGTTCGGAAAGCAGGGAAGTGGTTTTATGCGCATTAACATCGGTTGTCCACGTTCGGTGCTGGAAGAAGCTTTGTTCAGGATACAAAAGGCTTTTCAGGAATAAAGAAGCAGGGGGCAGATCATAGCACTCTGCCCCCTGCTATTCGTACCTCAACACTTCTACCGGATTTTTCGATGCAGCCTTAAAACTTTGCCAGCTAACGGTGAGCAATGCAATTCCCAGAGTCAGCAAACCGGCCAGCGCAAAAATCCACCAGCTTAGGTCGGTTTTGTACGCAAAGTTTTCGAGCCAACGGTTCACCACGTACCAGGCAACAGGAATGGCGATTACAAATGCAATTACTACCCATTTTATGAAAGTCAGGTTGATTAAATGAATAATCTGACCAATGTTTGCGCCGTTTACCTTTCTTAAACTGATTTCTTTTTTGCGTTTTTCGAGGTAAAACAAAATAAGGCCGTACAAGCCAATTGTGGCAATTCCGATAGAAAGCAAAGTCAGCCAAACGTACAATTTGCTGAACCGGCTGTCGGATTCGTACTGCCTGTTAAATTGCTCGTCGGCTAAAGCGAAATCGAAATTATCTTTCGGGTAGTGGCGTGTCCAGGTAGTTTGCAGCCTGCTCAGTGTTTCCTGTAAATTTTGCGTGTTTATCCTGACCGAAAAATAACCAAACTCGCTTGGGAAACGGTTATTCCAGATGATCGGGTAAATGGCTTTGTGCAATCCTTCGTGATGAAAGTCGGCCACCACGCCTTCAATCTTCAGTGGAGTGGTGATATTTTCCTTCCTGAAAATTTCTTTGCCAACAGCTTCTTCAGGAGAACCGAAACCCAGCAGTTTCATGCTCGATTCGTTCAAAATAACACGGTTCAGATTTTGTGCTTCGTTCTCGCTGAAATCGTTTCCTGCCAGCAATTTCAGCCCGTAAGTTTTAATAAAACCGCGACCGGCGTTGTTCTCCAGAATCTGGTTGTCGGGCGATTTTCCTTGCATAGGGTTATTAAATTCGCGGAATCCGAACCCCGGCTCCTGGCCTGGCACAAATTGGTTAAAAGTTACACCTTCAACACTGGTCTGACTTTGGAGATCGCTGCGAAAACCTTCGTAACGCTTCCGCTTGTTGCCATCGGCATTCAGCGATGCCGGTCCGGTCAATACCACCACATCATTCAGCGCCACGCCCAAATCTTTGTTTTTCATGAATGAGATTTGCTTGTAAACCACCAGTGTGCCGATCAGGAAAATGATTGAAAGCGCCATTTGTACAACCACCAGTCCGCTCTTTAGCTTTCCGCCTCCAACATGTTTCTGGTCGGGTAAAATTTTAATTCGTGTCAGCTCAATTCCATGGTACATTCCTGAAAAAAATATTCCTCCTGAAACAGTGAGTACAGAAATGAGAATAACATACCCGATCGGGATATGAGCCTGGTTAACCGGAATGTTAAAAACCGAAGCAACAGAATTCTGCAGAATAAAATAAAGCAGAAAAGAGATGACCAATGCGGCGATATTCAGAATAGAACTTTCGGCCAGAGATTGGTGCCAGAGATGAAAATCGGAAGCGCCGATTAATTTGCGAGTGCGAATTTGGACCGATCGCGACTGGGCGTGTGCCACCGAAAGGTTCACGTAATTGATCCAGGCGATGAAAAGGGTAATTACCGCAATTACTATCAGGTTGATGAGCGACGAATAGTTTGTAATGGCGCCCATTTCGCCCTCTATTCCCTGAATAAAATGCAGTTTTTTAAGTGGTTGCAATGAATATTTTGCGTCGCGTTTGTCTTCGGCCAGAAAACCCATGTACGACTGTATGAAACTATTGATTTTGGTTGTCGTCAATTCCGGCGAACTTCCGTCTTTGAGTCTGATGTAATTCCACCAGCCATTCCATCGCCAATCGCCCTCAGCGTTGATAGCGCCCATTTCGACCCAGGTTTTTACCGAAACAAAATACTGTGCCTGCAAATGCGTGTTGGGTGGCAAATCCTTGAAAACGCCGGTTATTTCAATGGGCATTCCCTGGTTTACACCCATAATTTTGCCAATCGGATTTTCATTTCCGTAGAGTGCTTTGGCGCAGGTTGCCGAAATAACACCGGTTCGCGGCCTCGAATAATCGCCAATTCCCTCGATCATTTCAAGCGGAAAGACTTTTTCAAAATCTTCGGAAACCCACAATATATCCTGATTGGCAATGTTTCGGTCCTGATAACTCACCAGACATTTTTCGAAATAGGCCAATCCATTGGCTTCAATTTCGGGGATTTCACGTTTCATGGCAAAAAACAAAGCCCGTGGAGTTTTGGCCCCGTGATAAATGGACTGCCCTTCTTTTTCAACTTCCAGGTTGACACGGTAAACATTTTCTGATTTTTGAAAAAATGAGTCGTAAGAAAACTCAAATAAAATGTAGTGAACAGCAAATAAAAACGAGGTCAGTCCGGCAATCAGTCCGATCAGGTTGATAACACTCATGTGTTTGTATTTCAACAAGCTTCGGAAGGCAGAGATGAAAATTATTCTTAGCATTGGTTTAGGTTTGAGTTTACTGCTATAAAGCTATAAACTTTACCTTACCTTCGACCTGGATTATTCTGATCATTTCTGTTTCCACTGCTATTTCTTTGACTTTCAGTATTACTGTTGCTCCTCCGGGGAGTTTCGGTTGAATTTTGAATTCGCATTTGTCTGTCTACCTTCACTGGCTGACCAATGGGTACGCCGTAATAGTTTGTGTCGTGAGTTCTTCTTGTCTCCGGTGCTTTGGCAGGTTGCGGGCGGGAAGTATTATCAGTGCTCTTAGTGGAATTTAATCTGTTATTTTCGTTTTCAGTCTGTCTGTTTACCGGACTGTTAACTGGATTTTCTGCCCGATTGGCGTTATTGTTCCGGGAATTGTTGTTGGCAGAACTGTCAGTGGATTGTCTGCTGATGCCGGAATTATTCATATTCCTTTGTTGCTGACGGTCTTCTTTCGAGTATCTGAACTGACGGCCGGCTCTCAGATTTTCATCATTCCAGTTCCGTGCCCGGTCTCTTTCATTCTCTGACCAGTAAATTGCACTGCTGCTATTTTCGTTAAATCCTCTTACATAAGCAAAATTACTGCGATCGTAATAATCGCGATAGTAATATCTTGGAAAATGCGAAATATAATACTGGTGATGCATCCAGGGTTGATACATATTCGAATTCACTACGACAATAAAAGAATTATTCAGATTAAAATCCGGGTATATAGTAGGGAGATAAGGTGAATAAATCCATTGTGCATGGTTCAGAAAAATAAATTCACGGGTGTAAATGTCGTAATAGCTTTCGATGTCGGGCAAATAGTAATAGCGTGTTCCGCCATAATAGGATGGAGCCCATTGCGGATTTTCATAATTGGTTTGTGATCCGTAAGTTCCCTGGCGGTAGGTATTACATCCGTTAAATGAGGTCATGGAAAGAAGCACAACAGCTACTACCACCCATTTTTTAAATTTTTTCATTTGTTGAGTTATTTAAAACAATCACAGGTAAAAGTAAGCTCAACATCACGCAAAATTTTTACATATTTCCTTTTAAAAATTACATAATTCACACATCAGTAAGTTCACAGTAGAGACAAGGCATGCCTTGTCTCTACTCGTACCGTAATGCCTCCACGGGGTTCTTCGTAGCAGCCCGCCAGCTTTGCCAACTCACAGTTAGCAAGGCAATTCCCAATGCCAGCATACCAGCCAGGGCAAAAATCCACCAGCTTAATTCGGTTTTGTAGGCAAAGTTTTCGAGCCATTTGTTCATGGCGTAGTACGCAACAGGTGTGGCAATTACAAAGGCGATGGCTACCCATTTCACAAAGTCGCGGTTGAGTAAGATTAAAATTTCTGAAATACGGGCGCCGTTTACTTTGCGGATACCTATTTCTTTGGTACGCTGTTGAATGGTAAACAGGATCATACCCAATATCCCAAGAATTGAAAGAAAAATAGAAATACCTGAAAGTCCGGTAATTATTTTGGCTGTGTTTATTTCTGATTTGTAATTGATACTGATCCTTTCGTCCATGAACTGGTAGCTAAACGGCCATTGCGGAGCAATTTCTTTCCAGATACTTTCAATCTGCTTTAGTGTTGCCGAATAATCGCCACTTACCAGTTTCATCGCAATTTCATACTTGCCCCAATCCTTGATATAGTACATTACTGGTTTCGAAGCTTCTCGCAGGGTGAAATATTGCATGTCTTCGATCACTCCAATTACCTCAAGTTCATTGTTGGGTGTATCGACATTGTTTTGAACGACAATTTTTTTTCCGATAGGATCGTTCAAATTGAGCGCTTTAACAGCCGATTGGTTAATAATCATCCCTGTAGCTTTATCGCTTGTAACATTGATGTCGAAGTTGCGGCCAGCTGCGAATTTTGCGCCTACAGTTTTCAGAAAATCGTGATCAACGGAAATTTGTCCCAAATCTGCTTTTTGGTCATTCTGGTTAGGCAACCATACGGGCGAAAAATTATTGATGCTATTGCCAGGAGCATTTTGTGCAACACCGATACTTTGTATCATGGGCAAATTGCCCAGTTTTTGCCTGAACAGATCATAACGTTCATTCATCCCTTCAGTATATGGGTTGTAAACGATCAGGGTATTTTCTTTATCGAAGCCTGTTTTCGTATTCATTACCAGTTGAAGCTGGTTGTTGATCACAATAGTTGAAGCAATTAACAGGGTGGCTATGGCCAATTGGAAGGTAACGAAAGCGCCTCTTAACCATTGCTGTTTTTGCTGACTCTTTACCTTAATGATACTTAGCTGGTTTTTGAGTGCTTCGGCAGGTTTTATGGAATTCAGGAAAACAATTGGATAGATGGACGATAAAATGATGGACGTGGCAAGCAATGCCAGGCCGGGAATCAGCACCGACCAGTTAATCGACAATAACTTACCGCTTAGGTTATTGACAACCGGTAACATCAGAGAAGTTAGGACCATTGACAACAGAAAGGCGGACAGAAGGAAAACCGACGTTTCAAGAACCTGATCGGCAATGACGGAATATCCTGAAGCTCCATTAACCCGTTGAATGCTGGTTTCTTTTGCTTTTCGCCGGCAATCGGCTGTAAGCACATTGATGTAGTTGGCAATTGCTATTCCCAGAATGAGTAAAGCAATCATAACCAAACCATAGACTACCTGGATGTCGCCTTTTAGTGCGTTATCCCAGCGTGTGCCAACCGACTTCAAATGAATGTCGGCTATTGGTTCCAGGTACATTTCAAATTCCATCTTGTTTTTGTCAATTCCATTTCCTTCGGCAAAAAGATTGGCCAACTGGGTTTCTATTTCCTTCTTGTTTACTGCATCGGGTATGAGCAGATAATAGTAAAAAGCTGACATGTACCATTTGGTGAGCAAATCGCTGTTTGAGGTCTGGTAACTTGCCACTGGGGCAAGGAAATTCATGGTAAAATGCGATTGTCTGGGTAGGTCTTTCACAACCGCAGAAACTGTAAAGTCCTGATCGTCTTGCCTGATTATCTTTCCGATCGGATTTGCACTGCCAAAATATTTTTGAGCAGTCGATAGGTTGATTATAACATTCAATGGTTTTGCCAATGCTTCTCTGGGGTCGCCCAACAGGAAATCAAATTGAAGAATATCAAGGATTTCAGGATCGGCAAACAAGAAACTGGTTTCGGTGTAGGTTGTATTGTCAATCGAAATAAACCGTTCGCCCATATAGGTCTGAAATCTTGTATATTTTTCAATCCCCGGAATTTTAGTGAATTTTTCGGTGAAGACAGCCGGGAATAGACAATTCTTATAACTTTTGTCTTTCGACTGAAGATTAAGACGGTAGGTGTGGGCGAAATTTGCGTTGTGCTTGTCGAACGACAATTCGTCTGCAACAAAAAGGTACACCAAAATACAACAGCTAAAAGCCATCGTAAAACTGATCAACACAAACGAAGTCGTCAATCTTCGGTTGATCAGATGCCTGAAAATGGTTCTAATTTTCTTCATGATTCCATTGTTTTACTTCATTTATTATTCATACCTCAAGGCCTCCACCGGATTTCGGGTAGCTGCTTTCCATGATTGAAATGAAACAGTTAGCAGCGCAATTCCCAATACCAGCAAGCCAGCCAGGACAAAAATCCACCAGCTTAATTCAGTTTTGTAGGCAAAGCTTTCAAGCCACTTGTTCATGGCAAACCAGGCTAGGGGAGTAGCAATCACAAAAGCGATGGCAACCCATTTTGCAAAGTCCTTGTTGAGCATAGTCATTACTTCCGATATTTTGGCTCCATTTACCTTGCGGATGCCGATTTCTTTTCTTCGCTGATCAGCTGAATACAGAGCCAGTCCAAAAAGTCCAAGACATGCGATAAGGATGGAGAGAATACTGAAATAGCCGAATATCAAATTGATTTTCCGTTCAGATGAATAAAGATGATCGTAGGTTTGATCCAAAAAATGAAACTCAAAGGGAGCGTCTGCATTGAGGCGCTTCCATGTTTTCTCAATAAATGAGAGGGTTTCAGTCTGTTTTGTCCCATTCAGTTTTATCAATATTATACCCGTCAACCCAGCTTCTGCCTGGATATTTTGCATGATGTGAAAGACCTGTGGATTTGGCTTTTCATGCAATGATTTGAAATTGGTATTTTTTATAATTCCAACGATTGTTCCTGACTTGTTCCAGGTTGCAAATTTTTTCCCAATCGGAGATTTCAGAGCAGTTTGTCTGACGGCTTCTTCGTTTAAAATGAAAGCATTAGAAGCGTCACCGGGAAACGTTTCTGAAAAGCTTCGGCCAGCCGACAAGCTGATGTTGAGTACTTCAAAATATTGATAATCGACACCGGTTAATTCCATCATTACTTGTTGTCCCGGTTTTTTATCGTCCCAATAAAAATCAACAAGGTTGCGCAGTGTGGTGGTTGGGAGACAGTCTTTTGCCGATACTGCTAAAACATCCGGGTTTTTCAGAAGTTCCTCTTTCATTGTTTTATACCGACTTGCCGAATTTCCGGTGATGGGAACATGAACAATATTTTCTTTCTGAAAGCCTAGTTTTTTATCCTGAATATATTGCAACTGCTTATAAAAGATAAATGTGCCTGTTATCAGAATGATTGAAATGGCAAACTGAAATATGACAAGTGAAGACCGCAAATTGCTTGTTTTAAGAGAACCGTGAACCTGCGATTTTAACGTTTTTATCGGACTAAATGAGGAAAGGCTAAATGCCGGATAAAAACCATCCAGCAAAGTGGTCACCAACAGTATTGTAAGATAAAGAAAGGTATTCTCTGCATGATTAACAACGAGTGTTTTCCCGCTGATCTGATTGAACCAAGGCAATAACAGATTTACCACATTTATTGCAACTAACAGGGCGATCATGTTTACCAGGAAAAATTCACCCATAAACTGTAATCTAAGCTGACCTTTGGAAGAACCCATTACTTTCTTCAATCCAATCTCACGCGTTCTTCCGCCGGATTGAGCAATTGAGAGATTCATGAAATTGATGCAGGCAAGAAGGAGAATAAAAAATGCGATGCACGAAAAAATGTAAACAATATTCCTATCCTCAACAACGGTAAAGTCACCTAAAAAGTGATGATTCGAAATATCAGCACTCAAATGGCATTGCGCCAAGGGTTGTAACTCAAATTTATTCCAGAAACTGAGTAACTCGATAGGTAATTTATCCTTTGCTATCAGATTAATTTTTTCATTGGTTGCAGCAATATTTGCTTTTGGTGCGATTTGCAGATAAGTGGTATAATTAAATGCGCACCAATTATTTACGTCGGATGCCATGATTGCCTCCAAAAGGCAAAAAGGCATCACAAAATCAAATTTCAGGTGGGAATTCATTGGAATGTCTTTGATCACCCCAGTTACAACCGATGCGCTTTTTCCGTCAATATTGATGGTCTTGTTAATGGGGTCGCTGTTTCCAAAATATTTTTTAGCCAGCGTTTCAGTAATGATTACATTAGAAGGTGCGGAAAGTGCTGTTGCCGGATTTCCTTCTAAAAAAGGAAAATTGAAGATGGAAAAGAACTGTGGGTCAACAACTATTCCATTGTCTTCGGTGAAGATATTTGTCTCCTGCTTAAAAACCAAACCTGGAAGTTTAAAAATACGGGTGAAACTGCTAATTTCAGGAATCTTAGCGGTTACCTCCGGTGCCAGCATTGCCGGAGTGCGAGAATTTCTACCGTCTTTATCATCCTGAACGATTCGGTAAATTTGGCTTCCATTCTTATGAAACTGGTCAAAATTCAACTCATCCTGAACCCATAACAAAATTAAGATGGTACAGACAATTCCAATTGAAAGTCCGAAAACATTGATGAAAGAAAAGGTTTTGTTCTTTAGCAGGTTTCGCAATGCTATTTTCAGATTGTTCGAAAACATAGTGACTCCTCCTCATTAGTTTTTAAAACTTCATTTATTATTCATACCGTAACGCTTCCACCGGGTTCCTCGTGGCAGCCCGCCAACTTTGCCAGCTCACCGTCAACAATGCAATTCCCAATACCAGCAAGCCAGCCAGGGCAAAAATCCACCAGCTCAAATCGGTTTTGTAAGCATAGCTTTCGAGCCATTTCCTCATGACAACCCATGCAATGGGTGTTGCAATTACAAAAGCAATGGCGACCCATTTTACGAAGTCTTTGTTCAGCATCGCAAGTACTTCTGAGATTGTGGCACCGTTTACTTTCCGAATACCTATTTCCTTGATCCGGCGCTGACTGGCAAAGAGCGACATGGCTAAAATTCCCATACAGCAAATCACAATAGCACTTCCGGCGAAAAGCGAGAAAGTGCGCCGAAATTGAAGTTCAGACTGGTACATATTTTCAATAGCCTGATCGAAAAAGCTGATTTCAACCGGAAAAGAAGGGGAAAGGCCGGCGGCGGCTGCTTTGAGTTCCTGAATGGTTTTGTGAAGTGAATTGAAATCGTTGGTTTGCAGTTTGACCAGACAATAGGATGCATCCGGTTCATTTTGGATGATCAATGCTGCGATGGGCTGGTCGACCGCTTTGTAATGAAAATCTTTTACAACACCGATTATTTCGGAAAGGTCCGCATTCATACCAAAGCCCATCATCAATTGGACGCCGATCGGATTCTCTATCTTATTTTCCCGCAGGAAGGTTTCATTCACAAGCATTTTATGCTGGTCGGTTGTCAGGTCTTCTGAGAAGAAGCGTCCCTGAATAAGTTGCAATCCTATCATTGAGCAGAAGTTAGCATCGGCATTAAAGGTGTCAAAACTGAGTTCTTTTTTCACACCTTTTATTTCCTGATTTGTTCTCCAGTTCGAAAACTGGTTTCCCGGGTAATATTGAGTAAACCCAAATTACGCATTAGAAAACTTAAAGGGTAGATTGACTTGATTTGAATGGTTCCACAAACCTTCAAACCATTCCCTTCGTTTCATGTTCAAGCTCAATTTGAGGGTGTGTTTGTTGTTGATTTTCTGGAAATACGCACC
>JAIBEZ010000069.1 GCA_019459485.1 Prolixibacteraceae bacterium
CCCTGATTTTTCGACTCCGGGACATGACCAGTTAACCGGAAAGCTCAAACAATTAACCCATGAATTCCCGCTTGCCTATATTTTTTATCATCCCGGTAGTGTGACCAGCCCCGCACAGGTATTAATTATTACTGAAGAATCATCGCATGTTGAAATCATCGAATCACGGAAATGGATTCGCGCCAGCGGTGGTTTCATCACGATGTCTCAGGGTTAACCGAAAAGAAGCTGCTGATAGCAGTTGAAATTTTAAACACGCCGATACAGGAGCTAAAAAGGTTTTCCACCGTAAATATTCTTTATTAAGACCCTTACCTTAATGATGTTCCGGATTTAAGTAATATCACGTATCGAAGATTTACAAATCAGGATTAAATAACAGCGGTTTAGACGGGACAAATAGATGTTTTGCAAACAAATCTG
The DNA here is from genome assembly GCA_019459485.1 of Prolixibacteraceae bacterium. Lineage (GTDB taxonomy): Bacteria > Bacteroidota > Bacteroidia > Bacteroidales > Prolixibacteraceae > Aquipluma. The sequence goes on from JAIBEZ010000069.1 coordinate 424, forward strand.
GCTCAGTATTCTGCCAATTCTTTGGGTAAGGTTAACGACAGTCTCAGATGCCAAATTACCATAACTACATAAGTAAAATCGTGCAAATTTCCAAATTTACTACTTAACAAATATTGAAATAATATAAAATGAAAGTTTTTTATTGCGATGTTATTTTCACGAATGGTTATGTTTTTAATGCGAACTACCCGATTTGACTGTCGAATGGTAAAAAAAAACATGCTGTTAAAAATACTTACATAATCAATGTTTCACAACAGCCGATTCAATGGGTATCCTTTTCGTCTATTTCAGAATAAACTACTGTAAGCCAGAGTATCATCACAACGGTCGTTCGATGCCTGTTGCTTAAAATCTACTAACTTATTCACCCAAAACGGAACAATCCGTTGAAAAAAAGGCAAAAATTATGGCGCTAAAATTTGCTTTGTTTGAAAACCATCTGACCAGCGATCCCAAAGATTAAACGGCCGTGTTGGAGGACGTACCCAGTAAAACGGTGGAAGAGGTCATCGACCTGATGATTGATCGCGGTTCGACCGTGACCAAGGCCACATTAAATATTTCCACGATCTGGGCAGCGATAGCCGCAACGGGCAGTTCACCCCGGGAAACATTGCCCAAATTCGCGGCAGCCGCCTGAAATTCGACATTTTCGATCCGACCCAGGGAATTTACCTGATTGCAGCCGATGGTGTTGAAACCAAAGTTACCACCATTGCCCGCAATATGCCGGCTCAGCTCGATTTTCTGGTTCCTGTATTAACCCCCGGTGAATACCGGCTCGAAGTAAGGGCGATTCTTTACAAAGGCAAAGACCTTAAAAAGAGTGTTTTACAGGGCGTTTTAACAGTGCTTGAAACACAAAAGTAAATAGCAATGCTTTCCGGTGTGTGTGGAAAAGGCTTCCACTTTATGTGGAAGCACTCTCCAGTGTGTATGGAAAGCCTCTCCAGGATGTGTGAAAACACTTTCCAGCGTGTGTGGAAAGCAAGGATATCGGCTTTATCAAATCCTGACAGTTTAAAACCTGTCGGGATTAATGGAACAAACAAAACTAAAACCCCGTTCTGCGTAGCAGGCAGAACGGGGCAATTAATACAAATAATTATTTATAAACCGGGGCTAAGTCCCCAAAAAACAACCAAAGGTATGAAAAAGTTAGTTATTATTTTCTTGTTGGGTTTTATGACCCTTTCGTTTGGTGCGTTTGCGCGTATGAGAATTAATTCCAATGGAAAGATTAGTGTTGATGCTGATAGCCCGGAGAGCAGTTTCAGATTCGAGATTATTGGCGATCACATTAGTAAAATCTATGTTTTCAACTCAACTGTAAGTTCAAGCCAAAATATACTGGAGGCTTGCCAGACTCATCTTGACAAAATGTTGAGTATTGACAATGTAACGCTAATTCCGGTTCTTGTACAAGCCATTAAAGAGCAGCAGGCTCAGATCGATGAATTGAAAAAACGAATCAATAAATAATTGTCTGCCATGAAAAAACGAAACAATTATATCATGCTGGCAATATTGCTACTAATGTTGCCAATCTTTCACGGATACGGACAGGTAAATAAGGTTTACAAATACACTTACGATTCTTCGGGGAATAGAAAAACGAGGATGCCAGTTTTAACCACCCAAAGTATAAACCTGTCAAATGGATGGAATATCATCTCGGCCAATGTACTCCCTGAAGTTAGGAGCATGATGCCAGTGGTGCAACCCTTAATAAACACAGGGCAGTTGGTAAAGGTGACGGATGAAGCAGGTCATACAATTGAAAATTGGGGTGTTTTCGGAGGTTGGGTGAATGCTATTGGCGACATACAAGCTACAGAAGGTTATAAAGTTAATGTAAATGCAAATTGTGTTCTTGGAATTACAGGTGATCAAATTGCATTACCCCTTAGCATAAGCCTTACATCAGGGTGGAATATCATCTCGTTTCCACAAACCATGGAGGTTAATGGAATGGAGGTTATTCAACCTTTGCTCAATGAAGGTTCGCTTATGAAGGTGACGGATGAAGCAGGCAATTCAATTGAGAATTGGGGTGTGTTTGGAGGCTGGGTAAATAATATAGGCAACTTTAAGGCTGGAGAAGGTTACAACGTTCGGGTTAGTTTTGCCACAGAATTAACAATTAATGACAGTTACACCAAGTCAACTGTTATCCCTTTAGTCTCCGAAAAAACCGAGCATTTTAGTCCTGCATATAAAGGCAAAGGTGTCGACCATATGAATATAAATATCGTTGATATATTGCCTGGAATAGTAGAGGAGGGTGATGAAATATCGGGATACGACGGTAAGCTTTGTGTTGGTACTGTGAAGATAACACAACAACAGCTCAAAAATAACCGGATTGAATTGATCGTATCTGCCAGTGATGATATCGGAGGCTTGGGTTTTGCGAAAGGAAACCATATTAAATTAAAACTATGGAAGAAGGCGGCCAATGCCGACTATGCACTAAGGTTTGAGACAGTAAAAGGAGGACTAAAATTTGAAAAATTCGAGAGTAGTTTCATTAGGCTGAAGGCTTTGGAAAAATCAGATTTGGAATCAGATTTGAATGAAAATATGACTGCTTCCAAAACGGAAGAATCGCAACAGAATCCGGAAATACAACCTGATATTGTTCCAAATCTGAAAGTTCAGACAATTTCAGACAATGTTGATCCGATTACGGAAAACCTTGAAACTTCATTAAAATGTTACCCCAATCCGTTAACTGATGACGTAGCCATAGAGTTCTTTTTGCCAACGGATGCCCGCGTAAATATTTCGATTTACAACAGTGCCGGAAAATTAATCCGGACAATCACTGATGGAAAATTGGAAAGGGGAACAAAGCGTTTTAATTGGAACAGAACCGACGAAACAGAACGGAAGGTAGCTTCCGGGCTCTATCTGTGCAAACTAATGGTTGATAACCATTCCTACGATAATAAATTAATTGTGAGGTAAAACTGATTTGTCGGTTCATCAATTTCAATTGATTGAATTGAAACAATCGACAGATTTTTTCTCAGATCATATTTAATTATTCAGCCTTTTTATTAAAAATACAACACATGAAAAAAATCATATATACATTCTTAATGGGGTTGATCTGTGCGTTTACGGCTATCGGCCATCCTTTCGATTTGACAATGAAAACCGTAGACAGCGACACCCAACTACACCAGACCAGCAATAGCATCACTCTTTCCCCCGGATATTCCTATGAATCAAATAGTGGTACCATGCTGGCCGAGGCTGTAAGTCCTTATGTTACTGACATCATTTCTTACAATTCACCACCGGTTGATCCAGTCAGCCGACCACTTAATACCTCCTCCTATTTGGTAGGTACCACGAAAGGGACCTTTAATGTTAATGCGTTAGGCGGTGCTGTTTATACGATTCCGCTTCAGGTACCTGATGGAGTTGGCGGCATGACTCCTTCCATTTCATTGACATATTCAAGCAACGGAGGAAATGGCATTGCGGGTTATGGGTGGAATATTGGTGGACTGTCAGCAATCACGCGCAGTCCGCAAACCTATTACCACGATGGAACAAGCGTTGGGGTCAATTTAACTTCCACCGACAGGTTTTCTCTCGACGGGCAACGCCTGATTTGCGTTTCCGGTTCTTATGGCGATAATAACTCAGAGTACCGTACAGAAATCGACAACTTTTCGAAAATTACCTTCTTTACGGGTGGAACTTCCACTCCCAAATGGTTCCTTGTAAAAACCAAAGGAGGTGAAACCATCGAATATGGCTACGAAGGCGATTCCGACCAGACCATTGACGGGCTAACCGAAGAGCTAAGTTGGTATGCTGATAAAAGGATTGACCTTTATGGCGATACCATATCGTATAAATATCTAAAGCAGTTTGGGCATAACTATATCGAAGAAATAAAGTACGGCCCCAATACGGTTACATTTTATTACAAAGACCGCATCGACACCGAAACATCATTTTTCATGGGAGCGACATTGCAGCAAAACCTGATCCTGGAGAAGGTTGAAATGAAGTATAACTCGACCCTCGTAAAGAAATATGAACTAATTTACAACTATAGTAACTCAGTTTATGGCGGCGCTTCTGTATTGAACGAAGTAGTTGAATATGGAATAAGTGGCAGTAGGTACAATTCAACCGCTTTTTCCTATGAATATCCAACCGGAGACTGTAACAACTATCCTTCTACGGAATATAATAATTACATCTCAACAAACTACACCCAATATACTGGAGATTTTAACGGAGATGGAAGGGATGATATTTTTACAGTCAGGAAGTCGAATCAGAAAGAATGGAGACTTTTTCTTGGAACAGAATATGGTGGTTTTACCTATAAAACGTCAGGAATCAATACATACGACATAAGTTCAGCCGTTTGGGTTGACCTTAATGGGGACAATTGCGATGATCTTATTCTCAAAAGACACGTTGGAGTGAGTATTGACATTCATGGCAATCTTTCAGATACCTATGCTTATTATTATGCTTTAAATATAGGGACTGCATTCTCAACCCCGACATTTTTTATTAATGCGCATTATGATTTATTCAATGTCACCGGAGCGACAGTTAGAGATCCCAATATGGCTGATGGCATGAATGACATGGATGGTGATGGCTTGGCCGATATTTTGGTTGTTTCACAAAGCGGATGGAGAATTTTTGGCTTTACGTATAGTAGTGGTACACTATCTCAGTGGGGACTTAAAAATTCTGGTTCAAGTTTAAATGTTGGAGATAAATATCAACTTGGAGATTTTAACGGTGACGGCAAGTCTGAAGTTTGGGCAATTGATTCAAATGGCATAAAAGTTTACTCCCTCGATGGAGCAAGTTTTCAAATGATTTATTCAGGTAGTTACCCCGATAAAGACCACCTTTTTAAATTAGGCGATTTCAATGGCGATGGCAAAACCGATATTTTTATTTATGGCTATAAAACATACGAATGGTCTGAGTGGCAGTTCCGACTATCTACCGGAACAGGTTTCGTTGCCAATTATTTTCCAAAAAAGAAAAGTGATCTTAAAAGCGATGTTGTTCATACAGGGGATTTTAACGGTGATGGACGAACAGATATTCTAGCTTTGAGTAAAAACACGAGCAATAATCCTCGCCAGTATTATTTTGTTACCAAACCCAACGCTACCGATGTGAACAGCGAATATTACGAGCGTTCGGAGTACAATAAAGATTACCAATTCACATTAGGCGATTATGATGGAAATGGTAAAACTGATATTATTGTTGCATCGGCGACTAATGGTTATCGGCGCGGAAAAATAACTGGTACTACAAGTATTCTGCTTTCAAGATTTGCCGACGGATTAAACAACAACGGGGCATTTTCATACCGCAAACTTTCAGGTGAGTATAGTAATTATGAAAAAGGAACAGCAACTGTGAACTTCCCTGTTTATACTTATATGGGGTCGTTAAATGTTGTAAGCGAGTACTGGACAAATGACGGCTATTCATTGAATCAGGATTATAGCTACAAAGGCTTAAAGATACACCGTCAGGGGAAAGGCGTTTTGGGTTATGAACAAATTGTGGTTGAGGATTCACAATCGGGAAATAAAACTGAAACAAATTCGGGATATAATACTACCTATTTTTATCCCACGGTATTATCAGTAGAAAACTATGTTGACGGGGAAAAGGCCAGCGAAACAAAGAATACCTGGAATGAACAAGAAACAGTATCTGTTACAGGGCTTGATCCGATTTTTCCATACGCTGACTATCATTTAAATAAGAATGTGTTTAGAGGGCAGCAGGACTCCACAACCTTTACCTACGACCCAACTATTAAGGGCAGTTTAAAAGAGGCCAAACAAAGGTTCGACAACGGGATTACCAAAACAACCACCAATGCTTATTACAGTAATGATGAATCCAACTGGTACATAGGCCGGATTCAGGAGTCAACCGTGAAGTTTGAAAAAAGCGGTGAAACAACACAATCCAACAAAACGACTTTCACATATTCTACCGATGGAATACTAAAACCCGATTTCATCACGTATAATGTCGGAACCAATTGGGAATACTCGGTAAACCACGATTATTACAGCGATGGAAACCTCAAACAAACCTACCAGCAGGCTGTAGGACTTGAAGACCGCGACACTGATTACGAATATGAAACCAACGGAATCCGTTTGAAAAAGGTAACCGATCCTCTAAGGTTTGAAACCAATTATATCTACGATACCTATGGTAGATTGCAAAAAGAGACAGACCACCGCGGTAATGAAACCACTTTTACCTACGACAGCATGAGCAGACTGGCTAAGCGCACGCAGCCTGACGGACTGGAAATCACTACAACCTATGGCTGGGGGCTTACCGGCGGACTAACCTTACCTGCTTATTCTATCCTTACTTCGGTGAACGACGGCTCGCAGTCAAAAGTCTGGTATGACAGAGAAGGAATGGAACTGCGTAGCGATGTTAAGACTTTTGGTGGCTCGTGGGTATATAACATTACGGAATACGACAACAAGAGAAGGCTTAGCAAAAAGTATGAGCCGTCTTTTTCAACCATATCTTCCCGCTACACTTTATATGAATACGATACGAAAAACCGGTTAAACAAAATCACAACAGCAGGAGGAAAGGTTACAAATATTGATTACGCTGGCAATCGGGTAACCGAAATCTCGGAAGGAATGACAAGCTGGAAAGAAACCAACAGCCAAGGTATGGTTTCCACCGCTTCCGACTTTGGGGGAGATATGACCTATAGCTATTACCCTAACGGGCAAGTGAAGAACATCAACCACCCTGGTGGCGTAACAAAAATGAAGTATGATGCAGCCGGGAACCAGACCGAGCTAGACGACCCTAGCGCCGGAATTACCAGGTATTACCAGAATGCTTACGGGCGAATGACTGCGCAGGTAAACAATTTGGGCGACAGCACTATATACCGGTACTCCTCAGACGGGTTACTCGATTATCACACCACCGGAAACGAAACAACTGACTATACCTATGACGGCTATAAGCAGTTGACCACTGTAACTTCTCCCGGGCCGGTAACCCGTACGCACAGCTATGCCACAACCGGGGTAAAAGGTCGCATTACAGGTATTTTGGAAAACATTGCCGGTCAGAATTTTTCCACTACTTTTGAGTACGATGGAGTTGGGCGCTTATGGAAACGCAACCATCCGTCGGGGGTAGTTGAAGAAAATGTGTATGATCCCAACTCCGGCTTGCTGGAAAAGGTAAAAGATGGCACTACTGTAGTTTGGGATATTGATGCTACGAATGAATACGGACAAATAACCAGCGCCAAATATGGCACAAACCTTACGGCTACAATGACTTATGACCAAGGGTTACCACTGACGGCCTCAATAGACAGCCTGTACCAGTACAGTTATGGTTTCGACCAGAAATTTGGCTGGCCCAACTCTCGTACCAATAACAAACATACCCTGACCGAAAATTTCGGGTACGAAAACCTCCGGTTAGATAGTATCTGGGGCAGCACAAGCAACGGTTTTGCCTACGCAAACACGGGGAATATTACCCGCAAAGGCGATCTGGGCCAGATGGAATACGACGGCTACCAGATAACCGACCTTTATACAAAAAATGTCAGTTTGATTCCGGTTGATACCCAGAAAGTCAATTATACATGGTTCCAGCAGATAAAAGATATTACCGAGGGAAATTACTCGGCGGCATTTACTTATAACAGCGACCAACAGCGCAGCAAAATGGTAGTTAGCCAGAATGGAACTATGATTTATACCCGATGGTATCCCGGTAGCAGTTATATGAAAGAGTTAAACGGCAGTACCGAAACCCAATACACCTGGTTGGGTGGCAATGCCTATTCTGCCCCAGCCGTAAGTGTAAAAGTGGGAACAGGAACTCCGGTTATTTACTACGTTTTGCGCGACTACCTGGGCAGTATAACCCACGCTGTGAAATCGACAGATTTGACCTACCGTGAATACAGCTTTGATGCTTGGGGCCGCCGCCGCAGCGCTGACGACTGGAACTATACGCTCGACGCCAGCGACCAAACCTTGTTTGCAGGGCGTGGCTTTACCGGGCACGAGCATTTGCCCGAGTTTGGGCTGATAAATATGAACGGTCGTTTGTACGACCCTCTTTTAGGAAGACTTTTATCTCCCGACAACTATGTGCAATTGCCCGACTTTAGCCAGAATTTTAATAGGTATTCATATGCGCTAAATAACCCGCTGTTATATACCGATCCTGATGGAGATATAGCCTTTCTGGTAATTGCAGCTTATTTTGCTGCAAATGCGGCAATTGATTATGGGATACAAGTGGCAATGAATTATGCGGTTGCAAAGAAGATGGGCTACTCAACAAAAGACATCTGGCTCAACAAAATTGACTTTTTTGATGTTGGTATATCCGGCACAATTGGCGCTATCACAGGGGGTGCGAGTACTGCTTTGAAAGCGGGCGAAAAAGTAGGCAAAGTCGGGATGTTTGTGTTAAAGCACCCCGAGCTGGTTAAACTTGGGGAGATTGCGGTGACTTCCGGTATTGACATAACCGGAGAAGGCTGGCAGCCTGTTGAGTTTGATGATTTTAGCAAACGTATGATTGTTGGGGCCGGTACATATTACGGGACAAAAGCGTTGGGTGAGGCGTTTAGTAAAAAAAATCCCAGCCCAAGTTACAATAATGCTTCTGATGATCTACCTTTGCAGCAACATCATTTTGCTACCAATAAAAATAAAACATATACTCCTCAGATGATGGGAATCGCGAGAAGTTATGGTTTAGACCTTGATGGTGATTGGAATAAGGATATAATGAATCATTTAGGGCGCCATCCAAATGAATATCATGAATTCGTTCTTGCAGGGATGAAGAAAGCCGCATTTGAAGCAGGCGGGGATCAAGCAAGGTTCATTCAGCTGTTTGACCAGTATATAAAACAGACAATTATTAGCAATCCATTATTATTAAGAAAATCAGGATGGTAGAAAGGCAAAAAGAATATTATTGGCTAACTTGGTCAACAGGTTATGATGACACTACTCCTGTTGCATATGCAGAGGAAGATATTCCGTTAGCCCACGAATTAACTCCTCAAATAACAGGGCTTAAAGAATTACCTTATAGCCTAGAGCTAGAATCAGTAAGTATCAGCGATAAAGGGCTTAAGCGACTTGGGTATTTAAATTTTGGTTGTTTGCCAGTGGATTACCAGCCCAATAGTTTAGCATGGCCTATGATGTCATTAAAAATGAAGGAAATAATTGATAAGTTGCTTATTGGCAATGAAGGGTTAAAATGGATTGAAGCCAAAGTGAAAGGAGGAGAAATGGGTTACCCCTATTTTATTCCGGTTTTTTCGAAGAAGCTTGAAACTTTGGATTATGAAAAAACTTCATTTGTGCCGAATACTGACCTTATAATTAAACCGGTATTTGATTATAATAAAATTTGCTGTTACGAGATCTTTCATGGGCATTCTTCATTCTGGCAAATAACAACGCAAATATATGTGAGTAAAACAATAAAAAACGAGTTAGTTAAAAATTTAATATCAGGGATAAAATTTGAACCAGCGAAGGTATCCTGAGGAACTTTCAAAAGCCCGGATTTGCTGGGCTTTTGAAAGTTCCTAACACACCCCTCGTTTGAGCGTTAGCGAGGGGTTGTTGATTTTGCATTTTTAACGCAATAATTATAAAAAACTTAACGCAGTAAAATACAGGATGAAAATCTTGTATTTTACTGCGTTTTTAGTATCTTAATGCCTGAAATAAAGACACTTAAATGTTAGTACAACAACAAAAGCTCCAGCTAGGTACCTACTCAGATTTATATGACCTTATTGTACCCAAGGATAATCATCCATAGCCGTCAGGTTTAAAGCATATAACATGCTGTTAAATAACTATTTACGCTATACATTTCTTTTTTTACCCCATTTCTTTGGGAAACGGGGCTTGATTTTGTAATTTTCACCATTTCAAATAACTTTTTTAGTTAATAATTGATTAGGGGGAAGAGTTCGGACTTTGTCCCCTTTTTGATGTCTTCAATGTACGCATAATCTTTTGATTTACAAATAAATAACTCTATTATTTCAATAAAATTCATTTTATTCTTTCGTTTTTCTTTCCAATGATTTGACGAGAACTGGCTGGCCAAATCCTTCATTTTTTTCTCCGATCTCTTTCTTCGCTCTTTCCATATACTCCTTAGAATGCTGAATGATCCCCGGAGCGTTTTAAAACATTTATTCTCACTCAGAATCTGCCTTCGTTTTTTAAAGTAATACACTTGAAGATTACAGATGATCTGCATGTTCAACAGGATCAGAATCAGCTTTGCAAACAGTAAACATGTAAAACGTTTATATTTCATCGGATGTATTTTATCAATCTTACATACCGATTTCCAGTTCTTAAACATCAATTCAACCTGCCAGCGTAACCGGTAAATCAGCATGGTTTCTTCAACGGAAAGCTCCTGGGTTGGAACATTGGTGATAAACATGTTGAAACGGCAACGTGCCTTGTATTCCTCTGAAGTTGTCCATCCATGATCCTTGTTGTATTTGTTCACTTTTCTTATCCGCTCTTGATAAACCTGTTCAGGGACAATTTCAACAATCAAACGTAGTTGCTCCAGTTTGCCTTTTCCTACCAGAACCTGTTTATCACAACGTGTTACCTTGCTTTTGCACATCTGATTGTACAAATCTTTAAACACAATTTTCTCTGTTGTGTCAGGTTCGAAAACAAGAATGGAAGTATTCAGCCGACTGATAAATGATGCTCCCTGGCCTGCAAATCCAGTCAATACCGATAGGTTAAAATAGCCAAGGTCACGAAGGACTAAATCGCCTTGGTTAATTTTCGTCCTTGTTTCACTGGCATCGGTCGCATCATTCCGTGTTCCCGCCGTTACATTCAGATCAAGTATTTTGCCACTGCGTGCATCGTATTCAAACTGGATAGAGATACAGGCATGTGATGCCCACTGGTTCCCCCCGCTACCTTCAAAATGTTCCCTGAGTTTATCCGGAACAGTAAACCGTGTTGAATCCTTGATGCGGACATGGGTAAACTGCGATAAAAATTCAGGGCAAAATACTTTGCTCAATTGCCTTTCCAACAATTCCTTCAAGATGTCCTTGACAAAAGCAACAGCTCGTTCAGTGAAACGACCATCAATGGATTGCTTCGTAATTTTAAGGCCATGCATGGTCTTAACCTTGGCCGAAGTTTGGGACAAACTAATCGTTTGTGGAACAGAAGCACGATAAAGTAATAAATCAAAGAACTTGGTTGGTGTGAAATCACACTTACGCTTATAAAAACCACTGGACACTGCTTTCTTTTGAAGTTCCTTTTCCGAGAAAACCTCTCGCAGCATGGCAGAAAATGAACCCGTAAACTCTGAAAGGATACTCCCTTCTTTTTTATAACTTAAAATAGATCCAACTCAAACAGCCACAATCTGCTGCAATCAAGTCAATTATGCAATATAGCCTGACGGCTATGGGATAATCATCTGAGAAAGATTAACGAGCTAATCGATTTTTCGTTCATTTATGATGATCTGGTAAATAAATACTGCCCAAACAATGGGCGCAATGCTGAAAGCCCCATCCTCATGTTCAAATACCTGTTGCTCAAAACCATATATGATGTTTCTGATGTGAATATAGTAGAGAGTTCCCGTTTTGATATTTCTTTCAAGTACTTTTTGGAAATGACAATGAAGAAGGTGTGATAAATCCGAGTTCGCTTACCAGATTCAGGAAACTGCGGTTGAAGTTGAAGGATACAGATTTGTTGAACCTTCTGATAGGAAAGACCGTTTCTATTGCCATAGAAAAGGGCATCATCAGATCGAAGTCCATTATTGTTGACGCCACTCATTCATTATCCAGGTCGAACCCATTTTCACCCATCGAAGTGTTGAAGGAACGTGCCCGGCAACTTCGCAAGGCGGTTTATTCTACCGACGAGAACTGGAAAGAGAGAATGCCTCAAAAGAACGAAGACAATGATCTGGAACATGAGTTATTTTATTGCGGCAAACTTGAAAAGGAGATAGAATCAGACGAAGTGCTACGGTCGATGCCCAAGGTAAAAGAAAAGCTAAACATGTTGATGGAAACCATGGAAGATACCCGGGATCATTATACGCTCTCAAAAGATCCCGATGCCAGGACAGGCCATAAGACAGCGGATACTTCATTCTTATGGCTTCAAAACCCATATCGCCATGATAGAAGACGTATTATTACAGCGGCTGTAGTAACATCCGGGGAAAAGGGTGACGGGTGGGGTGAATTAAAAATTGACTAATTCATTGCATTGAAACAATCGACAAGTTGCATCTGGTTTAATTAAATTAAATCTTCCGACCCTTCAACCAATTCAAAGAAATATGCAACCTATGTTCCATTCCGGGCTTAGTCTTATTTCATTCAGAAATCACTCTCTAATAAGTATATCCTTCAAAATACTGACATTCAACTACATCTTATTTCATTCGGAAATCACTTCTATCGGTTCGCGATCAGTATCTTTCTATTCTGCATAGTCGCCGGGAAAAACCACAAGGTCACCCACCACCCGGCTATGGTGCAGTGCATGAGTTGTTTGTCAGACCAAAGCCTGCGGCAGGTGGCTTCCGCTTCTCTCCATTACACTCCAGGGCTGCACTTCGTTCCGCCACCTTCCGATCCATTCCGTTCATTGTCAGCCCCCAGCCTCGGCTACCCACGCAAGAGTGCTTCCTTCATTCCATTGCGCTCATGCCAACCCTCCGTTCATTCCGCTCCCCTTTGGTTTTACCACCCCACATCCCAGATCTCAAAGCCAAAACGGGAAGCTGCATTCCACCCACCCCAATTCGCTACATTGCATTCAGTCACCACCCTTGCTTTTCCCAACCCAATCAGCGGTATGTCTTGCGAAGTGTTTACCCCTGAAGACCAAAAGCCACAAAAGCCCCACCGCCCTTTAAAGGTGCAGGTAAAAATAAAGGATCTTTCTCGCAAGACCTTATGCTTGCAGCCGGTTCGTCTCACTCATTCAACTGTTCCGTTCGTACCTCACTACACTATTTCATTCGTACACCTCGCCAGCTTCAGCACCCCACGTGTAAGTATTTCGTGCCTCAACACCCACACCTTCCCCCCCACGCCAACATCATTCCCGCTTATTTTTACCTGCGAATTTTTTGCCCTAGAAAACTGGTTCCCGATCATTTTCGCTTTAACCAACCTGTATTAATCGTTCCATCATGCTATTGTAATGAGAATAACTGTCCAGCACTTCCCGATGCCAGTTATTTCCCATTTCAACAGCACATCATCATCATACCTGAAATTTGACATTTCCGTTTTTTATAAAAATTTGTGTCATAGAATAAATATCACTTACCAGATGAAATCAATGAAATAATAATTGAGTAGGTTGGGTAAAAATAGACTGTCGAATAGGGTAACTAAAAAAACACCCAACTTTACATTTGTGGGTGTAAAATTGGGTGTATACTTCATAACATGCTAATTATCAGATATGCTTGTGAAGCTGGCGGCTTACAATAATCTCGATGGTATTAGTTATTTTACTTTCTTTTGGAGCGAACGTTTGGCAATTGAACAGGAATAGCCAACTTAAGGATAATGACCTGAAATACCGCTATATTAAATCGACCAATGGGATTAATCCCGAGAACTTGTACAAACTTGAAGACATTTTTCAATATAATCGGGATAAGAAACTGGTCAAAGAGATTCGCGGAAACGTGGAGGAATATGAAAGAAAATTAATAGAAATTGTCAAGGAGATTGAACGTAACCGAATTAAAAATGAGCAAAAATAAAAGGTAAAATTATCTGAGTTTATACCAATCTATTTAGTTCTGCGGTGGGTTTTTGAATTGTAAATGTGCTTGCTTGTAATCAATTTTGCAAGCTTTTTTACTTTTTTATTTACTGTGTCGAATCTAGTAGTAAGGATTTCAATCCAAAAATTACTCAATAACATTAACCATCGTTAACAAAACAAATTTACCAACCCGAAATATTTCGATGTATGTTTACATCAAAACTAAAATTCACTTAAATGGTAGTCCCCAAAACAGAACTTTTCGAAAAAGAACTTCAGCAACGAGCCAATCTGTTCAAAGCGCTTTCGCATCCTGCCCGAATACAAATTCTGCAATATTTAGCACAAACAAGGACTTGTCTGACAGGCGATTTTTCCGACAATTTCCCTCTGACCCGTGCAACAGTTAATCAACATATGAGGGAATTAAAGAATGCCGGATTGATTTTTGGGCGCCTGGAAGGTGCTAAAATTGTCTATTGCCTCGACATTGAAAAAATAAAGGAAATGGAATTCCTTCTGGCTGGATTTTTGAAAATTATGCACCTGCCCGAGGATTTTTGTTGTAGTTTAAAAATAGCATAGAATGACCAAAAATAATTAAACAACTAGTCGATGCGACACTCCAAAGAATTTATTGGCGAAGCTCTTGGTACTTTTTTATTGGTTCTATTCGGATGTGGATCGGTTGCAGTATCCATATTATTCTATGCGTATCAGGGAATCATGCAGATTGCACTGGCCTGGGGAATTGGTGTTACCTTAGCAATTTATCTCACACGTCATTTATCTTGTGCTCACCTGAATCCGGCAGTTACATTGGCTATGGTTATCAGCAAACGTATGTCTGCCCGGAAATTACCTGTGTATCTATTCGCTCAATTCGCCGGAGCTTTTTTGGCAGGATTAGCTATCTATATCTTGTTCTCACCGTCAATCTCGGCTTTCGAAACTACGCACAACATTATTCGCGGTACAGCGGAATCGGTTCAAACGGCCAAAATGTTTGGCGAATATTATGCGGTCTCCGGAAGTAGCGCGGTGGTTTCATTACCACTTGCCATTGGTGCGGAAGCTTTTGGCACTTTTCTGCTGCTAATTATGATTTTCGCCCTAACTGAAGGTTGTAATATTGGCCGACCACACGATGCAATGGCTCCATTGTTCATCGGATTGACTGTAAGTTCAATTATTTGCCTCATTGCTCCATTGACTCAGGCCGGACTGAATCCTGCACGTGATTTTGCACCAAGGATGGTTGCATGGATGGCTGGGTGGGGAGCCGCTGCTTTTCCCGATCAAAGCGGAGGATTTTTCTTCGTTTACATTTTAGGCCCAATAATAGGCGGAATACTCGCCGCACTATTTTTTGTATATGTGCTCGAACCTGCCATGAAACGTTCATCGATTCGATGCGATTGTGAAAATGACAAATCAATAAAAAAGTAAAAATGGAAGATATGAAAACCACACGACTTATTCTGGTTGGAGGATTCCTCGGAGCCGGAAAAACAACTATGTTATGGGAAGCTGCCAGCCGAATTATGAATGACGGCAAACGGGTAGGACTAATTACAAACGATCAGGCTTCTGAACTGGTTGATACTGCATTACTTTTACGCAACGAGGTAAAAGTTGCTGAAGTAAGCGGAAGTTGTTTCTGCTGTAATTTCAATGGATTGATTAGCGCGATGAAACAAGTTCGCGAAGAAGCCAATGCAGATGTAATTATTGCTGAACCGGTTGGAAGCTGTACCGACCTGTCGGCGACCATTGTCCAGCCACTCAAAGAAAATATGAAAAACGAGCTTTTAATCAGTCCGCTTTCGGTAATGGCCGATCCTGCTCATCTCACTGATATTTTGAATGGCGGAACTGCCGGATTACATCCCAGCGCAGCTTATATTTTCAGAAAACAATTGGAAGAAAGCGATATTATCCTGATTAGCAAAGCTGACCTGATTGAAACTGATGAAATGGCTTTGCTGAAAGAAAAGGTAAAACTGAATTATCCGGATGCCGATGTAATGAAAGTAAGCGCAATTACCGGCGAAGGAATTGAAGAGTGGTTGAAGGAAGTGATGAACCGTACCGATGCTGGTCAGCGATTGGCAGAAGTTGATTATGATATTTATGCTGAAGGTGAAGCCGTTTTGGGTTGGTTGAACTGCAATGTTGAATTGAGTGGAGAGACGACAAATTGGGATGATTTTGCCACAAATCTCCTGAAGGATTTGAGTCAGCAGTTCGACCGTCTCAAGGCATCAGTTGGCCATGTCAAACTTATTCTTGAAGCTGGTGAAAATTACCTGACGGGAAATCTGACAGGGCGGGGCGAAACGCTGAATTTCCGTGGATCGGCCGGAACAAGCGCAAAAGCCCGTCTGACCTTGAATGCCCGTGTTGAGATGAGTCCTGAAGCTTTGGAACAAATCGTTCGCCAAACGCTCAGCTCCGTTTCAAAAGGAAACCTAAAGTTTAAAATTGTCGCCTTGCGATCGTTGAGTCCCGGACGGCCAAATCCAACTTTCCGTTTCGACCGCATTGTCTCAATCGGCTACTAAATGATTACAAGAATTCCGTCAATTTTTTAGGGTGGTATGTCAAAATGAGCAGCCCTAAATGATTAACGACCATTCTCATTTCCATTTTTCAAATCCTTTCAAGACCATGGTGATGCGTCCATCTGAATTTATTGCCATCAAAATCGGTAGCAAAAATTACATCATCCAATAAGGCTGAAGTTCTTTCGTGACCATTTTTTAAAGAATAGTATTTTGATTTTATTTCTATCTCTTTATAAATTGGTTCGAGTGCTAATATTCCTGTAAAAGTGAAAAGTCCCAGTTTTACATGAACACCTTCACGTTTTGATTCCATTCGTACAATCTCGTATATCGAACTGAGGTTAATCCATTCATAATCCATTCCACACCAATCAAAGCGGAAATCTGTAACCGATCTTCCACTTTTATCAATATAACCCCATTTCCCGTTTCGTTCCACTGATATGTATGTATTGTCTATCCACCCTTCATCAATACTATCAAAAAAGTCAGTAAGGATGTTGCCGTAGAAATCCATTAATGCATATTTCCTGTCATTGTATTCTATTGTGGGATCATTAACTACAAACGAAACCCCATTATCAAAGGGTTTGTTGGTGATTATACAGCAGTTATCAATAGAATAATCAAATTTTCGGACAAGCCTACCCCTAAAATCAAAAATATAATTCTCGTGACATAGCCAACCGCCCGGATCGACAAAGTTGATTATCTTTCGGTCAAAGCCCAGATTTTCAAGTTCTGACATTTCTTCATTGTTATAGTTGATATCGTCATCCTGTCCATCCATATTTTTAAATATTTTTTCCAAATTCTGCTATTCGAAAATTCTCATATCAAAGCTGGTTACTTATTTTCAGAATGAAGTATTGAGAATACTTTGACCAAATACAAACTTATCAACGAAAGTGGTTTTAAAATTGGCTTTCAGTCTATCAAGGGCTTCCTGGCTCCAACAATCTTTATAATAATCTCCGCCCACACATTCGTATGCCAGATCAAAATCTTTCTTTTCACCCCATAAAAAAATGTTTGTCCTAAATGTATCATAAAAGAGTTTGTTCATTCCTTGTCGTTGACATCCAACTTCATCGTAGTAAAATCCTTTCTTTATTACCCGTTCGCCAAACGACAACTCACTATATTTAATGCCATTAGACTCAACCGTAAATCCGGATTTTTCAAGTTTATCTAACTTTTCGTTTTTAATGAAAGTGGCAAGATCAGTTCGCAATTTATTGTCGATAGTGCCAATAAAGACGGCCATGTAATCCATTTCAGAAAATGTTTCATCCATCTTTAGCTTCTCTAAAGTTTGTTCGTCTTTTACAATTGCGATGGTTTTGTCAAAATCATATTCCCAGATATCGTTGATGTACTTTGAAAAATGCTCCAATGGCACATTGCAAATTGAATCCCAATCCTCAACTGTCAACTGGTTGCCTTCATCGTTTGGAGAATGACTTAATTTATAGTGCGTAATATCTAATCCCATGAATGGTAGTATTAAAAAAATCACTCAATTTCACCAAAGTGACATTATTTTAGAGGATCTGATTCATAATTATGAAGCGATAGTTTATCTTCCAGAAAATTTAAAGCACAAATGAATGTCTCCTTTTCAGCTTTTTCACGTGACTTAAATTTTTTATAATCTTCAATTATTACGCGATCTTCAACGTCGAGATTAAACGAATTCGTGGGATATATCTTAATTTTTGAATTATAGCCCAATACTTTTTCCAATGTTTCATGATAAATAGGAAACACTAAAAATCCCAGACCAAAATGGCATAAGAGGGCATCAATAGCACTGTTGATACTGGGGTATTCCATACCGAGAGATGCATAAGCCTTATACGATTTTGGATATTCTGCCATGAATTTTTTAATTGTGATCATATCTTTCAGTTTTAGTTGTTCTCTACAATCTTAATTTCTTTTCAGTCAGTTGATCAATCTCTTTGCCGGTAGTGTCGATCTGTTGTTTGATGACAAGGTTTCATTGACCTTTTATACTTTAAGAATCTTTCGACCTTGGGTAATAAAGTTTTGATAAACTTCAGTGAAGATGTCTTCTTGCTTTTTAATTTCAATTTCTGCCTTTAGCATCCGTTCTCGTTGAGAATATTCCCATTCACTTGGAATTGACAGCCATCCATTATGATCTCCATAAATATTTCCAAGTAAAACTGAATCAAGGTTTTCAAATTCGATTAAAAGCCTGGTTTTAATTTTATTTAGCACGGGATTAAAAAAATGAAAGTCCGGCTTTTCGCTTTCTTTCCGAATACTAGTCATGGTCTCGATTCTTTCAAATTTTACTGGCCTACTTGAAAATCCATTGGTTTTGATTTCCAGAACTAAATCAAGCATCCCTTCCCAATTTCTTATTTTATTAAAAAAGGCTCTGTCTAAATCTAAAGTCTCTTCATCGTAATTGAATTTTGATTTGATAAGGCTATAAAGAACTATAATTGTTAAAATGAACAACAAAACAATCCACAAGTCTATTTGATATGTCCAGAAATCAATAAAAACTTCTTTAAATGAAATGCTTTTATAACGAGATACAATATAATTATAGAGCAATGTCAATATTGCTATTAATACTGTTGCAATAAGATTACCCCCAACTGAGTCTTTCCATATATTTTTTATAACTCGTTTTAACATTCTATATGAATTTTGTTGACAAAATAAATTTAATCTCTATTCAAGCGTCTTGATCAAATCTACATCAGTTTGCAGATCAAAAGCTATTTTAATCAATTCACACTTTTTGGCTTTCTTATTAAAGAATTCTTTTTGAGATTTTGCATGTACTTTGTGTAAATCGAAATCAGTGCCAATAACTTTTCCTCCATGAAATGGATTATTAATAACCAAGAAATAACCACGGTCGGATTGCTTATAAAACAAAGGACCACTAAGATTTAATGTTTTCAATTCATCGTTGAATTCAATAAACTTTTCTTGTTTAAGAAATTCTAGCATTTCGTTTCGAAAAAAATGTCTTCGATATTTTTCATTAATCGCAAGACGAATAATGTGCTTGTTATAATCTGAAAGTTCAAAATCTTCAGCTAAGTACTCTCTTGCATAATTACCATCCTTAATTGGTGCTTTTTTGTAATATTCATTCATGAAATCATCGAGTCTTATTTCCTTTGAAGCCTCCAGTTCTTCAAAATTATCGGAAATGTAATTTCTGAAATCGTCTCTCAATTCATGGAAATTTACAATTCTATAAACACCATTTTCTGCTTTCAGATAATTGCCTTTACCGTCAAATTTGGCATATCTAAATCCCAATTGGGTTTTGAGTAAATCGTAAATACCTAATAGGAAAAAATCAACTTTTGGTTTTCCATTACGGCTGGGGTAGATGTCTGCTAATTTTATCATACAATTTGCGCTAATAAAAGAATTATATCTATTGATCTGGCCAAATTCGTTTTCTGATTCTAGTTTCAAATTCAGAGCAACATGCGCTAATTTTCGGTTTTAAATGACCATAGCCATCAGCAACAAAAAGTATGTTGGTGTCTTGTTTGCATTTACTACAGTGCATCCCCGATAATTGCGGCTTTATAGCATCTCTTAAATCGCGGCCTTCCATGTTTTCATACTGAGTTCCAACTTGTGTTTTGTACTTTATCATAGCTGCTATTTTAGGATTACGGATTTTCGACAATCGCAATTTCTTCCTCACTCAGCCGATACAAGCCGTACACCATCTGGTCAATCTCTTTGTCGGTGGTGTCGATCTGGTGTTTGATGTCCAACGCCTTTTTCGATTCCTGAAGGAAATAATCTTCCCATTCGGCTTTTTGCGATAGGGTGAGTTTTACTTTGCTCTTTTCAAGCTCCTTTAAAAACTCATTAAACGGTATTTGAAACCAATTTTCAAGTTTGGCCGATAGCTTTACCAAATTGTATTCGCGCTGAATGTTGCGGGTAAATTTCGAGCAAAGGGTTTGCAGGTCGGCGGTTAATTGGGTTCGTTCTGTTGCATATTGAGCAAGCGTTGCCATCTGTTCTTCGTTTGCTTGTGGAACCGGAAAATGCTCGAAATAAACTTTACGTATTTCGCGTGTACCACCCTGAAGTTCGGGACAGTTGTGCCAAATCCAAAGTTTTGTCAACGAAGAATTGAATAACGCAGTTAAGAATAGTAACGAAATAGAATCATCTTTTGCAGTAAGAATAAAACATTTCTGATTCGTTAGAATTCCATTGTTATCGTACATAAACGGGAAAAAAGCTGTTATTTCCGGATAGATGATTTTTGGCTTGGCAAATTCCTCATGATAGCTAATGCTATCTTGTGTTTCGAACCATTTGCCGCTTGTCTTTTTGCGTGCGCCGCTGTTGCCAGTTTGTTTCAGTCGGTCATAACCAAATGAAAGCAAATGTTCTTTGATGGCTGGATAATTCTCAATATCCAGTTTTAAGGTTGGAAATGTGCTTATCAGATATTCATAACCAGTAATTTCATAAGCCGAAATATCTCTCCCTCGCACCATAGGCTTGATGAGTTCTGAACTTCTGACATCGACAGCAATTAGTTTTTGGCGTGTTTTTTCATCAATATAAAATGCATCATTGTAGCCTGTAAGTATTCCTCTGTAAATATTTATCGGCAAATCCTTCAGTTCAGTGCTGTTCAACTTCATCTGCTCCAACTTCCGTGAATCGTTGTATGGTTGAATGCTCCATTCCGCTTCACCAAACTTTGAGGTTGGATAGTTGTAGAGATTGCCTTCTACCTCTGTCATAAAATCACCATGATAGGTTTTCTGGTTGAGCGATAAGACTTTTACGTTATCGTTTGGTTCACTTTTTTGAGTAACAAAAATGCAGACATAGGTAGTGGCTTCCTGAAAAAACTGGATGTCTCCAAAGTTCAAAACCTGACGCAAGCCAGTTTTCGACAGGAATTTCCGAAGCGGCTTGCCATACGCAACCAACATCCATTTGTTGGGCATAATGAACGATTGAATGCCACCATTTTTTAGCAATTTATATCCACGCTCGGTAAAAATGCAATACAGGTCGGCTCCCTTATCGAATGTTTCGTAACCGCAATTCTGAAGAATTTCACTCATTTCGCCCATGCTTTGGAGCTGAACGTAAGGCGGATTCCCAATCACTACATCGAATCCTCCATTTTCAAAAATCTGAGGAAAAGCTTCATGCCAGTTAAATGCTTTTTCGCCTGCCACAGCGGGATCGTTAATTAACGAGTTGCCACATTTAATGTTGTTGTTTAGGTCGTTTAGCTTGCGATTGGGTTGTGCGGTGCGCAACCACAACGAAAGTTTGGCAATCTCAACGCTCTCTTCGTTCAAATCGACTCCAAAGAGATTGTTTTCCAAAATGCTTTTTTCAATGTCGCTGAAGATGATCGGAACGCCCAGCAGTTTGGCTTGTAATTCGTCGATGTAGCGGTGTTCGGTAATTAAAAAGTCAAGCGACTGATTCAGGAAAGCCCCCGAACCACAAGCCGGGTCGCAAATGGTGAGTTTCAACAACCAGTTTTGATAGGTTTTTAACTTGTTAAGCAACGCCTGTTTGGTTTTCAGATGCCGCTTTTTGTCGGTGGCATACTCTTCTTCAACGATCTGAAGTTCGGCTTTCTTTTCGATGCAAAGTTTTCCAACGGAATTTTCAACAATGTATTTGGTAATGTATTTCGGCGTATAAAATACCCCGTCTTTTTTGCGTCTGGTCTTTGTTTTGTCAATTTCCTCTCCGGTCAATTGCGCATTGATTTCGTCGAGTTCGTTCATCGAATTTTCAAAAATATGCCCGAGGATATTGACATCTACCTCGCTAACAAAATCGTATTCCGAAAGTTTATAGGTGTGTTTGAATAGCAATTCATCGTCTATGAGGATGGTGTCAAGTACCTCGTCGGGTTTAAATAAACCTCCATTGTAGGCAAACACATCGTAACGTTTCCCCTTGAAACCAGTGTTAAGGTATTCGAAATATTTTTTAAAGCGTTGGTAAAGTGGTATTTCAACTTCACGTTCCTGTAAGTCTCGCCAATCGTTTAAGATTAAACGCACCGAATTTGGCGGCAGCAAATGACGGTCTTCGGCAAAAAACAGGAACAGAAACCGGTCTAATAACTTTTGCGATTTCTTGAATAGTGTCAGCGAATCGAATTGCGGATTGAGGGAAACAAGGTTTTGGTGCAACTCGCGTTTAAAGAGAGAATAATCCTGATACAATTTCTTGGTAATAACATCTTCCTGACTTAACGATTCCTCTTTTACCTTTTTCGGCAGTCCATTTTTAATTGACTCGAACGAAAGACATAAGTAGAGGATTTCGAAATCGGCTTTCGACAGCGTAAACAAGTTGAACTCGATGTGTTCAATGGCATTGTCAATATAGAAACGAAGTTTCTCGAAGTTGGATGTCACTACATACACACAACCAGCCTGATTGTTTTTGTAGCCAAAAGCCTGTGTTTCAATCTTGCTTAAATCGGTGGTGTTGGTTCCCTTTAACTCAATAACCGCGTTAACGCTGTCGTTAATGATGATGGCACCATCGGCCTTTTTACTGTCTTTGACGTTTTTGTACTCGGTGGTGAGGTTAAAATCTGGATTTGGATTTTTGACATAGCCAAGAATTTTAACAAACAAATCGATTAAGAATTCTCCCTGATATTGCTCCTCCTTGCTGTTTCGGATATTCTCCTGAATGTCGGTATTTCCGAAATGGGTTTTAAACTCTTGATATTTCGCATTGATCAACGCAGAGTCAAGCTGTTTTATATATTTCTTTTCAACGGTTTTTTGAAAAAGGGCCATTGTTTGTTAGGTTTTTCAGTAAAGCCCAAACTTACATAAAAAAAGGAATGGTGCGAAGGTAAAATTGCAGCTCTTTTGAAAACGTTGGTTGTGGGTCAGTTCCTATCTACAAGTACATGGCAAGTTAGCGGTTTGCAAATGTTTTGGCTTTTTTTTTCGGTTCTTGAATGGCTTTCATTTGATTTTGTAGACAACCCATATCGCCATAAACCGTAAAGTGTATGTCCCGTTCCGGATCGTTTTTTCTTCGAATTTCAAAGCATCCTTCCCATTATCGGGAAAAATTGCCAAAGGCGTTCCGGAGCCCGAACCCCGATAGTGTAGACGAACTCCGTCGCTTGTCGTGAAAAACTTATTTTGCTCCTTGGCAAATGTGACATTATGATGCTTCAGTCTCGTCAAGATTCAGTTTATAAGTTCACTTATTCTTAATTCGGATTAAAATACTTCAACGATTGGTTTCCCTGCAAGAAGTGGCGTAATGTTGGAGAAAAACTGTTTTAAATATTCCGATTTATTGTGGTATTCCAAAGCAGCCTGATCTTTATATTCTTCATAAAATATAAATTCCGCGTCCTGTCCAAAAATGGGTTTAATATCCTGGTTTTTTGTACAGTTTTTCAAGGTTCGGACGAATTTCAGTCTCATAGACTTTTTCCATCCATTCGTTTTCGGCTACCTCTTCAATAGCTACAGAAACAGCAGCTTCGGGTTTGCTGGTGCTGTTCATTATCACTTTTGTTATTTCTTCGCTGAGTTTGCTTTTTTGTTCTTCCGAGCTTCCCGGATACATTTTTACGATTACATGTGGCATAATTTAAATTTTTGAGTGTTTAATTGTTATTAAAATTTCTTATTGATTGAATAGTCCTGCTTTTAGATCGGCTCCGGGTGTCCCCGAAACTAGATGGAGATAGTTCCGCTTGGTGGGGTCTTCTTCAATTTGCAAATTGCCATCTTTTTTCAGGATGACATCTTTGCCAAGTTTCAATTTAGAGGGGTCGGCTTTTTCTCCAAAACCAGCAGGTCCTCCGCCTTTGTTAACCAAATCGTTATAGCCTGTAATCAGAGAGTTTGAAAGGGAAAACGATGCTTTTTCATCTCTGTTTAAAATCCAGAAAACATTGGTGCCCGTTGCAACATTGTTTTAAAATTTTAAATCTTCGGCAGCAGACCATGACCAAATATTTGCACCATAATTGTCAATAAAAAGATTGTGATGTATTTCACAATTACTGGCTGGTTCGTCCGAATTCCATAAAACAACGGCATCTTTACATTGATAGAAGACACAGTGATCAACGACCACTCCTTGTCCGCTTGCCAGTATGGCCACATGGTTGGGAATGGCATGTTGGTCGCCCAAGAACAAACACTGGGTAATACGCAAGTCGTCGAGATTTCTACCTTCCCGCACAATTGGATAATTTCTTCTGACCAAACCGTTCCTGGGGCGTTCATGTACAGGTGTTCCTAAAACCCTTAATCCCCGGATAGTAACATGGTTGGTTTCAATCTGAATCCCGTAGGAGGTTCCTCCCAGCGGATCATTATTTCCATTCGGTTTAAAATCAAGGGGCATTGTTGACACAATAACCGGCATTTTTCCGGGATCCCAATCAGCATCATCCGGTAAAACTTCTGCCCTGATGGTCAGTCGCTGCTCCTTGGTAAAATGCCAGTTCACAGGATGGAAGGTAGCAGTTGCGTCCAAACCATAAATACCTTCAGAAAGATATACCGTAATAGCACCTTTACCATTTGCCAGATTGACCAGATCGGCAGCTTTATTCAATGTTTTTAGTGGTTGTTCTTTTGTGCCGGAGTTTTGATCATTGCCATTGATCTCATTAATATAGAATTCCTTGGCACTCTGTGAAAAGGCAATTGTATGGATTGCCGTTAGAATAACGAATACAACTGTTTTGAGTAAAATGTTTGTTCTCATATGACTTGAAGTTTATGTAACTTAATGATAGGATTCATTTTCATTTGGAAAATCTGCGGATTTTATGTCCTTAATATAACTTGAGACAGCATCAAAAATGGTGGTGTGTAAATCCGCATATCGCCTTAAAAATTTAGGTGAAAAACCTTTGGTTAAGCCCAACATATCGTGCATAACCAAAACCTGTCCGTCAACATTGGGACCCGCACCAATTCCAATTGTCGGGATTGTCAACTTTGAAGTTATTTCACCTGCTAATTTTGCTGGTATTTTTTCAAAAGTTATAGCATAGCAACCCACTTTCTCCAACAATAAAGCATCATTGATCAACTTTTCGGCTTCCGCCTGTTCTTTTGCTCTTACGGTATAAGTACCGTATTTGTTAATCGATTGTGGCATTAATCCCAAGTGACCCATAACGGGGATGCCGGCATCAATGATCATTTTAATGTCGGTAATGATCTCTTCGCCACCTTCAATCTTTAAGGTGTCAGCCCCGGTTTCCCTCATGATCCGTATAGCCGCCTCCAACGATTTATATGGATTACCCGAACAGGTTCCGAATGGCATATCAACAACTACCAGCGCATGTTTGACTGCTTTCATTACTGAACTCCCGTGATAAATGATCTGATCAAGTGTCATTGGAAGGGTTGTTGTGTTTCCGGCCATCACATTTGATGCAGAATCACCAACCAATATGACATCCATGCCAGCCTGATCTATTATCGATGCCATTGAATAATCATAGGCGGTGAGCATGGATATTTTTTCTCCACGCTCTTTCATTTCTTTTAAACGATAGGTGGTAACTTTTCTTTTATCGTTTTCTACTGTTGCTGACATAATTCCTGCGTTATTTATTGCTAATATATACAACTACTGTGTGAAACTTTCTTTTATTATTTTCTAAAACGAATGTGTCCTAACCCTAAAGGAATTACAGCTACATCAGATTTGCTTGCCCAAACAATATGTGCACGTATGTTTTTATACAAAGGGGCCAATAGCAAAATTTATTGGCCCATTATTTTACTTAAATTTTCTGAATATTAAAGTCTGGCTTTTGCTTCGGCAACTGTAACGGTTTTGCCTAATGCCCCGAATTCGTGCAGGTCACCAAATACTTCTATTCTAATAGATTGGTCTAACCCTCCTATCCGTAAAGGCTCAAAGCCGTTATCGCGAATGAGTTGATCAATGTCTGCGTTAATGCTTGAATCGTCAGTTGCATAGAATAATACGGCGGCTTCGGGTTTTTGAAACGCTGCGTTTGCAAGTGAAGCAGCACCCAATGTTCCCAATACTTTTGCCAATTTTGCACCATCGGGAAGTGCTGCGGCATTAAGCTGACCTGCGGATTCTTGTTCGCCAATGATTTTTTTGAACCCGCCTTTGTCATCAGGTGCAATCGGGTTGGACGGGTCAACGATAATCTTCCCCTGCAATTCAGAAGCATATTTTGACAAAAATTCTTTGATCGTATCAAACCAAACTGACAATACAATAATGTCGGCATCCTTAATGGCAACCAATGTTTCAGCAGGAGTTGCCAAATCGCCCAATTTTTGAGCCAATGATTTTGCGTCTTCTAATTTTCTACTGGCAAGGATAACAGGACGGTTTCCTTTTACAAGATTTGTAGCAACTGCTTTTCCGATGTTGCCCAAGCCTATTACGGCTACTTTTTTTGTTATTGACATACTTTTTCTGTTTTTTGTTTATGAATATTTTGACTATGCAAATATCCTTTGGAAAGGGTACGTTTTCCAATAAACTTTATCAAGAAATAGTATTGATGTAGTTTAAGCCTTTGGTTTGGCGCTGTTGTTTCGTATGCGGCTTAAAAATTCGGGGGAAATGCCTAAAAATGCGGCTATCTGGGTTTGCGGAAGTCGGTTTGAAAGGTGTGAATACATTTGCACAAAGGAAAGGTAACGTTCTTCTGCTGTTGAGCTGATGTTTTGCAATAAACGTTCCTGAAGTGCTATAAAACTGTTTTCTATCATCACTCTGAAAATACGGTCAAACTTTGGTGCTTGTTTGTATAATGCAATGAGATTATCGTAACTGATTTGCAGGATCATTGTATCTTCTATCGCATCAATGTTTAGTTTTGAAACGTTTTTTCCGTAAAAACTGCCAAGGTCAGTAAGCCATCTATTTTCAGCAGTAAATTGTAAAATATGCATATTGCCTTTGTCGTCTATTTTATACATACGCAGGCAACCCCGAACTACAAAATTGAATTTTGTACAAATATCGCCCTCTTGGAGTACAAATTGTCTTCTGCGGTAAAGACGTGGCTGAAAATATTCTGTAACAAGTTGTTTTTCTTCCTTGTTTAATGGAATACACCCATTAAAGTATTCGAGTAGGGGTTCTATGGAAGCCTCCAATAAATCTGCTTTCATCTTGCTGCATTATTTTTTTTCAAATTTATAATTATTTAATTGAAAGCGATGTTACGTTACGGTTGTCACAAAAATAATGCTTGAAACTATCACCAAATATACCGTACCTTTTTCTAGTATTATTGATAGCCAATATTTGATTTTTAAGCATCCAGGAACCTGCACTTCAACCGGCGGACCAATTACTTCGCTCTTCCGGACAGGTAACGAGATTGAGAGTTACTCAGCAGAAAATTTGGAGTTAACTTTTAAGTAAAGAGAAAGTTACACTACCATTTCATTAAACAGGGTATTGAATGTTTTTTCCAAGTCATCGCTAAGTCCCGTGTGGGGCCTTGAAGTTTGGATCGTTGCGCTACGCACCGCGCTGAGCCATCGAAAACGTTCGGCCGGTTCCATAGATGCAATCGGTCCGCCCTCTTTTTCTCCGTCGGCGATGATGCGGAAAGCCTCCAGGTTTTTGCGGATCTCCTCCATTTCAGCGTCAGGCTTCAATATCAGTATCTTATCGTGATAAAGATGGTATTTCATCCGAATGAATTTTTCCTTTTTACAGCATAAGATCACCCCGGCATTGACAAATTCTTCACGTTCGACTGCCGGAACAACCCTTACAATGGCATATTCATATTGATGTTTCTGATGCATCCTGAGCGGTTTGAATAAACTGGTTAGAATAATTGAGACGGTTACTTAAAAAAGTGAAATATACGGTTCTTAATTGCTCCGGAGTTTCGTCCTGTAATTCCCATTGAAGCCATTCGTCGGGGATCAGTTGAACGATTTCCCTGATTTTGTTTTCAGTAATCAGTTCCCTGCAAATCCGGTCTGCCTCGTCCATTTGTGTAGCCTGTGGAAGCAAAACATGATCTTTAATATACAGAAATGGGCTTGTTGCTTTATTCTCCCAACCCTCCCAGGTATATTGAAAATACAGGCACGACCCATGATCGATCAGCCATAATTCTTTGTGCCAGATGAGCATATTTGTATTGCGGAACGATCGGTCAACATTGGTAATCAGACTATCAAGCCATACGATTTTGGAGGCCAGAAGCGGGTCTACTTTAGTCACAACCGGATCGTAGGTGAAAGCGCCTGATAAAAAATGCAATCCCAGGTTTAATCCTTGACTTGCCTTTAACAGATC
Organism: Prolixibacteraceae bacterium; assembly: GCA_019459485.1. Lineage (GTDB taxonomy): Bacteria > Bacteroidota > Bacteroidia > Bacteroidales > Prolixibacteraceae > Aquipluma. Next base: position 29,225 of record JAIBEZ010000069.1, read on the forward strand.
CTGAATCTCTTCATCTCCCTCTGAACGGCCAAAGCATTCATCCAACTCGGCAAAAACAAGCTCAGGCACTTTTAGACCCAGCGCTCTGGCAATCTCGCCTCCGATCAATTCAGCAATAAGCGTTTTTACCCCATGTCCTCCGCCTTTGAACTTGATCACATACTTGAAGTCATCATCGGCTTCGGCCAATGCGGGTAATGAACCACCTTCCCTCAGGGGTTGCATGTAACGTGTGACTGTAACTGTTCGAAGTGTATCCATTGTGAAGGGTAAAAGTAATTATTATCGACTGGTAAAAAGAATGAAAATTGTCAAAATTTTAATTCTTCGGAATTGGAAGTTAGAAATAAGAAAAGGAAAAGAGTAAAACCCAAAGAGTTGCCCCAGCCCACAAACAAAACACCCGCTGAAAAATTCAACCTCAAAGCTGTTAATTCATAAAGCGTTATTCGTTAAGCTTATGCTGAAATACCCCCACGGGCAGAATATTCGCTGACCGAAATGGCTAAAAGCTTGATGCCAGTATTAAATACAATGATTGATTGGTCGTTGGTTCATTTTGAGGAGGTTACGAAATAAATATTTGGGGGTAATCTGATTTCAGGATTAAGGATTTATAATCAAATCCTTAGTTCTGAAACCGGTATTCATTAGGGGTGCATCCTACTTTCTGTTTAAAGAGCCTCGTGAAGTGCTGCCGATATTTGAACCCCAGCTCGTAGGCAATTTCATTCACAGTTTTATCAGAATCGAATGTCTTGGTTTTGGCCACGTCAATAGTTTTGTCCTGAATGTATTCTTTTGCTGATTTCCCGGTTTCTTTCTTAATCAAATCACCAAAGTAGTTGGCCGACAAGTTTAGTTCTTCCGCAAAATAGGCAACAGAAGGCAACCCGATTTCCTGTGGTTTGTCTGATGAAAAATAGCTGTTCAATAATTCTTCAAATTTTTCCAGAATACCTTTGTTAACGTTGTCTTTTGTAATGAATTGGCGGTCATAAAAACGGTCACAGTAATTCAGGAATCAATCGGTAAGAAAGCGTTTTAAGATTGGAGCGAATAATTCTTCATTTGCTTCAAAATTATTTCTGAAACGGTTGCATCTGGTTTAATCAAATCTTCCGACCCTTCAACCAATTCAAAGAAATATGCAACCTATGTTCCATTCTGGGCTTAGTCTTATTTCATTCAGAAATCACTCATAAATACGTTTATCCTCCAAAATACTGACATTCAACTACATCTTATTTCATTCGGAAATCACTTTTGTCATTTTTAATGCTGTCAGCTCAGGATTTTGATGGGTACGATCGATTAAAAGGTGCATTCCATGAAGTGTTTTACGGCCAAAGCCTGCGGCAGGTGGCTTCCGCTTCTCTCCATTACACTGCAGGGCTGCACTTCGTTCCGCCACCTTCCGTTACCTTCCGTTCATTGTCAGTCCCCAGCCTCGGCTACCCACGCAAGAGTGCTTCCATTCATTCCATTTCGCTCACGCCTCCCCGCCGTTTCATTCCGCCCCCTTTGGCTTTCCTATCCCACATTCCGGAACTCAAAGCCAAAACGGGAAGCTGCATTCCACCCAATCCCATTCGCTCCATTGCATTCAGTCACCACCCTTGCTTTTCCTGTCCCAGTTAGCGGTATGTCCTGCGAAGTGTTCACCCCTGAAGAGCAAAAGCCACAAAAGCCCCACCGCCCTTTAATGGTGCAGGTAAAAATAAAGGATCATTCGCGCATGGCCTTGGTGCTTGCAGCCGGTTCTTCTCACTCACTCATTCAGCCGTTCCATTCGTACCTCATTTCACCATTTCATTCGTTCACCTCACCAGCTTCAGCACCCCGCGTGTAAGTGTTTCGTGCCTCTCACCCACCCTCTCCCTAATCACGGTAATCCCTTTTCTGATTAATTTTACGAAAAAAGAAATGCTTAATAAATTAAATATCATCAATAACGAATGATTTATCATTCATTAAGTATATAAAATAAGGTTTACGAATGATATTTCATTCAACTATTCTATTAATAATAAATAAATTTTTTATATTTGAATCAAAATTCATACACAAATGTTTTAAAATGTGATTTATGAATGATAATTCGTACAATGATTGGGTCTCCATGAGCGATAAAGCGCTAGGTGCGACCATTGGAAATTTCATCAAACACCATCGTTTGAATCAAAATAAAACGCAGGATGAAGTGTCGGTTGCTGCGGGTATAAGCCGATCCACCTTGAGTTTGTTGGAGCGAGGAGAAAAAGTAACTTTGAGTAGTTTAATTCAGGTTTTGCGAGTACTTGAATTGTTGTATATTATGGATATTTTTAAAATAAGCAATGAAATAAGCCCCATTGAGTATGCGAAGTTGCAAAAGAACAAAAGGCAAAGGGCAAGAAATCAAAATGAGGTAGAAAACACAAATGAAGATACAGGATGGTAGATTTTGCTGAAGTAAGAATTTGGGGAGAATTAGTTGGTGCTGTCCGTTGGGACTCTGATACACGATTGGCCAGTTTTCAGTACGACACCAAATTCCTTTCAATAGGTTGGGACATTTCACCAATTAAAATGCCATTAAAAAATGGGTCACGAATTTATTCTTTTCCAGAACTGCGTCAAACACGGGGTGAAAATATAGATACTTTCAAAGGATTGCCAGGTTTGTTGGCTGATGCATTACCCGATAAGTATGGTAATCAATTAATCAATGTCTGGCTAGCTCAACACGGTCGTACGGCAGACAGTATGAATCCGGTAGAACAATTGTGCTTTATTGGGTCAAGAGGAATGGGTGCATTAGAGTTCGAACTGGCACTATTTAAAGCTGGCAAACAGGCCTTAACTATTGAAATAAAAAGTTTAGTTGAAACGGCGCAACGAATTCTTGATCAACGATTAGTCTTTGAAACCAATCTGAAAGAAGATGAGCAGAAAGCCATGAGCGATATTCTGAAAATAGGAACTTCGGCTGGAGGTGCCAGGGCCAAAGCGGTGATAGCCTTTAACAGCAAAACTGGCGAGGTGAAATCCGGACAGGCAAATGCGCCCAATGGCTTTGAGCATTGGTTGATTAAATTGGATGGAGTTCATGATTCACAATTTGGAGAAAGCAAAGGTTTTGGAAGAGTGGAATATGCTTACCACTTAATGGCAAAAGATTGCGGCATCAACATGATGGATTGTCATTTGCTGGAGGAAGATAACGGACGTGCACATTTTATGACCAAACGTTTTGACCGGGAAGGACATGATATCAAACATCACATTCAAACTTTTTGCGGTATTCAGCACTTTGATTACAATAACTTGTATGGATACAGTTACGAACAACTGTTCCAAACCATGCGGGTACTGAAGCTTACCTATCCTGAAGCCGAACAAATGTTTCGAAGAATGGTGTTTAACGTCATGGCAACAAACTATGATGACCACACCAAAAACTTTTCATTCCGTCTTAAAAAAGATGGCAAATGGGAACTATCTCCGGCTTATGATGTCTGTTATTCCTATGATCCCAATAACATTTGGGTAAGTCAGCATACTCTGAGCATAAATGGAAAACACAAGGATATAACCAAAGCCGATTTAATAACCATTGCCTCTGCTAACAATATTAAAAAGGGAGAAAAAATTATTGATGAAATAAAATTGGTGGTAAGTAATTGGCAACAATACGCTGAAGAAGTGAAAGTTGCACAAAATTTAAGAGATTCAATTACTAAAACACTCATCGCATTGAAATAATCGACAAGTATAAGATACCGCCGAATTTCCAAAACGACACATATTGGCGAGAAAACAGAAAATCTGAATTATTTGTACCTTATTTGTACCGTCAATCTATCAGTTAATTGATTTTAAGATATTTATATTTTCTGCATCGGCAAATAGCTACCCTTCCTTTTTTTGCTTTTAGCTTCATTTTTAGCACTTTAAGTGAATTTATTTTCTCTTATTTGTTGCCTGTTTGCGCTTTTTTCACTATCTTTCGTTGGTTATTTGTTGCCCAACTTCGATTTTTTGTTGCCCGCAACAAATTTGGCGAAATGATGGCAGTAATTGACAGTTCCTGACAGTGTATGACAGCTAAAGACAGTTAAGGACATGAGTACAACAATTGCAATACCTAAAATATGTGAGTTCTGCGGTCTGGAATTTACCGCTCAAACCACTGTGACCCGATTCTGCGGTCACAAATGTGCTGCAAGGTCATACAAGCAACGAAAAAAGGAAAATAAGATTGGTTGGGCCATTGAAGAAACCAACAAGCAAAAAGTACTCTCCGCATCCGATATTCAAATCGAAATTATCAAACAAAAAGATTTTCTGTCCATCAAAGAAGCCCAGGCATTGATTGGAGTAAGCGAACGTACTTTTTTCAGGCTCCTGAAATCAGGCACCATACCCGCCACAAAGTTAGGTGGCCGAACAATCATCAAAAGATCCAAAATCGATAAATTATTCTAATCATGACTGTTACACTACGTCAACGAAACAAGAACGGTAAAATCAGCCTTTACCTCGATTTTTACCACAAGGGAAAACGCAAGCTCGAATATTTAAGTCTGTACTTGACAGAAAAACCAAGCACCACGGAAGAACGTGCATTAAACAAAAAGACCCAGCAGCTGGCGGAAAACATTCGGGCAAAGCGTCTTTTGGAGTTGCAGAATGCAAAATTTGGATTTAGTGATTCAGAAAAGATGAACTCCAAATTCCTGGCCTATTATGAGTTGATGGCAGAAAAGCGGTGTGATAGTGATGGAAATTACGGCAACTGGCTGGGCGCCTTAAAACACCTGAAAAAATGGAAAAGATCAGATGTCCGTTTTTCAGATATCGACAACATTTGGTTGGAGGACCTGAAAGAATATTTTCTGAACGAGGTAAAATCCAAGAATGGGAACAAGCTTTCACAAAACACCTGTGTTTCCTACTACAATAAAGTGCTTGCAGTATTAAAACAAGCATTGAAAGACGGAATAATTGCCCGCAACCCTGCCACCACAGTTACAGGTATCAAAGAAGCCGAAACCAAGAGAGAATTTTTGACTTTGGAGGAACTAAAAAGCGCAGTCAAGAAACCATGTGAAATTGAAGTTCTAAAGAATGCCTTCATTTTTAGCGCCATGTCTGGCCTTCGCTTTTCTGATATTCAGAAACTCACATGGTCCGAGATTCAATATTCCGAAGAAAATGGGTATTACATCCGTTTCAGGCAAAAGAAAACCAAAGGACAGGAAACCCTGCCCATCTCAGAAGATGCAATTGACTTTATAGGTGAGCGAAAAGAGGATAATGAAGTTGTATTTAAAGATCTGTTTTACAGCGACTATAACAATGAGAGGTTAAGAGATTGGATGCAGTTGGCTGGGATTAAGAAGCACATCACTTTTCACAGTGCCCGGCATACTTATGCCACCCTTCAAATTACCCTGGGCACAGACATTTACACCGTTTCCAAATTACTCGGACACAAGAGCCTGAAAACGACCGAAGTATATGCCCGCATTGTTGATCAGAAGAAAATTGATGCAGCCAACCGAATTAAACTGTAGTCCCATATGAAAAACAATTTTGCCATCGTTGAAGATCACATTCAGCAATTAGTTGACAAGTCGGCAACTGAAAGTGAAGAACTCATTTCAAAATTTGTACAATCATTAAAATTGGAATCTTTATCGCCCGAAGATCTGGTTCTACTCCTTCATTCTTCCCTCCTGAAAGTGAAGGAAGAAATCGATTCATTTGAAAACAAAGAGTATATCCTGTTGTCCAATTATCAGGAAACAATTACCAAAATATTCTACCACCGATTGTTGTTTTTTAGCTCAAATGATAGCCCATCCATACAGAAAGCAATTCTCATTAATAAAAAGGAAGATAAGCTCTTCCGGCTTTTATTTGAAGCAAAATCCAAACTGCCAATTTTCCAGTACAATGACTTTATTCAAGGTCAAAAGAACGTGGTATTTTATGAATTAAAAGAGAGACCATTTTCAACTCCGGAAGAAGAATATTATAAAATGAGAACCTGGCAAAACAATCATTTGATGAAGGCAATTGAGTTGGAGGCCAATCATTTTGCAAAAACATTTCACCAATCTTTGGCTTCTGACGAACCATTCTTGGCACGGGTTGAGCAGGAAATTCAGAATTTGCAGCATATATTTAAAAGTAGCCGGGACGATTCCGAAGAACAATTGAATGCTGACTTTTTAAAATTGAAATCATTTAGCAAATCTGAGATCCCTGTTAACATCAAATCATTTCAGATAGCACTAAATCGATTCTTGAAGGGTGAGATTGATTATTCGTTTTTCACTCCGGAAAATCTTGAAAACATCATTTCTGACTATTCAAAAAATTCCCGGAAGCGGCTACTCTCCTATCCACCGGTTCTTTGTTATAGCCTGATGATATACGGCGACTGGCTGGACACCCTGAAGATCGCTGAAAACAAAACATTTAAACCCATCAATCTCAATTATCAACTACTCTTTGCCAAAACATACAATGATGCCTGTGATCAAAGCGAAACGAACATTGAAATATTCAAAGCAAAGGAATCAATTGTGAATGTGGCAGACGAATACAAAGATTTGTTGTTGTATGAGCTTGAGGGGTTGCGCAACCATTACAACGAATTAGAAAACAAACAATATTTCGATTTGATGGAAGATGATAACGCTTTGGAATCATGCTTCCTTTCAAGTTGCCTCTTTTCTGGGAAGCCGAACATTCAGGCAAAAGAATTAAGGCAATCCCTCATGATAAATAATGAGTCTGATTTCTATTTCCGTGAATTGGTTAACAAGTACTTCGATCCAGTTTTGAAAAAGTCACTTCATTCATTGCCAACCGTTGAATTTCAGTTAATCAACCTCATCAATTCAATGGTTCCTGATTCCTCTACCATCCATAAAATGCTTACCCTTTGTTCAAACACCATCGGTTCACTTACCAATGGTCGAAAACCATATCTGTTTATCACGACAGATTTGAAAGATGGACTCTTGGAGCTATTCGATATTACTTCTGACAAACTATATTACCAACTCCGAAGATTAGACGATAATGCTGTTTATGAATATACCTCGGATCAAATCAGTGAGTTGAAAAGAAAGTCTATTGAAGCGAAGAAGAACATTACCGGATATCATCCTCATATAGATCTTCTCACTGAACTTTTGGAAACTCAATTTAATCTGATTAAAACCACCGTTTCTCCTGTCAATATTGAAAGCTTGCTGAAGACCATTCCAGAAGAGGAAAAACTCTTTTCTTTTGGTTACAAAAAATCAACTGAAAAACCACTCGAATCAATTATAACAAGCCTAATCCTAAATCCTGAAATTGAACTTCTGGATGGTAAAACAACCAAGGATGATTTGATGAAAGTACTAACAGCAAAGGACCTTAACCTTCTACCCAATAAACCAATATACATTAATTGCAGAACGAACCAATTTAGTTACATCATTGAAAAACTGAATTTTCTTTTTGACCATTTTGATCCAGCTACAATCGAAAAGACAAGCCGTTTCTATTCGAAAAAAGGAAAGTTATTAAAAGCTGGCAATCTTTATCGTTCAGTAGTTAATGTTCCCAAAGGAAAGAACGCTATTGACCAAATTTTCAAACAACTGCAATAAAAAAGTGTAAGAAGTGTAAGGTTTCTTACACCCTCCCATAAGCTTACAGTTTTCCGGTTTGCAAGGCTCTACCTTCGGGTATCGATTCGAAGATAAAGTCTTGGCCAAGGCTCATTTATTAACTTTTTAATACAAGTTATCATGAGTGAGTCCTTAATCATTCAAAAACTGGAAAGCATCGAAAAAATGCTGTCCGAGCAGAACATGCTCAAAAAAGACGTGTTGAATTTTACTGAAACGGCCATTTATCTGGAAGTTTCACATTCACACCTGTACAAATTGACCAGCAATGGAGTAATCCCGTGCTACAAACCCAACGGGAAGAAGCTCTATTTCAAAAGGTCAGAGTTGGACACCTGGTTACTTTCAAACCGGCAGACAACAGCCGAAGAGTTAGAAACAGAAGCAGCAAACTACCTCATGAGGAAAGGGAGGATCAGGCTATGAACGAGATACTTCAAGGCTTATTCTCGCTTTCAGGAGAATTAAAGGAAATAAAGGCACACCTTCATTACCTCAAGAAAACACGTGCCGAAATATTTAACGAATCCTGGATTGATGGGCAAGATGTTTTACTTGCCCTCAACATCAGCCAGCGCACTTTACAAACTTTGCGGGATTCAGGAACCCTCCCGTTCTCAAAGCTCAATGGCAAGTTTTACTACAAGGTTTCCGATTTGGAAGCATTACTCGAAAGCAATTACTCCGGAAACCTTAAACGCCAGAGCTATGATTGAGGAAAATCAAATTTTGCACGACACGCATTACGGCCTGAATATTTACGCACACATTCTGCGAAAATATTATCCCGATGATATTGTACTTGAACTATCAGGCAAAAAGTGTAAGCCAACCCGGAATCCATTCAATGCAAACAAAGTAACATTGAATATCTTCAATCAGGATTGGATATTCTATTTCGAAGATACTGAATTGTCGGATTTCAAAGGCAATCCATTCGATTTTGCAGCCCTTTACTACCAGTTAAACGGGCAGGAATTATTGCTAAAGATCAACGAAGAAATGAATTTGCATATCGGTGAACAGACAGGTTTTTACACAAATAAAAAAAGCAAAGTTCAGGTACCCGAAGTTGCCGCCAATCTTCCAAAATTCAGTTATTTCCGGTGTCCGGTGACCAACACCCAGCCCAATGCTGAAATGACCATTCCCGATGTTTATGCTGCCATAAAAGGCAACAAATACAAACGACAAACGGAAGAGTTGCGGAGAATCAGCGAACCCGAAACCGCTCGAAAATACAAGGCCAAACATTTCGATTACGTGACATTCTCCGGAACATTTTCAAAACGAAATGATGTTGCATTAATCCAACATTCCGGCCTGATAACACTCGATTTCGACCATGTTTCAAGCCTTCAGGAACTAAAGGAAACATTACTCCTGGACAGGTATTTTGAAACGGAATTGATGTTTGTTTCGCCTTCAGGTGACGGATTGAAATGGATCATTTCAATAGATTTAAAGAAATGTAATCATCAGGATTGGTTCCAGGCGATTGCTGCCTATATCAAAGCCATCTATCAGTTGGAAGTTGACAAATCCGGGAAAGACATTTCCCGGGCTTGTTTCCTGCCATACGACCCGAAAGTTTACATCAATCTTAAATATTTAAACTGTCCTTCTTCACAATTTTCAAAATCCAACAATCATGAAACCATATAAATACAATTTATTTTTGCTGAAGATGCTCTTTAAACCGGCATCCTCTAACTGGCCACTTTGGTGGACCGTCCTCCCCTTCCTCTCTTTCTATGCGGATATCCTGCTGAAATTCTCCATGTTATGCATGATTATCTTTTAAATCCAACGGAAATGAAGGAAAAATTTAATCCAAATGATTGGCTGACAATCGCCACCCATACGGACGCAACATGTTGCGTCCCAATTCAACAGCAAAATGTACGGGCAATCCCTTGTGGTTGCCCTAATCCTAACGATGACATTGAAACGATCATATCCCGGCTCGAAACCGCTCAAACCGACATAACCGCCAATTATTCCGATTGGCGGGACATCGGTTTTGCAATTGCCGATGAATTTGGAGAAGTTGGACGTGACTATTTCCACCGGATCAGCCGGTTCCATTCCGGTTATTCGCTAACCGATTGCAACAAACAATACGACAACTGCCTGAAAGCAAAAGGACACGGTATAACCCTGAAAACCTTTTTCCATCTGGCCAAACAAGCCGGAATTGACATCTCTTGTAGAGACGCAATAAATTGCGTCTCCAATTGCGTCTCCTATACCCAACAATTACCCAACCTGTCAGCGTCCGCTAGACCTGACAGCGTTGAAGAAGCAATAAACACCATCTTCAACACCCCTCAACTTCCTCCTGAAATCTATTCCAATCTTCCTGAAATCCTTCGGGAAAGTGCCGATTTGTTTCTGGATTCGGTGGAGAAAGATGTTTTTCTGATCGGTTCAATTGCTGTATTAAGCGGATGTTTGCCAAATATCTCAGGTATATACTTTGACGAACCTCATACAGCTCATTTATATGCTTTCATAACAGCTCCGGCAGGTTCTGGAAAAGGAAAAATGAAATGGTCCAAATACTTTGGTCAGGCCATACACGACCACATGACTGAACAATCCCGAAATGAAAGGGCAGCTTATGAATCAGAATTGGAGCAGTACAACAACTTAACCAAAGCCCAGCGGCAAGGTGCGCAAAGACCGGAAGAACCGCCCCGAAAGATGTTCTTCATTCCGGCAAACAGCAGTTCATCCGCTTTTATCCAGGCATTGTCAGATAATAATTTCAGCGGAGTATTATTTGAAACCGAGGCTGATACGCTGGCCGACACGTTCAAACAGGAATGGGGTAATTTTAGTGATGTATTGCGGAAAGCGTTTCACCACGAAAGCACAAGCATGTTTCGCCGGAAAGACAACGAGTTTATTGAAATCCGTGATCCGCACATTTCCATTGCGTTATCCGGCACCCCAAAGCAAGTTCACAACATGATGCCCGATGTCGAGAACGGTTTATTCAGCCGTTTTCTATTCTATGCTTTTGAGGACAACAGCGATTTTAAAAATCCGTTTGTTTCTCATCGTCCGGTAAACTATACCGACTTCTTTAAAGAGAAAGCAATCATCATTTTCGAATTACATCAGCAATTAAACAACCTTCGGGAGCCAGTTTCTTTTCAATTGAACGACGAACAAGGACTGCAATTCACCGAACTTTTTAACACCATGCTTTCGCGCAATAAACTATTGCTGGGACGCGATTTTGATGCCAATATCAAGCGACTGGGCTTGATAACGTTTCGGGTGGCGTCGATTTTATCTGCGCTAAGAATTTTAGAAACAGGAGAACTCCCGAATCCGATGATTTGCAGCGATCTTGATTTCAGAACTGCCATGACCATTGCCGCGACCTTGGAGAAACATGCGATTGCCGTTTTCCAGAACTTGCCAAACAACGATTTAAAAGGAGCAAAACTCAAATTCTTTGAAAAGCTTCCTCCGCAATTCGACAGGCAAGGCTACCTGAAAGTGGCTGAAGAATTGGGTATTCATCCGAAAACCGCTGAAAAGTACATCAGCCAATTCAAGCCCAAACTCCTTCACCACGAACACAATCAATACATCAAAATTGTCAACAGCACGAGTAACAGCACGAGTAGCAGCTAGAGTTACAGCCAAAGTACAGCCAGAGTTGCAGCAGGAGTTATAGCAGGAGTTATAGCAGGAGTTACAGCAGGAGTTACAGCAGGAGTATGATTTGGAACCAATTTGCAAGAGATCGGGACTAAGCTGGCACCAAGTCGGCACTAGGTTGAAAAGTTGACAATAGTGCCGATGATGTGTGCCTCGAAAAGGCATACGAGGGTGTTGACTATTACATTCCGATTTTCATTCAAACTACATCGAAGCGAGTGCGATGGCCGTCAAAACGCCCGGCGGAGGGTTCGTTTTGACAGTCATCCCGATGAATATCGGGATCTCTTCCTTATCAGTTTGGTGAACCTGCAGAACCAATCGATTGGAAAAGGAAGAGCCAGTCCGGCTTAAGGACAAAAAAGTATTAATACTGATCAATCATCTTTGTTTCTCCACAAAAATTAGAATTGGTCACTATTCGTGCCTTTGTGTTTAAAATTTAAAATAGTACTTCGGAAACGTAGGATTCATAGGAATCTCCAACCTGTCAGTGTCGACCAGACCTGTCAGGTTTCATTTTCCCCGCGAACCCCGCATTAACTGATCACTAAAAACTGTGACTGTCAACTACATTTCCTCCATTTCCTACAAATCCTCCCTCCTACTTTATAAAAAATATTGTATATTTATCAATTTAATTCTTTTTGCAACTAACTTGAAAACCAAAACCTAACCATGTTCGATCCCGAATACAAAACCATCCCGGTTGAATTGATTGGTGAGTTGACCACCGTTCTCGAATCTTCAGTAAAAAAAATCATTAATGCCCGGATTGATCAATCAGTCACCGGAGTCAATTACCTCGTAATTCCATTCGCTCCTCCAAATGAAAGATTCGCCATTCTGGTTGAAATTAGTGAAGAAAGAATGGATGTAATTAAGAACAGGGCAATGAAGCTCATATATCCGTTTAAGCATCCGGAGAAAAAACTATTCTATCTGGCAGAAATAGACGGAAAAGATCAGATTATAAAACTGGCGTACATTTTCCCTGGGCTGGAAAAACTGGATTGGCCTTATTTCGATAACCTCGACTACGACTTTCAATTCATTGAGAAGCCGAAACCCTTTAGCTTATTCGAATATTCCATTGAGCGTAATCGGGTTGCAATTGAAGTAATATTTGAATCTGAAGACCTGATGGATAACATGAAAATCTGGTCCTTCAAAAATTTCCTGATGCCGTTCACTGAATTACTTAAAACGGCAATCTTAGCCAACAGCCTGGGTATCAATCCCAACAATTTGGAGCAAAAATTGAAGCTTGGATTCAGTAAAATTGAGCACAAATGCCTGAGAGCCATTCTTGAATTTGATTACAATCCAAAACTGCACGAAGAAAGCCGTATTTTGGAAAATCTCAAAAATCTGTACTTATTGTTGGATGCCGATGATAAAGAAGGAGTTGTAAAGTATGTGGAAAGCTTTAATAACAAGAAAATTGTTCCCGACCTCATTAAAATTCTCCGGGCAATTATTGCAAATACGGCAACATTTAAAACAAAACTGGCCACTCCGGATGAAGAATTAAAGGAGATCATTTTAAACCGGTCGAAATCAATCAAAAAGAAATCCATCATGGAATCAGCGGTAAAAAATGATCCATTCGTTCAAACGATAATTGGTATTTTGACAAAACTAGACTTTGATCCACAGAAAGCCCCGCTTTTTTCACTTTACTCTACTGCCACTGAAGAAAAAATTTGCGGGAAAATTATTTCTGAATTGGCGAAAAGAATGGATGATCAGGAATTTAACTTCAAAAATCGGGAATACAAATGCGAGCTCGAAGTGGTTTACACCCCGGAATCTCCTTTAAACAAGCCCAATTTCGAATATACCTTACTGGAAATTACGGATACAGCACCTGAAATTCAAGTTGAAATTATTCCTGAAAACTAACCCTTTGTTAACTGTAATTTCATAGTTTTGGTCTTTTAAACTAAGACCAATCTTAACCTAGGAATATATTATGGCCTTTAACGAAAACTCCCGCGTAAAACTTCCAGCATTGGTGCATTTGTGCAAATTGGGTTATAATTATATTTCTGAAAAGAAACTTAAACAAGCTTGCGACCCGGATACCAATATCAATATCGATGTTTTGAAAAGCAAACTTCATCAGTTTAACCCTTTGCTCAAACCAATAGAAATCGACCAATTTTTTGACAAACTCAAAATTGTGTTGGATAACGATGACCTGGGCAGGGAATTCTACAACATTGTATCGGCAAATTCAGGAATTAAGCTGATTGATTTTGAACACATTGCAAATAACGACTTTGATTGTACTACTGAATTGACCTGTAAGAATGGTGAAGATGAATTTCGCCCTGATATAACGCTGTATGTAAATGGGTTACCATTAGCTATTATTGAAGTAAAAAAGCCGAATAACAAAGAAGGTGTGCTTAAAGAACGTGACCGCATCAACGTTCGTTTTAAAAACAGGAAGTTCCGGCGTTTCCTCAATCTGTCTCAGGTTATGCTTTTCTCAAACAATATGGAATACGATCATGATTCAATCGTTCCAATTCAAGGTGCATTCTATAGTACAAATGCAAAGGATAAAGCCACATTCAATTGTTTTAGAGAGAAGACAGCTAAAAATGAGGAAGGAAAGCCCAATTTTTACAAGGATTTCACCTATCTCACCGTACCAGATTCAACCGAGAATTTTATTCTAACTGATAATAATTCAACAGTTATAAAGCACACACCCGAATACAAAACAAATAAAAGTGTAAATACGCCAACTAATCGTGTAATAACTTCTTTATTCAGTAAAGAGCGTTTCCTTTTCGCATTACGTTATGCTATTGCTTATGTGGACACCAAAAAGGAAATCGATGATGTTGAGGTTCAGGAGTTGCAAAAGCATATCATGCGCTATCAGCAAATGTTTGCCACGTTTGCCATCAAGCAAAAGTTGTCGGAAGGGGTTAAATCAGGTATTATTTGGCACACACAAGGCAGTGGAAAAACCGCTCTGGCTTTTTATAATGTAAAACATCTGACCGATTATTATGCCTCTTTACCTAACCCGGTAGTTCCCAAATTTTACTTCATTGTCGACCGCATTGACTTGCTGACCCAAGCTAAAATTGAATTTGAAGAACGTGGGCTAACAGTGAATACGGTGAGCGATCGAGATGAATTGATGAAACAGTTTCGCTCACAAACTTCCATTTTTAACCAGCAGGGAAAGTTGGAAATTACTGTAGTCAATATCCAGAAGTTCAAGGAAGATCAGCACAAAGTGAAAATGGATGAATATGCCATTAATCTTCAACGAATCTATTTTCTGGACGAAGCGCACCGTGGCTATAAACCCGATGGTTGTTTCCTGGCTAATTTGTTCGATTCTGATCGCGATGCCATAAAAATTGCCTTAACAGGTACGCCCCTCATTGGGGAAGAGAAAAACTCATGCAAAGTATTCGGCGATTACATCGATACGTATTATTACAACCAATCTATTGCAGATGGTTACACCCTGAAATTAATGCGCGAAGACATTGAAAGCAATTATCGGATGGAGATTGAAAAGGTGCTGGAAGAGGTTCAGTTGAAGCGAAGTGACATCAAGAAAGAACGCATTATTGCCGATCCTCGTTATGTTGAAGCCCTGCTTAATTATATCACAGCTGACTTGATAAAAAGCCGCACATATTTTGGCGATCAGTCCATGGCTGGGATGATTGTATGTGATTCAAACCCACAGGCAAGGGTTATGTTTCAAATTTTCAACGAGAAACAGAGCGAACACCATCTACAAGGAGCGTTGATTTTGCACGACGAAGACGATAAAGAGACCCGCAAAGGTTACATTGAAGATTTCAAGAAAAAAGCTTCAGTTGACTTACTTATTGTAAATATCATGCTTCTTACAGGTTTTGATGCTCCAAGGCTGAAAAAGCTTTACCTGGGCCGGACCTTAAGAGATCACAATCTTTTACAGGCTCTTACCCGTGTCAATCGCCCATATAATAAATTCAAATACGGTTACATTGTCGATTTTGCAGATATAAAAGATGCTTTTGATGCCACCAACGAAGCCTATTTAAAAGAATTGAAAAAAGAAGTTGGCGAAGAAAATATAGATACCTATTCTTGTTTATTCGAAAGTAACGAAGAAATTATAGAACAAATGAAGGACATAAAAGAAGTTCTTTTTGGCTATAATTGCACCAACGCAGAAGAGTTTTCACTGCAAATGAATGAGATTGATGATCGGGAAAAACTCTTAACTATTAAAAAATCACTGGAACAGGCTAAAAGTCTGGCGAACGTAGTGCGTACTTTTGGAGACCCGGAATTGAAGGAACAATTTGCAAAGTTGGCAATTACCAAAGTAAATGACCTCTTTAGTGAAGTTTCGCATAGGCTTGATACAGTGAATCTTAAAAGTTCATTGCAAAACCAGGATGCAGTAAATGGAATAATCAACGAAGCGATGGCAACGATTACTTTCTCTTTCACCAAAGTAAAGGAGGAGGAATTGCGGATGCTAAGCGATGATTATACCGAAGCTTGGCAACGTACATGGGGCGAGTTCAACAAAAACTTTGATCAAACCGCGGAAGAATTTATTTCTTTGGCAAAAGTTTTTCGCGAATATTTCAAGGATAAAAACATTGAACCGGCATCTGCTGCCGAAGCCCGGGAACGTATTGGATATATGGATAGCGTGATGGAAAAAATACGTGAAATAAACAAACGGAATAGCCAGTTGAAGCAAATGTATAATAACGATGAGAAATTTGCCCGTGCACACAAACGTGTGGTACAACGAGGATTAATTTCAAAACGGGAGTCTGAAGTTTGCGACAACTTAAATTCGATTAAACAAAAGATTGACGAAAAAGTACTACTTCGAAGAGATGTACTTCGAAACGACCCTTATTTCGAACAAACAGTTCTTCAGTTAATTAGCATCGCTCTATCGAGTATTAATATTAAGGCAACTGTAGAAGAAAAACAATTTATAACAGCTCAGATTTCAAATGAATACCTTACACAATACCACAATCAGCAAATGGGACACGAGTATATTTTGCCTGGAATGAAACTCGATTTTGCCGCTGAACCTCAAAAGAATTTAGGACTTGCTTAATATTTTAGATATAATATGACGACTTCATCAATTGAAATTCAAACAAAAACACTGATTGACGACCTAAAAGCAACATGCGCTTCTTATGGTCTTGGAAATGATGGAAATGAGTACAAAATTATTACCCAGATATTTCTCTATAAATTCCTGAACGATAAATTCGGCTACGAAGTAAAAAATGTGGAACAAACGAATTATCGGACGCGACTGAAATCATCAGAAAAATGGGAAGATGCCCTCAAAGATTTCACCGACGAAGAATACAAAGATTTGCTTTCATTTTTACCTGCCGATAGCCCGAAACTCAGACGCGAGCATTTCATCAGCAATATGTGGAATCAACAGACAAAAGGTGATTTCTCAACCCTTTTTGATGCAACAATGGTCGATATTGCTAATTACAATGCTGCAATCTTTTCCATGAAAACCGAGAGCGAAACCAAGCTTACCTTGTTCGAAAACATTACCATTCATATACCTGACAGCGGGAAACGGGATGATTTTGCACGGGCTTTGATTGCAAAACTGGTAAACTTCAATTTTGAAAAGGTTTTCTCTCAGAAATACGATTTCTTCTCCACCATTTTTGAATACTTGATTAAAGATTACAATAAAGATGGCGGTGGTAAGTATGCTGAATATTTCACGCCTCATTCAGTAGCTTCCATTATGGCCCAACTTCTTGTGAAAGAAGGTGAAGATATTTCTGATGTGTCTTGTTATGACCCATCTGCCGGTTCAGGTACGTTATTGATGGCTATTGCCCATGCCATTGGCGAGGAACGATGTACCATTTTCAGTCAGGATATTTCACAGAAATCGAGTAAAATGCTTCGGTTGAACCTGATTTTAAATAACCTGGTGCATTCCATACCAAATATCATTCAGGGTGACACGCTGGTATCTCCGTATCATAAAACACTTGAAGGAAGGCTGCAAAAGTTCGATTACATCGTAAGTAATCCTCCTTTTAAACTAGATTTTTCGGATACTCAACCCAAACTGATTGACCAAAAATCTCGCTTTTTTGCTGGAGTACCCGCCATTGCCAAAGCAAAGAAAGAGAGCATGGGCATCTACCTATGCTTTTTACAACACATTATCAACTCGCTTTCGGCAAAAGGGAAAGCAGCAGTGGTCGTACCTAGTGGCTTTGTTACAGCTGGTAATGGCATTGAAAAGAAAATCCGAGAACACTTGGTAAACGAAAAAATGATCCGTGGTGTGGTTTCTATGCCCTCCAATATATTTGCAACCACCGGTACTAATGTATCGGTGCTGTTTCTCGACAAACAAAATGCAGACGGAAAAGTGGTATTGATTGATGCTTCAAAATTGGGAGCTACGGTGAAAGAAGACGGGACACAACGCACCAAATTAAGTAGCGATGACATTGATCAGATTGTAAATACATTTCACAATCGTCTTTCGGTCGAAGATTTCGCTGTAGCGGTTTCATACAACGAGATTAAAGAAAAAAATTACTCTTTCAGTGCCGGACAATATATGGATGTTAAGATTGAATATACTGATATTACTCCGAGAGAATTTGTACTGAAAATGAATGGGTTTAGAGCAAATCTGAAAAGTCTTTTTACGGAATCGCAGGGACTGGAAATGGAGATTCAAAATCAACTGGAGGGATTAGAGTATGAGTAAAATGTTGTTTGAAGATCTTCTATATGAGAAAGATGGATTAATAAAAGGTCCATTTGGTGGAGATATTAAAAAATCAATATTTGTTTCAAAATCAGAAAATACCTATAAGGTCTATGAACAGGGTATTGTACTTAAAAAGGATATAGATTATGGTGATTATTATGTGTCAAAAGAGTATTTTGAAAGAAAACTTAAACGGTTTGAAGTAAATGCTAATGATATACTTTTAACTGGCGCTGGAACTCTTGGAGAACTTTTTATTGTGCCGCAAAATGCTCCAAAAGGAATTATAAATCAAGCTCTTTTACGTGTTCGATTAAATGGAAATATTGTAACTCGGGATTTTTTCGTTTACTATTTTAAGTACTATATTAAATCCATAATAAGCAATATTAATGGTGATTCTGTAATACCTAATTTGCCTCCGTTGTCAATAATTAAATCTACTATTATTGACATTCCGGATATTCCAAATCAGCAAAAAATTGCATCTGTCCTTTCTTCGTTAGATTCCAAAATCGAGCTCAACAACCGCATAAATGCTGAGTTGGAAGCTATGGCTAAAACGCTTTATGACTATTGGTTTGTGCAGTTTGACTTTCCAGATACAAACGGCAAGCCCTACAAAACCAGCGGTGGCAAAATGGTTTGGAATGAGAAGTTGAAACGGGAGATACCGGAGGGATGGGAAATGAAAGATTTGGCTGATGTTGCTACCACTATCATGCGTGGTATTTCCCCAAGTTATAGAGAAGAAGGAGGAATATGTGTATTAAATCAAAAGTGCATTAGAGATCAGTCAATCAGCTTTGCACCTAGCCGAAGGCACGATAATGAATTAAAAGATGCAAGTTCAAGGTTAATTGAATATGGTGATGTTCTTGTTAATTCCACTGGCTTTGGAACACTTGGTCGCGTTGCAATTGTCAAACGACTAAAGGAACCAATCACTGTTGTTGATTCACATATCACGATTGTAAGAAGTGAAAGTGAAAATATCAGAAAGCTTTTTCTGGGATATTCGATGCTGATTAGGCAAAGTGAAATAGAGGGATTGGCAGAAGGATCTACAGGACAAACAGAATTGAGCAGAGTCAACTTAGGAAAATTAAAAATGGTCATTCCACCCATTGAGCTACAATCCGTTTTTGAAAACTTCATAAATCCGCAATTCCAAAAAATGGCGAATAATGAGGCGGAGAATGAACAACTCTCCGAACTCCGCGACTGGCTGTTGCCCATGCTGATGAACGGACAGGTAACGGTTGGCGAGACCAAGGAGAATCTGGACATGGCCGCCGAGCCTAAAGTGGAATATAATAAGCAATAGAACCTATGTATAAAGATGATTTGGTACATGAACTTATTCGATCAGCCAAAAGTTATGGATTAGCAAATTTTGGAGTCAGTTATATTCATCCATTGGAAAATACAAACAGCTCTATCATTTTTAACGAGTTAGAATATAGTTTTCAACCAAAATCGTGGCAAGCCACACAAGCAAATCCTGTTTATAGCTTACGAACAAAAAAGATACATTCCAACACGGTAACATCAGGCATTTACGAAATGCAATCATCCAACAGCTCCGATGCTTTAGCCATGAATATTTTTTGTTTTCCCGATTTTGCAAAATGGAATGGCGTAAAAAATCTATTTGGGGTAGATACTTTTTCATCCATCCAATTCGGATTTAATCCACAAGTAGCTAAAAACGGTTCGAGTGATTCTACAGAAGTGGATGTTTTTATTAACAAATCCATTATATGTGAATGCAAGCTAACTGAAGAAGGGTTTACTCAAAAAGAGAAACAAAACGTTGAACAGTACGATAATTTTAAAAAAGTCTTTCATGCTGATAAATTAATCCAAAATGGAAACACCTATCTTAATTATCAGCTCATTCGAAATATACTAGCAGCCTATCAACACAAGTGTCACTTTGTGCTCATTTGCGATATGCGCCGCCCCGATTTAGTTAAGAGTTTTTATCAAACCATAAGGTGCATTAAAGACGATTTCATTGATTTAAGAACCAATTGTGAAATAATTTATTGGCAAGATATTGCCAAGGCGTGTGGAGCTGAATTGCAGCAGTTTCTTAAAGAGAAATATGGTATTTATTAAGAATGTATAGTCAATTTTGGCAATGGTTTGACCAAAATACAGAAATGAAATAGAAGTGAAAATTAGGAAGGCAAAGCAGCCGGAATAGAGAGAAGAAAAGCCAATATTAAACGTAGGAATATGAAACCATGGTACGAGGTTTATGACTTAATTTCAGAAGCTCTAAATAGATTCATAGAAAGTTCTGATGCAATCAAAATGAATCCTGGCAAGGCATTATATAATCGTTTTATTAATGATCCCCAATTTGTTGAAAACAACAACTGGATAAAGAAGTTTGATGAAAAGTTTAACGTTCGCAGCGTCGATCCAATGCATATATTTGCTTCAATCAGTGCCAATAATCTCACCTTTAAAAGTCGTACTGCAAGAATTAATAAAATTTTAGAAACACTAAGTAGTGAGCCAATATCAGGTGAGATAAACTTTGACGGATGTCCTTCACTGGCTTTAATTCATATTTTATCAGCAAGGAATGAGACTTCTCAAGTAGAGGTGTGGGAATTATTTAACAGAATCCGTTCTAACAATACTAAAGGATTATTAAAAAAGGATTTTGATAGAATTAAAAGTTGGTATGGTGTTGCCTTTGGTTCATTTACAATTCTATTGTTTTGGATTAAATCAGATTGCTTTATTCCTTTTGATAAGAACACCAGGACATTTTTAATATCTGGGGGTATTATTGATCAAGAACCCAGAAGCTATGGTAGTTATATCAAACTTATAGAACGCATTGAG
Organism: Prolixibacteraceae bacterium; assembly: GCA_019459485.1. GTDB lineage: Bacteria > Bacteroidota > Bacteroidia > Bacteroidales > Prolixibacteraceae > Aquipluma. Next base: position 50,228 of record JAIBEZ010000069.1, read on the forward strand.
AAATATAATTACGAAAATGACCCTATTTATGGTTCTTCGGGCATATTTCGTGAAATTTCATTAATTGCTTATCAAACAATTGCTAAAAACGATAAGGATGTAAAACTGACAATTAATTTTCAAAAGCTTTTAGAAGAAGACAATGATAAAAATTTGGTTGAAAAAGGGAAAAAGGAACCTTCGGATGATCAAAAATCTAGACCTGCATTTAAACTTAAAAATGAGAGTAAAGAAAGACTAAAAAGTCTGGCGGAAGGTGCCAGTTTAGGATTTAAATTAGTTGCAATTAGACCATTGGAGGGTTGTAAGCAAGAATTTTTAAATGTGCTTAAAGCAAATGTGGTCTATAATTTTGATAAATCAATTTTCATAGATAGTGATGATATTGTATATTTTTCTGATAAGAATCTAAAGCTGTATGATTTAAAAATAAAATCAGAACGAGCTTTACGAATTAATCTAAGTGCTATTGTAGGTAAAAATGGGTCAGGAAAAAGTAGTTTGATTGAATTGTTTTTTCGAATTGTAAACAATATAGCTTTTTCACGAAAAACGACTTTACAAACAGGTAAACTTCAGCTCATTAAGGGTCTTTCTGTTGAGCTTTATTATACTCAGGGAGGGTTACTATACAAGCTAATTGTAATTGACAGTGAGGTTACAATTCAAACGTTTGAATTGCATGAAAATAAATATTTTAGACCAGTTGGTATTCCCCGAAAATTTCTAAAGCAAGATTTCAATATTTTTTTCTATACGGTTGCCGTAAACTATTCGCATTATGCTTTGAATAGTATCTATATTGGTGATTGGGCTAGAATGCTCTTTCACAAGAACGATGCATACCAAACGCCATTGGTTGTTAATCCAATGAGAACAGATGGAAATATTAATATTAATTCCGAAAATGCGTTGGTTAAATCTCGACTGCTTGCAAATTTAATTGCTCCAATAGCGGATGAAGAAGATATTGGCTTGAGGCAATTAACTGAAAACCAGAAAGTAATTAAAATCACATTTGAACAAATTAATGACAAAAATCGAGTACTTTTTTATAGAAATACCAACGAAGATGATGATGTTGAAGTTTTAGGAAACGCTTTAAAAACTAATTATTCGGATATATATAACCTGATTAAAGAGGTTTTTGAGTTTTCCCCAGACCACACAGATGAGAATAATAATTTAGTAAATGAGTCGAAGAGATATATTGTAAAGAAACTTGTACGCATTTCATTAACTTATAAACACTATTCAAAATATTTCAATCAATATAAGATTGATTTTATTTCTACGAAAAGTTTAAAGGAATACCTTTCTCTTTTAAAGGAAGATAGGAGTCATATTGTTTACAAACTAAAGCAAGCAATCAACTATTGGAAATATTCAGAATTGTGGCCTAGAGCAAATAAATTTGAACTACATATTGAAGATGCCGCTGATAAACTTCAGAAATTTCAGATGGAAACTGGAGAAAAACAAATAATTGAACTATTACCTCCTCCTATTTTTCGATTTGAAATCACCTTAATTGATTCATTGAAAAACGAAAGTGATTTTAACTCATTAAGTTCTGGTGAAAAACAACTAATTTATTCCACCGCCTCAATACTTTACCATCTTAAAAATCTTGACTCTGTTGCAGGAGAAAGGGGTTTAATAAAATATGATTGCATAAACCTTATCCTCGACGAAATAGAATTATATTATCATCCAGAACTGCAGAGGAGATTCGTTGGATACCTGCTTTCAATGATTGGGAAAATTGATTTTGAATATATTACGGCTCTTAATATTTGCCTTGTTACTCATTCACCCTATATTTTATCAGACATTCCAGATACTTATACCTTGAGATTAGAAGACGGTCGTCCGTCAAAAATGGAATACAAAACTTTTGGCGCTAATATACATGATCTCTTAGCCAATGAATTTTTTATGAAAAATGGGTATATGGGAGCGTTTGCGAAAGATAAAATAAAAGAGGTAATAAAATATTTAGAAACTAAACTAAAGGATAGGTTAAATTCAAAATCGCTAGAACAAAAAACTGATGAATTTATTTGGGATAAAAATTCAGTGAAAATATTTATTGACTTTGTTGGAGAGCCACTTATTAGAAACAGTCTTCTAGATTTATACGATAAGGTATTTTTTAATAACCAAGAACAAATCGATTTTGAAATAGCTCGTTTACTAAAACGGAAAGAACAACTTAATTAATTATAAATGATTGCAATTTCAACAGAAACCGTAAAGCAGGTATTCTTACTTTATAAAACAGAAATAGATAATATTATCGCTGAAAAACGTCAAGCTGTTGATGACTTTTTAAATGACCGTAGTAAAAGCCATAACAGTAAACAAAAACAATATCTTACGAAAATAATTAATGACTTTGAAAAGATTGTTTTAGCTACACCTGCTGAAATTGAGGTGTATAGTAATAATAGTCTTAAGGCAATCCCAAAACTATGGAAAAACGGGGTAAATAAACAAATTAGCTTTAAAGATGGTTTACTGAAAGCATTAAATTACAATGATTTACGCTCCAGTTTCTATCCAAAATATTTTCATAAAATTGGAATTAAAGCATGTGTCTATTGCAATTCTCAGTTGACTGTAAGTACAGAAAATGATGGAAATGTTTCCGCTAAATTTCAGGTTGATCACTATCTTGATAAAGCAAGTTTTCCTTGTTTTAGCATTTCTTTTTTCAATTTGTATCCGACATGTGCATCATGCAACAACATAAAAAGAAATAAAGCAGTTAATTTTTTCTTGTATTCAGAAGATTCAACTTCAACGGCAAAGTCGGAATTTAACTTTTGTTTTAAACCTGGTAGTGTAGCAAAATATTTAGCTAGTCATAGCATTGAAGATATTGAACTAGTATTTACAGAACCAAATGGAGACTTTCAAAAAACATTTGATATAGAGGGTATATACAACACACAAAAAGATATTGCAGAAGAATTAATTTTAAAATCAAAAGTCTATTCTAAAGCATATCAAAACTCTCTTATTAAAAGTTTCCCAGCAATTTTCACAAATGCCAGTTTGAGCAACCGTATTTTAATCGGTACTTATTGCGAAGAAAATGAGATTCATAAAAGACCCATGTCAAAGTTTATGCAGGATATTGCAGAAGATCTAGGAATGATTCAAAAGTCCAAAAAATAATTTTCAACCAAAGGATACAACAATTTATATGAAAGGACAAGATAGATTTTTATCGGAGTTTATTGATGGTGCCAGAAATAGGTTCATCATTCCAGTTTATCAACGGAATTACGATTGGAAAAAAGATAATTGCGTTCAACTATTTAACGATTTGGTAAAAACTGCAAAATACAACAAGTCAAGTCATTTTTTCGGTAGTGTGGTATATGGCTCCGCCAATAATGGAAACAGAAATGACTACCTAATAATCGATGGTCAGCAGCGACTTACCAGTGTCATGCTGATACTTGCAGCAATAGTTAATCTGATTAAAGAAGGAATTATTAAGCCAGAAAAGCAAAATCTTTGCGATTACATTGAAGAGACTTTTTTAATGGATAAGTATAATCCTGGAGAGCGTAAAATGCGATTGAAACCGATAAAAAATGACTGTCACGCCTTTGATAATATCATTGTGGGAAATAAAGACAATTACGATCACAAATCTAATGTAACAACGAATTACCTTTATTTCTATGAGCGAATACAGTTGAAGGAAATTCCATTAGATGATTTATGTGAAGCTATTGAGAAGTTGAAAATAATCGACATCTACCTCGAGAAAGACGATGAGCCACAGTCAATTTTCGAAAGTTTGAACTCGACTGGTCTTGACCTTGAAGAAAGCGATAAGATCCGCAATTATGTATTAATGGGCCTGAATGCTGATCGCCAGGAAGAATACTATGAAAACTATTGGAATCCAATTGAAAAACTGACCAGTTTTAAAGTTAGTACATTTGTTCGGGATTATTTATCCTTAAAACAAGGTCGAATTCCGGTAATCGACAATGTTCATCCAACCTTTAAAGATTTTATTGAGAATCCAAAAGCTCCTATGGTAGTTCCTGAAGTTTTAGCAGAAATGGTAACTTTTGCTAGAATAAATCATGAATTTAATCAGGCAACCAAATACTCTCCTAAGATTTGTACGATATTGAAACGATTAGCACAAATGGATATGAGTGTTATAAATTCATATCTGATGGCCTTTTTCAAATATGCAGAAGAAAACACTGAACAGGAAGATACCTACCTCAAGGTACTTTCAACGATAGAATCATTTATATTTCGTCGGTTGGTCTGTAGCTATGGTACAAATGCTTTGAATAAAATATTCTGCACTCTTCACAAGGATGTATTGAAGCTAAAATCAGAATATGACAATTACTCCGATGTATTTATATACATTTTATTGAACAAGAAAAGTTCATCTAAATATCCTGATGATGTTGAGTTCAAACAAGCTTTACTGACCCGCAATATTTATTCGATGAATTCGAAAAACAAAATGTATTTGTTTAATCGCCTCGAAAACAGAGATAGTAAAGAAAAGGTTGAAGTAATTAAAGCAATGACGGAAGGCACCTTCTCAGTGGAACATATCATGCCACAAACACTTACTGAACAGTGGAAAAAAGATTTAGGTGAAGAACATGATCGTATTTACAATGAGTGGCTGAATACACTTGGTAATCTGACGTTAACCGGATACAACAGTAAATACAAGAATCGTCCCTTTGGTGAAAAACGAGATATTAAAGACGGATTTAAAGACAGTAATTTACGCTTAAACAGTTATTTGTCTCTTTGCGATAAATGGGGCGAAGCTGAAATGACAACACGCCGAAATCAATTATGGCAGTTGTCCAATGACTTATGGAAATATCCAGCAACCTCCTTTGAGCCAGTTGTTCAATTTCCAGAAATGCGCAGCCTCGACGAAGACTTTGTCTTTAAAGGAAATAAGATTAATTCATTTACATTTTTAGGAACTCAATACAAAGTATCAGCTTGGTCAGAAATGATAATTGAAGTTACAAAATTGATTTATGAAATAGATTCGGCGCCATTGTATCAACTTATAGATGATGCTTCATTAGATTTCTTACCCAAGCAAGAAAGTTGGAATACTAAAATTGGAGAAGGTCTCTATCTTAACATAGCGAATAGTACAATGGCTAAAATACGTATATTGAAAAAAGTATTCTCAAAATACGAATTGGACGAAAGTGAGCTAGAATTTGGTATTCCAATACAGTCTGAACCAGTTGAAATTTAGATTTTCATAAATGATCGAGACTTATAAAAATGAGATACCCAATTGGGTACTAGAAGACGATACTTTCGTTTTTCATGGCACAAGTAATTTAAGTGAAAAATATTTAGATAACGGCTTAACAGCTCTAAACACTCCTGTTTCTTTTGAAATTGTAGATAACATTGTTTCAATTTTATAATGAAATGCCATGGTGGAGCAAAGATTCTAAAGAAAGCCTTAATCAAAATACCTTTAATCTATGTATATGCATATAAATTTCATAAGATGGCAAAAATAAAAGTAACCGGCTATTGGACTTTCTTTTGTAATCCAAAGTATTGGGCTATTGATGAGTTCCTTTCTAATATTGAACAGGATTATGAAAGTGAATACAGAATCACATCTTGGCAAAAGGATTTTTTTTTTAAGGGACAGCTTGGTGTCATAAGAGTTGGGAATGATGCTCGTACCAAACTACAACTTGGCGGAAGGGAAAAACTTAAAAAGGGAATATATGCCATTGTTGAGATCTTGGGGACACCATATCTGCAAATTGAATCCGAATCTAATTTCAAAATCAATCATCAAAAAGGAGAAACATCTAGGTATATCGTTCCAATAAAGTATCAAAGGAATTACATTCTAAATCCGATACTTCTTGAAAGCATTCAATATGATTACGTTATAAAATCTGATCCTTATTTATTGAAAGGTATCCAAGCAGCTTCTATGCCATTGTCAGAAGATGCACTAAATCGAATATTGCTATATGGAGAAAAGGATAATGTTGAATAAATTTTTTAATTTATCAGAATATATCTACCACCCTTATCTGAAAAATTTTGACAATTATCTTTATTGTCATCAATAAGTAAACAGTTTTGAAAATTATTAAGTCCTAAATCATTTTGTATATGATCAAACAATGATATTGGTTTGTCATTTTTCAAAAGACTAATATCATGAGATAAATACATTTTATCAAAGTAGGAATTTAAGTAGTTATACTCATTTAGAATGTATTTGAATAATGGCATATTGTCTGTCACAAGATATTTTTTTGCATTAGGGAACATTATGTCAATAGTATTAAGTATCTTACTATCTGGCTTGTAAAACCTGAGGTCTTCTAAAAACTTAGTAATAATGTAATCGGGACTTACCTTCACTCTAAATTCGGATAAATATTCCAAACTAAGTTTACCTCGCATCCATTCATTTAATATATCTGCATCCTCAAAGACACAATTGCACCATTCCTTCAATAATTTATCTTTTTGAGATTGAACACACCAATAGAAGTTCGTTGATAAAACACCAAACCAATCGACAAATACAATGTCTATTTTATTCCTGTTTAAAAAGGTCGTCATGGATATTATTTATTATGCTTAAGTCATTAATTACATGTTTCCCAATAATAAAATTGAAGTTATTACCCAAATGCTCTATAATCCAAATAATGTATTCCTTTTCAATATTTCTATCAAGCCAAATTTCTTTATTCTCAAAATATCTACGGTTAGAAGTAAATATATTTAGAAAATCCAACATATTTGCCTCATTTTCTGGATTTGGAATTACAATCGATAAAAATTGGGAATCGAATGATTTGGAAATAAACGACAATAAATCCTTATAATAGACTGATGGGATAACTTTAATATCATTAGTAGTATTGAAAATTTTGTTCAGATTAATACCATCATAATATTGAACAAAGATCCGGATAAGGTTTAGCGGGTGCTTATTTGATAAATTATTTATTTTATCTTCAATTTCTTTTTCATTCTTAATGAATAAGTGTATTGAATATGGTATCTGAGTTATAAAATTCTGTTTTTCAGTAATACTCTTATCAATAGTATTAAAGGAAGCATAAAGAGAACCATCTGAGAAATCTAAATGATAATCTAAATTCGAATTTAAATAGTATGAGGAGGCTTGATAAATTTTTTCAAGTGGGATGTCAGTCAAACTAATTGAAAGTTTCTTTTTTCTTGGGTATTTTAATAAATCACAAACTTTATCTAAATTTCTATAATTCAATTCTGAATTAAATCTAAAGTAACTTTGAATATCATAACCACAAATATTTAATGAATGTAACTCATTTATTCGCTCCAATGTAATACCACCAGCGAGTAAAGTTTTCTCTTTTAGTTTTTCTGGAAAATATTGAAGTAATGGGTAGCTATTTTTTTTATTGGTTCCACCCAAATAAGAAGTGTCATAAATCAAATAATCATGCAAATCATTGATTGATTCATAATCTAAATATTTTGAATGATTTGTGATGACACCAAATAAAATTAACTTCGGAAAAAGTTTTCTAATTGCATTTACAATTAAAGGATCAATTTCAAAATGAAACTGAATTCCTGAAGGCATATAAAATTCGATGAGCTTCTTTAGAATTTCTATTTCATGAATTTTTGTAACAATAATTGATTTGGCGTCACTTCGTTTTATAAAATTGTTAAGTTCAGAATATTCTCCAATATTCTCCGTTGATAGAATATGAATACCGAGAAAATCAACATTCTGCTTTATAGCAAAACTTGCAAATGAAAGTGAATCAATTTTGCAAACTTTAATAATATGATTCCTCTTGAATTTCATAAAATAAAGTTAGTCTTCATTTGTTTGATCTGTATTTGTTTAACGTTCTCAGAAATTTTAAAATCTTTTATGTCATCAATTCTTCGGTAAAAAATATAAATTTCCTTTTTTTTCATTGCAGATATCACAAAAAGAGAAGAGATATAAGCAGAGGGACCAGGACAAAACAATGCTACAATATGGGATCTGTCAATATCCTTAATGGCATCATGGAGAAAATTACGACCTGCAATTTCCTTGTATGTATGATTATTACCATCCTTTTCTATTCTATTAACAAGCCAATCATCAACTATCTCATAATCAGGATGTAGTTGAAATTTATTACGTATGTAAATTAAGTAGTCATAGCTTTCTGAAATATAGGACAATGAACATGCGATAAATACCTTTTTAGTATTTAAATCCTTGGGTTTTGGATTTACTGCAGGTATTTCAATATCAAAAAGCGTTTGCCCTAATTCAGTTTTTGCTTCGACTTTTGCTTTTGTTTTATCGAATTTTCCCTTTCGATTAGTGTAACTAGTTTTATTTGAAGAAGTTGTATAACTTGACTCTTTAAGTACGCAACATTTTTTTAGTTGTTCAAGATTTACACCACCATGAAGCTCCATTTGCATTTGTTTAATTCTTTTAGCTCCAGAATAATACAGACAAGCGAAATAAATGTTATTACATTTATTTTTAAGGATACTAATCAAGGATTGAAGGGTTCTTCCTGTTGTAATTCCATCGTCGACAATTAAGATATTTTTATTTTTAAAATCAGAAAAATTTATTTCGAGTTTGTCTGAACCTTTATCTGAATAATTCGATATTTTTTTGAGCAATATTTTTGCCTTAGGATAAACAAAATGTTTAACTATATATGGCAATTCTATTCCCCCAAATCGAATTCCAATAATGATATCAATGTTTTCTGAAGGAAGATTTCTCTTAAGCTTGTGAATAAATAAAAGGTTGTCACTTGGTATATCTCCTTCCTTGTAGCGTCTTATTGAACCCAAATCAGGGTTAAATATGTTTAGATATTCTGTGATGAACTCCCTAACCTCAATTGTAAAGCCAATTAGCTGAGAATAACTAATAGTTGTTTGTGGCCGATCAAGGATATAAGAGTAATAAATTATTATTGCATTTTTAACTAGATCTTCTAAACTAACCTTATCAAGCGTAATTTCATGGTTCAAAACATCTTCAAAAAGCAAAATTAATTTATATCGAATATCATCAAGAACCGAAGCAATAATAAAACTTCCATGTATGAAATCCTTTTTGTCAATTTCTTGAATAAAATGAAGACTACTATCCAGATAAATAAAGGTTTTTATTGCTTGGTAAATTCTCGGTTCGTCTTTTAAAACGGAATAATAGACCTGTTGGCGATTGTAGATTTTATCTCCAATAATCTGAAGAAAGTTCTCATAGGAAAATTTTTTTGATAACCTATTCATCAATCTCTTATCTGCTTCAGTTAGAGAACTTATTAATACGTGACTTTCTCCTGAAGAATCAAAATTATAAGCATCAAAGATGAATTTATTAGCTTTATTAATTAAATCGAGCTCTTTATCGATTTGAGCCTTGTAATCCTCAAATTCCTTTACTATTTTTTTTAAATGTTTAGTGATATATTCAGGAGGGAGATTAATGTCAGCTGTTTGCAAATCTTCCATAGAATTTATTGACTTAACTTGTTAATGAATACGATTATTTTAGTCTAAAGTTTATAAGCATCTTAATATTTGAATGGCTTGATCCCTTATAATTATGGATTTATAGATTACAAATGAGTGATTTAATTTTTATCAGGGTTAATCTTTCTTCAAATTGAAATTCATCAAAAATCAAATATAGTAAATTATAGTAATATTGCGCAAAAAAAAATCAATTGTTTTTACATTCAAAGACTTATGAATTTAGGTTTTATGCAAATGGGCAAAGTCAATAATTAGGATAATCGAGTAATCCACGTTGTAATTCCATATCACTCCTACCCTTGGTCTCATTTTTTGTCACACTTTTTGCAACCCTACACACCAATAGCACAACTTGTCCCGATCCGTCGGGATTGGCTTTTCGTTTCTCAAAGCCAAAGAGCTATGCCAACCCACAAGGCAAAAAGACGCTTCACGGTATTTATCCCGATTTTAGATCGGGAACTATCTCCACCGTTCCGCTTGTGCCAACCTGCCCGCACCTGACTTTGACACTTTTTTTTACTACATTTTTTAAATATCTGATATTTAGATACATGCAAGATCGTGCGAGATTTTTTGGGTGACGCAACAAAATAGAATTCCTGTGGGGGGGTACAGAAACTTTTGAATTATTTGAATGTCAATTGCTTTTGGGTGACGCATTGTCAAAGTCAAGAAAAAAACGCTTCACGGTATTTATCCCGATTTTAGATCGGGAACTACCTCCACCGTTCCGCTTGTGCCAACCTGCCCGCAGAAGGCGGGAAAATTAAACCCCAAAGCTATTGATACATAACGTGCTATTCTATAACAGAAACCCCCCAGCCGAACCCCGGAAAAACGGCTGGACTGCCATAGAATCACGCTATGTACAATAGCCGCACGAACCCCGCCCACCCGGTTCGCGATCAGTACTTTTCAATCAACACTATCGCCGGAAAAAACCACAAAGGCCCCACCACCCGTCTAAGGTGCAGGCCATGAATTGTTTTACGGCCAAAGCCTGCGGCAGGTGGCTTCCGCTTCTCTCCATTACACTCCAGGGCTGCATTTCGTTCCGCCACCTTACGTTCCATTCCGTTCATTGTCATCCCTCAGCCTCGGCTACCCACGCAAGAGTGCTTCCATTCATTCCATTGCGCTCAGGCCGCCCGCCGTTTCATTCCGCTCCCCTTTGGCTTTCCTTCCCACAGGCCAGTAGTCAAAGCCAAAACGGGAAGCTACATTCCACCCCTCCCAATTCGCTACATTGCATTCAGTCAACACCCTTGCTTTCCCCATGCCAACCAGAGGTATGCCCTGCGTAGTGTCCACCCCTGAACCCCAAAAGCCACAATAGCCCCACCGCCCTTTAATGGTGCAGGTAAAAATAAAGAGCTTTCGCGCAGGGCCTTCATGCTTGCAGCCGGTTCGTTTCACTCATTCAACCGTTACGTTCGTACCTCACTACACTATTTCATTCGCTCACCTCACCAGCTTCAGCACCGCACGTGTAAGTGTTTCGTGCCTCAACACCCACACCTTTCCCCACCCACGCCAACAGCATTTCCACTTATTTTTCCTGCGAAGTGTTCACCCCTGAAAACCAAAAACCACAAAAGCCCCACCGCCCTTTAATTGTGCAGGTAAAAATAAAGAAGCATTCCCGCAAGGCCTTTGTGCTTGCAGCCGGTTAGTTTCACTCATTCAAC
>JAIBEZ010000074.1 GCA_019459485.1 Prolixibacteraceae bacterium
CTGACATGGTTGTGAGAATATATGTTGATTAAAAAAAACGCTGCTGGCTGCTAGCTGCTGGCTACTGGCAATTTGCCAAAAGCCAGTAGCCAGTAGCCAGAAGCTAATAGCCTTTAAAACTGCACTTCAGGAGCTTTCTCAGCGCCAGCTTCCGCTTCGAAGTATGCTTTCTTTTCGAATCCGAACATTCCGGCAAAAAGATTTTTAGGAAATTTACGGATGAAAGTATTATAAGTCTGCGCGGTTTCATTGAATTTCATACGTTCAACCGTAATTCGGTTTTCGGTACCTTCCAACTGAGCCTGCAAGTCCAAAAATCCCAGATTGGCTTTCAGTTCAGGGTATTTTTCAACCACCACCATCAACTTGCTCAAAGCAGATGACAAACCCGACTGTGCATTCTGAAAATTCTGGATCGACTGTGCATCCAGCTTATCAGGATTGATGTTCACTGAAGTCGCTTTTGCACGGGCTTCAATCACCTGTGTCAGTGTTTCCTGTTCAAAATCGGCATACCCTTTTACGGTGTTCACCAGATTTGGAATCAAATCGGCACGGCGCTGGTAAACGTTTTCAACCTGTGACCACTGGGCAGTCACGCCTTCTTCCATACTAACCATACTGTTGTATGAATTTTTAACCGACGAATAGGCAACCAGAAGCAAAACGGCAATAACTGCCAGAATAATCCACGTCTTTTTCATTTTTATTTACTTTTTAATTAATAATCTTACAATACAAAATCTGAACAATCAATGATAAATATAAGTTTGGCAAATGTTGCAAAACTGCTACCAAGATACCTATAAATATCGGGGAATGTCGCAATTTTGCCGTTATACCTGCCATTTCAAAAGATGAACCACAATTGGAAATTTATGAATACCACCGAATTTAAATCTGCTATCCAGGAAGGGATTCCGGAAGTTTTACCCGGAGTAAAACCATTTAATCCTTCTGTTAATCATGCACCTAAGCGCAAAGATATACTCAACCAGGAGGAAAAGAAGCTGGCCGTTCAGAACGCGCTCAGGTATTTTAAGCCTGAACATCATGTCCGATTGGCACCCGAATTTCTGGATGAATTGCGACAATTTGGCCGTATTTACATGCACAGGTTTCGTCCTGACTACGAAATGAAAGCCCGACCGCTGAAGGATTATCCTTACAAATCACTTCAGGCGGCCTCCATCATGATGATGATTCAGAACAATCTGGACCATGCAGTGGCACAACATCCGCAGGAGTTAATTACGTATGGCGGTAACGGGGCTGTTTTTCAGAACTGGGCGCAATACAGGCTCACAATGAAATACCTGTCGGAAATGACCGACGAACAAACGCTGGTGATGTATTCAGGCCATCCGATGGGACTTTTCCCTTCGCACAAAGATGCCCCACGAGTGGTGGTTACCAATGGCATGGTAATTCCCAATTACTCCGGAAGAGATGACTATGAGCGAATGAACGCATTGGGTGTCTCTCAATACGGACAAATGACTGCCGGTTCGTTCATGTACATCGGACCGCAGGGAATTGTGCACGGAACTACCATTACTTTGTTGAATGCCGCACGAATGCGCGGAGACGGACAGATCGCAGGAAAAATAGTCGTTTCGTCGGGACTTGGAGGAATGTCGGGCGCTCAGCCAAAAGCGGCAGTGATTGCAGGTATGGTGGCGGTGATTGCTGAAATCAACCTGAAAGTGGTAGCCGTTCGCCATCAGCAAGGTTGGGTGGATGAAGTTTTTGAAGATTTGGACAAACTGATTGCCCGGATGCTGAAAGCCAGCCGGAACAAAGAAGCGGTTTCGCTGGCCTACCAAGGGAATGTGGTTGATCTGTGGGAAAAGCTTGCCGCAGAAGATATTTCCGTTGATCTGGGAACCGATCAGACTTCGCTGCACAATCCGTTTGCAGGTGGTTATTATCCTGCCGGACTTTCGTTGGAAGAGTCGAACCGGATGATGGCCGAAAATCCGGCACTTTTTCAGGAGAAAGTGTATGAAAGTTTGTGCCGACAGGTAAATGCGATCAACCAACTTTCAGCAAAAGGAATGTATTTCTGGGACTACGGAAATGCCTTTCTGCTCGAAGCAAAACGCGCAGGTGCCACGATAACCAATACCGACGGAAGTTTCAGCTACCCGTCCTACGTTCAGGATATCATGGGACCTTTGTTTTTCGATTACGGTTTCGGGCCATTTCGCTGGGTTTGCTGCTCGTGCGATCAAAAAGATCTTCAGAAAACCGATGAAATTGCACTTCAGGTTTTAAAAGATATAGCCAAACAAGCTCCTTCGGAAATAAAAACCCAGTTACAGGACAACATTCACTGGATTGCAGAAGCTGGCAAAAACAGTCTGGTGGTTGGCTCTCAGGCACGCATCCTGTATGCCGATTGTGAAGGAAGAACCAAAATTGCAGAAGCATTCAACAAAGCGATCCGTGATGGAATTATTAGCGCACCGATTGTTTTGGGACGCGACCATCACGATGTTTCAGGAACGGATTCGCCCTACCGTGAAACTTCCAATATATACGACGGATCAGCTTTTACAGCCGATATGGCGATTCAGAATGTAATTGGCGATTCGTTTCGCGGCGCCACCTGGGTTTCTATTCACAATGGCGGCGGTGTTGGCTGGGGCGAAGTAATCAACGGCGGTTTTGGAATGACGATAGATGGTTCTGAAGATGCTGCCCGGCGAATCAAACAGATGCTTCACTGGGACGTGAACAACGGAATAGCCCGCCGCAGCTGGGCCAGAAACGAACCAGCCCTATTTGCCATTCAACGCGCCATGCAGGAAAATCCAAACCTGATTGTGACGTTGCCAAATCTGACGGATGAAAAGATGATCGATGGGCTTTTTGAATAGTGATCAATGGTCAGTCGCAGTCTCAGTAATTACCTACCTGCCAGGTCTCTGATGGTTTGACGCAAAATGCCAACCTCCAATTCCAGCTCTTTAATTCTGTTTTGCAACCAGGCTAGTTCTGAATTATCGGGTTCGGTGCAGGGAAGTTTCCTGGCTATCTCACTGAAAAAATTATAGTTGAGGAATTCTGATATCTCGGCCAGTCGTTGTACCTGTAATGTAGATCGGCCGAACATGCCCATCACCGACGAAGGGTTAACTTTTAAAGCGCGGGCCAACCCTGCGCCACTAATATTTTTACGATTCATCTCACGCCTTACCATAGCGATTATTGCAAGTTGTTCCATAATTGGTTTTTTAAATCTTTCGCAAGAAAGATACAACTTTTATATCCATAATACAGCATTATCACAGTAAATTAACACGACATCGGAGCTATTAGCTAAAATATTTATGCAGATAGACACACAATCGTAGCTAAATAAATAAAGTTCGTGGCTATAAATATATCCATCGTGGCTAAAAACATCGATATCGTGGCTAAAAGCACCGACAGATCACCAAAAAGATGGAAAATACGACTAATTTAAAAGGTCAATACTTTTTCGGGATGTACGACAAAATTCCCTTTCTATGTTTATTGGTTACTTCGTGGCATCGCTTAACCACAAAGTAAGGTAGCATTGTTGTTCATCCAAAATCTTACACCTTAGATATTCAACCCGCTTCGGGTTGCGGCCTGTGGTTGCTCATTAACCCCCAATTTCATTGGAGGTCATTAAAATTAAACCCATCCGGGTTAATTTTTGCATCGATAAAGTTATTCGGGTATTTATGTGTAGAGACAGGGCAATACCCTGTATCACAGGGGTAAGCCAACGAAGCTACCATCATCTCCAATGTTATTTACTCCTCAAAAAGCATTTTATAGGGCCGCTGGATTTCTGCTTTCAATTCATCAATGCCGAATGCGCGGCTTTTGCGGATTGTTTCGCGACCGGCAAAATAAACTACCACGGTTGGAGCGGCAAAAACACGGTTTTGCGCAGCCAGTTCGGGTAATTTATCTGATTCTACAAAAACCATTTTCATCAGGGGGAATGATTCGGAAACCATTTCTGAAACTTTAGGCTTCAGAACCTTGCAAACGGAGCAAATTTCAGTAGAAAAATACGCCAGCACAGCATCCTGTTCGGCTAAAAGTTGCTCGAATTCCTGAATGGATTGGATTGTTTCCATTATTCGAATTGTCCGGTTGCCAGTAAAACCAGGGTACAGGCAATTTCAGGATAAATACCGGCAGCTTTAAGTTGACTGATAAATGCCGGATTTTCAGTTCCGGGATTAAAAATCACCCGGCGAGGTTTTAAGCCAATAATATAGGAATAGTATTCCGGCTGGTTTTGCGGCCCGACATACATTGTTACGGTATCGATATTTTCAAACTGTTTTTTTTCGGTGTGGAAAGCAACTCCTTCAACAGTCCCTTTTTTCAATCCCAAAGCAACAACTTCGTGATTGTGCGATAACAAAGCCTTAATCGCCTTGTTCGAATAACGATCGGGATTTTCGCTGGCCCCGATTACCAAAGTTTTTTTCATAACCATTTCTTTAATTTTTCTTTCGCCTCTTCAACAGTATTTATCCTTCCCTCTTCTGAATCATCCAATCCCTTTCGGACTTTGTCCACAAAAATCAAGTGCTCAATAACCTGCTCAATAGTCACATTTTCAGGCAAACTATCAAGGGTATTTACTATTTGTGCTTTTGTTATCATGATATCAATTTTGGATTAAAAGTACAAATTTTCAGCTCACAATTTCAAGTAATACCACCGCGTGAACCGAAATGCCTTCTTCCCTGCCTTCAAAGCCCAGTTCTTCGGTGGTGGTGGCTTTGATTGAAACGGCATCCACATCAATTCCAAGAATTCGGGCAATGGTTTCTTCCATTTCAGGAATAAACGGTTTGAGTTTGGGTTGTTGTGCAGCCACCGTCACATCCAGGTTTCCGACCCGGTAGTTTTTTGTAGCGATCAACTTATTGGTTTGCGCCAGTAAAATTTTGCTGTCAATATTTTTGTAGTCTGAAGAAGTATCCGGGAAATGTCTCCCGATATCGCCCATTTTGGCTGCACCCAACATGGCGTCGCACAAGGCATGAAGCAACACATCGCCATCAGAATGGGCAACTGTGCCTTTGCTGTGAGGAATAAGAACACCGCCTAACCACAAGGTTTCACCTTCAGCCAAACGGTGTACATCGTATCCGTAACCTATCCGGAAATTCATTTATTTACTTTCGTTGTTTATTAAACGCCTCGAAATCAAAAGAGAGTGTGAACCTTAGTGTATTTGCCAGTGGATTATTTTGGGCAACCGGCAGCAGATAAGAAAAATCGAGCGCGAAAACATTCATTTTTAAACCAGCTCCTGCTGTAAAAAACTTGCGGTTTCCTTTGGATTCGTCTTCGTAATAATAACCGGCACGCAAAGCAAACTGATTGTTGTACCAGTATTCTGCACCAATCGAAAAATTAATTTCCTTGAATTCTTCTGACATTCCGCCCGGTGCATCGGTAAATGAACTAAACATACCTGCAACAACGGATTTTCCTGAACCTAAGCCAGTAATAATATCCACACTGGCAGTATCGGGTGTTGGTACCAATAATTTATTGGCATCAAGGGCAATCGTAATTGTATTGTACTTGTCCATTTCGGTTTTATAGGAAACCCCCAATTTCATATTGGTAGGAATAAAATCTTTGGTTTCACCGTCGGTGTAGGAGATTTTGGCACCAATATTTGAGATGTCAATACCGGCTGCCAAAACTGACATCTTTCGATTGACACGAATTTCATTCTGATAGTAAAAAGCAACGTCAGCAGCATAAGAATTTCCGGCATGAGTTTCTGTTCCATTTACCAACTGACCGCCGGTGAGATCGGAACGGATGTAGCGAATGGCAACGGCTCCGGAAAATTTTTCGGATAATAAACGGGTGTAGCCAAAGTCAACAGCAAATTCATTCGGACTTTGCTGCCCTGTTGGATCACCATATTCGCTCATAAAAGTAATATCGCCCAATGTAAAGTATCGAAGCGATGCACTGACAGTTTGATCGTCATCCAAACGTTTGTAGCCAACTAAATAGGCAAGATTGATGTCCGACACCAAATTGCGCAACCATGGAGTGTATGACAATGCGACACCCATTTCACTTTCGGCAAAGGCATATTTTGCAGGGTTCCAGTGCTGCGAGCTGGCGTCAGGAGAAGTGGCAACTCCTGCATCCCCCATAGCTCCACCACGTGAATCGGGGGCAATGGTTAAAAACGGCACACCAGTGGTGATTGTATTTGCTCCGGTAGTGGAGGTTTTTTGTGCGTTGGCATATTGTACAAACAAAACTGATAAAAGAACTACAGTCAATAATACGTTTAACTTCTTCATATTAAATTGGTCAAAATTTTGAATTTGCAAATATAGGGCTTTGTTGAGTAGTAGCAACCTTTGACAACTCAAATTGCTAAACGGACTTTCTCCTGAAATAGTATTGAAAATTTCATTACTTCCTCATTATTTAGCGATATACATATACCAATCGTCCCGATGCACTGCCTGTTTTTCCATCAATTGTTGCTGTAATGCGGTAGATATAAACACCCGGTGTCATTTTCACCAGCCTTGAGGAAGGGGTCCATTCAAACGGAAGGCTTTCGGTTCCCTGCGAACCAACTTTTCTTTGCAGCATGTCAACCCGTGTTCCTGAAGCCTGGAAAACTTCAAGCGTTACATCAAAAGTTTCGTCAGGTTGATTGTGCGTAAAAACAAAATTGGTTTGGTCCTGCACCGGATTTGGGTAACATACCAGGTCTTCAATCCGTAAATCGTCTTTCACCACGAAATTAATTTCCACTTCCGACGAATTATTCAGCACGTCCCAAACTTTTACTGTCAAGGTATGATTTCCTTCCGCCAGATTACTCAGCGGAAATACAATTTTCCCACTGGTATAGCTATTCTTATCGTACTGAAAAAAATCATTTAACACCAAAATGTTGGAATAATCGCCATCGAGAACAGCGGTGATATCATGACCGATTCCGGTTCCTGCCGTGTTGATACCGTTTTCATCGGCAATATTGGCAATTAAAACTGAACTGGCACTCACCTTCCCTCCGTCTTTAAACGATTCGGTGTTCAGGAACAAATCAATTTCAGGCCCTTTTGAATCCGAAATTGAACTACCGGATGACCCGCCCAAATAAAAACCATCGAAAGAACCATGAGCATCCATTGTCTCATTGTAAGCATAGTATAGAATCTTCCCCTTGCCCAGCTTGAATGAAATATCTTTCGGGACAAAAAAAGAAAACTCGAATTCACCATCTTTAACGCTTGCCAGCCCTTTATAAATAATATTATTCTGTACCGTATAGTCCATCGGCGTTTCACCTGAATTTCCCAGTGTTTCTACCTGCATTGCTTTGTCGTAAACGGTTGGAATAATTTCACCATTAAACGAAGTCATTTTAGCTCCGCTGTTATCGGCAACAAAACCTCTGATTGTAACAACTGTAAGCGATCCAATTGTATCAGTTTGTACATTAACATCTTTATTATTGATAGTGCTTGTTTTTACCTGAAAATCGGGATATGCCAGGCGTAGTGCCGGATCGCCCAGCAAAGTGAAATTAAGCTGATTGATGCCCGTATTGGCAGATGCCTTTGCCTGCCGCATCACATCGCCCATCCGAAGGTGATTGCCTTGCTCATCTTTCTCGAAAATATTTTTGAAAAACTGACGGTTCAGCGTAAAATTAGCACCTGAATAAACCAGCCGGGTAGTTGAAAAAAGGCCAATTCCCCCGCCGATCGGATTAAACAGGATATGCTCGCCTGCCGAGGTTTCATTGTCATCGAAACGGCTGAATTCGCAGGTAGCAGTTACGAAAATCGGCAATCGCTTTGAATTGCTCCATGAGTTAATGGTTCCAACATCCAGAACTTTTTCATCGGCCAGATTTTCCGCGTTGGCATGTCCGGTATAATTCATGACCAATGTGCCCTGCTTCACCCTGTTATTGATGGCAGCCGTTACATCCGGATACTTTTCACCTCCTGAAGTTGAAATTTGCCGGAAAGCATCAAAGTAAATTTTATCGGTATAAAAAGCCGGGTAGTTGGCATTTACCAAATTGGCAATTTGTTCCGACTGCCACATGTGCGTACTGTTATCTTCATCGTCGCCAATAAAAGTCACCACATTTCGCCAGTTTCCCATCGTTTCCTGAAGCCGGTAATTCATTATTTTATCCAATACAATTTCAGCTTCATCTTTGGTTCGCGCTGGTATCCGTCCAATTCCAAGGTCGATAATTCCATTAGAAATGCCTTCATTTTCGTCAAGCATCACAAAAAAATCATCGGTAACAAACGACTCTGTTGGCGAAAGCGAATTGACCGACTGATAGGTTGGTATAAAATTCAGGTTTTTGCCCTGAATATTTCGGTTGTCAAACGTGCCATCACCCAACAATAAAATATATTTCAACGTTTTCTTTCCTGATTGATTTCCGCGGTCGTAGCACATCCTGAAATAATTGCGAAATCCCGACGGATCTGGCAGTCCGCCTGAAAACTCATTGTAAATTACTTCTGGAGTAACCACCTGAACGGACATCTGATCGGTGGTCCGGTGAAATTCAGCCAATTCGTTGGCAACATTCGTAAAGGTGGGATGTGCAACAATAATCATTTCAGCTAAATCGGCTGCATGTAAATTCTGATTTGCAACGTCGCCTACCAATTCGGGTACTGAAATAGTTGCTCCTGAAGGGTTAAAAGCCACGTATTCCATCATGAGTGGTGAATTCGACTTAAATTTCATTTGGCTGTCGGCAAAACTTGCAGGCATTTCAACCGTCTGATGAAGGTTGGTTACGTCAAATATTTTCAATCCGGAAGTAGCGCCTGAGAGCACAAATTCTGAAATTTGAGCAGTACCTTCGGCACCTCTTCCCCTGAAAAAAGTGACGTCGCCAGCCATAGTCAAATTACTTTGGTAATTGACAGAGATATAGTCAAGCCAGGCCTCAGACAAACTGTTGTCTGCGTTGTATGTCAATTTCAGTGCAATGTTTTTTGAAGGAAGGGTTTCTGAATAATTTACAATTCTTTCGTGTGCATAAACCTGCGTAGCATCGTTGGGGGCAAGTGCCTGAAATACAATACTACCAATGGTTTTTCCATTTATAAAAACGTTCAAACTGCTTGGATCTGAAGACTTGCCGGCGGTTGCAACCGTAATCGCGGCAGCTTTGCTCAAATCAGGATTGTCAAGCGACAAGCTAACAGAATGCGATGCGCCCTGATTAAAACGTTCGCCAAACCATTGGCTGCCTGATGAAATTAAGTTGAGTAATTCCTTTTCGTAAAATGTATAGTTCGGGAAAGTTGCCACTTGTCTGCCGGCACTTTCGGTCAGTTCGGCAGCTTTCTCAATTAGCAAGGGAGTGCCCTGTTCCGACAGATAAAAATAGGTATCCGTAGAATACGAATTTTGCTGATGGGTAAAGTTGCCGGTTTGGGCATTTAGGTTAAACCGAATGCTTCCGGAGGAATAAAAGAACAAACAATCTTTGTTTGCATTGTCTTTTCCCTTCCAAACAGGATACGCCAGCAAGTCATCGGACTTTAAATCTTTGTTTAAAACCGGCAGCATAAGCCCTCCGTTTCCATACAGCACCACTTTTTCAGGATTGGCAAAACCCCATAATCTTAACTGATCGAATGTGATTTTGTATATACCTTTATTACTGGTTTTTATTTTTGTCCATTTTCCTGAAGCAAGGAAAGATCCTGACTTCCACTGGTAACTAGCCGTTGCTGATTTCAGCGATTTGGAAGTTTCGCTGACAGACAATGTGAATTCAGTTAATTTCAGGATTTGATTGTCTCTTTTAACAAATGGAAAAACAGACACACGCATATAGGTTTTACCTGCTGAAGTACCAATCTCTCTGGAATATTTCAGTTCGGCTCCAATCGAATCAGGCATTGTGATTGAAGGATTGTTGAAAGGTTCGAATACGGTATTTGAAACAGAAACTTCAGCATTTGAAGATTGCAGTTCGAAATTTTCTATCCAGAGAGGCAATTTGCTTTTTCCGGTTAAAACAGCTCCTTCAAAAAAATCCGGACCTTGAATTAATTCAGATTTAGCAACCGAATTGGGTTGATGCCATACAATTGCTCTTTGAAAATCGACCGACCAGAGTAGAGTGGCATTAAAAAGCATCACCAAAAAAAGCAATAAACTTCGCATTTTCGTGTTTTAAATAAATTATTCACTAAACGATCAAACAGGATTTATATTGTTAGCTTATGTTTCTGACACCAACATTTTCCACGCAGACGCCTCAAGCGAAAAGCAAAAGTACAAAGTTCAAACAACTTCGTGCCAAAAAAAGTTTGAATACGCGAACAATATCAATTCAACAATTTAGTTATATTTGTGGGTCTTAAAAAAAACGGAAAAGATATAAACAGATGAAACGAGCCATCCCGGTAAATCGGACACAGGAGGATGAATATTGGCGAGTTCCATGTGGCAATTAAAAAACAAATTATAAACACATGAAATTAAAATCCATAATGTTATTTGGTCTTGCTGCATTAATGGCAGGGTGCGGATTATTTGGAAAGGGTGGCGGAAAATCAGACACATCACATTCAACAGGATGGCAATTTGGCGATCCCAAACTGGGTGGCTTTCAGGCTGATGACAATTATGCACAGGCAACAGGTCCCGGATTGATTTTCATACAGGGAGGAACATTCTCGATGGGTCGCGTTGAACAGGATGTGATGTTCGACTGGAACAATCTTCCGAGAAGAGTTACGGTTGCTTCCTTTTACATGGATGAATCTGAGGTTTCAAACCTTGATTACCGCGAATATCTTTTCTGGCTGAGAAGGGTTTATCCGGAAAATCCCGAAAAATACCAAACTGCACTGCCCGACACATTGGTTTGGCGTGAAGAATTGGCATACAATGAACCGTATGTTAACAATTATCTTCGTCATCCGGCATACGGAAACTATCCTGTTGTGGGAGTTTCATGGAAACAGGCTGATTCGTATTCAAAATGGAGAACCGATCGCGTTAACGAAAAAGTTCTTATCGATAAAGGTGTTATCACTCCTGACGAGGCGCAAAGTGGCCAAAATGTATTTACTACCGAATCGTTCCTTGCAGGATTGTATCAGGGTACCGAAGGAAAAAAACCACTTACAGACGCTTCAGGTGCAGGCCGCAGGGTGCGTTGGGAAGATGGCCTTTTGCTGCCAAACTATCGCCTGCCAACCGAAGCTGAATGGGAATATGCAGCCCTTGGCCTGGTTGGAAACACCGAAGATGAATTATTGACCGACCGTAAATTATATCCATGGAACGGAAATTATCTTCGTGATGACTCTAAAAAAACCAAGGGAAGAATGATGGCCAACTTTACACGTGGCAGGGGTGACTTGATGGGTATGGCAGGTTCACTTAACGACAATGCCGATATTACCGCTCCTGTGATGTCGTACCAACCAAACGATTACGGCCTTTATTGTATGGCCGGAAATGTAAACGAATGGGTATATGATGTTTACCGCCCGCTATCATCCGATGATGTGGCAGAATTTCAACCTTTCCGCGGAAATACATTTACAAAATACCGCACCGATGCAGAAGGAAAGCTAATGCGTGACATCTACGGTGAATTAATTAAAGATACAATTGCCGATGCCCGTAACTTCAAGGATGGCGATTATCGTTCGCAAATTATTGAAGGAGAAGACTGGAATGCATTAAAAGAAAAAACACAAACCAATTCGATGTATATCCAATCTGATAAAGAAGGTCAGTTCTCTTCATTGATCTCCGACAATACCCGCGTTTTTAAAGGAGGAAGCTGGAAAGATCGCCCTTATTGGTTGATTCCCGGAACACGAAGGTATATGCCTGAAACAGAAGCATCCAATGACCTTGGATTCCGTTGCGCGATGACACGCGTTGGAAGTCCTGATGGATTTTAAAGAAAAAAATTCAATTCAATATAAAAACCTCATTTTTGAAAAAGTGAGGTTTTCTTTTTTAATAAATCATGGAAACAGCCAAATTATATCAACTTTTCAGGCAGTACCCGATAGTAACTACAGACTCCAGGAGCATCCCGGCCAACAGCATTTTCTTTGCTTTGAAAGGGGAGAATTTCAACGGGAATAAATACGCTGGAGAGGCGTTGTCAAAAGGTGCAGCTTTTGCAATAATTGACGAGCCTGAATTTGTCGTTGATGACCGGATGATTTTGGTGGAAGATGTTTTGACCAGCTTGCAGAAACTGGCCAGATTTCATCGCGACGAACTTAAAATACCAGTGCTGGCAATCACCGGAACAAATGGAAAAACGACCACCAAAGAGCTAATCGCTGCAGTGTTGTCAAAGAAATTTAAAGTTAATTACACTCAGGGCAACCTAAATAACCATATCGGAGTTCCGCTAACCATTTTGTCAATGACCCCGGAAACAGAAATCGGAATTATTGAAATGGGCGCAAATCACATTGGCGAGATCAAACTTTTGTGCGACATCGCCAATCCTGATTTTGGACTGGTAACAAATATGGGGAAAGCTCATCTGGAAGGATTTGGCTCTTTTGAAGGCGTCATCCAAACAAAGTCTGAAATGTACGGTTTCCTCAGGCAGAAAGGGGGAAAATGCTTTATCAATGCAGACAATCCTCTTTTGATTAAACAGGCAAAAGATCTGGAGCAAATTACCTACGGAAAATCGGACGGCTGTTTTTTGACCGGCGAATTGGCCACTACCGGATACAGCCTGGTGGTTAAGGCACTTTTTCCGAAAGGCTGGCTATATTTAAAATCGAAATTAATTGGCGACTACAATTTCGAGAATCTTCTTGCTGCGGCCTGCATTGGTAAATATTTCGAAGTTGACCCGTTGCAAATCCAGAAAGCCCTGGAAGAATACACCCCTTCGAACAACCGTTCACAACTGATCAGGAAAGAAAAGAATACCGTTATAATGGATGCCTACAACGCAAATCCAACCAGCATGATGATGGCCCTCACCAATTTTGCAAACATTCAGAACGACCAAAAATGTGTCATATTGGGGGATATGCTCGAGTTGGGCGAAGCATCAGACGAAGAGCACCAGAAAATCGTAGATTTTATTGAATCACAAAATTTTTCAGAAGTATATTTAGTTGGTCCGCAATTTAAAAAGGCAACTACCGGAAATAAAAAAAAGAAGTTCGACAACGCCGAACTCCTTTCCAACTACCTAAAAACACAACCTATTGAAAATAAACTAATTCTTATAAAAGGTTCCAGAGGAATACATCTTGAGAAAATTCTGGAAATATTGTCGTAACTAAATTAATTTATGACTGGTTTCTGAACCTTCAGAACTTCGGCTATCGCCTGTTCAAAAGTTGATTTCGGAAGAGCTCCCATAGCCATTTGTGGCTGACCTTCAAGCGGCACAAACAACAATGAAGGAATACTTTGTACACCAAATACAGCCGACAATTCACGCTCGTCTTCGGTATTCACCTTGTAAATTACCAGATTACTGCCATATTCCTTTTGCAGTTCTTCCAACACCGGGGCAACCATTTTGCATGGACCGCACCAATCGGCATAAAAATCAATCATACAAGGAGTTGTTCCTTCAAATTTCCATTCCTTATTGAGTTCAAAGTTGAATACTTTTTCTTTGAATGTCTCTTTGGTTAAATGTTCTAACATGATTTTGAATTTTAATTATATAAATATCTACATTTTCTGATATATGCATATCAATTCATATGCCATTAAAATAAAAAGTTTTTATTGAGTGCTAAAAAGCAATAAATGGTAATTTTGTCACAATTATAAAAACAAATTGTCATATATACTTATTTAAATACAACATTTCCTGAATTTATTACATGAAACGAACATGCCGCTGAAATGATTCAAAGGTGGCGGCACAAAAAGAAAATGAAAATTAATGTTTAATGTGGATGCTTTCTGGCATGTGAGTTCTCCCGACAGATCGGGACAAGCTATGAGAACGCTTAATAATCAATTAATTAATAACAATATTTTCGAATGAAGAAACATTTGAACCATCCTATATTTAAAGTCATTTCAGAGGCTGCCGACCAATTAAAACAGGAAACGTATGTCATCGGCGGTTTTGTCAGGGATTTGATTTTAAACCGCAACTCACCGGACATTGATGTTGTTACTGTTGGAAGCGGCATTGAACTTGCTGAAATAGTCGCAAAAAAATTAGGTCCAAATATTCAGGTCAGTGTTTTTAAAACTTTTGGAACTGCCATGCTTAAATATCAGTCGCTTGAAGTTGAATTTGTTGGTGCACGAAAAGAATCGTACAACGAAGATTCGCGCAAGCCAATGGTCGAAAATGGCACGCTGGAAGAAGACCAGAACCGGCGGGATTTCACCATCAATGCGCTGGCAATTTGCCTGAACAAAGATCGTTTTGGGGAAATGATTGATCCGTTTGGAGGAATTCAGGACATAACGGATAAGATTATCCGTACTCCGCTCGAACCCGGAATTACCTTTTCAGATGACCCTTTGCGCATGATGCGTGCCATTCGGTTTGCTACTCAACTGGGATTCACAATTGAAGAAAAAACACTGGAAGCTATTTCGCTCAATAAAAACCGAATCCACATTATCTCGAAAGAACGAATCGGGGAAGAACTAAACAAAATAATTCTTTCCGCTAAACCTTCAGTTGGGTTCAGGTTGCTTGACAAAACCGGTTTGCTTGAAATCATTTTTCCTGAATTGCACCGGATGAAAGGACGCGAAGTTGTGAAAGGAGTTGGACATAAAGATAACTTTTACCACACCCTGGAGGTGCTTGACAGAATTGCGCCCAACACAAACAATCTGTGGCTCAGATGGTCGGCACTGTTGCACGACATTGCCAAACCTGCGACAAAAAAGTACTCGCCACAACTTGGCTGGACTTTTTATTCGCACAATTTTGTGGGAGCCAAAATGGTACCTGCACTGTTTAAAAGAATGAAATTCCCGCTGAATGAAAAGATGAAATATGTGCAGAAGATTGTTGAACTTCACATGCGTCCAATCGTGCTTTCTGAAGAAGTGGTTACTGATTCGGCCATACGTCGGTTATTGTTCGAGGCAGGCGATGATGTGGATGATTTGATGACACTTTGCGAAGCAGACATCACTTCTAAAAATCCCGAAAAAGTCGCAAAGTACTACGGAAATTTTCAGCTTGTCAGGCAAAAACTGAAAGACCTTGAAGAACGTGATCACATCCGAAATTTCCAGCCACCGGTTTCAGGGGAAACCATTATGGAAGTTTTCGGACTGGAACCTTGCCGCGAAGTGGGTTTGATAAAAGCAGCAATAAAAGATGCAATTCTCGATGGTATCATTCCAAACGAACATGATCCGGCATATCAATTCATGCTTGAAAAAGGAAAAGAAATGGGATTAATTCCTGTTACCAATCAATGATATGATAACTGGAACTTCAATAATACCGGCAGATGGTCGGAGAATCCATCCTGGTACTTGAAACCGACATAGGTTCTTTTCGGCTTAACTCCACCATATTTTTTATCAGGCTCCAACAAAAAAGCAGCATCAAAAATTTCGGCTTTTATTGCCGTCATGAAAGAACCACTTTCAAGAAAATAATCTGAAACTATCAATTGATCGAACACCTGCCATGAATACATATTTTTAAGGGTTTGAACCTGCTTTGTCATCCATCCAAAGGAAAGATTTATCAATTCACCTTTAATATCAGGATCGTCGCTTTTTAAGGCATTAAGTATCCGTGACAAACTTTCATCTTCGGGTGTATCGTTAAAATCACCCATACAAATTATTTTTGCTTTCGGATATTCAGTAAAAAATTCCTGAATGGATGTTTTCAAAGTTTTGGCAGCCAAACCCCGCAACCGCACTGTTTCCATCATTCCACCATACCTCGAAGGCCAGTGATTTACAAAAACATGGATGGTATCTCCATTATTCAAGATTCCGCTAACCCGAAGGATATCCCTCGATTTAAATTCATGATTTAGCGGATCAATTAATGGAATATCTTTATAATCAAAAGGTTTAAATAATTCAGACCTGTAAATAAATGCGACATCAATTCCACGTTCATCCGGAGAATCTTTGTGAACAATCTTATAATTGAATTTATTGAGCGGGGTTTGTTTTACCAAAACTTCAAGAGCTTGCTGACTTTCAACCTCACAAAGTCCAACGAAAATCGGGGCATTCCATTTTCCGGCAGCTAAAATAACCTTGGCCAACCGATCAGCTTTGTTATAAAACCGGCTATAATTCCATCTCCTGGCTCCGTCAGGGGTAAATTCATCATCTTGTGTCAGGGAATCATTTTCGCAATCGAAGAAATTTTCCGTATTGTAAAACATGAATGTAAACTCATCGCTCAACTTATTTGCCTGAGAAAAGCATTTTGGAACATTTGAGAAAAGTATCAGCAGTACTAAAACGATGTGTCTCATAATGATTGGAAAAGCGTGGCACCGAATGAGCGATAAAATTCAGGAAGATTTATTTTGCTTTTTTCTCCTGACGTTCCAATGCACCAAGATCCGGACCTTTGTCAAGAAGCCGGTCGCGGCCTTTCAAATCAGTTGGAACCAGCCGGCCAATACTCAGCCTTCCGGCATCTTTGGCAGGACTTAAGGTGTCGAGCTCAAAATTATATTTCTTGTAAGGATCGACAAACTTAGGATCCAGGCCTTTCAGGATGTTGACAAAATGATCGGTATTTGATGTTTTGAACGTATCGGCCACCTGAATGAGACATTTGTCAAACTTGTAATTAAACAATGCTTCAGCTTTTTTACCAAGAAGAAGTTCGTTTCCATCAATAATATTGCCGGCGATGATACAGTTCCCAAAATTTGCTTTCGACAGATCACCAATATAATCGACTTTATATGTCACGAAATTTTGAATCCACAAGGCTGGAGTTGTGCGTACTTTCGATGAATAACCACCCCAATAATTGGCGATGGTCGAATGATTAAATTCATAGCTGCCGCCCACCAATAAAGCAACGCCAAAAGATCCACAATTGGTAATTAGACAGTTATCGGCCACAATTTCAGATTTCATGGCAAAAATTCCTGCAAACGCCATATTCTGAATCTTTGTATTGGACAGCTTGACCGTGGCAAAACCTTCATCTTCAATGTTACCAACTTGCAAGCCGATGTTGGCATTTTTTATTTCAACATTCGTGAATTCGTTGTTTAAACTTCCCGAATACAATAAAATACCATTCCATTGATCAGGTACATTTGAATATACATCCTCGAGCCTGTCGCCATGAAAAACAATTGGGTTTTCAACAGTTCCTTTGGCCAACACCTTGCCTTTAACATACAAGCCAGCCTCTTTGTGAAAATAAATTTTTGTACCAGGCTCAATGGTAAGTGTCGCATTACTGTCAACAAAAGCGTAATTATACACCAGATAAGGTTTCTCGTTCGTCCACGTAGTATTCTTCAATCGCTGTTGTTTGATTAATACAAAATCTTGTCCCCAGGCAACCAGATCAACATCCTGTTTATTCGAATTGGTTAAAAAAACAATAGAATCCTTTACAACCAACGGAAGATTTTGACCACTTGGATCAATCGTCACTTCAACAAAAATGTATAAACTATCGAATGGAGCAATTTCAAGATCATTTACTTCATTGGCAGAAACACCATTGATATTTAACCTGAAATTGGACATTTCACCCTTGGCAAGCTTGACGGAAGAGATTAAAACTTTTTGGTCATAAGGATTGTATATTTTTAAATGCTGGGTAGTTGAACCGACGGTCGTAAAAACAGTGTCAAACATCACTGTATCAACAGAAAAACCAAGCTTCACATCCGAGGATGAAAGATACTTCTCGTCTTCGCACGAAATAAAATAGCCGAAAGCAAGTATCAGTAACAGTATGTAGCCAAGTTTCTTCAAGGAAATCTTTTATAAATAACGAAAAACAAGCATAGTTTGGTATCAAAAGTAATAAATGATTTTTACATATTTTAACATTCATGGCAATAAGTTCCAAAAACGCTGTTTTTAGGAACATTTCATACTAAATTTTATACTAAAGTGTGAATTTTTGAAATGTAAATTACTTTATCAATGCGAATTACAACTAAATGCAAAGTGTATTAATTTATCAACAAATCTAAAAACAGAATTGATTGGTTTTTTATTCAAATCGCATCACGAAAAACAACGAAATTCACATTGTTTTTTACCTTTACCAATTGAACAGATATGCGATGAAGAGATATATTACGATTTTGAGTATCCTGATTTTATTTTCAGGGTATTGCTCCGCCCAACAAAATCCACCATTTCAGAAAATGTTGAATGATCGATGGGTCGATTCGATCATGAACGTTTTGAGCCTCGATCAGAAGATCGGTCAATTATTTATGATTCAGGCTTATTCGAATATGAAAAATCAAAAAACCGATGAGCTTATAAAATTGATCGATCAGTATCAGGTTGGCGGAATAATTTTCATGCAGGGCGGTCCGGTCAACCAGGCAAATATCAGCAACAAACTTCAGCAAGCATCAAAAATACCGTTGCTTGTTTCCATTGATGCCGAAACAGGTCTTGGTTTCAGATTGGATTCAACACTGAATTATCCCGCTCAAATGGCGTTGGGGGCCATTTCAAATGATTCACTAATTTACCGAATGGGATTTGAAATTGGACAGCAATGCCGTATGCTGGGAGTTCACATGAACATGGCGCCTGTTTGCGACGTCAATATCAATCCGGCCAATCCGATCATCAATCACAGGTCGTTTGGAGAAGACAAGTTGCAGGTTGCACGCAAGTCGTGGTTGTATGCAAGTGGAATGCAGGACGCCGGGGTATTGGCCACTGCCAAGCATTTCCCGGGACATGGGGATACACAAACCGATTCTCATCACGACCTCCCTGTAATAAAACAAACGAAAATACAGCTCGATTCGCTCGAATTATTCCCGTTCGCATACCTCATCAACAGAGGAATTGGTGCAGTAATGACCGGACATTTACATGTTCCGGCGCTCGACGCGAATGCAAAGATTCCGGCCACATTGTCACCAAAAATAATCAACATCAAATTAAAAAAAGATTTGGGGTTCAAGGGTTTGGTGATAACAGATGCAATGAATATGAAAGGTGTCAGCAACCTCTATTCTTCGGGCGAATCTTCGGTAAAAGCGCTGAAGGCCGGAAACGATATGCTCGAAATTGTGCCCCGACTAGACAAAGCCATTGATGCTGTAAGATTAGCAATTGAGAAAGGAGAATTATCGGTTGAAGAAATCGATGAAAAATGCAGAAAAATTTTAACCATCAAAAAATGGCTTGGACTCGACAAGCAAAAATTGGTTGACACAAAAAATCTACACGCTAAATTAAACAACAACCAATATTTGCTTACCAAACGCCTGCTTCAGGAACAGTCCATGACTGTATTGCAGAACAGGCAAAATATCATCCCTTTGCAGCAGCTTGATACGCTAAAAATCGCCAGTCTGTCAATCGGCTCTGATCAGCTTGCGCCGTTTCAGAATATGCTCGAAAATTACACTCAAATTGATCATTTCAACATTGGAAAAATTCCGATGGAACAAGAAATCAGCAGTTTACTTACCCAGTTAACACCTTATAACCTGATAATTATCGGGATACATGGAATGGGCTTATATCCAAACAGACGATTTGGAATCTCCGATCAGCAAATCAGTTTGATTGAAAGGCTCAAAGACAGGAATACTGTCATTTGTTTTTTTGGAAATCCTTATTCAATACAGTTTTTCCCGGCAATAAAGAATACACAAAGTTTGATTGTCGCCTATCAGGACGACAATGACGCGCAGGAAATGGCAGCCCAACTCGTTTTTGGTGCCACAAATGCCAGCGGTAAGTTGCCGGTATCGGTAAATAATATGTTCCCAATCAATTCAGGAATTATCACTAAATCAATCCAGCGACTAAAATATACATTTCCCGAAGAAGTGAAAATCAATTCGCACTACCTTCAATATTTGATTGATTCGATTGCAAAACGAGGACTTGCAGGAAAGGCCTATCCGGGTTGTCAGGTATTGATTGCCAAAGAAGGAAAAGTAATACTGCAATCCACCTACGGTTATTTTACCTACGAAAATGAGCAGGCGGTGCAAAAACATCATCTTTACGACCTGGCTTCAGTCACAAAAATAACTGCGCCACTTCCGGCGATAATGAAGCTGTTCGATGAAAAAAAGATCAATCTTGACGCACCGTTTTCCGACTATTTCGCTGAATTCAAAAACACAAACAAAGCAGAAATGACTGTCAGAGATATTCTGACCCATCAGGCAAGGTTGCAAGGGGGCCTTCCGTTCTGGCTCCAACCGGGGAAACGGGGGGCTTTGCGGGAGAATGTTTTCAGAAATCATCCGGAAGAACAATATCAGGTCCGAATTTCACAGGACATGTATGTGAAAAATGATTTCAAAAATCAAATAATCAAAGATATTGTCAAATCGTCTTTACTTGCCAAAAAGGAATATGTTTATTCTGATTTGGGATTCAGCCTTTTTCCATACATGATAGAAAGACTGAGCGGAAAATCCTTTCAGGAATATTTATACAAGGAATTTTACAAACCTTTGGGAGCTACTTCAACCGGATTCAAGCCGTATGAAAGGTTTCCGACCGACCAAATCGTACCCACTGAAAACGACCTGACTTTCAGAAAAGAACTTTCGCAGGGATTCGTGCACGACGAACTGGCAGCGCTCATGGGCGGAGTATCAGGAAATGCAGGGCTGTTCAGCAAAGCCAACGACCTTGCAAAGGTGATGCAAATGTATCTTCAGTCGGGGTATTACGGGGGAAAACAATTTATTTTACCTGAAACAATCGCAGAATTTACCAAAGTTCAGTTTTCACCAAGCAGTAATCGCCGTGCGCTGGGGTTCGACAAACCAAATCCGGGAATCAAGGGCATAAAGAACAAATTCCCTGCAGCCGATGCAAGTCCTGAAAGTTACGGACATACTGGTTTCACAGGCATTTTTACCTGGGTCGATCCGCAGAACCAACTCGTGTTTATTTTTCTCTCGAACCGTGTATATCCTACCAGAAGAAATTCAGCCATTTACGACCTGAACATTCGTACTGAAATGCATCAGGCCATCTATGATGCAATCAAGAAAGGACTCAATTGATTATTAAAATTTGTTAAATATTTTATCGCTTCTTAACAGTTTTGCAAAACTTTTTTATTTAAAATGCTTATAGAACAGAACCAAATGACTTTTTTCCAAATTGTTTAATAGCCAAACTTTCTTCAGTATTTAGAATCGGTTACAAAAACATGATCATACCCTCATTGTTATTTATTTATTAATTCTAACTTTAAGCGTTATTTTAACCGAATAGATAGTGTAAAACCATAAAAACTAATTGTCATGGAGAGAAAAATCACGTTTAACGAGTTGCGTCACATCAAAGACAGCTTACCTGCCGGTTCGATCCACCAAATTGCGCAAGAGTTTAATATCGAGGTCGAAACGGTCAGAAATTATTTTGGAGGCGCAAACTATGACAGAGGAAAATCTGTAGGATTACATATTGAACCAGGACCGGACGGAGGCGTTGTATTACTTGATGATACTGCCATTCTTGAAAGAGCACAACAGTTAATTTCATCTCATTCAAACTAAAAACAAATTTTTATTCCGATAGACTGCCCTATCTTTGTAGGGCAGTTTTTTTTTGTCGATTACCACCAAACCAAAGTACCATGAAAAACCTTCTTTTTGCTTTAACCTTTTGTTTTCTATCAACTTCAGTATTTGCCCAAAAATCTCTTTTCAACGGAAAAAACTTAAAAAACTGGGATATATTTCTTGGCAGCCCGATTACAGGGTTCGAAGATCTGGCTAAAAAAGCGACCCCCGCTTCAACTTACAGCATCGTTGAAATGGACGGGAAAAAAGTTATTCACATTTCGGGCGACATTTTTGCTTCGCTTGCTACAAAGAAAGAATATGCAGACTACCACCTTCGCCTGGAATTTAAATGGGGCGAAAAGGTTTATGGAAAACGCAACAGCGGGCTACTTTACCACAGCTATGGACCTTTTGGCGCGGCTTTCGGAACTTGGATGGCCAATATCGAACATCAGTTAATGCACGAAAATCTGGGCGATACCTACCTGATGGCCAATACTTACTGCGAAAGCAAAGTGTTAAAAAGTGACGATGGCAAAAGTTTTAATTATTCTCCGCAGGGTCAGTTAACATCATTCAGCGAAACAGACAATGGGCGCTCCGTGAAAAAGGCAAAAGATGCAGAAAAACCGCTTGGAGAATGGAACACTGTAGATTTATACTGTTTCGGACAAACTGCGGTTCACGTTGTAAACGGACAAGTAGTAATGGTCAACACCAATTGCAGTAAAGTTGAAAACGGCTTAAAAATACCGCTTACAAAAGGGAAAATTCAGTTACAATCGGAAGGCGGCGAATTTTTTATCAGAAAAATAGAAATTGAAAAGATCAAGGGAATTCCTGCAGAATTTCTAAAATAATACTGAAAATACTAGAACTGCTTTGAATACACCGAGTTCCACCTTAACAATCTGATGATTAAATACATCAAATTTCATTTTGACAGTATGTTTATTGAAATTTTATTCGTTTATTTATAACGATTATAAATAATATAGCTAGAAAGATATGAAAGGAAAGATGAAAAAGCTATTTTCGATTTCAGAGAAAGAGGGTAAATATTTTGATGATAAACACGAATGCATTGAATTGGTAAGTTGCCATTTTGATGGGACAACCTGCGCGGCACAAAGAGCGCTTATCAACAAAAAGATGCTCACCTCACGAAGGTTATGGCTAAATAAAAACTACGAACATTCAATTGCAGAACTAAAAAGTGCGTTCTACAACACCGACGAATTAGATCAGTCAACCTGTTTGCAATGTGCTAAATTTTTTCGCACAACAATCACTCAATCAATGGAAAACATCCACGAGGATCTTCACAAAATGACCACAGGGTTCTTCCGCATCGAAGATTACAAATTAAACTACGAACTGGCAACCAGCGTTTTAAAGGAATTTAAAGAGGTAAGCTAAATTATGCTTCAATTCTCCTGAACTTTTTCCTTTCCAGGTGTACTGAAAGGAAAAAGTTCAGACATGAATCAGCAACGAATAAACAATCTGGCCGGATGGGCCGTTTTCAGCCTTTCACTTTTCGTTTACATTTTCACCATCGAACCAACGCTTAGCCTTTGGGACTGCGGTGAATTTCTGGTTTCGGCTTATAAGCTTGAAATCAACCATTCGCCCGGAGCGCCGCTATTTATGTTGCTTGGCCGGGTGTTTTCGCTGTTCAGTTTTGGCGATCCGGGAAAAGCAGCTTACACAATTAACCTCGTTTCGGCAGTTTCGAGCGCAGCAACTATTTTATTTTTATTTTGGACAATCGTCTGGCTGATTTCAAAGCTTGAGCTAAAACAAAGAAAAACATTCCCACTTATCCTGAAATTTGGAGCCGCAGCAATCGGTTCCTTGTCGTTCGCTTTTACTGATTCGTTCTGGTTCTCGGCAGTCGAGGCCGAAGTTTATGCTCTTTCGTCGTTGTTCAGCGCCGTTATTTTGTGGGTCGCAACGCGCTGGGAACGCGAAGCCGTCGAGCCTGATTCTGCAAGGTGGATTGTCCTTATATTTTTCCTGATCGGGCTTTCCATCGGGGCGCATTTACTGAATTTGCTGGTAATTCCGTCTGTCGGCCTGATTATCTATTTCCGAAAATATAAGTATTCCCTTAAAGGATTGTTCGCGGCCATCATCGTGAGCGGTATCGGGATTATAGCTCTATTAAAAATCGTGATTCCCGGAATTCTCGATCTTTCCAAAAATCTGGAACTTTTTTTCGTCAACCAACTCGATTTCCCCATTCATTCCGGATTGTTCACTTACCTCATTTTATTGATCGGCGCAATCTCTGCAGGATTATTTTACACGCATCGCAAACAATTGCCCGGGCTAAATCTGGCTATTTTGTGCCTGACATTTCTGCTGATTGGTTATACTTCCTACGTAGCAACCATCGTTCGGGCATCCGCCGGAGTGCCAATCAATCAGGGAAATCCGGAAACTACATTCAGTTTATTGAATTACCTGAACCGCGAACAATACGGAACACGCCCGATTTTGTACGGAGCAAATTTCGGTTCTACAGTAACAGGTTATCAGGAAAGAAACACATGGATTGCCTCGAGAGGAAAATACATCAAAAGCCAATTGAATCCTGATGTTGAGTATGATAAAAATACCATCGGGTTCTTTCCGCGAATGCACAGCAACGAACCCGGGCATATTCAATCGTATAAAAATTGGGTCGATTTGAAAGGACGAAAAGTTCCGATTCAGGATGACGAAGGCAAGCTGACCAATACAATCGTTCCAACCTTTCAGGAAAATGTTTCTTTCTTTCTGAAATACCAGCTTGGGTTTATGTACCTGCGCTATTTTATGTGGAATTTTGCCGGACGACAGAACGATATTCAGGGCAACGGCGATTTGCAAAACGGGAACTGGCAATCCGGATTTTCCTTTATCGACAGCCACAATGCTGGTCCTCAAACACATCTCACTTCGGCTGCAAAAGAAAACAAAGGCCGTAACTCATACTATTTTTTGCCATTACTGATCGGCATTTTCGGCATCTGTTTTCAATACAAAAACGACCCGCAGAACTTTTTAAGCACCGGCTTGCTCTTTCTCCTGATGAGCTTTGCATTGGTGGTTTACCTGAACGAAATACCAGACACTCCACGCGAACGCGATTACGTGTATGTTGGCTCATTCTACGTTTTCTGCATTTGGATTGGCCTCGGTGTTTTGTCCGTTTTCAATCAGCTTCAGAAACTATTGAAAGAAAGAATGTCGATAACTTCTGCATTGGCTCTTTGCCTTGCAGCTTCGCCCATCTTACTTCTGGCACAAAACTTCGACGATCACAACCGCTCCGGAAGATATTCGGCCCGCGATTTGGCCCGAAATTACCTGGAATCGTGCGAAAAAGATGCGATCCTGTTTACCCATGCCGACAACGATACCTATCCGTTGTGGTATTGTCAGGAAGTGGAAGGCATCCGGCGCGATGTTCGCGTGGTGGTGATGCCCTATTTACAGGCGGAATGGTACATTCAGCAATTACAGCGGAAGATGTATCAGAATGAAGCGCTGAAAATGACCATCCCGCTGGAAAAATATCAGTCAGGCCAACTTGATTACGTGTATGTTGTGCCGAAAATCGAAACAGAACAGCCGCTGACCGACATTCTTGAATTCGTGGCCAGCGACTCGTCGAAAACCAAATTAACTGTTGAAGGACAGAAGCAAATCAGTTACATTCCTGTTGATAAAATGAGACTGGAAATGGCCGGGAAAGAACCCATCCATCTGGAATTAAAGCAACGCGCCATCAACAAAGGCGATCTGGCTTTTTGGGACATTATTGCCACAAACAAAGGAAAACGCCCGGTCTGTTTCACTGCATTCGTTGACGCGGAAGAACACGGATTGAAAGATCACCTCATTTTTGACGGACTTGTTTTCAGGCTGACCGATCAGAAAACCGACAGCAATTCGGTAATAGACATGGGAAAAATTGAGACTGAAAATCTCTACAAAAACCTGATGCAAAAATGCAACTGGGACAATCTGGCCAACCCTGCTATTTATTTCGACTGGCACCACCGCCGGATGCTGGCCAGTATGCAAATACGCAATGCTTTTTACAGGCTGGCCAAAAGTCTGACAGAAGAAAAGCAAACCGACAAAGCCATTGAAGTGCTAAAAAAAGCTGAACAAACAGTGAGTTTAAAACTTTGGCCGGTCGACTATCAAAGCATTCTGATGGCTCAACTTTATGCCCGAAACGGACAAAACCAATTGGGCGAAAACCGGTTTAAGGAATTGGCTGCATCGCTGGAAGAAGGACTAATTTATTTCGGGTCATTCCCTTCGAACCAGAAAAAATCCATTATTGATGACGCCGGATATCAACTTTCCTTATACAACGAACTGATCAACCAAGCTGCGGATACACTCTCCGAAGCTGAATTAAAAAGTATGAAAGAGAAGCTGATGGCGTTTGCCGGGAAGCTGGGATAAAAGCTGCAATTAAAAAACAATTTCCTGCTTAGGAAAATAAATTCCCTAAGCAGGAAATTTTGCTTTCCTGCGCACCCGTTTATACTTTCCTGCGCATCCGTTTATATTTTTCTGCGCAGGAAATTATTTTTCCTGCGCATCGTTTTATTTCACCTTGGCAATTGCTTCCAAAACCCTCTCCGGCGTCATCGGCAACTGGAATAACCTTGCGCCAACAGCATCGAAAACGGCATTGGCGAGTACGCCACCCATGCATATTATTCCCGGTTCGCCGCCACCTTGCGGTGCTTCATTTTTATCAAGAATTTTGGTTTGAATTTCAGGCATCCACGAAAATACCGGCAACTGGTAGTTTCCAAAATTGTTCGTGTGAATGTCGCCACCTGTGAATTTCACTTCTTCTGTCAGCGCATAGCCCAAACCCATTATAATACAACCTTCCAACTGAATAAGTGAACCTTGCGGATTGATGCAAAAACCCATGTCCTGAGCACAGGCCACCCGGACGACCTTAACTTTTCCGGTGGTTTTATCTACTGTTACTTCAGCCATGTGAGCTACATAAGCACCGGCATCGAAACCGCATGCGATACCGTATCCGCGTCCGCTTGGGCCTTTGGCGGAAGTATATCCAAACAGTTCGGCCACTGCTTTCAGAACACCAATCATGCGCTCATCTTTCAGGTTCTTCAGGCGAAATTCCAGCGGATCGACACCTAATTGCACGGCCATCCTATCAATCTGCGACTCGCGCGCGTATGTATTGGTGTTGTTTCCGGGCGCGCGCCAGGCTCCGGTTCCGAAGGGATGAACATCGCGGGACGAGTAGCTGGTCGTTTTGGCATTGGGTACATCGTAAATGGTATCCGATCCGCGGGCACCGGCAAAATATTCGTGGTAATCCCACAGCGAAATCTGCCCGGCTTTATCAGTTCCTGAAGTAATTTTAATGACAGCCGCCGGGCGGAAAGTATCGTAGAAAAATTCTTCCTGCCTGGTCCATTGCACCATGATTGGTTTTCCGGTCAGCTTAGTCAGCCGGGCCGCTTCAATTGCCTGACGGAATGCAGATTTTCCACCGAAACCACCACCCAAAAACGGCGCGATAACCCGAACCTTGTCCAGGCCAATACCAAGTTCGCGTGAAATTCCGTCCTGCGTTCCGAAAGGAGTTTGGGTCGATGCCCGCACCACCACTTTATCGCCTTCCATAAAACCAAGAGCAGTATGCGGTTCCATGGGCGCATGGGCCACGTAACTGTTGTGAAATTCGCTCTCGAAAATCTGGTCTGAATTCTTTTTCCCGGTTTCAATATCGCCCGAACTTTTCACCACCCGGCTTTCAGATGGAAATTCAAGCTGGTGTTTGAAAACGGTTTTATCGTCCACTTTCATTTCATCAAACTTGTATTCGGCTTTTATTTTGGCGAGCGCAGCTTCCGCTTTTTCAAAATCAGTATGCAAAACCGCGAGTAAATCCTTGTCACGGACAATCGCAATTCCGTCGAGCTTTTCGGCTTCCGAAGTATCCGCAGAAATCAATGTAGCTCCGTGTGATGGCGGCCTCAGTATTTTGGCGTATAACATTCCGGGCATCCTGAAATCGCCCGAATACATGGCCTGACCAGTTACTTTTGCAACACCATCGGCATGATTGAACGACTTTCCACGAATTTTATATTCGCTGAAATCTTTCGCTTTTGGCTTTACCTCCAGAAATTTTTCAATTTTCTTACCACTGGCTAATTGCCCGTAACTTACTTTTTTACTTTTCTTGTTTTTCACGAATATGACACCATTTTCAACAGTCACCTCATCTTTAGCAACTCCCAAATGTTGAGCG
This sequence comes from Prolixibacteraceae bacterium, assembly GCA_019459485.1. GTDB lineage: Bacteria > Bacteroidota > Bacteroidia > Bacteroidales > Prolixibacteraceae > Aquipluma. The sequence goes on from JAIBEZ010000074.1 coordinate 28,060, forward strand.
CCCATTTCGAGCAGCACCAAACGGGCTTCGGCTAAAGCGGCCAGCATAACCGGCCCGAGCGAACGGGTTGAAAGTGATCCCCATGTTCCGGCATCGTACGGGCACAATTCTGTATCGCCCATCACCATTTTTATGCTTTCAATGGGGGTATCCAGTTCATCGGCCACCATTTGCGGAAATGAGGTAATAATCCCCTGCCCCATTTCAATTTTGCCGATCATGCAGGTCACTTTGCCATCTTCGGCAATGTGTATAAAGGCATTGTAATCTTTCGGAACCGAACGCTGTTGTTCGGCTTCAGCAGCTACTCCGGTAAGGAATTCGCCCAATTGGAAATAAATGAAAAGGCCACCACCCAGCAATTTCACAAAATTGCGCCGGTCAACTTCGAAGGTTGGATTGTTTTCCGGCACTTCGTCCCGATAATATTTGTCGTCTTTCATATTCAGTTTTTTATCAGGTTAAACTTTCATTGTTTTTGAGGCCGATTCAATCGCGTCAATAATGTGTGTGTGCGCGCCGCAACGGCAGAGGTTCCCTTCCATTCCATCAACAATCTGCTCCCGGGTGGGATGCGGATTTTTCAGTAGAAGTCCATAAGCATTCATGATCATTCCGGGCGTACAATAGCCGCACTGCAGGGCATCGTGATCGACAAAAGCTTGTTGAATAGGGTGAAGTTTGCCGTTGACCGACATTCCTTCGATGGTCGTGATTTTTTTGCCGGCAACATCTTCCATCAGTATTCCGCACGACCTCACCGGTTCATCGTCCATTAAAACGGTACAAGTTCCGCAGTAGCCCAGTCCGCAACCGTATTTGGTGCCGGTCAGGTTGAAGTTAATCCGCAGCGCCCAAAGCAGGGTCTGGTTCTTTTCAAGTGGGATTTCCACTTTCTTTCCGTTAAGTTCAAATTGAATAGTCTCAGCCATGTTTATTGGTTTTTTAGTTTGTTATTTCAATTCTCTCAAATAATCTTCCTGCGTATCAATATCTCTTACGATTTCGGGGCTAAATGTTTCCACTTCCAATATTTCATCCGGAAATTTCAGGGCAACAGAACGCAGTCCAACTGACGGATCGAGGTTCAGAATCTCCTGTCGAAACTTCAAATCATACAACGGCGGATGCCCGCGTTTACCGTTAAAAAGAGGAATTACGATTCCCCTTCCTGAATTGTTCCATGCCTCAATGACTTTTGCTGAAACATTTACGGGAATAAATGGCTGATCGCCCAAAAAAATCATAACCGCCCTTGCATCTCCGGGCAACGCTTTTACTCCTGAAATCACAGAAGTGTGCATACCTTCCCTGAAATGTTCGTTTCTGAAAGTTTTTACCGGCCATGATTTCAGGACTTCAACAATTTCATCATGGTTGGCTCCCAAAACAACCAGCACATTACTTATTCCTGAATTCAGGATATTCTCGACCACTTTTTCCACGATTGTTTTCCCGTCGAATGGCAGTAGCAGTTTTTGTGTTCCCATGCGGGTTGACATTCCTGCCGCCAAAACAATGGCCCAAATGTCATTCATGGCTGGCGCTTTTTTGATTTTTAACTTTCACCAACTGTGCCGCGATGCTAATCGCAATTTCTTCTACGGTTTGCGCTCCAATATCCAAACCTACCGGAGTATAAATCCGGCTCCATTGTTCCGGAGTTGCCCAGGTATTTTCAAGAAACAAAGCTTTCATTTGTGCCACTTTTGCTTTGCTGCCAATCATTCCGATGTAGGCAGCATTGCTTCCGATAAACTTCCGGAGTACCCCGGCATCGCTTTTGTGTCCGCGGGTAACAATAACCAAATAAGAATCATCACGGATCGGTAGCTGTCCAATGCTTTCATCAACTGTTCCCGACAAAACAACATCGGCATCGGGAAATAAGTTTTGATTGGCATATTCGGGGCGATCGTCCCAAACGGTAACATCGAACCCGAGAAATTTTCCCAGATGTGCCAAAGAATGACCGATGTGCCCGGCGCCGGCAATAATCAGCGATGGTTTAGGGTGAATCCGCTCCATCAAACTGAATCCTTTCGCGAGTGTTCTATTTTCATCAAATGGAATCGCCTGAATAGCTTCAGAGTGATTATTTCGAAACATTTCAGAAATAACCGGACGAATATTATCTTGCATTTTTTGGTCGAAATTCAGTTCTTCCTCAACAATCCATTGCCGCACGATTTTAACGTTGCTTAAATCGGTCGCATCGGTTAAAGTTAAAAGAACACCCTTTTGACGCCGATCTAAGCTGTTTTTCAATTGATAAAAAACGGGAAGATGCAGATCCGGTGTTGCATCGAGCAAAATAGTCATGTTTCCCCCACAGATGGACTCACTTCCTTTGAAAATTTCACCGTGCAATTCATAAGAGAACAGCCCCGATTTTTTGGTTTTCAGGAGAAATTGCGACTGTTGAATGACCTTTAGCTCGGTTACACCGCCACCAACGGTCCCTGCCAATAATCCACCGGTGCCAATCAGCGCCGAACTGCCCGACTTTTGAGGAGTCGAGCCTTGTGTACTGATAACAGTAGCCAGTATGCATTCGGTTTGTTGCCGAAGCAGTGCTACTAATTCAGGGTAAATACAGATTGATGAACTCATCCCGGTAAAAGGTTTTTAAAATCAGTTAAGCCTGCAAAACCTTTTAAAATTAGAAATATTTTTGAAAAAATCAATTCAGGCTGTCGGTCCGAATAGAATCAAAAGACTGAATAAACATGGTTGAATCGGCAACCAAAATTCGTTTGGAGAAAACGCTGTCATTGCCGGTAATTGTGCCTGAATCAACATTTATTTGATTGTTTATGACTGAAAAGAAAAGTACAAGCGACACCAATCCTGTTTTCAGGCCCAAACTTTGAGCAGAAAACAACCAACCGAAAAAGCTGGCAAATGAGTTTTGCTTCAGCTTCGAACCACTGTTTTTTAGCAAAAAAGAATACATCAACCGGTCTTCGATTGCTTTATCAGGTTCACCAACGTGATCTTTCTGAAGCAGTTGGGCAAACATTTGGTCTTGATTCTTTTTGTTCATGGTGTTTAGTATTAAAATTCAATTTCATCCTTTAAGTATTCCAATTTTTCAGACAGCAATTTCTTTGCATAAAACAACCGTGATTTTACTGTTCCCTCCGGAAGTTCCAGTATTTCGGCCACTTCTTTGATCGAAAAACCTTCGCGATACCGAAGCAAAAAAGCGGAACGGTGCTCCTCGCCCAATTGACCGAGCGTTTGAAACACCTTCTCAATCAGCTGTTCCGGCTCAATCGCCGATTCATTTGGGTAATCAAATTTCTGCTCTAGCGCCTGATATTCATGATATTCCTGCCTGACTCCACGACGCCGGTATTCATTTTTGCACATGTTGTTGGCTACAGAATACAGCCAGGTTTGAAAAGGATATGCAGGGTTATAGCTTTCAGGCTTTTCAATCAGCTTCAAAAAAAGTTCCTGCAAAAAATCATTGGCCTGGTCTGGTGAGTTTCCGAGCATCCGGTAGAAATAGTAATACATCCGATCCTTGTACCGGTGGTACAATTCGCCGAACGCAGCCTGATCGCCTGATACGATTTGCTGCATCAACTCACTATCGCTGTAAACCTTATTTTTTCTCCGGAATATCAATTCGACGATTTTTTCAGGATTAACCAGATCAAAGAAATATACGAACTCACAATAATTATCGGGGCTAAAGTTATCCGCCTGAAACTGAAAATTGCTTCGTTAAAAGCATTCGGATCATCAGAACCTCCACCACTCATCAGAATGAAACCCAAAGTTAGTAAACAGACGATCAGTATCAATCCGATGTACTTATTTTTCTGAAAGATCATACTTTTTTAGTTTCTGTACACGCAAAAAGCAAAAGGTTCAGATTATCTCAAAAAAAATCGCCGCACAAAGAATTTATTCAATTCTCTTTGCGGCGATTGCCTTCAAAAAAAGTATTGTTCTAGAGCCGGCTCCACGGAATAGCCGCAATCATTATAACCAATGCAATCAAAAAGAAGATGCTTGCAATTTTAAATTTCCCCTGGTCTGTTTTGGCTTTTTTCGATTTGGCCCGTCCAATGTGAACCAGGACAACTGCAATCAACATCATTGCAAAATGTTCGACTGCATAAAAGCGCAAATCAGCATTTTTCATGGCGGCACCAAAATCAGACATCGCCAATTTCGTAACCGGACTCAGGAAGAAATACAAAACAAGACCAGTTAGCAATTGCAAATCCATCAGCGATGTAAATACAATTCCCAAAATATTGTCAGCCTTTTTCCATGGATGATTTCCGAACCAACTGGCCAGATATTTGCCAAGCGTAACAGCCAAACTTACCAAAACTAACCAACGCAGGACATCGTGTAAGTGTAAAAAACCAGTGTACATGTTTTCTGAAATTTAATTATTTCAATTCTAAACGAATGAAAGCGGTTTTGGTTGAGAATTATTTAAATATCTCCAATCCCTCAACTATTCTGAAGCCAATTTTCTGATCAGTTGACAGGCTGATCATTTTGGCAGCCAACACATCCACAGGAGTTGGCCGGTATTTTTTTAATATATATCTGGTCAGAAACCGGCTGGCAACCAATCCAATCTTCTCTCCCGCCCGCTTTTCCTTCCGATCTCCGTCAAGAATCGAAGGCCGGACAATGATACATTTCCTGAAGTTAAGTTTAGAAACAGCTTCTTCCAGTTCACCTTTTATTCGTGAATAAAAAACTGATGATTTTGAATCGGCTCCCATCGATGAAACCAACACGTAGGCGCCTATTCCATTTCCGGCAGCCGCTTTGGCAAATTCATGTTGATAGGTAAAATCGACACGGTACTGGTTCTCTTTGGTTTTGGCTGTTTTGATAGTAGTTCCCATCGTCGAAAACAACACATCGCCCTGCACCAGGTGTTTCCAACTTACAAGCCGGTTAAAATCAATCAGAATTTCTTCCAGTTTCGGATGGCTCATTCCTGAAGTACGGCGAACAAACGAACGCACTTTCCCAAATTCAGGATGACCAAGCAATTGAGCAACCAATTGTTGCCCAACCAACCCGCTGGCCCCGATCACATTTGCAACTTTGCTCATATCAAGGTTTTTTAATGATTCCGTCGGCTAACAACTGCTTAAAATGGTCTGAAATGGTTTGCTCAAAAGGCAGAAATTCCATGCCCAGATCTTTTTTGATGTAACTGTTGTCCGTTCTAAGGTTATAGCCCACGTTCAGTTTCACATATTTGCGGGAAAAGCCAATCAATGGGGCAATTAAGCTAAACAACCATTTTGGCACAAACTTCTTTGGCAATGGAAATTCAGGATAATCAGCCCGGATGACATCGGCCAGTTCAAGAAAACTTTTATCGGCAGAAGTGCAAATATGCCTTCCGGATGCATTGGGCGTGAACCCTGCCAGAATGTGTGCTTTTGCCACATCGCGCACATCAACAAAACTCATGTCGCCGGAAGGTGCTCCCGATTTAAACTTTCCGGTGGCCATTTGAATCATGATTTCAACGCTGGTTGAATCGGTACGTTTGGTAAGTGATGGCCCCATAATAAATCCAGGATTGATAACGACCAAATCCCATCGGCTTTGCTTTTCGGCCATTTGCCATGCCAGTTTTTCAGCCTGAACTTTTGAAAACGGATAAGGTTGATGTTCGGCTGAACTGGTCGTATTCCAATGCGCTTCTGTAAAGACTCCATTTTCGGTTTTCTGAATGTCGATGGCATCACCGTAGATGGCTGCGACACTTGAAGTCAGTACTACCCTTTTCACACTTTCGCTAGTATTCACCGTTTCCAACACGTTCCGGGTTCCTTCCAGAGCAGGCTCTATAAGTTCCTTTTGGGAGTTTTTTATTCCTGAAATTTTAAACGGTGATGCGGTATGAATTACCAGTTCACAGCCAGCCATTGCTTCAGTAAAACTTCCTTTTTTCAGAAGATCGGCTTCAAAAAACTGGAGTACTCCTGTACTTTTCACTGCCCGTGCAGTTAAATGGGCATATTTATCTTTTTGTGCAAGATTCCGAACAGTAGTCCGAACTTCAAATCCCTGATCCAATAATTGTTTCACAATCCACGATGCCAGATAACCTGTTCCGCCAGTCACCAAAACCGGTTTTGTGCGATCTATTGTTTTCATATTTTTTATTTTTTATTGACTAAAATAATAATCATCACGGCATTAACTAAACCATAAATTTGCCAAATTGTTTTGAAAGATCCGACCAAAGTTTCTTGAAATGAATGGAAAAACTTTGAAAAGAAGGAATTAATATATTTTCTTAAATTTATTCCTTCTGAATCAGGAAACCAACTAACAAATTAATTGATCATGAAGCACATTTTATTACTTTTCACCTTCTTCGCAATCTGTTCATTGCAGGCTCAGGAAACAAAATGGCAGGGTCCTTCGGTTGACTTCAAAAATGGAAAGCTAAAAGTTTCAGACAATAAGCGTTTCCTCGAATTTGAAAACGGTTCAAAGTTCTTTTATCTCGCAGATACCGGATGGGAATTATTTCACCGGCTTGATAAGAAAGATTCAGAAAAATACCTGGAAAACCGTCGCGAAAAAGGATTTACAGTCATTCAGGCTGTTGCTTTGGCAGAACTGGACGGACTGAATATGCCCAATATGGAAGGTGAAAAACCTTTGATAAACAACGACCTGACCAAACCCAATGAAAAGTATTTTGCTCATGTGGATTGGGTGATCAAAAAGGCTGAAGAAAAAGGAATGTTTATCGGTTTGCTTCCAACCTGGGGCGATAAAGTCGATAAACAATGGGGAGTTGGACCGGTAATTTTCAACAGGGAAAATGCTTTTCAATATGGCAAATGGATAGCAACCCGTTACAAGGATTTTCCGAACATCATATGGATAAACGGAGGCGACAGGCAAGGAGGCGGTGCGAATCTGGAAATCTGGAATGCACTGGCCAACGGAATTAAATCGGTCGATAAAAACCACATGATGACTTTTCACCCAATGGGCGGAAACAGCTCCTCAAAATGGTTTCACAATCAGGACTGGCTCGATTTTAACATGATGCAAACCGGGCACGGAGAACGTTCGTATGCTGCCTATAAAAAATTACTGCTTCCGGATTACCAGCTTCAGCCAACAAAACCAACCTTCGACGGGGAACCGCGCTACGAAGACCATCCGCACGACTGGAAACCCGAGATTCTGGGCTGGTTTGATGATGCCGATGTCCGCCAGGCAGCATACTGGAATTTATTTTCAGGAGGTTTCGGCCATACTTACGGATGCCATGCCATCTGGCAAATGCTCACTCCTGAAAGGAAACCAGTCGGTTTTGCACGCCATACCTGGTATGACGATATGGATTTACCCGGAGCTTTTGACATGCTGAATTTACGCCGCCTGATGGAAAGCCGCCCGATGACGGAACGAATTCCATTTCAGGAATTAATAGACAACAAATACATGCCTGAAACCGATTACATTGTCGCAACCAAAGGAAAAGACTACGCTTTTGTTTACATCCCGACAGGCTGGGGAGCAAGTATTAATCTCGAAAAACTGGGATGGTCTGAATCGGCAGTTTGGTGGTTCAATCCGCGAACCGGCGAAGCAACCAAACTGAAAGAGCTTACCAATAAAGGAATTCAGGAGTTCAAACCAACCACTCAAGGTCGCGGAAACGACTGGATTTTGGTAATCGACAACAAGACTGCCGGATTCACGCCTCCGGGGAAATAAAACAGAAATCATTTCTGCGGAATGTTCGTTTCATCAACCAAAATTCATTTGACTTGTTACATCTCGTAATATTTCAAACCATAACTTCTTTCTAATCCTAAATCAAAATAACGATGGTACCAAAAATTCACAGTTTAGGCGGTTACATTCACGAATATCAGAAAAGTCTTGTCAATCCGGAAGCCTTTTGGGCAGAAATTGCCGGAAACTTCTACTGGCATAAACGCTGTGACAAAGTTCTGGAGTGGGATTTTGAAGGACCTTCGGTGAAATGGTTTATAGGCGGAAAGCTAAACATTACCGAAAATATATTTGAACGAAATCTTTACACGATTGGAAACCAGGCTGCAATTATTTGGGAACCCAACAATCCGGAAGAGCAAACCAGAACATTAACATACAACGAATTATACAAGGAAGTCAATAAATTTGCCAATGCACTAAAAGGACTTGGAGTGCAAAAAGGCGATCGGGTGGCTATTTACATGCCAATGATTCCTGAACTATCTATTGCAATGCTCGCCTGTGCCCGGATTGGCGCCGTTCATTCGGTGGTTTTTGCCGGATTTTCAGCAGCATCGCTGGCCGACCGTATTATCGATGCTGAAACAAAAGTGGTATTAACCGCTGATGGGGGTTTCCGTGGTGAAAAAATCACTCCTCTTAAGAAAATTGTAGATGAAGCTTTGGAATCATGCGACTGTGTTGAAAAAGTAGTTGTTTATCAGCGAACCAATTCTAAAGTTAACATGGTTGGCGGACGCGACATTTGGTGGCACAATGCGATTGAAGGACAATCAGATGTTTGCCCGGCTGTAGAAACGGACGCCGAAGATAACCTGTTCATCCTCTATACTTCAGGATCGACAGGCAAGCCCAAAGGTATAGTGCATACTGTTGCCGGGTACATGGTTTATACTGCCTATACTTTCATGAATGTATTTCAGTACAATGCCGGTGACGTTTATTTCTGCACCGCGGACATAGGCTGGATTACAGGTCATTCGTACATTGTTTACGGCCCGTTGCTGAACGGCGCACAAACACTGATGTTCGAAGGTATTCCCACCTGGCCGGATGCCGGGCGTTTCTGGGATATAGTTGATAAGCACAAAGTCAATCAGTTTTACACTGCCCCTACTGCGATACGGTCTTTACTGGCAATGGGCATGGAGCATATCAATGATAAAGATTTGTCATCGCTAAAAGTTTTGGGAACAGTTGGGGAGCCCATCAACGAAGAAGCCTGGCACTGGTATCACGATCACATTGGCCGAAACCGCTGCCCGATAGTAGATACCTGGTGGCAAACCGAAACCGGAGGAGTGATGATCAGTCCGATACCGGGAATTATCCCTACAAAACCGTCGTTTGCCACTTTACCTTTGCCCGGAATTCAACCCGTAATTATTAATGGCGACAGCAAAGAATTGAGTGGTAACAGCGTAAAAGGAAACCTCTGCATCAAATTCCCATGGCCCGGAATGGCCAGAACCATTTGGGGAGATCATGAACGTTTCAGGCAAACATATTTCTCAACCTTTAAAAATATGTATTTCACCGGTGATGGGGCACAAAGGGACGAAGACGGTTATTACCGCATCCTTGGCCGTGTTGACGATGTGATCAATGTTTCGGGTCACCGGCTTGGAACTGCTGAAATTGAAAATGCCATCAACTCGCATCCTTTGGTCAACGAATCGGCCGTAGTAGGTTATCCGCATCCGATAAAAGGCCAGGGAATTTATGCTTTTGTAGTTTGCGGCGAACTTTCAACCGGAGGAGAAGAAGGAATCAGGAAAAGTATAAAAATGGCAGTTACCAATTTAATCGGACCATTTGCCCGTCCTGATCTGATTCAACTGGTTCCGGGATTACCAAAAACCCGTTCAGGAAAAATTATGCGCCGCATACTTCGGAAAGTGGCAGAAGGCGATGCCACCAACTTGGGAGATATTACTACTTTACTCGACGAAGATGTTGTTGTACAGATTATTAATGGTGCGCTGGTAAACGTAAAGAGGTAAAATAGCAATGTACAGCGGAAAAGACTCTAAATGTTCAGTAACAAATTTTGAATAAGAATTCTTAAATTTGCTTTGACTTAAACGAAACACCTTGGACATTACCAAAAGACAGGAAAACGAAAAGAAATTTTCAAATTATGAAGATCTGCCAAATGGGTTTAGACTTTATTGGTTTGAAATAGAAGGCCGCATGGGATGGAAGGCGAGATACGTTAAAATTGTTGACCAAGATGAGACAACAATCTCATTTAGACAGGAAATATATAATGAAAATGAGTTACTTGTAGAGGTTCATGAGAAATACCCAATTGATAATGGACATATAAAAATTGTGAGACCATGATAATAACGAAACAACAATTAGCTGTTAATTTGCTGAATTATTTACAACATAAAACCACATTGAATGATTTGGTAAATTGGGCAGAAGAAGCATTTATGGAAGGTAACATACAAGGCGAAGATCCGGAAGTTGTTCGGGATATACTTGCCCGACTTGGGTTGGCTGATGTAAAGGAATTCGGGCTATTATGGGATGATTGTAATAATTATATGAAAAAACTTGGGTACATTCTGAAAATTGATGCCGGGTTAGTCGCCTAATACTTTTATGAAGAATAAGTCCTGCCTATTCCTCCATCAGTCCCATTGATTTGAAGACCTTTTCGGTTATTCCGCGGCGACTTTCTTTGAACTTTGCTGAGTTTTCCTGAGCTGATTCAACATTGCAAACATACAGCCAGGCATTTCCGTTTTCCTCGTGGTAGCCAACCTGCCAACCAATGTTTTTTCCATCCTGAACGGTCATGCCCGTTTTTCCGCGGAAAATCCACTTGTCGGTTTGCTTTAGGATGATTAGTTTTTTAACAAGATCGATATTTTCACTTGAAAATGGCAACTGATTGTTGAAGAAATGAATAATGAAATTCATTTGCTCCCAGGGAGTAATCCTTGAATCTCCCCAAAGCCAGAAACCATCAATGGTTTCTTTGGTGATGTCCATGCGGCCGAAATCAGATTCGTCAACATATTCTTTCATACGTTCCGGCCCAATGCGCCGTGCTACTTCCTGAAAATAAGGGACTGCAGAATATTGAATCGCTGATGCCAAAGTATGGTCTCTATTCCATTCGTCAACCGTTCGAACTACTCCATCCCATGGTATCATCATGGTATCGCCGGTAACAACCCCGGTTTCGAGCGCAATCAAGGCATTCAGAATTTTAAACGTGGAAGCCGGAAGAAAACCTTCCTCACAGCGATGAGAGTTATAAATCTGGTAGAGATCGTTTTTCAGGTCGTACAACAAGAAGCAGCCCTGAACACCATATTCTTCAAAAAAAGGCTGGAAATTTGGCGGAACTTCCTTTTTGGCCGGCTGAATTGTGCATGAACTTACAATTGCCATGATTGCAATCAATAGATTTAACCGCATGCGAACAAATTGATTGATCATATCTTACATTTTACAGAACCAAATCCGAAAAGTTCAAAGAGGTCTTTCAAAATTATAACTTTAATCGGTAGTATGTTTATACTTTATACAAGAATCCTAAAAACCATCAGGGAATAATATTTTGAGGTAATTCTGTTCCTATTTATTCAGGCGCTGATAACTTTATCTTCAAACTACACAGCGAAAATAAATATCGTACAAAAAAAAGAGCGACCGAAGTCGCTCAGAAAATAGATTATAGTAGAATGATATACTATTTGGCAATGCGTTCGAGCCATTTTACCATAGCCAGCATTACAAACATAGACAGAAAACAAACAAGAGCAAACACACCCCAGGTGATTGAAATTGATATATTGTCATACATCATAGCTCCAAGGAACAAGGAGAAATTCCCAACCGCAGTAGCAGTTAGCCAACCACCCTGCATTAAACCTTGCATATGTGCCGGGGCAACTTTCGATACGAAAGAAATTCCAAGAGGTGAAATAAACAATTCAGCAATAGTTAAAATAAAGTAAGTCGCAAACAATAACCAGGGAGTAACTTTTAACGATGCATCAAGACCACCCTGCGCTTCCAAATCACTCAATACCGGTAAGCCAATCGAACCCAAAGCCATTACAATAAATGCAAGGGCTGCAATACCCATACCCATCCCAATCTTTTTTGGCGTTGATGGTACAATACCTTTTTTTTCCAGAAAGCTAAATATGAAAATTACAAGTGGTGTGAGGAATACGACTAAGAAAGGATTGACCGACTGGAAAATTTCTGCTGATCCGAAAATACCTCCAAGCAGGGTATAATCTTTTGCAAACATAGTAAGCGTTAGTCCATTCTGATGGAATGAGAACCAGAAGAAAATAACGATACCAAAGACAGCCAGTAAAGCATAAATCCGCTGTTTAATTTCATGTGCGTCTTGTTTGATTTGAGCAGCAGTCAAATTGGAAACAGTTTTTACTTTTGCTTTTGGAGTTGGCAAAGTATTTTTTGATATCAGAAAAACAACAAGCGAAATTGCCATTGCAGCTACCGCAGTTAAAAATGCATAGTGAAATCCTGTATTGAAAGCATCTAAGTAACTGGTTGCAAAGTCAGACAAACTGTTCGGTATAACGCCATCGGATACTGTTTTTGCCAATTGCGAGAACTTACCTGAAGTAACTTCTTCCGACATTTTTCCATCAAGGTATTGATGACACAAACCCGGCAATTCGGCATTATACGCATATCCCTGCATCTTAACAAAGGTATTTCTTACCCAGCTGGCCAGGAAAGGAGCAAACATTGCGCCTATATTAATAAACATATAAAAAATCTGGAATCCGGAATCTCTTTTATTACGAAATTCATCATTATCATACATCTGTCCAACAAGGGCTTGTAAATTACCTTTGAATAAACCATTACCAAATGCAATAACCAACAAAGCAGCCAATGCAATATATTTGGTTGTAATTAGCATTGGTATTGCTAACAATGTATAACCAACTGACATAATAATTAGACCGACTATAATGGTCCCTTTATAATTTCTTAGTTTGTCGGCGATTAAACCACCCACCAAAGCCAAAATATAAATAGAGCCATAAAAAATCGAATACAAAGCGCCGGCTTCAGTTCCTGTTAAATTAAATTTAGCCATTAAAAACAAAACCAAAATCGCCATCATAGTATAGAAACCAAAGCGTTCGCCCATGTTAGCCAATGCCGCTGCAATAAGTCCTTTCGGGTGTCCTTTAATCATATTTCAAATTTTTTAAATGAATGAATAGATTGTATAATCTAAGTTTTTGCAATTGTGGCAAATATAATCAAGTTTTTAAACCATACAATTGGAGTTTAATCATGTATTTACGTCTAAAAAAGTCATGCTTCAGGCTATAACGAAAGCAAAGAGGTTTCATTATCAGTACCTTTGTATGATTTCAGCAAAAGTATAAAGTACAAATAACGATCTTCAATCTCTTTTTGAAACGTAGTAACTATTTTTATTATTCGTGATGAAAAATCGATCGGTAAAATTCCCTGCATTATCACTTTTGAGAAAGATTTTTAAGATCAGGAAAAACGATGCGCATCATTTGAAAAATTGTAAGCATCGTTTTATAAAATTGTAAGCATCGTTTTAAAATTTGTAAGCATCGTTTCGAATGGATTATAATTCATAGTTTACAGATGAGATCTTTACTTCGCAGCCAAACACAACTTGTAACGTTTTGAATTAGTAACTTTAGACCAAATTTCACCTATGAAACGAGCCATGAGAAATAATCTCACATAGACGATTGATTAACGATGGCGAGTTCCATCTGGCAATTAAAAACAAATTAAATACAGATGAAACTATTCACTTGCTCACAAATATCGGTGATTGACCAGTTGACAATGAAACTTGAACCGATTTCATCCATCGACCTGATGGAAAGGGCTTCGGATCAGGTTGCATGGTGGATTACACAACACGTTGATCACGAAAGTCCGCTTTGGTTTTTCGCCGGTCCCGGAAACAATGGCGGCGATGCTTTGGCTGTTGCCCGGATGCTGGCTTTTGCAGGCTACAATTGCACCGTTTTTCTATCCACTTTTGGTCGCGAACCAAAAGGCGATCCGGCTCTCAACCAGAAGCGTTTGGAAGAACAAAACAAAGTACTCCTGAAAAAAATAGATTCAGAAGAGACAATTCCTGAAATTCCTTCAGGAGTAATTGTTATTGATGGATTGTTTGGTTCAGGATTAAATAAACCGCTGGATGGATTGGCTGAGAAAATTGTACGGAAAATAAATCTTTCGGGGGCAAAAGTCATTTCAATTGATATTCCCAGTGGACTTTTGGGCGAAGACAATTCGAACAATAATTTATCTGCGATAATCAGGGCAAACCACACACTCACTTTTCAGTTTCCAAAAATCAGCTTCCTTTTTCCTGAAAACATTCAGTTTACAGGCCATTGGGAAGTACTTCCGATCGGATTATCTCATGAAGCTATCGGCCAAACAGAAAGCAATTATTTTTATCTGACCAAAGAGTACATTTCAGGAAAAATAAAAAAACGCGACAAGTTTTCGCACAAAGGAACGTTCGGACATGCTTTGCTGATTGCCGGTAGTTATGGAAAAATGGGCGCTGCTGTGCTGTCGGCAAAAGCCTGTTTGCGCTCCGGAGTTGGCTTGCTAACCAGTCATATTCCACGCTTTGGCTACGAAATAATTCAAAATTCAGTTCCCGAAGCAATGACTTCCATCGATTCATCTGAGACTGTTTTCTCAGAAGTTCCGGATTTATCTATGTTTTCTGCCATCGGAATTGGCCCCGGACTCGATAAAAAACCAGAAACACAACTCGCATTCAAAAAGCTACTTCAGGAACAACCTAAAAGAATGGTAATTGATGCTGATGCCTTAAATATCCTCGCCGAAAATCAGGACTGGCTGAACCTTTTACCTGAAAATTCAATTTTAACGCCACATCCCAAAGAATTTGAACGGTTGGCCGGTTTATCTGCCAATTCATTTGACCGGTTGCAGCTTCAGCTTCTGTTTTCGGCTAGATACAAAGTTATTGTAGTTGTCAAGGGGGCGCATACCTGCATCACTTTTCCGAACGGGGAGGCGTATTTCAACAGCACCGGAAATCCGGGAATGGCAACCGGTGGAAGTGGCGACGTGCTCACAGGAATCATCCTTGGAATACTTGCTCAAAGCTATTCTCCTGAAGACGCATCACTCGTCGGTGTCTATCTGCATGGGCTGGCAGGAGATCTTGCGGCTAACAAATTTAGCCAACAGGCAATGATCGCCGGAGACATAATTGAACTGTTGGGGGCAGCTTTTATTCAACTTGAATAATATTTTGGCTATTTTTGGGTTTTTAACTGAATAGAAAACAATTAAATTATAGAACAATGAAGCTTTCAATATTAACATTGGTACTTATGCTTTTTGTAGTTTCAATCGCGACTGCACAAAAAGACGATAAAAGAAGATCAGGCTCGGAAGTTGCAACAGGACCGGCAGAAGGAGTGGTTTATGCACTGCCACAAACTGGCATACGTGTGTATGTGAAAGCAACCCGGGAACGATACGTTCACGGACCATTTTCAAGCTATGCACAAAAAATGCTGGGCATCGACAACGTTTCTCCAACAGATGCCGATCGCTGGAACATGGATGAAATAAAAATCGAAGTATTCAGCGAACCCGATCCTGATCAGGTTCACAAAGCCATGGGACAGGCTGCCAAACTGGTAAGTCTCACAGAATCAGGAATTATGGCAGGAATTAATTCTGCAATAAAAAATCAGGAACCTGCTATTCAAACCAGTTCATTCCTGATGAAAAATCCCGACAAACAGGTTAAATACACCGATTTGTCAATTTGGAGTTTCTATTCGCCCATCGATTCGACCAGAAGGGTAAAAATGGTTTCCAAAAGTCAGGAACAAAAAGCTGCCGAAGCTGCCGAAACCATTTTCAATCTTCGGAATTCCCGCTTCAGCCTTTTAACAAATGCCAACGACGAGCCGCTTCCCGACGGAAAATCTTTTGAAGTAATGACTGAAGAACTGGGCAAAATGGAAGAAAACTATGTGGCATTGTTTGTCGGAAAATCGACGAAACAATCTCACGAGTTCAGTTTCGACTTCGTTCCCGGACAAAAAACAGTTAAAGGCGAGGTCGTTTTCAGGTATAGTGACGAACGCGGAGTATTGCCGAAATCAGATTTATCGGGCCGACCCATCGTCATTGATGTTACAAAAGCCGAAAATCTGGCTGCCAAACAAAGCAGTTTGAGCGCTTCGGAAAATCCAAATGCCGGGAAAAGCGGATTGTATTACCGTATGCCGGGATTGTCGGAAATCAGGATTATGGATGGCGCTACCCAACTGGCGGGAGCACGCGCACCAATTGCACAATTCGGAACCATTGCCCCTATTCCTGAAGATTTGCTTGACGGAACATTCAAAATGGAATTTTTCCCAACCACCGGAGCTGTAAAAAGTATTACTGAAAATAAATAGACGCTGCTGGCTCAATATTAAGCCACTGTTCGTACAAGAATAATCGGATAAAAGTAATCCCGGAAGCATGTCTTTCGGGATTTTTTTTATCCAATTTAAATCATCGTTTGAAAGATGTATATTTTCTTAATTTAGGGGCTTCTAAAAAAACCAACTCATAAAATAAATTAACAACTCATTTTTATGCAACAGTTAAAACAAACTCTTCACGATTCACCAATTGCCAGATGGATGGCATTGATTCTGATTTCGGCAACCATGTTTTTCGCTTATTTCTTTGTAGATGTGGTGGCACCGCTACAAAAAATGATGTTGACAAACTTTAATTGGTCGCCTGAAGTTTTTGGTTATCTCGGCGGATCGGAATTCTTTTTAAACGTATTTGTCGGATTTCTGATACTTTCAGGAATTATTCTCGACAAAATGGGTATTCGTTTCACCCTGATGTTATCGACAATCACCATGGTAGCGGGCGCGGCAATTAAGTTTGCGGCCCTGAAATACATCGATGTTGATTCAGTTTCCTCCGTTTTCGGGTGGGAGTTGCCAACCACTGCACTGGTTGCTTATTGCGGATTTGCAATTTTTGGAATTGGGGTCGAAATGGCTGGGATTACAGTTTCAAAAACAATCGTCAAATGGTTCAGAGGTAAAGAAATGGCCCTGGCAATGGGACTTGAAATGGCTGTTGCACGACTTGGAGTTTTTGCAGTTTTCCGCTTATCGCCGATTTTTGCCAATTCCGAAAATCCTGCTCAATGGGATCCCGCCAATTCAGTATTCATGGGGCTGGCTTTTCTGTGCATCGGACTGCTCACCTCTCTGATTTATGTTTTTATGGACGTGAAATTAGACAAGCAACTTGGCGATGATGGTAAACTCGCTCCTGAAGACGAATTCAGGATCAGCGATCTTGCCAAAATTTTCACAAATCCAGGCTTTATAGCCATTGCCGGACTTTGCGTTTTGTTTTATTCAGCAATTTTCCCCTTCCAGAAATTTGCGACCGACATGCTTTCTTCGAAACTTAATATACCAATTACCGAAGCTTCAAACTTATTTTCATTTTTCCCGATCGGAGCAATGATTTTGACTCCGTTCATCGGATTATTCCTCGATTTAAAAGGAAAAGGCGCTTCTTTAATGTTGTATGGCGCCATTTTGCTGGTTGCGTCTCACTTAATATTTGCACTGGTTCCCAATGAAAGCTTTTCGTATGTACTTGCATTCGGAACAATTGTCATCTTAGGAACAGCATTTTCACTGGTTCCGGCTTCGATGTGGCCTTCATTGCCGAAAATTATTGAAGATCGTTATCTTGGAACTGCCTTCGGATGTATATTCTGGATCCAGAACATTGGACTAATGTTGGTTCCAGGGCTAATTGGCTGGTCAATTACCAAATCAAACCCTGGTGTGGCCGAACAAATTGCCGCCCAAATTCCAGGTGCCGCCTACAATTATATGGTTCCTGAATTGATTTTTGCAGGTTTCGGAGTTGCTGCAATTTTACTGGCATTATATCTTCGAAAGGTGGATGCCAAACATGGTTACGGTTTGGAATTGCCAAATAAAAAAACACCAAAAATGGCATAGGCCAGCGCCCTGAGATTTAAACCGAATTCGAAAATCTAACCTGAAATAAAAAAGAACCTGCATTCGTTATAGCGGATGCAGGTTTTTTATTGTTCCGTTTCTGAAACAAACTACATGGATTAATTGTACTTTTATAAGCTGTATTTTAAATCGAATTTCATTTTAAAAACAAATATATGAGCAACGAAATCTCAAAATTAAGTCCCGTTGAAATATGGGAAAACTTTTATGAATTGACGCGTATTCCGCGGCCTTCGCACCACGAAGAGCAAGTTCGCAAGTTTATTGCCGACTTTGGCAAAGGCCTCGGGTTGGAAACAATTCAGGATGAAGCCGGAAATGTGATCATTCGCAAACCTGCTACTGCCGGAATGGAAAAACGCAAAGGAGTGATTCTTCAGGGACATCTCGACATGGTTCCGCAAAAGAACAGCGACAAAGACCATGATTTTGCGAAAGATCCGATCGAAACCATCATCGATGGCGAATGGGTCAGAGCCAACGGAACAACACTGGGATCTGACAATGGAATTGGAGTTGCCGCTGCAATGGCGGTGCTCGCATCGAAAGATCTGGTACACGGTCCAATCGAAGGATTGTTTACCGCTACCGAAGAAACCGGCATGGACGGGGCCAACAATCTTAAACCAGGAATCCTGAAGGGTGAAATTCTCATCAACATGGATTCGGAAGATGAAGGCGAATTGTATGTTGGTTGCGCCGGCGGCGAAGATGCAATCGTTCAGTTTAAATTTACTGAAGTTCCGGTTCCGGCTGAATCGATTGGTTTCCGCCTGAATGTTACAGGGCTAAAAGGTGGTCACTCCGGATTGGACATTCCATTGGGTCGCGGAAATGCAAATAAAATTTTCTTCCGTTTGCTGAAAGAAACTCACAAAACCTGCGGAGTCCGATTGGCATCGATCAATGGCGGAAACCTGCGCAACGCAATTCCACGTGAAGCTTTCGGTGTAGTTACCGTTCCGTACGAAAAGGCGGATAAACTGGTTGGCCAAATCGCCGGACTTACCACCATCATCAAACGCGAACTGTCGGCAACCGAACCAACGCTGAAAATCGAGCTTTCGAAAATCGAAATGCCAGCGACACTCATCGATGAAAAAACGCAGATCAACTTAACCCACGCCATCGTTGCCAGTCCAAACGGAGTAATCCGCATGAGCGACAGTATGCCTGGACTGGTTGAAACTTCCACCAATCTGGCCATTGTAAAATCTGACAATGCTGCAAAAGTCGTTGAAGTTTCATGTCTGATGCGCAGTTCGGTCGATACAGCCAGAGCAGAACTGGGTTCACGGATGGATTCGGTATTTACACTTGCAGGAGCCAACATAAAATTAAAAGGTGGTTATCCGGGATGGAAACCCAACATGGATTCGCCAATTCTGAAAACCATGCAACAGGTTTACAATACCAAATTCGGTCGCATTCCTGAAATAAAAGCCATTCATGCCGGATTGGAATGTGGTATTCTGGGCGGAACCTATCCAAACTGGGACATGATTTCGTTCGGTCCAACCATTCGTTTCCCGCACTCTCCGGATGAAAAAGTTAACATCGAATCGGTCAGCAAATTCTGGGATTTTCTGGTAGAAACACTGAAGAATATTCCGGCGAAATAGGCTCTGATTTTAATCCTTCAGATTAAAAGATTATAGACATTTGAAATTTGCCAATTGGCAATAAACCCGAAGGGATGGAATGAGAATTCCAACCTTTCGGGTTTTTCATTTTATTGGTGATTATTCTCCGGCTCCAATACTCAATCCAAAAGCTTTCAAAAGAGTTACATTTTTACTCTCGCACTTTTCCGTTTTTTATGTAAGTTTGATCATTAAAGAAAATCTAACTAACAATGGCCCTTTTCCAAAGAACCGTAGAACAGAAATACCTTAAACAGCTCGATTCAGAGTTAATCAATTCGAAATATCTTGAGTTTAAATCCTATTTCGGGAATACCGACATTCAGGAAAACATTAGAAATAGCAAGGAGGAACAATATCAGGAAGGTTTCCTTCGTGAGTTATTCGTGAAAATATTGGGCTACAAACTAAATCCGACGCCCGGCTTTAATCTCACCACTGAGTACAAAAACATCAAGGACAGTAAGAAAGCCGATGGAGCCATCATCATTAACGAACGCGTAAAAGCGGTTATTGAGTTAAAGGGAACCAACACTACCGATTTAAGCAAAATTGAAACACAGGCTTTTGGCTATAAAAACAATCAGTCCGGTTGTGTGTATGTAATCACTTCCAATTTTGAAAAGCTGCGTTTTTACATCGACAATGCTATTGAACACATCGAATTCAACTTGTTTACCTTGTCGAAAACCGATTTCGGGATTCTTTACTTATGTCTTTCGTTCGAGTCGATTGAAAAGGGAATTCCAAAAAAGGTAAAAGAGGAATCACTGAGCCAGGAAGATGTCATTACAAGGAAATTGTATCAGGATTATTCGCTCTTTAAACGCGAGTTGCACCAAAACCTTGTTTCCCTCAATCCGCAATACGATTCGCTTACGCTTTTTAAGAAATCGCAAAAATTGTTAGACCGTTTTCTGTTCCTGTTTTTTGCCGAAGACCGACATTTGCTGCCGCCAAATTCCGTGCGTTTAATCTTAAATGATTGGAGAGACTTACAGGAACGGGATGTGGAAATACCACTTTACCAACGGTTTAAAAAATATTTCGAATACCTGAACACCGGTTACAAGGGAAAACGTTACGATGTTTTTGCCTACAATGGAGGTTTATTTAAACCCGACGAGGTACTTGACTCCATCCTCATCGACGATGAATTGTTATTCAAACACGCCTATAAACTTTCAGAATACGATTTTGTCAGTGAAATTGATGTGAATATTCTGGGGCATATCTTTGAAAACTCGCTAAACGAACTCGACGAAATCAATGCGCAACTGGCCGGAGAGGAAATTGACAAAACAAAAACCAGACGTAAAAAAGACGGGGTGTTTTACACACCAAAATACATTACCAAATACATTGTTGAAAACACCGTTGGAAAACTTTGTAACGAAAAGAAAGCTGAACTTCAAATCATTGAAGAAGAATACACCACCGACAAAAAGCGGCAACTGAAAACCAAACAGGCACTGCTCGAAAAACTTAAAACCTATCAAAACTGGCTGTTGCAACTCACCATTTGCGACCCGGCTTGTGGTTCGGGGGCTTTCCTGAATCAGGCGCTCGACTTTTTAATTACCGAACACCGCTACATCGACGAATTACAAGCCAAAATTTTGGGCGTTCCTATCATCTTTAGCGACATTGAAAAAAGCATTCTGGAAAATAACCTCTTTGGAGTCGATTTGAACGAAGAGAGCGTTGAGATTGCCAAACTTTCGTTGTGGCTGCGTACCGCACAACCCAACCGCAAGCTGAACGACCTGAACAACAACATTAAATGTGGTAATTCGTTGATTAGCGATCCGGCGGTTGCCGGCAACAAAGCATTTGATTGGGAGCGCGAATTCCCTCAAGTATTTGGTCGAAAAGAAATTGAAACACCATTCATTGAAGTACCCAAAGACAAAACACCCGACTACCTTAAACTGATCAAAGAGAAATCGCTCGAAGCTCAATCAAAAGCAGAGCAAGCCTTGACATTGTCGAAGGAAGCTGCAGAGCTCTCAAAAAAGGTTTATGAATATGCCGAAAAGTTAGGTAATGTTTCAGACGACGACTCATTGTATGGCATTCGCAAAGGTGGTTTTGATGTGGTAATTGGAAATCCGCCTTACGTTCAGCTCCAAAGCATGGGAGAAATGAGTGAGAAACTTAAAAATTGTGGTTACGAAACATTCGATAAAGGAGCTGATTTGTATTGTCTTTTCACCGAACGCGGTTATAAATTGCTGAAGAATGGCGGCATTCAATCGTTCATTATGCCCAACAAATGGATGTTGGTCGCCTATGGTAAACCACTTCGAAAGTTCCTGTCGAAAACTGGTTTGCGTCAGATATTGAACTTTGGCGACATCCAATTTTTCGCGGAAGCCACCACATACGTCTGCATTTTCGTAACACAAAAAAGTGAGCGAAAAGACAATGTAAAAGTCTTGTCAATCAACCAGAAAACCTATCATGGTGATTTTATGACAGAGGTTGAAAGCAATTTATACGACTACCCCACTTCCAAATTTGGTGAAAGCGAATGGAGTATCCAGCCTTATAACGATGCCCAAAAGTTGGAGCAGATGAAATTAATGGGCACTGAACTGAAGAATTTACCGATAAACACTTATAGAGGCATCCTAACAGGTTACAATGAAGCTTTTTATATTGATGAAGAAACACGCCAAAGCCTAATTTATGCCGATGCCAAAAGTGCAGAACTCATCAGACCAATGGTACGTGGCAGAGATATTTCCGCTTATATAAATTCAGGCAGCGAATTTTTGATTAATGCACACAACGGCATAAAGGAGAAGAATCCACCGTTGCCGCCAATCAGGATAGATGATTACCCCGCGATAAAGAAACATTTGGATAGCTTTTACCCTTCGCTTGAAAAACGTGGAGATAAAGGCGATACACCATACAATTTGCGCAATTGTGCCTATTTAGAAGAATTTTCCAAACCCAAAATCATCTATCCAAACATGACTTCGGTTTTTCCATTCATGTACGATGAAAGTGGAATGCTGGGTAATGATAAAAGCTTTATCCTTACAGCACAAGATGATTCTATTTCATTACTGTTCCTCACGGCCCTATTTAATTCTTCATTGGCAAAGCTTTGGATTTGGCACAACTGTCCCGAACTTCAGGGCGGCACACGTGAAATCCGAAAAGTTTATTTCGAGCATTTCCCGGTTCCTCAGGCAAATGAAGAACAAACCGATACACTTGCGAAATATGCTACAGAACGCGCCCAATTAACAATCAGCCTGCAAACCCTTTGCTCTAAATTTACCCGCAACATACAGCGTGAATACAATTTAGAAAAGCTCTCGGCCAAACTTGAAAATTGGTTTCAAATATCGTTTAAAGAATTTCTAAAGGAGCTCGAAAAGAGCAAAATAAAACTCACATTATCGCAAAAAGCCGAATGGGAAGATTATTTCCATCAGGAATCGAATAAAGCCCTTGCTATCAAACAACAAATTGATACAACCGACAAAGAGATTGACCAGATGGTGTATGGGTTGTATGGCCTGAGTGAGGAATAGATAAAGGTTGTGGAGAAAATTAGATAAAACCTAAGCGGAAAGCTAGAAGCAGAGGTTATTGAGTAAAATTAAAGACTATGTGCGGAGACCAAGATGATATTTACGATGATCATGAAGAATTGTCAGAACTTGAAACCCTTGGCTTTGACCCCAAGATAATCAACTTTGTTAATCCCGGTGGTTGGCTGTGTTACGAAAATTGCATCTTTGACTTTAGGGGTAGGCTCGTCCGGAAATATGATTTCCACATTGACAACTCTTGCATCATTACGAATAAATCCTTTGACAATGGAGTTGCGTTTGTGATAAATGATCCGACTAAAGCACATGATGATAGAAAATATGCTTTAATGGATTTTTACGGCAATATCCTTACAGACTTTTTTGATGGCACTGGTGAAGGGTGGATAGACAATACATACATATCAGTGGAACGAAATGGGAAATGGGGCTATATTGATAAAAGCGGCAGGCAGGTTACAGATTTTCGCTTTGATTGGTGTGGGATGGATTATGAATGGATCAACCAAAGTTCGATCTACGAGATTGTGCGAATAGAATCAAAACGTGAAGGTATTCATTTAGAACTTGGGCTTTTTACTTTTAAAGGCACATTGGCGCTCGAACCAATTTATAAAGAGATAGAAATCAAATCAAAATATTATTCTTTTGAAAATGGCCGCGAAAGGACTGATGCCCTATTGAATGATGTAATTTTTGCTTCCGATTTTGATGGCAATAAATTCAGATGGATGCATCACCACGGCCTTGAACAGATTTGAGAGATCAATGAAGGGTTAATTTGATATTGCAGGACCATTATGGGGGATAAAGAAATTTGTCTCCCATTTTTTATTCCGGGAGATTTGCCCTCAGGTATCCATCCCCAATTAAGATTCACTAGAATCTAAATACATTCATATACCATTCATTATAAGTATATTAAAAAGGCCACTGATGCATTATTCAACAGTGTATATTAATTAATCACTTAACTTATACAATTGATTATCTACGTCTTACATCAACAATGTTAATTCACTGTATATTTATTCAACACTTCCGCTTGTATATTTTTCACTCATTACATTTTTATATATCTGTAATACTGACACTTACACAAATATTTCATGTTTGGCATTGTTGTTGAATTGCCCAAAATAAGATTGGAGATTTCTCAACAATCTGAATCAATGGCCAAATTTCAAGAACACTTTTAAATGTCAATATCATGAAAAATGTTTCAGTATTAATTATCGGGTTGTCACTTCTGTTTTTTTGCAATACAGGAATTTGCAATGCAACAACTGACGACCAAACAGGAGTTCAAGCCACAACCTCCGCAGAGAATACGTTAGAGATCACAAGTTCTCCGGAGTTGAGCAATCTGGCAACAAGTTGGGCTGCCGAATATGGCCGATTGAACCCGGGCATGAAAATCGTTGTAAACAGCGACGAAAATCAAACCATCCCGAGCACTAATCTTCGCTTCATCACAGAAGAGACTGACGAAGCAACATGGAAAATGGCAATTGGGCACGATGTGATTGTGCCGGTTTTTAATGCCAAAAATCCAATGATGAATGAGATTTATCGTCAGGGTATTTCCGCAGAAGAGTTTGCTCAACTTTTGTCCAATCCTGAAAAGAAGAATTGGGAAACCATGATTGATGGCGGAAAGAATGCATCCATCAATTACTACATTATTGACAATGCATCAGTGAAAGCGAACATTGCAAATTTCAGCAAAACAAATTCAGATGCAATGAATGGAATGATGGTTGCAAACGCTGCTGAACTCATTTCGTCTATTCAGAAAGATATTTATGCCATTGGATTTTGCAAACTGACTGATATTCTCAATGCGACAACGAATGAGTTAACCGAAAACATAAAACTTCTTCCGATCGATAAAAACCAGAACGGACGGATTGATAATTTTGAAAATATTTACACCAACCTGAATACTTTCACCCGGGGAGTTTGGATTGGGAAATATCCACATGATTTATGCGGAAGTATATATGCAGCCTCTTCCACCAAACCAACAGATAAAAATACGCTTGCATTTTTAACGTGGATACTTGCCGATGGTCAGCAATTTCTGAATAAAAACGGATACAGCGATCTCGCCAGTATCGAAAAACAAACAAACATCGATGATTTATCCGGAACTGAAGTGGCAGTCGCTCAATCGAATAACAAGCCATTAACCGCACAAACATTCCTGCTAATTCTATCGGCAGTTGTAATTACTGCATCAATGATCGCATTGATGGTCAGGTATTTCAGGAATAAAAAATCGCTGGTATCTGATGAGGATTTCAATTTCACACCTGCATTTGATGAAAATTCGGTTTTGGCGCCCAAAGGCCTTTACTTCGATAAAACCCACACCTGGGCTTTCATGGAAAAAGATGGAACGGTAAAAGTGGGCATCGATGATTTCCTTCAACACATTACTGGCGCACTCACCCGCATAAAAATGAAAGAACCCGGTGAAAGGGTACGAAAAGGGGAGAAAATCCTTACAATCATTCGTTATGGCAAACAATTAGACATTTATGCCCCGATTTCGGGTACCATCAAAGAACAAAACCAAAAATTACTTGCTGATTCTTCGATCATTAATAATTCTCCTTTTGCTGAAGGTTGGGTTTACGTGATTGAGCCAACGAATTGGCTGCGTGAGATACAGTTCCTGTTTATGGGCGAAAATTACAGGGAATGGCTTCAGGATGAATTTACCCGGCTGAAGGATTTTTTCGCTGTCTCTGCAAGGTCAAACACCCTTGTATATCAACACATCATACTTCAGGATGGAGGCGAACTTACCGACAATATTTTGGCTGATCTTGAACCAGAAGTATGGGAAGATTTTCAGACAAAATTTATTGACACCTCCAAATAGTTTTTCTCAGATTGCTCTCTAACAAACATAAACAACTAAAATTATGAGTATCGATAGGCGAATCTTTTTCAAAACAGCCGGACTTATTGGGATTTCCCTCGCTGTGGGTAAGAGTTTTGGAGCCACGACTCCAGAAAGTAGTGAAATCGAATTTTATGGAATGCTTTATGATTCAACTCGTTGTATTGGATGCAGAGCTTGCGAAAAAGCCTGTGCAAAGGCACATGATCTGCCCGAACCTCAGGGTGAATTGGTACCTGGTGTGAAAAGGGAAACCAGCGAATCGCAACGCAGCGTCATCAGCAAATTCGAAACAACAAAAGGCGAAGCATTCGTAAAAAACCAGTGTATGCATTGCAACGAACCGGCCTGTGCCGCAGCTTGCCTGACAGAGGCAATGCTAAAAACGAAAGAAGGACCGGTAATCTGGAGAGAAGAAAAGTGTATGGGATGCCGGTATTGCATGGTTTCGTGTCCGTTTGATGTCCCGAAATTTGAATATCACAGTGCTAATCCGAAAATTCTGAAATGCGACATGTGTTACGACCGGATTAAGAATGGCGAAATACCGGTTTGTGCCGAAACCTGCGGTGATGCCATTATTTTTGGAACACGCAGGGAACTTATAGCTGAGGCAAGACAACGAATCGCAGAAAATCCAAACGATTACATCCATCAGATTTATGGGGAAGATACAGCAGGCGGTACCGGTTGGTTATACCTTTCACCTGTTCCGTTTAATGAATTGGGATTAAATACCAAATTGCAAAACTCTTCCTATCCGGAGCTTACAAAGGGATTCCTTTACAGCGTTCCTTCTGTTGATTTACTTTTACCACCGCTTTTACTTGGAATCTACGCTGCCACTAAAAATAACCAAACTAAAGAAGACGAACATGATTAACCAGGCCTATCCTATTAACAGGGAAAATGAACGCAAAATTAACTGGCGATTTTTAGTCAGTGAATTAAAACCGAAAGGTAAATGGCTAACTCCTTTTAACATCATTTCAATTCCAATTATACTTTTGGGCTTGTTCCTGATTGTGATTCGGTTTTGGAAAGGTCTGGGCTCAATTACAAACTTAACCCAGGACGTTCCGTGGGGCTTGTGGATTGGTTTTGATGTAGTTACCGGTGTCGCATTTGCCGGAGGCGCCTATGTGGTCACATTTATGGTATATATCCTGAACATGAAAAAATATCATTCCATTGTGAGGGTAACTGTGCTGAACGGATTTCTTGCATACGCATTTTACACCGGAGCTTTGCTGCTCGACCTTGGTCGCCCTTGGAACGTAATCAACCCAATGATTGGCAATAATTTCGGAACCAGTTCGGTACTGTTTCTGGTGGCATGGCATTTTGTACTTTATATGCTTGCCCTACTGATCGAATTTTCACCTGCCATTGCTGAATGGATCGGATCCAGACGAGCACATAAAATACTTTCAGGAATGTCAATTGGAGCTGTAATCTTCGGGATTACCTTATCTACGCTGCACCAATCGGGATTGGGCGCGCTCTATCTGATGGCAAAAGACAAAATCCATCCGCTGTGGTATTCCGAATTTATTCCAATTTTATTTTTGGTGTCCAGCGTCTTTGCAGGATTATCGATGGTCATTTTCGAAGGTGCGATTAGTCACAAAGTATTTTTCAACAAAATCAGTGATAAAAATAAGAAAGCCCAACATGGAATCGTCCACGGATTATCAAAAATATGTGCGGTTGCAATGTTTGCCTACTTCTGTTTACATTTCCTTGTGTTTATTCACGGAAAGAATTGGGCTTATTTGAATACCCCGATGGGTTACTGGTTTCTGCTTGAGATGTTGGGTTTTGTATTCGTTCCGATGATGCTGTTTTTTTACAGTTACCGCACCGGAGATATTCTGCTGATCCGGATAGCAGCTATTTTGACAATGATTGGCGTAATCGTTAACAGACTTAATGTTACCGTAATTGGTTTCAGATGGGATGCAGCAGTACCCTATGTTCCGTCGTGGATGGAAATTGTAGTTACACTTGCAGTTATTTTTACTGAAATCTGGATTTTCAGATGGGTCATCCGTCGTATGCCAGTGCTCAGTGAATTCTCCTGGAAAGAAAAAAATAAAAATAAACCAGCTGTCACAAACCTTTGAGACGACAGCATAAAAAATAGAACTATGGACGGATATACTTACACCAACATTTTCGAAACAAAAGGGATTGAATATGTGGCAATCGCTGTATTTTTTGTGATCCTGATTCCTTTCTGGCTGCTGTTGAACCGGCAGGTAAAATTGAAAAACCAGATTCAGAATACCCTGGGAACTCTCACAGCCAATACGTTAAAAATTCCGCACGGAATATTTTTCAGCAGGTTTCATACCTGGACCTTTCTCGAAAAGTCGGGAGTGGCAAAGGTTGGACTGGATGATTTATTGCTTCATATTACAGGCGAAGTGAAATTTAACCCGTATATTAAATCAGGCGAAAGAGTCAAAAAAGGAGATTTACTGGCTAAAATTGACCAGAAGGGAAAGGTTCTCAAGATATTCTCTCCTATTTCCGGCGAAATTGTAGAGGCTAATTCCGAACTTGCGAACAGTCCTGAGTTGTTGAACGAAGATCCATACTTGAAAGGGTGGATGTACAAAGTTAAACCTTCGAGCTGGGTGACTGATACTCATTCGTACTTTCTGGCCGAAGATGCAACAACTTACGCGATGCAGGAACTTGACCGGTTCAAGGATTTTCTGGCAAGCTCAGTTGGAAAATATTCTCCCCAGCCTTCAAACGTTGTATTACAGGATGGAGGTGAATTAATTGACAATCCGCTTTCTGAACTTCCGGATGAAGTATGGCAGGAGTTTCAGCAGGATTTTTTGAGTAAAAAAGTCATATGCCGGAAAAATAATTGGCTCCCGGAATCGTAATAATTTCATCCGAAAAAATCGTTATTAATTTGTTGATTATTTGAGCGTTCGGATGGAACTCCATGCCAGTAGATTTCCACTTCGAACTATATTTTCATTCTATTTTTGTGCAGCTATCTTTGAAATTAATTACAGCGGCATGTTCGTTTCATGATAAAAGAACTATTTCCTTACAAGCAAAGCGGTGTGTATGTCACATCGCTTTGCTTGTTTAAAGACATTATTCAATTTCAAAATACTTTTTATCCGTAATTTATAAAACAAAATCGAATAGTTGAATCTGTTTTAAAATTTTGAGACTAATTTAGCATTCAGTTATTGATCAAAGAATAGTACCATGAGTTGGTTCAAAAAAATAACCAGTAAAAATAGCGTTGGAAGTCCTATCATTAAAGGATATGTGAAATTCCGGTCTTCAATTTACGGAAGAGTGGTATTCATAATTACAATTTCAGCAGTTTTTCTTTTCGTTTCATTCGGCGTCATTTTCAGATCTGTAAACGAAGAATACATGAAATCCGTTATCAGTGAAAACGGAAACAACATCGGGTTTCTTGTTGAAGGGGCTTTGTATCGTTCAATGCTCGAAAACGACCGGACTTCCCTTCAGACTACACTTGATGTTATCAATACCATGACAGGAATTGATGATGTAAACATGTATGATAACAACAACAATCTAGTTTATACTTCCATTTCTAACGATACTGACGATCACGGCGACCCCGACTGCATTAGTTGCCACAAGGATTTTGGCACCATGTTTTCTGCTGAAGAGAAATCGCACCGGATTATTGATGCCGACAGCGAATGCATTATGAATCCAAGTAACAACAAAAACAGCAGGCATTTAATGATAAAATCACCCATTCTGAACAACAAATCCTGCTCAACAAGTTCGTGCCATGCCCACAGTCCAGAAGATGTGGTGCTTGGTTCGCTCATCATTAAAATGCCGCTCGAAGGGCTTGATTCGGCGCTCGAAAAATCGACCAAAGACTACACGCTACTGGCCGCCTTAATGACTTTTTTGCTCCTGATTTTTCTAATATTGTTCACCAATAAAAAGATCAAAAATCCTTTAAATGAAATAATTAAAGCCAGCGAAGCGGTTGCAAAAGGCGACAAAAGTACCCGGCTGGAAATAAAACCACATCAGCTTTCGGATATGCGAATGGTTTCGTACGCGTTTAACGAAATGCTTGACAATCTGCAAACTGCAACCAACGAACTTCAAAACTGGTCGCAACAGCTCGAATACAAAGTTCAGAAAAAGTCGGAAGAATTGGGGCAGGCACAAAACGAACTGATCAACATTGAAAGAATCGCCTCGCTGGGTAAATTATCGCTGTCGGTAGCTCACGAAATCAACAATCCGTTATCCGGAATTCTTATTTATACAAAATTGATTTATAAGCAACTAACCAATCAGCAACTGGATCCGGCGAAGAAAGAGTCGATGCTGAAACATTTAAAGCTGATTGAAAATGAGACGAAACGCTGCGGCGATATTGTCAAAGGTTTGTTGGATTTCTCCAGAAAAGATCAGGATAATTTCGAACCAAAGCACCTTCATGAAATACTGATGGATACTTTCGAATTAATGTCTCATCCGATGAAAGTGGCAAATGTCAACTTTCTGTCTGATTTTGGCGCCAAAACTGACCTGATCTCTTGCAGCCCGAACCAAATCAAACAAATTTGTGTGGCCATACTTGTGAATGCTTCTGAAGCAGTTTCTGAAAACGGGGAAGTGCTTATTCGAACCCTGAACCCTGATCCTGAACACATCAGGATTGATATAGCTGATAACGGAGTTGGAATTTCGGAAGAAGACATCCCCCACATTTTTGAACCATTCTTTTCGACCAAGGAGAAGGAAAGCGGCATAGGACTGGGTCTGGCCATTGTTCATGGCATTGTTCAGAGTCACAAAGGGAGAACCGATGTGAAATCGATACGCGGAAAAGAAACAACAATTTCAATAACTTTACCCTTGCTACGGACTTAAGGAAAACATATTATGCCAAAAAAGATTTCCATATTAATCGTTGACGATGAAGAATCGGTAACAGATTCGCTTTACAACTGGTTTATCGAAGACGGATACCGCGTTGAATGTGCTGAAAATGCGAAGAAAGCATTGACGATGCTTGAATCTGACATTTACGACATCGTACTTGCAGATATCAAAATGCCCGGAATGGATGGTTTGGAAATGCTCAAGCGAATAAAATCCCTGCGGAAAGAATCCATTGTAATCATCATGACGGCTTTTGCCACGGTGGATACGGCTGTGCAGGCATTGAAAGACGGTGCCTTCGACTATGTGACAAAACCGTTCGATCCCGACGATCTCTCCCACCTCATCCGTAACGCATCCAAACAAATTTCTTTGCTTGAAGAAAACGAAATTCTGAAAGAAAAAGTGGTTTCGCTGGAAAACGTGGAAGATCTGATTGGCAACAGTGAAGCCATGCAAAATGTGCTGAAGGAAATTGAAAGTGTTGCCCAGTCGAATGCTTCAGTAATAATTACCGGAGAAAGCGGAACAGGAAAAGAATTGGTTGCCAGGGCAATACATGCAAATTCGCCGCGCAAATTCTTCCCGATGGTGAGCGTGCATTGCGGCGCCTTGAGCGAAAGTTTACTGGAAAGCGAATTGTTCGGTCACGAAAAAGGTGCATTTACCGGAGCAGTTTACAATCGCAAAGGCCGGTTCGAGATGGCCGACAGCGGTACGATTTTCCTCGATGAAATTGCGACCATTTCACCAAAAATGCAGGTTGAATTGCTGCGTGTGCTCGAAAGCAAGAGCTTTGTGCGCGTGGGTGGAAACAAGGAAATCACATCCGATTTCAGGGTAATTTGTGCCACCAACCGTGATTTGAAAAGCATGGTCGAAAAAGGGATTTTCCGCGAAGATCTTTTTTACAGGCTGAACGTGGTGAATATCAATGTTCCGCCTTTACGCGACAGGATCGAAGACATTCCGCTGCTGGTCGATTATTTCATAAAAAAGTACTGCATGTCGATGAACAGGGCGCTTATTACAATCGATTCCTCCGCCTTGAAACGACTGGAAGAATTCCCTTTTCCCGGCAATATACGCGAACTTGAAAATATGATCGAGCGGGCAATTGTAGTTGGAAATGGTAAAAAAATTACCCTCAAAGATTTGCCATTGGGAAAAACGGTCGTCAACACCACTTTTGAAAGCCTTGATGACCTTGAAAAGAACCATATTTCTCAAATTCTCAGCAAATACAACTGGAACATTTCTGTTTCGGCCAAAGCGCTGAAAGTTGACAGGGTAACGCTCTACAACAAAATAAAGAAATACGATTTGAAACCGGCCAAATAATCAGGATTCTATCTGATTCCTATTAATCCGTTTGTGAATGAATCTGGAAAATATCACGTTAATTTCATTTGGCTATTTCGAGAAAGAACTTCTTGAAATGGTTGTGAATGATGTGGAACGTGAATTTTTACTTCCGGTGAAAACGCAGGAAGGTCACATGGATTTAAGCGAATTTTACGACCCTTCCCGAAGACAATACGACGGGAACAGGCTGCTTAAGGAAATTGATTTCGGATATGGCGACGATACCATTAAAACACTCGGAATCTTCAATGTTGACCTCTTTATTCCCATTCTGACCTATATTTTTGGACAGGCATTTCTGAACGGACGTGCAGGCATCGCATCTATTTACCGTTTGAGAAATGAGCGCTACGGAATAAAATCAGACGAAAAGGTTTTTGCAGACCGAATTCGCAAAGAAGTTATTCACGAACTTGGACACACTTTTGGATTAATACATTGCCAGAATCCCGATTGCGTGATGAGGTCGAGCACTTATGTGGAGGACATTGACCAGAAAAGCCATCATCTTTGCAATCATTGCAGATTAAAGCTGATTTAGCCGTATTTGATTACTTTTGCACCATTACTAAAAAGCCAACAAATGAACAAATCCATTTCCATACTTTCCGGAGTATTACTGCTTTTGACAGCCTGTACCGGAACTTCGCCCAAAGCAATTCAAGAAGATCGTTTGACAGATTTTGTCGATCCGTTTATCGGAACCGGCTATCACGGACACACTTATCCGGGAGCCGCTTATCCGTTCGGACAAATACAATTGAGCCCCGATAACGGCACACAAGGCTGGGACTGGTGTTCTGGTTATCATTATTCCGACAGTATTGTGGCAGGTTTCAGTCACCTCCACCTGAGCGGAACAGGAATTGGCGATTTGGCCGATATTTCATTTTTACCGGTAGCTTCGGAAGTGACATTTCAGGAAGGCGAAAAAAATGCTGACTTTGTAACCCGTTACGCCGGAAAATACAGCCACGACCAGGAAACAGCAAAGGCTGGTTATTATGCTGTAACACTAAAAAACAATGGCATAAAAGCTGAATTTACAGTTACTGAAAGAGCGGGACTGCACCGTTATTCTTTTCCTGAAGGAGGCGAAAACAATCTGCTGATCAATCTTGGGTTTGCAATTAACTGGGACAAACCATACGAAACAACCCTGAATGTTGTTGATAGTTTGCTGGTTACCGGATCGCGTTTGTCGAAAGGCTGGGCGGCTGATCAGCATGTATTTTTTGCTGTTCGTTTTTCTCAACCCATTTTGAAGTCTGAAATTACCAATGTTGGCGGCGAAGGCCGTACTGTTGGCCTGCTGAAATTCAATGAAAAACAGGTGATGGCCAAAGTTGGCGTTTCATCCGTCAGCATCGAAAATGCGCTGGCAAACCTCGACTTGTCATTGCCCGGATGGGATTTTGAAGCTACTGCACAGGCTGCTTCGGATGCATGGGAAAAAGAACTTTCGAAAATTAAAATTCAGTCGAATGATTCGGTTCAGAAAACTATCTTTTATACTTCGTTGTACCACACGATGGTCGCACCAGCCTTATTTTCAGACACAAACGGCGAATTCAAAGGAACGAAAGGTGATGTACAAAAAGCAACCGATTACAACCGATATACAGTATTTTCGTTGTGGGATACTTACCGCGCATTGCATCCATTATTTACTTTGACACAACAACCTCGTGTGAACGACATGGTAAAATCGATGCTCGATCATTACCGGCAAACTGGATTACTACCCGTTTGGGAATTGGAAGGAAATGAAACATTCTGCATGGTTGGTAATCATTCCATCCCGGTTATTGCAGAAGTTATCCTGAAAGGCATTGGCGATTTTGATCACGAACTGGCTTTCGAAGCGATGAAAGTTACTTCGATGCACGACCGCGACGGAATGGGATTGTACGACAAACTGGGTTTCATGCCAGCCGATAAAATTCAGCAGTCGGTTGCCAAATCGCTGGAAGTGGCTATTGACGACTGGTGCGTGGCTGCTGTTGCGCAGAAACTTGGCAAAACAGAAGATGCTGCTTATTTCTTCAAACGCGCTGAAAGTTTCAAACAGTATTTCGACAAGGAAACCGGTTTTATGCGCGGAAAACTGAGCAGCGGAGAATGGACAACTCCATTTGATCCGGCATTCTCGAAACACGAAGGAAGCGATTATACCGAAGGAAATGCATGGCAATATTTGTGGCTGGTTCCGCAAAATGTAGAAGGTTTGATTGAATTGCTCGGCGGAAAAGAACCGTTTGCCGATAAGCTCGACCAGTTGTTCAAAGTTGAAGAAGGCGTAAAAGGAGAAGAGGCTTCGAACGATATTTCAGGATTAATTGGCGCTTATGCACACGGAAATGAACCGGGACACCACACCACTTTTCTGTTTAATTACGTCGGAAAAGCATGGCGCACGCAGGAACTGAACCGCCAGATTCAGACAGAAATGTACACCGCTGCCCCTGAAGGAATTTGCGGAAATGAAGATTGCGGCCAAATGTCGGCTTGGTATATTTTCAGTACAATGGGATTTTATCCGGTAAATCCGGCGGAATTGAAATATCAGTTTGGCTCACCATTGGTTCAGGAAGCAAAAATTGAAATAGCTCCGGGTAAATACTTCACCATGAAAGCCCCGCTTGCATCCGTTGCAAATAAATACATTCAGGAAGTAAAACTAAACGGACAGAAACTGGATCGTTCATTCATTACCCATCAGGAAATTATGGATGGCGGAACGCTTGAATTTACGATGGGTGCAGAACCGAATATGAGGTTGTTTATTCCGTAAATAATAATAAAAGGCAGCCACATTTCTGTAACTGCCTTTTGTTATTTTAATGTAGCGAGAGCCCCGATGAGTCGGGACGACCTTCCCGATTTGATCGGGACGCTCTAACCAGCTGAGCTACCATGCAGAGATTTTCGGATTAAATCTTCAAGATAGACGCTACTTTTTATTCTTTTTAGGTGTATCTCCCGTTTAAGTGCTTCAGTTTTTGATGAAAATGTTTCAGTATAAACGATCCTCCATGGCCTTGCTGATTTGGTTGATAGCACGGCCCCCGCATTATGTCGGATTAATCGATCGTTGACATCAGCACAACTGCCAATGTATTACCGATCAAGGGTTTCGCTGTAAAGGATGTAAATGAAATGTGACATGCAAACTGTATTTTTAGAAAATAAAAATAACAAAAGGCAGCCACATTTCTGTAACTGCCTTTTGTTATTTTAATGTAGCGAGAGCCCCGACGAGTCGGGACGACCTTCCCGATTTTTATCGGGACGCTCTAACCAGCTGAGCTACCTCGCAGAGATCTTTGGATTAGATCTTCAAGATAGACGCTACTTTTCATTCTTTTTAGGTGTATCTCCCGTTTAAGTGCTTCAGTTTTTGATGAAAATGCTTCAGTATAAACGATCCTCCATGGCCTTCCTGATTTGGTTGATTGCACGGCCCCCGCATTATGTCGGATTAATCGATCGTTGACATCAGCACAACTGCCAATGTAGTACCGATCACGGGTTTCGCTGCAAAGGATGTAAATGAAATGTGACATGCAAACTGCATTTTTAGAAAATAAAAATAACAAAAGGCAGCCACATTTCTGTAACTGCCTTTATTTTAATGTAGCGAGAGGCGGGCATGATCCGCCGACCTCGCGATTATGAATCGCGCGCTCTAACCAGCTGAGCTACCTCGCCATTAAACTTATTTGAACTTTCACAATCAAAGGTGAACAAATCACTCCTTTTTTGCGGTTGCAAATATAGTACTTTATTTTTTCGCCCACCATCAGTGAAGAAAAAAAATAGCTTATTTTTATAGGCATGGAATTTACAAACTTTGTATCTTAGTTTTTAAATCCATACATTGCAGAAAATCAAATTATTTATGGCTGTGAAATCAAAAATACAACTGGAATATATTATTAACTGCTCGCCCAAAGTTTTCTTTAACAGGCTGAGTACTGCGGCAGGTCTTACTGAATGGTTTGCCGATGATGTTCGTGTGAAAGGAAATTTGTTTACGTTCATTTGGGGTGACACCGATCAGAGTGCAGAAAAAAAAATGCACAAGGAAAATAAAATGGTTCGATATGAGTGGTTGGACGATGATTTGGAAAAGGATGAAAACTATTTTGAGTTCGTGGTGACACAAGATGAACTCACCAATGACGTTTCGCTTTTAATTACTGATTTTGCAGAGGAAGATGAAATTGACCAAACAACTGATCTGTGGAACACACAAATTACCAAACTAAAACAATTGCTTGGTTCCTGATACAAAATGTCTCCGGAAATACTGACATAGCAGAATAAAACTCTTCATTATATTTTATCCGTACTTTCTTGAATGTTATTCGTTGAATTCTGAATATCCGATTAATTAAATCAGGCCCAACAGCCTGTTTTTCTTTTTAATTCTTCAAAATACCTTAGTTTTGTATTCGTTAATTAGGCAAGTTATAGAATGAAGCGATTACACCGGTTTGTCATTAAAAGCTTTTTGGGTCCTTTCTTTATGACCTTCTTTATTTGTGTGTTTATCCTGCTGATGCAATTTCTGTGGAAATACATAGATGACATGGTTGGGAAAGGTCTGGAATGGAAGATAGTTCTGGAATTACTGACGTATGCTTCTTTCGGACTTGTGCCGCTCGCATTTCCGCTTGCCATGCTTCTCGCATCCATTATGACCTTTGGTAACCTTGGCGAAAATTACGAACTGGTAGCCATGAAAGCATCGGGAATTTCACTGTTCCGTATTATGAAGCCTCTTTTTGTGGTTGCAATGATTCTAACTTCGATTGCCTTCTATTTTTCCAACAATATCCTTCCAAAGACAAATCTGGAATTTTACGCCCTGCTTTATAGTGTGAAGCAACAGAAACCTGAAATGGTAATTAAGGAAGGTGTCTTTTCGAATGACATGGAGGGCTACAGCATCAAAGTGGAACGCAAAGGACGCAACAACAATATGTTGTACGATGTAATGATCTACAATCATACCACCAATGATGGAAATTTGAATGTGACGCTAGCCGATTCAGGAAAGATGGAAATTACCGAGGATAAAAAATTCATGTCGGTTACCTTGTTCGATGGGCAAAGATATGCTGACCAAAAAGAGAGCAGATCAATTAATGAAAAGCGGTACCCTTTCAGACGCGAATCATTTAAAAGGGAAGTCATCAACATCAGTTTGCGTGATTTTGAGTTTAACAGGAAAGATGAAAAGCTGTTTAGCAATGGTGCCAGAATGATGAATACCAGTCAATTACAAAATCAGGGAGATTCATTATTTATGGATTATAAAATCCGTCTTTGGCGGTTTGTTACTTCATTAAATTATCAGTCCGATATCAGCCGCCAGGTCTCGTGGCTTGCTATGCCTTTCGATTCAATGCGGGTAAACCCAATGATCAAGCCGGACACCATCGTTGACATCGACAAAATACTGCCTGCTTTAAGCACTTTTGAAAAAGAAGAACTGTACCAGCGAGCCATCTCAAATGTGCGTGCCAACTCACATTTAATTACCCAGCAGATGGATGAAATGTACACCCGAAAAAAAATGGTAAACAACTATCCAATGGAGTGGCACCGCAAATTTACACTTTCAATAGCGTGTCTGATTTTCTTCTTTATAGGTGCACCGCTCGGAGCAATTATCCGGAAAGGTGGGCTGGGTATGCCGGTTGTTGTTTCAATTTTACTTTTTATTGCCTATTACATATTAATGATAACGGGAGAAAAATTTGCGCGTGAAGATGCATGGTCAATGATGTCAGGAATGTGGTTCGCATCGCTGGTTTTTCTACCCCTTGGAATCTGGCTGACATATAAAGCTGCTACCGATTCGAGCATCATGAATATTGAAAGCTATCAGTTGTTCTTTAAGAACCTGTTGAAAATGAAATTTCCAAAGCGTCAAAAACCTGAAATTTAAGCTGATGCGAATACTACAATTAATGAACAAAGTGCCATGGCCCCCAAAAGACGGTGGTGCAATTGCCTGTCTGAACATGATGAAGGGATTCTCGATGCTGGGTCATGAAGTGACTGTGTTGAGCATGAATACTTCCAAACATCACGTTACCATTGATGAATTGCCCGCCGCAATCCGCAAAC
Source organism: Prolixibacteraceae bacterium (assembly GCA_019459485.1). GTDB lineage: Bacteria > Bacteroidota > Bacteroidia > Bacteroidales > Prolixibacteraceae > Aquipluma. The sequence goes on from JAIBEZ010000074.1 coordinate 66,491, forward strand.
AGGCTGACTTTTTTCTGGTTGAAGTTCCCGCTTCCACCAATTGGGTTGAAGCAGCACTGAACCTCCTGTTTTCCGATTTGCCATACAACGCACAACGGTTTATCTCCGACGAATTCAGCCAGCAGCTGGTTCAGCTTTTGACGGTGAGAACATTCGATGTAATACAGCTCGAAGGATTGTATCTTTGTCCGTATATTCCATATATCCGTAAATATTCTGATGCCCTGATCGTTTACCGGGCCCACAATATCGAGTATGAAATATGGGACAGAACGGCAAAACTATCAAAAGGCTGGCGCTCAAAATACCTGAAAAATCTTTCCAAACGAATCAAACGCTTCGAAATAAGTTATCTGAACGCCTACGATTTACTGGTGCCAATTACAGATCGCGATGGGATTATTCTTGATTCGCTCGGCAACTCAAAGCCGCGGCACACTTCCCAAACCGGTATTGATTTCGCTTCACTGGTCCCAACGGCCAAAAAACTTGAATTCCCGTCGCTGTTCCACATCGGAGCATTGGACTGGGCGCCTAATCAGGAGGGATTGATCTGGTTCTTTGATCATTGCTGGCCGCGCATCCACGCAGAAAACCCGGACCTGAAATTTTATCTCGCCGGAAGAAATGCCCCCGAATGGCTCGAACGCAGGATTAAACTTAACGGAGTAGCATACCTTGGCGAAATAAACGATGCCTACGATTTTATAAATTCCAAGGCAATAATGGTGGTTCCGCTTTTCTCCGGAAGTGGTATGCGGATCAAAATCATTGAAGGGATGGCATTGGGCAAACCGATTGTTACAACAGATATCGGAACAGAGGGGATTCCTACCGAAAACGGCCACAATATAATGATAGCAAATGATGCGGATCAGTTTGTTGAATCAATTTCACGTTTGATCAACAATCGGACTTTGTTTGACGAGATCAGCAGAAATGCAATCGGTTTTATTCAGGAAAAATTTGACAATCTGGCACAAGCCAGCGATTTGATCGATTTTTACAAAACACAAATAAAATAAAAACAAACTCACCCGTGGGTAATTATTTGGAAATAATCTTTTGGATTTCAGGCTTTATTGTATTTTATGCCTTTGGCGGCTACGGAATAGTATTGTTCATTTTGCTGAAAATCAGAAGCATTTTCGTTTCCAATAAAAACGTTTCCGGCGAAATGGCAAATGAAGACCTTCCGGAGGTTTGCCTGATCATTGCAGCATACAATGAACGCGATTATGTGGACATGAAAATTAAAAATTCATTGTCGCTCGATTATCCTTCCGAAAAACTCAAGGTTATTTGGGTAAACGACGGGTCTGACGACGGCACTCCTGAACTGGCAGCAAAATATCCGGAGGTTACTTTATTGCACAACCCCAAAAGAAGCGGAAAAATCGAGGCCATGAACCGTGGCGTTGAGTTCTCAACATCTCCTGTTTTGATGTTTAGTGATGCAAACACAGTACTTTCAAAAAACTCACTGAAGGCTGTCGTCAGACATTTTCAGGATAAAACAGTTGGATGTGTTGCAGGCGAAAAACAATTTTACAAAGAAAAAAATCAACCTGTTGCATCTGTTGGCGAAGGTTTTTACTGGAAAATAGAATCATGGCTGAAACGGCTTGATTATCAGTTTTACAGTACTATTGGAGCCACGGGCGAATTGTTTGCAGTAAGGCGCGAATTGTATCAGCGGGTCGAGCCTGACACTTTGCTCGATGATTTTATGATTTCGATGCGCATTACGCAGCAAGGTTTCCGGGTAGCATACGAGCCAATGGCAGTGGCCTCCGAACATGGATCGTCGAACGTGAAAGAAGAAATGAAACGCAAAGTGCGGATCGCTGCCGGTTGTTACCAATCGTTTTTCCGCCTGAAAAAACTGCTCAATCCGTTTTTTAATTTCAAGCTTTTTTTTCAATATGTTTCGCACAAAGTTTTGCGCTGGACATTGGCTCCACTGGCACTGATCAGCATATTTTTTACAAACCTTTTTTTGCTGATTGGTGCAGATCAGTTCAATGTATTTTCAGTCTATTCGATACTCTTTTTCTTACAGGTTTTGTTTTACATGATGGCTATTGCCGGTTTAATAACACAGAACCAACCGCTGCGCGTTAAATATATTTACGCACCTTTCTATTTTGTAGCAATGAACTATGCTATGTTCAAAGGTTTTATACGATTTCTGAAAGGGAAACAAAATGTGCTCTGGGAAAAGGCTGCCCGCTCTGGGAAAAAGCACAAATAATTTTAGTAATTTCGCCGTCCTTAATGGCATGCCCATTGAAAATTAAAAAAAACAATGACTGAATTTGAATTGAATACAATTCCTGAAGCTATTGAAGCTATCAAACGGGGAGAGATGGTCATCGTTGTTGACGACGAAGACCGCGAAAATGAGGGTGATTTTATTGCGGCTGCCGAAAAGGTAACTCCTGAAATGGTTAACTTTATGACCACCATCGGACGAGGTCTGGTTTGCGCACCGATTACTGAAGAACGCTGCAACGAACTGGAGCTTGAAATGATGGTCGGAAACAATACTTCATCGCACGAAACACCTTTTACAGTTTCGGTTGATTTACTTGGATACGGTTGTACCACAGGCATTTCAGCAAGCGACAGGGCCAAAACACTGAACGCATTGGCCAACCCAAATACAAAACCTGAAGAACTAGGTCGCCCGGGACATATTTTCCCGCTCAGGGCACGCAGCCGGGGCGTGCTTAGCCGTGCAGGACACACCGAAGCGGCAGTTGATCTGGCTCGTCTGGCCGGTATGAGTCCTGCTGGTGTGCTAATTGAAATTATGAACGAAGACGGCAGCATGGCACGTTTGCCTGAGCTTAAAGTGCTTGCTGAAAAGTACAACCTGAAAATCGTCTCGATCAAAGACCTGATTACCTTCCGTTTGAAGAATGAAAGTCTGATCGAAAGTGGTGACGAAGTATTCTTGCCGACCAAATACGGTAATTTCAGGGTAATTCCGTTCAAACAATTATCCAACGGAGTGGAGCACATTGCTTTGATCAAAGGCGAATGGGCTGTTGATGAACCCATCCTGGTAAGGGTACATTCATCGTGCATGACGGGCGATATATTTGGATCGAAACGTTGCGACTGCGGCGACCAGCTCGAACAAGCCATGGCGCTGATCGAAAAAGAAGGCAAAGGTGTTTTGGTTTACATGCAACAGGAAGGCCGTGGAATAGGTTTGATGAATAAAATAGCTGCGTATAAACTTCAGGATGAAGGTTTTGATACCTACGATGCCAATATTCATCTTGGATTTGATGCCGACGAACGTGACTATGGAGTTGGAGCACAAATTTTACGCAGCCTTGGACTTACAAAAATGCGTTTGATCACCAATAATCCGATTAAACGGGTTGGGCTCGAAGCTTACAACCTCGAAATAGTGGAGACTGTAAATATCGAAATTGAACCCAACCAATACAATCAGTTTTACCTGAAGACCAAACGCGACCGCATGGGTCACTTTCTACAGAAGTATAAATACTAAGGCTAATCTTTCAGGTAATCAATCTGAACAAGGTCATTCCAGATAGCATCTCTTTGTGGCGGAGCTGCAACTATTTTTACCGGAACTTTGGTCACCGGATGAATAAACTCGATTTTGCGTGCGTGTAAATGAATGCCTGCATTTTCGTTGCTGCGCGCAGCGCCGTATTTCAGATCGCCTTTAATGTGCAGCCCAATTCGGTTCAGCTGGGCACGAATCTGATGGTGACGTCCGGTTTTCAAATCAATTTCAAGCAGATGATAATGATTGAGCGTCGCAACATGACGATAGTGCAAAATTGCCTCTTTAGAACCTTTGCGTTCCTTGTTGTGGGCGTGTGATTTATTTTTTTCCTCGTCCTTTAACAGCCAATGGTGCAAAGTTCCTTCTTCTTCCTCCGGAAGTGCATCGACCACCGCCCAATAGGTCTTTTTCATGGCCTCTTTATCCTGAAACATTTCATTCAGGCGGGTAAGCGCCTTGCTGGTGCGTGCAAACAGGATCACGCCACTCGAAGGGCGGTCCAAACGGTGAGGTGAGCCCAGATAAACATCACCCGGCTTTTTGTATTTCACCTTGATGTATTCCTTCACCTTGTCAATCAAGGTTACATCACCTGTTTTGTCGCCCTGAACGATTTCTCCACAAGCTTTGTTGATGGCAATGATATGATTGTCTTCGTAAATTACTTCCATTTTGGTTTTGCTCTTTTGCACGAGGGGATTGACCACAGGTTCTATGCTTTTTTTAATAACTTCTTTTTTCATTTTTAAGTAATTCTATTTGGTACGAAAGACAACATTTTATTTTATCAAAGAAAATATCCAACAAACAACACCCAATATTCAATGACCATACCTTCGCATCCGGACACTTGAAACTTTGAACCCGGAACTTGGAACTCTCCTAATACTGTTCCCGTTCGTTGGGGAAATCTTTCGACTTCACATCCTGAACGTATGAATTTACAGCGCCCTGAATTTCTTCTGACAGGTTCAGATATCTTCTCAGGAAACGTGGTGAGAACGATTGTGAAATTCCCAACATGTCGTGAACAACCAGAACCTGTCCGTCAACTCCACCTCCGGCCCCAATTCCGATGACCGGGATTTTCAATTGCTGGGCTACTTTGGTTCCCAATGCGGCAGGAATTTTTTCAAGCACAACGGCAAAACAACCTACTTCTTCGAGCAATTTGGCATCGTCGATCAGCTTTTGAGCTTCAACTTCTTCCTTTGCGCGAACAGTATATGTTCCGTATTTGTTGATCGATTGCGGCATCAGTCCAAGATGGCCCATCACCGGAATACCAGCCGACAGAATGCGTTCAACCGATTCAATGATTTCTTTTCCACCTTCCACTTTAACAGCATCGGCATGTGTAACCTTCATGATCTTAATGGCCGAATTCAGCGCTTCCAGTGAATTTCCCTGATACGATCCGAATGGCATATCGACCACCACCAGCGCGCGATTTACGGCACGAACTACAGATTTACCATGGTAAATCATCTGATCAAGGGTAATGGGCAGGGTTGTTTCGTTGCCAGCCATTACATTGGAGGCAGAGTCGCCAACCAGAATGATATCGATTCCGGCCTGATCAACCAACTTGGCCATGCTGAAATCATAAGCTGTGAGCATGGCGATCTTTTCGCCTTTCAGTTTCATCTCCGAAAGTACATGGGTGGTTACCCTTTTTATTTCCTTATAGACTGACATAGTATTCGTATTTAATTGGGGTACAAAAGTAAGAATTTATAGATTGGAATTTCCGGTTTCTTTCAGACAATTGATTTCGTTCAAAATCCCGGCTTTCACTACGCCATTTTCTGAACTCTCCTAAAACAACGAATCCGGCTCAATTGAACCAGATTCGCTGTTTATATAAAATATTCAATCATTATTTACAACTCATCATTCCCTAAACCCTCAGGAAAATACTCTTCTTATACATATAATATAGCAGCATCCAAACCAGCATTATTTCGCCGACGGTGTATAACAATAGGCCAAATTCTCCCCAAAGTACAGTCCATCCTAAGAAAAAATTGGTGATTCTGTCAATATCTACAAACCGGTGAAAGAGGTAAATAAAAATTGAATTCATGCCAATTACACGGAAGAAAAACGACCATTTCTTCCAGCCTTTTACATCGATCATCCAATAAAATGCCATTATGAGCATAAACCCGATTCCTCCGGTCAGCAAATTAAAAGGTACTGTCCAGCAAGCTTTAATAATCGGATAAAAAATATTCAGGAGTAATGCCAGTGCAATTGCCGAAACTCCAATCAGCGAAAGTGTTTTAATTTTCTTATGATCGTCCGCCTTTTTGTCGCGCAGAAAATGCCCGGCTACCGAACCCATCAGGGTTACTGTTATGGCCGAAACAATGCACAGCAAACCTTCCGGATCAAATACCTTTCCGTGCAGCCTTCCCGGCAAAATCATCCTGTCGAAGTAACCGTTGATGCAACCTTCTGGAGTTAGCACACCCGCGCCGATTCCAGGAGCCGGCACCAGCAATTGAAGAATTCCGATTCCGGCCAGTATTCCGCCTAACCAATAAAGCGTATTTTTAAATGATTTACTGTAAATCACAATCAAGGCTGCAAACATATATGCCAGACCGATCTGACCCAAAACACTTGCAAACCTTGGATTTTCAAAACCATTACTGAACACACCATTGTAAATAAATCCTAACAGAACAAGGATAAACCCGCGCGTAACCGCTTTTTTGGCCAGTTCGTAACGGGGAACTTTTCTTTCAAGTTTCGAAACAAGTGCAAAAGGAATGGCAACTCCGCTGATAAACATGAAAAGCGGAAAAATCAGGTCGTAAAAATGAAATCCGTTCCATGGCACATGCTCCATTTGTTCTACCACGGGTTCAAGCCAGGCAGCCCCGGTATAATTGGCGATAACTGTTACCAGGTAGCTGCCCCCGGTAATCCAGAACATGTCAAAACCACGTAAAGCATCGAGAGACAAAAGGCGTTCGCGCGGAACTGCCTGAACAGGTTTGTGTTTCATTGGTTGAAGTTTAAGAATGGATGAATGTAATGATTTTCAGGAATCAATTCGAATGTTGCCACTTATATTTTTTCTGAAGATATGAATTTGGGAAGTTCATTTTCGTGCCAGTATGACCGTTGCCTGCAAAGAATATCGCATCTCTCGGCAAACAACAACATACAACCAGTGACAACTAATAACAACCATTCTTTCTCCTTCCGCTGTCTTTTTGTCATTAAAAATGTCAGGATAAACCTGTGCCAAAAGATTCAGGTGTCAATATTGCGCCATTTTCTGTCTCCTCCTGAATGGCATAATGATTGATATTTCAAGCCCGTGTTAATTTATATTTGAAAACAATCTTTTAAAAAAAATATCATCAAAATGGGAAAAATTATTGGAATTGACTTAGGTACCACCAATTCGTGCGTATCTGTAATGGAAGGTAACGAGCCTGTTGTTATCCCAAACAGCGAAGGCAAACGTACAACTCCGTCAGTCGTGGGTTTTGTTGAAAATGGCGAACGTAAAGTTGGTGATCCGGCAAAACGTCAGGCAATTACTAACCCTGCAAAAACAATCTCTTCAATCAAACGGTTCATGGGTGAAAACTATGCCAACCTGACCAAAGAAATCAAACGTGTTCCATTCACTGTGGTTCAGGGCGATAACAATACTCCGCGTGTAGTTATTGATGACCGCAAATATTCACCACAGGAAATCTCGGCAATGGTACTTCAGAAAATGAAGAAAACTGCGGAAGATTACCTTGGACAGGAAGTTACCGATGCTGTTATTACAGTTCCGGCTTACTTCAACGATTCACAACGTCAGGCAACCAAAGAAGCCGGAGAAATTGCAGGTTTGAATGTTCGTCGTATCATCAACGAACCAACCGCTGCGGCACTTGCTTATGGCTTGGATAAAATGCACCGCGAAATGAAAATTGCTGTATTCGACTTAGGTGGCGGTACTTTCGATATTTCTATCCTCGAATTGGGCGAAGGCGTATTCGAAGTAAAATCAACCGATGGTGATACCCATCTTGGTGGCGACGACTTCGATCAGGAAATTATTAACTGGCTGGCTGCTGAATTTAAGAATGACGAAGGAATCGACCTGCGCCAGGATCCAATGGCTTTACAGCGTTTGAAAGAAGCTGCAGAAAAAGCAAAAATCGAATTGTCAAGCTCAACACAGACAGAAATCAATTTGCCATATATTATGCCGGTGAACGGCATTCCAAAACACCTTGTAAAAACTTTGACCCGTGCCAAGTTCGAACAACTTTGCGACAAACTTATTCAGGCTACGATGGAACCTTGCCGCAAAGCATTGAAAAATGCAGGTTTGCAAGCAAGCGATATCGACGAAGTTATTCTTGTTGGTGGTTCAACCCGTATTCCTGCTGTTCAGGAAAAAGTACAGCAGCTATTCGGAAAAGCCCCTTCAAAAGGTGTTAATCCTGATGAAGTTGTAGCTATCGGAGCAGCAATTCAGGGTGGTGTATTGACCGGCGAAGTAAAAGACGTTTTGTTGTTGGACGTTACCCCTCTTTCTTTGGGTATTGAAACAATGGGTGGTGTGATGACGCGTTTGATCGAATCGAACACAACCATTCCAACAAAAAAATCGGAAACATTTACAACAGCTTCAGACAATCAGCCATCGGTTGAAATTCATGTCTTGCAGGGCGAGCGCCCTATGGCAAACGGAAACAAAACCATTGGCCGCTTCCATCTCGATGGATTGCCACCGGCACAACGCGGAGTTCCTCAAATTGAGGTAACATTCGACATCGATGCCAACGGTATTCTGCATGTTGCCGCAAAAGACAAAGCAACCGGAAAATCTCAGTCGATTCGTATCGAAGCTTCTTCTGGTTTGACAGATGCCGAAATCAAACGCATGCGCGACGAAGCTGCTGCCAACGAAGCAACCGACAAAGCTGCACGCGAAAAAGTTGACAAGCTTAATCAGGCTGACAGTTTGATTTTCACAACTGAAAAACAGCTGACTGAATTTGGTGATAAATTGCCTGCCGACAAAAAAGAACCAATTCAAGCAGCACTTATGAAACTGAAAACCGCACATGCATCTCAGGATATTGCAGGTATTGATGCTGCAACTGCCGAATTGAATGCTGTATTCCAGGCTGCATCGCAGGAAATGTACAATGCACAGGCAGCAAGTGGCGCTCAGGGTGAACCTCAGGGAGGCCAGCAAGCCAATGCAGGCGGAAGCAACAAACAGGACGGAGAAGTGACTGATGTTGATTTCGAAGAAGTAAAATAATTGCCCTTAACAAGCAATTACCAACAATAACGAAACCGCTGTATGTGAATAACATACAGCGGTTTTTCTTTTAAATATTTATTGAATTCTATACTTGTAATTGGGTTTTTTATGGTATATTTGTACCATATCTGTATCGGGCGTTAATTGGCGTCAATGTGGATCTTATTATATCTTAAATATTCTTGTCTAATCTTAATCGGCGACAAAATGGGGTATAGTCAGTTAAAAATTCCCAGAATCTGTGAGTATTGCAGCAAACCCTTTGAGGCTAAAACAGTATCCACACGCTTTTGTAGCAAAGAATGTGGTAACAAATCCGGCAAAGAAGTAAAGAAGCAAGCCAAAGAGGACGAACGTAAGCAGCAAATACTCAAAGAAAGTGCCGCCTCTATTGCTAAGATACAAACTCGCCCTTACATTTCCATTGCCGAGGCAGTTATTCTATACGGCATTTCCAAAAATACAATCCACAGACTGATTAAATCAGGTAGAATCCCCGCTATTAATCTTGGAGAACGACTTACCCGGATCAGCCGAGTACATATCGAAGCCATGTTCCCGGCCATCGAATTGCCTGAAAAACCAAAAGAGCAATCTACAAAAATGATATACGAGCCAAATGAGTGCTATACTATAGCCGAGGTTTCAACGAAATTTGGCGTTTCACTCTCTACAGTCAACAAAACCATTCGCCGCTTTGGTGTTCCCATGCGTCAGGTGGGCAAATTTGTATATGTTCCCAAAGAACAAATCGACAAGATTTTTGCAAGCAAACAATAACACCCAATGAAAGAGTTAGCCAATACCAAAGCAACCGTTCGTCTCCGGAAAGTGGAAGATCGTAAAGAGTGGTATCTTTATATTGAAAGTTATCCGGTTTTCGTAAAAGGTAAAAGCATACCCCAGAGGGTGCGCGAGTACATCAATCGCACAGTAACAACAGTTGAATGGGACAAAAAACGAACAGCCAGGACAGAAGCCGATGGCTCTAAAACCTATAAACCCAAAAGAGACGAAAACGGCTTGATTGTTTGCAGAAGTGACAAGGATCGCGAAAGTGTAATTTATGCTGATGGCGTTCGCAAGCTTCGCCAGAAAGAATTTGATAATGCAGACCTTTATACCGATGACGAAGTAAAAAAAGTTGAAGCCAAACTAAAAGCCGAAACCAATTTCATCGAATACTTTTCCAATGTTGCCAATCAGCGAAATAAGAATCGCTCTGAAAGCATTCGTCTATCCTGGCTTGTAGTTCTTGACTACTTAAAACAATTTGCAGGTGAAACTTTTTATTTTGCCAATATTACAGAGGGATGGTGCGAAGATTTTAAAAACTTCCTGTTAACCGTACAAAGTCGAAAATCAGATAAATCAAAACTCGCTCAAAATTCTGCTGCCAGTTATTTCAGCATATTCAAAGCAGCTCTACACAAATCTTTTATTGATGGTTTTCTGAATATTGATATTAGCGCACGCATTAAGGGTATAAAAGAACAGGAAACCCGCCGCGAATTTCTTACCGTGGAAGAACTCAACACACTTGCCACAACCCCATGCGACAGAGCCGAACTCAAACGCGCAGCCTTGTTTTCAGCCCTTACCGGATTACGCCATTGCGATATTCAGAAACTGCAATGGAGAGAAATTGTCATTAACGGCGACCAGTCGCGCCTCAACTTTACGCAGCAAAAAACCAAAGGAGTGGAATATATGCCCATATCTCAACAGGCACTAAAACTTTGCGGCACCCAAGGCAAACCCAACGATCTGGTGTTCGATGGTTTGCCAGACCCGGCATGGATTTCAAACCCACTTAAACGCTGGATTACTGCTGCCGGTATTACAAAGAAGATCACCTTCCATTGCTTCAGGCACACTTATGCCACATTACAACTATCAGGAGGCACTGATATTTATACGGTCAGTAAAATGTTGGGGCACACTGATGTAAAAACCACTCAGATTTATGCAAAAGTGGTGGATGAGAAAAAACAAAAGGCAACAAATGCGATCAAACTAAATATCAACCCTGACAATTAAGCGTATGAATAATGTTAAAGCCATTATTAACGGTAATCTTCAACCGTGGCAGCAAAAAACGAACTTGAGTGATGATTATTATTCTCCCGAATTGCGCAAAATGCATTCTGTTAAGGAAAATTTCACAACACAATATAGAATAGATTTTGGCATTGTTCCATTCTCAGTAAAGATTAAATATTACCTGAGATTAATCGATACAGATATTGTTGAATATACGAATGGTGTTCTGAATGATACATTCGGAGGCAGTGAAAATTTGGTTGCCTATAAATTAAACAAAGCTCAAAAGAAAATTCAAAGCTTGTTGGTAGAAGTAAATGAACTCATTGAAAGAAAACAATTTGATATTGCTGTTATTACCACTAAACATGCTGATTTTAAAATAGACCGAAACCATAAAGAATGTACATTTATTTTTCATTATATGCTTGTTGCAGTTATGCGTTGTTGGTTAGAAATTCAAGCACATTTTATTGAGTTTATTCACAACGAAGATGTTTTAACAATTGCCGATATTTATAGTCAAATCCTACAAAAAGCTGCACCCGAAAAACCACAAATACAGGAAATTCAAACAATAGACATAAAATCCGATGTTACTGCAATTTCACAACCTATTGAGAAAGAAGAAGCTTTTGCAATACAATACGCTCAGGAGAAATATACTGTATTTATGAATGAAGTAAACCCTTACCGTTTTATTGAACTTCAAAAACTTAACAATCTAAATGAGCATAAAATAAATCGTTTAGTAAAAGAAATTATCGAAAATCCATTGCACTATTCTGTTGCAATGCTTTCTTTCTTAGGTTATTTAGACAACCTAAAAAAGACATATTCACTCTCAAAAGAGAAAATTTACAGTCATATTGCAAAAGCTCTCAAATCAGATGTAAGGACTGTGAAAGGCAACTGTTTAGTATTAAATCCAAAGTCCAAAGAGGATAGATATAAATATCAGGCAGACCAATTTATTGAAAAAGTAGAAGAAGATTACAATAAAATATTTTCAGGTAAACCCCTCAAATAAAGGCTTCCCCCAGAAACTGGGAGATAAGTTTCTACTTTTCAGGAGAAGAAGCCCCAAAATACCCCCAATTCTTTCGCACCATGATTTCAATTGAAGTCATGGTTTTCTTTTTATTGGCACGGAGGAAAGCCGAATCGCCGAAAACAGATATACAATGTTTTCAAATGAAATTTCTTTCAACGATATGCCACAAGCAATGGCATATCTCATTAACAAGGTAGAGAAATTAGAATCCTTGTTAATCGCAAAACAACCGGAGGCGCAAGAATCCGACCATTGGTTCAACCTTGAAGAACTCCGTCAGTATCACCCCGACCACCCGGCAGCTCCAACAGTTTACGCCTGGGTCGGTCAACGCCAGATCCCAAACCACAAGCACGGCAAAAAGCTGATGTTCCTGAAAAGTGAAATCGATGCCTGGCTAAAGACTGGCAAACGCAAAACTTCCGCCGAAATTGAAGCTGAAGCGCAACAGTTTGTAACCAATAATGGAAGGGCAAAACGATGAAAACACAAAAAAGAATTGGAGAGATCATGGAAGAGCTCCGCAAAGACCCGAACTCTTTTGTGTCAATCATTGAACGAAATGCAAGAACTTGCCCGTTTCATCAGCCCGTTGAGCAGACTCCTTTGGAAGAGTGGCGCGACAATCAGGATGTCATGCAGTTGTTGCATATCAGCGCACGAACCTTACAAACATTGCGTTCAAACGGCACTTTGCCCTTCTCTCGAATCGGCAATAAACTATACTACCGCAAAGAAGACATTCAGCGGATTCTAAAAGATAATTACACCATGTTTAAACTGCGCGGCGATGGAAACAATGGATAAAGAAACCATTTTGAAAAAAACACATTATGGACTTAATATCTACGCTCACATTTTGCGTTGCTATTATCCGAAAAAAATAGTCCTTTCCGTTTCGGGGATTATTTGCGCCCCCGCCCTAAATCCGTTCAACGTAAAAAAAGTCACCCTCAACATCACCAATCACGACTGGATTTTCTATTTCGAAGATG
>JAIBEZ010000012.1 GCA_019459485.1 Prolixibacteraceae bacterium
TCTTGTATTTCCAGATTTGCTTGCCTGTTTTTTCGTCGAGCCTGAAAAACATTCCATCGAGTGAACCAAACACAACCGAACCTTCCAGCAGTAAAGCCGGCGCCTCAATGGCATTTCCGGAGTCGAATTTCCATTTCAGCTTTCCGTCAAAACCAATGGCATACATCGTTCCGTCGGTCGATCCGCAGAAAATCGTTTGTCCTGAAATAACTGGCGAAGCTTTAATGTCATCGCCCGTTTGAAACGACGACAACAGCTTGGGTTTCTCCGGAATAGTTGCCGAAGTTGATCCTGAAAGCTGCTGGTTTCCACGGAAGACTGACCACGAAGATTGAGCAGAAAGGAAACCCAATAGGAGCGTATTTATAAATATGAATAGAAGAAATCTTTTTAGAATCATTGGATTAGAATTGATATTTGATTTTATGGTATAAAAATAGTAAACACTTCCTATAAAACCTGCCAAATGTTCAATTCACAGCGATTAGATTTGTTAATAAAACTGAATGCTGAATCCGGGAAAATCAAAATTCCCCATATCTTATAAAATGTTTATATTTGGTGCATGCTTACGAAAAACGACATATTATCAAAGTTAAGAGAACTAAAACCGCAACTGCACAAGGAATATGCTGTGAAGGAGATTGGCTTGTTCGGTTCGTTTTCAGACAATTCATATACAGATGAAAGCGACATCGATCTACTTGTTGAATTGGATCGGCCAATCGGGTGGAAATTCTTCACATTGGAGCTCTATCTTGAAACTGTTTTTGGTCGTAAAATCGATTTGGTTACCAAAAATGCATTGAAAGATCAACTAAAAGAAAACGTATTGAAACAAGTCAACTATATTAAGTGAAGAAAGAAAACCGCTCATATCGAATGTATCTGGAGGATATTCTGACAGCAATGAACCGAATTGCCGAATACATTGAAGGTTATTCTTTTGGTGACTTTAAACAGGATTACAAAACAGTAGATGCAGTGATCCGTAACTTTGAAATTATTGGTGAAGCTTCCAGAAACCTGCCCAACAATATAAAAGAGCTATATTCAGATATTCCCTGGTCTGAAATGTATCTGTTGAGGAATAAAGTTTCTCATGAGTATTTCGGAGTTGATTATGAAATAATATGGGATGTAGCTTCAATTTATCTTCCTGAAAATAAAAATCAAATTGAAGAAATTCTGAAAAAGGAAAAATAGCACTTTCTACATTTATCCCTCCTCGTTAAACATCGCTATCGTCCCAGTTAGAAAAGTTTTGTCTATAAGTGCTATCGTTTTTTATCCAATCCTTTCTGTATGTTTTCATTGAACGAAACGCCAAAAGCACTAACTCAACTTATTTTTTCAGTTCAAACTTTCTGCTTGTTGATTCTTCCGCAGTGGGAAAATCAGCCGGGACTGGCAGTGTTACTTTACCGGTTGCAGCCCATTGTACTCCGCGGATGAAAGTGGTGATAAAACCTACTCCTTCGCAGGAATAGTCATCGTGTCCGAGCGTGGTATGAAAAATACGTCCTTTCCCATAAGTCAGCACCATTAAAATGGGTTCGTGCCTGTCTGTTGGAGCTTTTCCCGACATATCTTTACCTGTAGCCAAAACGATCATGTTCTCGCCCGGACCCCGTAATTTGGCGTAACATTCGTCTTTGGCGGTCAGCCAAACCTTTGGCAAACCTTTCGTAATGGGATGATCAGCAACACGAACGGTAACCGGAACAATGTGTTGCGGTCCATGAGCACCTGCGCCCCCAGGCGTATTATCCCGTACTAATTCGCCTTCGTTGGTATAATAAACATACGGACCATCTTTTTCATTTCGGTCGCCCCATCCACCAAGTCCAATCATCTTATTGTATTCCAGCCAGGTGGGGAACGAGTTATCGGCGGCATGTACCGAAACAAAACCACCTCCATCCTTCATATATTTCTCAAGAGCTTTTTGTGTAGCTTCGGGCCAATCGGCAGCCCTCCACCCAAAATTGGAAATTACCACATCATATTTTTTGAATGACAGAATAAAATCAGGATCTGTTTGTGGTTCTTTCAAATCCTGTGTTTCACCCACACCGGCCAAAGGAAGAAATTCTTTTTCTCGTTCACCTTTCCATGTAAATTTTGTACGCTTGATATCTACTGTAAACAACCCCGTTTCTTCCAGGTATTGTTTCATCATGATGGTCGATTTGGGCCAAACTTCGTGGTTGTTCTGTCCGTCAACAATGAGCACTTTTATTTTTGCTTCAGCAGAAAACGATAACAACAGAATACAAACAATACTTAGAAAAAATGTTCTCATAGCAGGTTATTTTAGGTTTATTAGATTTGTTCTTCAACATCAAACATCGACAGCGCGCCTGTCGGACAAGCTTTTGCAACAATTTCAGCGGTTTTCTCCAATCCTTTCTGAACGCTTTCGTTAAACGGAACGCCCACTTTTACATCGAAGCCGCGACCAATAAATGTGAAGCCGAATTCTTCCTGATGCTGACGGGTTAAGCGAACGCAAATGCCGCATTTGATACATTTGGCCGGTTCGTAAACTATTCCTTCGCGGTGAATAAATTTCTGCACATTCAGGCGTTCGTCACTTTGAAACCGCTTTTGTACAGCATGATAGCGGTCGGACAATTCGCGCAACACGCACGACTCCGGATTTCGGCAATCGCAGTGCATACAACGTTTGGCTTCGTGAATGGCATCTTCCCGGGTAAATCCTTCCTTGCCAGCTTTTTGTCGCGGTGCAGTTTCTGAATCCTTTTTATACTGAATAAATTCCACTTCAGCAAGCCTTCCAAATTTGGAATTAAACCGCTCCGGATAACCTTTTACTTCTGAAGTTTTGAAATAATTATCGATGACAGTCGCAACCTCTTTTCCTTGTCCAACCGACCGTACAGCCAGTTTCGAGGTGCGCAGCGAGTTGCCAACGGCAAATACATGCGGGATTGAAGTTTGAAAACTTGTTTTGTCGGCTAAAATTCCAGTTTTTGAAGATTTCAGATAGAAGGCAGAAGTTTCCTCAGTAATGGTTCCCGTTGCAACAATCACCGCATCAAACTCGTTTTGTAATTCAGCAAAACGGCTGGCATCAATCGTTTCATTCAATCGGATTTGAACTCCGGTTGCCACAATTTGAGCCACTTCCTGTTCAACAACTTCATTGGGTAAAATTTCCTGATCAATCTGGAGTAATTCGCCGCCAGCATTGCTGTTCTTTTCAAAAATGACAGCCTGATGGCCTTTGATCTGCAAATAATAAGCAGCAGCCAATCCGGCAGGACCAGCGCCAATAATAGCCACTTTTTTGCCTGAAAGTTCGGCCAGTTGCGGCTGATATGGCTTTTCTGTTTTCAAATCTTCATCGCCAACATACCGTTTCAGCAAGCAAATTGAAACGGCTTCGTCCACCTGTTTGCGGCGGCAACCAGCCTCGCATGGTGCAGGACAGATACGCCCCAAAATTGAAGGCAAAGCAATGTCGCGTTTCACCACTTCCAGTGCTTTAGCAAAATCGCCTTTGGCAATCAGGCGGTTCATCAACGGAATGTTCATGTGTGCCGGACAAACCAACTGACAGGGTGCTTCACAGTCGCCTACATGTTCGCTCAACAGCAATTCGAGCGCAGCTTTCCGAGATTCGATGGTTTCCTCATCGTTGGTGATGATCGATTGTCCTTCGAAAGCAGGAGTCGAACAGGACGCAAAAAACCGTCCGTTCTTGGCGTCTTTCACCAGGCAAATCATGCAGGAAGTGAAATGTTCCGTGCCTTCAAGATAACACATGGTTGGTATTTCGATGCCAAGAGATTTGGCGGCCTGCCAAACCGATGTGCCAGGCTCAACCTCAATGGTTCGGTTGTTTATCGTAAGCTTTGTCATATTTTACGAATCAGTTCTTCTGCTATTGTTCGTCCTTGTTTTACCCGGTCGGCCATTCCGATACCGTCGCGGATGTTTCCGGCTAAAATCAATCCCGGGTATTTTTTCTGCAATTGCTCAATCATTTCGTAACGTTTTCCGGTGCTTTCGGTGTATTGAGGAATGGCTTTCGGATATCGCAATATGCGGGTCATGTCGGCACTTAATGAACGGTTGCTCAGCATTCGCGGAAGGTCTTTGTTCAGAAGTGACTCGATCTCGTAATTATCCATTTCTGCAATATCGGGGCGTTTGGTTCCGCCCATAAATACTGATAAAAGCGCACCGCCTTTTGGTGCACGGCCTTCAAAAAACGAAGACGTAAATAATATTCCAAGTATATTTTTGTTTTCTTTTCCCGGGACTAGTCCGCCGAAAGCTTTCAGCGACATGCCTTTCCAATTGTTGAATCCGAGCAAAACTTGCGTAACAGCCGCGTATTTCAGTTCATTGAATGGTGCGATTTCCTCATCATTCAGGAAAGGCAGTAACCCAGCCAATGCATATCCTCCGCAAGTCGTTACCAGGTGCGGAGTTTCCAGCGAAATCAATTGTTCCGGAGTGGTAATTTGCAGCTGAAATCCGTTTGATGCAGGTTTCACCATTGTATTCTCAACTGAAAGCATGATGTTTTCCGGCCCAACCGCTTCGGTCATGGCTTCAATCATGCGACTCAAGCCGCCTTTGGCCGAAAATACTTCTTTTGTTGCTTTTTTGTCGCGTTCGTCTTTCGGCAGTTTGGCTTTTTTGATGGCTCCACGAATGAAACTTCCGTATTCCTGCTCCAGTTTCCAAAGTTTTGGAAGCGCATACCGGGTAACCAATTTATTCGGATCGCCGGCGTAAATTCCGGAGATAAACGGATCGATGGCATAATCGAGGAAACTTTTCCCCATTCGTCGTTTTACAAGTTCTGCCAGTTTTTCGTTCGGATCAGTTCCTTTTGCGCGGAAAGGTTCGCCCAGAATCCTGAATTTATCGTACCATGTAAAAAGTGGGGTGGTAATGGCCGACCAAAGTCCTGAAGGAAGTGCATTCCATTGGCTGTTTTTCCAGATCAGGCGGCGTTTGGCATTGGGATCAGCAACTTCGAGCGTGCATTTCCCTGCCAGTTCCTCAAATAATTCGGTCATTTCTGGATTCGAAACTACACCCGTGTTCGGACCTGTTTCATATACAAAGCCGCACTCGCTAATGGTCTGAATCACTCCTCCGGTTTTTGCCGATTTATCGATGACAAGGAAATTGATTCCCGCTTTTTTCAGGTACAAAGCCATTGTCAGACCGGTCAATCCGGCGCCAACAATAACAACTTCGATTTTTTGTGATTCAGCCATGATAGCTTTATGTTTATACTGGTTTTGAAAAATTGGTTTGTCCTGCCTGTGTCAGCGGATCGAATGACGCAGCAACATTTCTGATAAACAACTGGCCATCCGGAGTAATCTGTATTTTTTCTTCTGAAAGGCTGATAATTCCATCAGCTTCAAATTGCTGAAGCAATTCAGGATTGTAAGTGGTATTCTTTTTTATTTCTTCGGAAGTGAACCCGAGACGTTCACCGATTCCGTTCCAGACAATCTGCTCGTTGCACATCAGTTCGTTGATTACTTCGCGTACAATTACTTGCTGATCAGTGAGTGCATATCCTTTGATAGTAGTCAGTTCACCAAGGTTTATTTTGGCAATGTATTCGTCTATTGATTTTGTATTTTGTGCATAAACTCCGCTCAGCTGGCTGATTCCTGTAACTCCGAAGGCATAGACCTGGCCGGTAGTCCGGCGGGTGCAATATCCCTGAAAGTTGCGGTGCAGTTGTTTGTTTTTGCGGGCAATGGTGAGCTCGTCATTTGCATTGGCATAATGGTCCATTCCAATTGCTTCGTAGCCGTTTTGTATCAGAAGCGAATACGCTGCCTCGAACATTTTGATTTTTTCGTCGCTGGCCGGAAGTCCGACTTTCTCCAGTTTTTTCTGAATTTTGCTTACCCACGGAACGTGCGCATAGGAAAAAGTGACCAGACGATCTGGTTTTAACTCTATGGCTTTCTGAATGGTTTCGGCAAAATTTAAGGCAGTTTGCTTGGGCAAACCATATATAAAATCAAGGTTCACAGCTATTTCGGGTGAATCCTGTTTTAAAAATGCTATTAACTCCTGAACCGGCATTCCGGGTTTATCGCGGTTTACTGCATCCAACACTTCAGTGTCAAAGTCCTGAATTCCAAGACTGAAACGGTTAAACGCGGCTTTTTTCAATCCGGTCATCTGCTCGTAAGTGAGATAAGCAGGATTGACTTCGATGGCAATTTCAGGGTCAGGAATGAACTGAAAAGTTGAAAAAAGTAATTCGTTGATTTCCTGAAGGTACTCAACAGGGATGGCGTTTGGCGTGCCTCCTCCATAATGAATCTGTGAAACCTTGCGGTTTTTATCGAGCCTCGATGTCACCATTTTAATTTCCTGAAGGAGGGCTTTATGGTATGCATCAACCACTTCCTTCTGACGCAATGCATAAGAATTGCATCCGCAGAAAAAGCACATTTTCAGGCAAAACGGAATGTGAATGTATATTGAAATGTTTTGCGGTTTCCATTCATTTGAATCGTCAACGGCCTTCAAATAGTTGGCTGGACCAAAATCTTCAGTAAAAAAGTTGGCCGGTGGATAACTGGTGTACCGGGGAACCGGATGGTTGTATTTTTCGAGTAATTCGCGGTTAATCATAGCTATGGAGTTTCAAGTTCAAAGTTCAAAGTTCCAGGTTGTGCTCTGTCCGGCATTTTCTTGTTTCTTATTCCTTGTTCGATTTTTGTTTCTTAATTAAATCACTATTAAGACAGGGATTTATCATACTTCCTTCTTAGTTATTTTCCAAAAGCGTTCCTTCTAGTTTCTGTTCATTGCGTTATTGATAAAGTCTCAAATGAGGATAACTTTAAACCTGAAACCTGGAACTTCCCTATCTTTTCCAATCTGTTCTTTTTACCCAATCTGCCAGAAAACGGGCATTTTCGACCGAAATGCCGGGCATAAAACCGTGACCAAGGTTGAAAATCCAGTTTTGATTGTTTTTACCAAATTCGATGTAAGGTTGCAGTGCCTTTTCAATTTCAGGCTGGCTTGAATACAACAGGCGCGGATCGACATTTCCCTGTAATCCGATTTTTGGATGAACGATTTTTCGCGCTGTATCAATCGGAGTTTGCCAGTCGATGCTCAGGAAGTCGCAATCGTCGGGCGAAATATTTGCAATTCCTGTTCCCAGTCCTTTGGGAAAGAAAATAAATGGAATTCCTTTTTCACGAACTGCATCCCCAATTCTTCGGATCGAAGGCATGAACAGTTCCTTGTACAAATCAGCAGGAATCAATCCCGCATGTGTATCAAACAACTGGAAAACATCGACTCCGTGTTCTATTTGCCCTTGTGCATAAACAATTGAAAGGTCGGTTACCACTTCAATCAGTTGACGGGTAGTTTCTTTGTTTTGATAGATGAATTTAATTGCATCAGGAAAATCGCCCTTCCGGCCTAAGCCTTGAAGCATAAACAGTAAAACAGTTAAAGGTGCGCCGCAAAATCCAATCAACGGTGTTTCTTCTTTTTTTGTACGGACGATTTGGTCAATAACTGAATAAATATAATCCAGTTTCGTCGGATCGGGTTGAAGTCCAGGCAGCGGATTTTCCCGAAATGCCAGTGGCTGATCGAAAACCGGACCACTGTCGTTGAACTCCAGTCCCATGCCCAACGCATGTGGGATAACCAAAATGTCGGAGAATAAAATCCCGGCATCAACACCCAAATCATTAATGGGAAGTAGCGTCACTTTGGACGCTACTTCCGGATTCTGCATCATCTGCCAGAACGTATAATTTTCCTTAATCTTCATGTACGAAGGTAACACTCTGCCTGCCTGCCGCATAAACCAAACTGGTGGCCGTTCGGTTTGCTCTCCCCGAAGTGTTTTTAGTAGAATCGAATTTGTAGTCAAGTTGTATAATTTTAAATTTTAGAATTTTTATCTTCTCCTGCTGTTACTGTTTTCATTTTTACTACTACTTCTTGGTGATTCAGATCTTCTTTCACCTTGCGGAGTTTGTTTTACTTCTGTGTTTGATCTGCTTTGTCTTGATACCGCAGCTGATTTTTCTCTCGGAGCAGAACTCCTTTGTGGAGCAACCCTATCTTGCGACCTGTTTGGTGTTGGTTTTGAAACAGATTGGCTTCGTGAATCAGTATTTCGTTTATTTGACTGAACTTGGGTTGCAGCTCTGTTTGGTGTTGATGAAGATTGGCTTCTTGAAACCGAACTTCCTTGATTTCCATTGGCCGACTTCATTTGTACTTGTCCGTTAGAAGATTTTGATCTCTCACGAGTACTATTTATATTGCTGTTTTCCCTTGTTCTGCCTTGATTTGTTCCTGATTGTACATTAGAACCACGAGTTCTGCTCTCGTTTACATTCCTTTGTCTTTCATTGCTTCCGGAACTGATTCTGCTGTTATTCTGATATTGACGGTTATTTGATCGCTGAATATCAGTGCTCCGTTGACGGCTCATCTGATTGTTTGGTCGTCTTTGGTCAAGTTCATAACGATTTTTTACGCCTGAATTGCGGCTCTCAAAAGTGCGGTTCGGATACCTCGATGCATAATCACTTCTGCGGATGCGGTTATAATTGTTTCCTGAATAATCAAAATACCTGGTACTTGTTCTGTTATATGTATTGTACCTGTTAATATGAACATATACATTCCTTTGATATCTGAATGGAGAATATGGTCGGTAATAACTGTACCAACTTGGGTAATAGTTCCAATAGTATGGAGAATGGTAAGTAATGTATCGAGGACTCCAGAAAAAGGAGAAAATCACCGGTGTGCGAACATATACAGGTTCTATGATATAATTTGAACCATAGATGTATGAATCACCAACGATTTGTACACGTGGATTTCCGTTTTGTACCCTTTCAATTTCAATGGTTGCAACGTCCTGATAAACATCTTTATCCAGAACAGCCTGCACAACCACCAGTGAATTGCGGTCGGAAGAGTTTTCTAGTACCCGGAGATAGTCAATGTAACCATCTTCATTCAGGTCGAGGTTCGAAATCCGGTTATCCGGATCGTTCAGTCTGCGTTCAAAATCTTCCAGATTTTCTGAATCTCCGAAAATGGAAGCTACCGCATCCAAATCGAGGTTGTCGCTTATATCATAACTGGCTGCACGGGTTGTAGTAACTGTGCGTTGTGCCTGCAAACTGAAGAAGCTTGTGCTTAAAGCCAAAACTAAGATACCAATTTTTGTTTTCATGATCGTAAGTATTAATTGTTTCTTGTTTTTGCTGAAATTCGAATTGTAATTCTTATCAGCACAAATGCCACTTCAAAAAATCTGCCAGAATTATTTTGTTTTTAGTTGTTTCTGAATATCAATTAGATACCTTTCAGTACTTTCAAAGCCTCGTAAGTTGCTTCAATCGTTTTATCTATCTTTTTCGAAGTGTGTGCCGCCGACATAAACCCGGCTTCGAATTGCGATGGCGCAAGATAAATACCATTTTCCAAAGACATTTTGAAAAATTTAGCGTAAGTGGCAGTCTTACAACGGCAGGCATCCGCAAACGAATTCACTTTTGCTTCTTCAGTAAAGAATAGTGTAAACATAGAACCTACGCGATTGACAACACCCGGAAAATTCAGGTCTTCCAGACATTTTTTGATTCCGTCGCCCAGGCGCGCAGATTTTTCTTCGAGCACATCGTAAAATCCGTCGGTTTCATCCAGAATTTTCAGTGTAGTAAGTCCGGCAGACATTGCAAGCGGATTTCCGGAGAGCGTTCCGGCCTGATAAACAGGACCTTTGGGTGCTAATTTATCCATGATTTCCTGTTTGCCGCCATAAGCGCCAACAGGTAGTCCACCACCGATGATTTTTCCAAAGCAAGTCAGGTCTGGAGTGATACCCAGAATTTGTTGTGCACCTCCTTTTGAAAGTCGGAAACCTGTCATCACTTCATCGAAAATCAAAACTGTTCCGTATTTGGTGCAAAGTTCCCTAACTCCCTGCATGAATTCCGGTTCAGGAATTACAACACCCATATTGCCGGTCACCGGTTCTATGATAACGGCGGCAATTTGTTCAGTATATTGGCTGAACAGTTCTTTTACCGAATCAAGATCGTTGAAACGGGCGGTCAATGTATCTTTTGCAGTTCCGGAGGTAACTCCTGGAGAATCGGGCGTCCCAAATGTCAGTGCGCCCGAACCGGCCTTGATCAGGAAACTATCGTTGTGTCCATGGTAGCATCCTTCGAATTTGATAACCATATCGCGGCCTGTATATCCACGCGCCAAACGGAGTGCGCTCATTGTAGCCTCGGTTCCGGAGTTGACCATTCTAATACTTTCGACGGAAGGCACCATCTTCTTAATTTGCAAAGCCATTTCAGTTTCGAGCAGGGTAGGGGCTCCAAAACTGGTTCCTTTGGCTGCGGTTTTCTGAATGGCCATGATCACATCAGGATGTGCGTGTCCCAAGATCATTGGTCCCCAAGAACCAACATAGTCGATGTATTCGTGACCGTCGATGTCAAATACTTTTGCTCCTTTGGCGCTGGCGATGAATAAAGGATCACCGTCAACACTTTTAAACGAACGAACGGGTGAATTTACTCCGCCCGGAATATGTTTTTGGGCTTCCTGGAAAGCCGCAATGCTTTGAATGTAATTTTTCATCTATTTGTTTTTTAGTGAGTTGCGTGTTGTCTGCTAACTGTGACTGAACACTGCGACTTTACTTTGCCCCAAGCTCCTCGCTCTATGCCTTTACAGTTCTTTGACGATTTCCTGGGCATGATAAGTAATAATGATATCCGACCCGGCACGTTTGATGGAAGTCAGGATTTCGCGAACCATCCGTTTTTCATCGATCCAGCCATTGGCAGCGGCCGCTTTCACCATTGAATATTCGCCGCTCACATTGTAGGCAGCAACCGGAATGTTGAAAGTGGTTTTTACACGCTGAATAATATCAAGGTAACTCAATGCGGGTTTAACCATTACGATGTCGGCGCCTTCTTCAATGTCGAGTGCAACTTCGCGCAAAGCTTCATTTCCATTTGCAGGATCCATCTGATAGGTTGAACGGTTTCCAAATTTCGGAGCGCTCTCGGCAGCTTCGCGGAAAGGCCCGTAAAAACTTGAAGCATATTTGGCCGAATAAGCCATGATGGGCAGATTATAAAATCCGTATTCATCCAAAGCTTTGCGGATAACTCCCACGCGTCCGTCCATCATATCGCTTGGCGCAACCATGTCAACACCTTCCTGCGCTAACGAAACCGATTGACGGGCAAGGGTTTCAATGGTCAGGTCGTTGTGCACGTCGCCGTTAACAATGGTTCCGCAATGGCCGTGAACCGTATATTCGCAATTGCAAACATCGGCAATCACATATAAATCGGGCAAAGCATTTTTCAGGGCGCGAACAGCTTGCTGCACAATTCCGTTGTGTTCGCAGGCTACCAAACCGTGTTCGTCTTTGTGTTCAGGAATTCCAAATAAAAGGATTGCCTGAATACCTATACCGTATAAACGACGGCATTCTTCGACCAGCATGTCAACTGAAAGCTGCGAATTGCCAGGCATTGAAGATATTGGATTGACTACTCCGGTTCCGGGGCAAACAAAAAGTGGCATGATCAGATCGTCGCGGGTAAGTATTGTTTCGCGCACTAAATTTCTTAAAACAGGGGTTTGTCTTAATCTCCTGAGTCGTGTTGTTGGGAAAGACATAATTAATTGGTTATAAGTTGTTTCTTCTGAAAATAATTGATAATAGCTGACGAAATTCCTTGTGAATTTGCCATACCTGCTGTAATAAGTGGTTCGATTCCACTTCTGATAACTTCTGCTGAAGTAGTTTGTCCGATGCAAACCAGCCGCAGCTTTGTTATGTCCATTTTTCCTGAAACCAGTTGTAGCAGATTGCTGCAACCGGATGGGCTGGTGAGTATAATCATATCGTATTGATCGTTCAGAACAAGTTGTAATGCGTCGTCTTTGATGGCGTTAGGAATTACTGTTTCATAAAAAAGAACCCTTGTACAAATTGCTTTTTTTGAGATTCTATCCTCGATTACCGAACGCGCAAGGTTTCCAATTGGAAAAAGAACCCGTTCTCCGACGTTGACACGGTTGATAAAATCGGCGGAAAAATCTTCGGCAGTATTTCCCAGATTAATAAATTCTGCTGACGTACCGTAACATTCGAGGTGAGCGGCTGTTTTTTTGCCAACTACTGCAATTTTTAAATGCTCCGGAAGTCCATAATTGTTTTGAAGGTCGAACAGGCGGGCAAAGAAAAACTTCAGGCCATTCGGGCTTGTAAATACGATCCAGTTGAATGAGTCTAGATTTTTAAGTTGCAACCATGCAAATTCATCGAGAGGCAGTGGACGTATTTCAATGGTTGGCATTGCAATCAGTGTGGCCGACTCTTCAGCTAAAAGACTTTCCAGTTCAGCTGACTGACCAGCGGGACGGGTAGAAATGAACACCTTGTTTTCAAGTAATTTGCTCATTTTGTTTAGTTTGTAGGTTTGTTGATTGATTTTATCTGGCTCAAAATTTCAAGCGCCCCTTTTCCGAGCATTTTTTCCGCCATTTCAACTCCCAGTTCGGCGCCTTTGCTTATTTCTCCTGAAATAGTTTCGTTGATAAACCGGCTTCCGTCGACCGATGCAACAAATCCGTTCATGGTTAAAATGCCGTTTTCAACTTTCGAAAAACAACCCAGCGGAACCTGGCAACCACCCTGTAAATGCGCCAGAAAAGCACGTTCGGCAGTAATGGCATTCCATGTTTCGGTGTGATTAATTTTTTCCATCAGTAGTTCAACTTCCGGATCATTCATGCGGATTTCGATGGCAATTGCACCCTGACTGACAGCCGGTACAATAATTTCAGGATCAATTATTTCGGTAATGTATTTTTCAAGTCCAAGGCGTTGGAGTCCGGCAGCAGCCATTATCATTGCATCGCAATAGCCGTCTTCCATTTTTTGAAGACGCGAATTGACGTTTCCGCGGATATCTTTGATTATAATCTGATTGTTCATTTTCATCAGCCCGGCCTGACGACGCAAACTGGAAGTAGCCACTACATCGCCTGCGCCAAGTTCCGAAAGTTTTTTGCCGTCTTTGCTTACCAATGCATCGCGAAATTCGCCACGTTCAAGCACTGCGCCCAATTTCAAACCTTCGGGCAAGGTAGTCGGAAGGTCTTTCAGGCTGTGAACAGCCAAATCAACAGACCCATCGATCAGGGCATTTTCGATTTCTTTGGTGAATAAACCTTTGTCGCCGATTTTTGAAAGCGCAACATCGAGAATTTTATCACCTTTTGTTTTTATAATTTCCAATTCAACCTGAAGTTCAGGGAATAAATTTTCGAGCGTGGCTTTTACCTTTTTTGCCTGATATAGTGCTAATTGGCTGCCACGAGTTCCTATTCTTATGTTTTTTTTCATTGAGATCGATCAAAAGCAAACCAATCGGATTTGCTATCAGAAAATTTTAGACGAATTTAAATAAATCATTGATGGTTTTTAACGAATCGATGTTTTTTCCGTTATCCGTTAAATCTTTCAGGTTTTTGATCAGCAAACGGGTGTATCGATGGGTCAGGTGTTTGGCGTAATCATCCACAATTTCCTGCATTTCCGGAGTGCTTAATTTTCGATAGGTCGATAATTCTTCGAGGTTAATTGCCTGAAGATTGGTAGTTATTGTATTGATAGCAGGGCGCAATGAGCGGCTTGCCAGCCATTCAGTATAGTCTGACACCACTTCATCAATTATTATTTGTGCTTTGGCTGCACTTTCTTTTTTCTTTTCGGTGGTTTGCCTCACTATTTCCTGAAGGTCGTCAACACCAAGCACACTGACGTTTTCCATTCCGGCCACTTCTTTGTCAATATTTCGTGGAACAGATAAATCTACATAAACCTGGGGTTTGTTGCATCTCAGTTGAAGCGACTTTATTACCATTCCTTTGGTAATCAGCGGTGTGGGCGCTGAAGTGGCGATCAGGATGATATCACTTTCATGCAACGAATCTTCAAAAAGATCGAATGGAACTGTTCCTCCATTGTATTTGGCGGCTGTCTTTTCAGCCTTTTCATGGGTGCGGTTGGTAACAGTTACCTTGCTAACACCTTTTTTTACAATGTTTTGCAATGCCAGATTTCCGGTTTCGCCGGCTCCGATAAGCATCACACTTTTATCGTTTACCCCATTCAACAAACACGAACACATTTCGACTGCAGCACTGCTTACTGAAGTGATACCAAGCTTAATACCTGTTTCGGTGCGAACGCGTTTCCCGACTTCAAACGATTTCTGGAAAAGACGCATCAAAACGGCATCGGTTAAAGCGGCTTCGGTACACCTGATGTACGCTTCCTTCACCTGACCAATAATCTGATCTTCACCAATAATCAGCGAATCAAGGCCCGAAACAACTTCGAACAAATGTCTGACAGCACCGGTATTCGAACGGTGGTAAAAGTGGTGCCAGCAATGGTCGGTAACTTGTTTGAATTTTTTGATCACTTCATACACCAACTCAAATGCAGTTTGGTTGTCGTGCACATCCTGCGAAAAGTAAATTTCAGTCCGGTTACAGGTGGAAATCAACACCAAATCGGAGATTTCAGTTTCCCGTTGCAACATTTCAGAAAAAGGAATAATTTCCTCTTTTGAGAATGAAAACCTTTCGCGGACTTCGAGTGGTGTTGTTTTATAGCTAATTCCTATCAGGCCAATCATGTTTTTTTCTTTATCTAAATAGCTAATATAAAATTCGTTAATAGCAAACCATAAAACAGACTTCAGGAGTTTATGTTTCCTAAAAGTAAGCTAATTCTACGGAAAATGCTTGAATCGGGGTATTAGCTGCATGATGGCGGAGGCCGGCAGAAATTGTATTCAGAAGTAAATAAATGATGGGTATTTATATCGTGAACGAAATAAATCAGCTTTTCTTTTTGGCGAACTGCCGGTGACTTAGCGGAAATGACTGCATAGTTATCAGTATTTTCCTGAAATTTGTAATCGTGGAATTGAAAGGTGGAATTGTTTATTTCAAACGTCTTCGTTTGAGGTTCAGCCTGAATGTTATTTACCTGAAGCTTTTGCTCTGGCTCATTATCAGCATTGCCCTTGAACATACCTGTAGCGAAGCCGAAGAAATAGAAAACGGCCATTAACAGATAGGGTAGCGGACTCGATAATATTCCAAATAGAAACACAGGCAGATTGTTTAGTTTAAATTTTTGTCAGTATTTTTCTGACAACGCAACAAATTTAATATTTCTGAATGAATAAAGACTATTCTGTTGATTGATCTTTGTCAATTGATATTTATTCCTTTAGGTACAAATTACTATCTCCATAACTCAGAAAACGGTAATTATTTGCCAGCGCATGTTCGTAAATGGTGCGCCATTCGTTGCCCAAATAAGCAGAAATAAGCAACAACAGCGTGCTTTGCGGCTGGTGAAAATTGGTGATCATTCCATCGGTCATCCTGAAACTATACCCTGGCGCAATAATGATTTGTGTGGATGCCGAGAGAAAATCAGTTTGATGCTTGTCCAGCAATCCAATCAGCGCATTTAAAGCTTCGTTATACTGAATGTTATTTTCTTCTTCCTGATAGGCTTCCCATTGCGAAACCTTTAATTCAGCAATGTCAATTTCAGGGTTTTCAATTGCCTGAATGCCCAGCCAGTAAATACTTTCCAGTGTGCGGACAGAAGTTGTCCCAACTGCGATTTTCTTTCCGGAGTGTTGAAGGAGCTGGTTCAGAAAATCGCGCCGGATGTAAAAATGCTCGGAATGCATGTCGTGCCCCGAAATGGTTTCGCTTTTCACCGGCTGAAACGTTCCGGCTCCAACGTGCAGCGTCAATTCTGCCAGTTCATGACCATCTGCTTTCAAATGATTGAAGACTTTTTCAGTAAAGTGCAGTCCGGCAGTGGGTGCGGCGACTGAACCTTTTATTTTGGAATACACAGTTTGGTATCGTTCCAGATCGCTTTGTTCAGTTTCGCGGTTCAGGTAGGGTGGAATTGGCAGCGATCCGGCATTTTCGATGATGCGTGAAAATTCAAAATCAGGATTGTTCCATCTAAAACGGATCAGGCTTTTGTTATTTTCAGGATCGGTTTGCTCGGCGCAA
This sequence comes from Prolixibacteraceae bacterium, assembly GCA_019459485.1. Taxonomy (GTDB): domain Bacteria; phylum Bacteroidota; class Bacteroidia; order Bacteroidales; family Prolixibacteraceae; genus Aquipluma. The sequence continues at coordinate 16,183 of JAIBEZ010000012.1, forward strand.
AGCATTATTTCAGTATTATCAATCCTGATAATTTTTCGCAATATTTCACCTTTCCACTTTTTCTGATTGCCGATCATACATTTCCAAACGCATGATTTGGTGGTTTGAAATGCGATTTGGTAATCAGCGGGTTCGTGCGGATCGAGGCAGAATATTTCGATTTTGGCTCCTGTTTCTTTCAGAAAATGAAGCCTTGCACGAATGACTTTGGTATTATTGAAAAGCAGCAAACTATTAGCTGGAAGGTAATCCGCCAGATTCCGGAATTGTGCGTCCTGAATTTGTCCGTCTTTCCAAACCAGTAATTTCGACTGGTCGCGTTCGGCCAGCGGATATTTGGCAATTTTGTCATCCGGTAATTCGTAGGCATAATCGCTGATGGATATGCCTGTTACCTGTTCGAGTAATTTATTTCTGTTTCCCATAGAATTGAAGTGGCCAAAATTACGGTTTCCAATGCTTCATTCAAAATAACTTTATGGTTTAATCCAGGTGTCAAACTTCTTTTATCTTCCATCTTGCATCTTTTATTGTAGTTTTGTGTAAAATTTTTCAAGATGATAAAAGCTGGAGACAAAGTAAAATTCTTAAACGCTGTAGGTGGCGGTGTTGTAAAATCAGTGATCAACAAAACGATGGTCAGTGTTGAAGATTATGATGGTTTTGAAGTTCCGACACTGATCAGCGAACTCGTGGTTTTGGATGATGCGAATTCGATGAATGCAGAAAGACGTCAGGCTAAAATACGGGCAAATGAAAAGAAGGAAGTTGAAGCACCGGTAAAAAAAGAGTTACCCAAAGCCGAACCAAAATACGTTTCAGGAAAAGACGCCCCCGATTTTTACATGGCATTTGTTCCACAGGATTCGAGCAATCCGGTAGAGGGCGAACTGAAGGTTTACATGGTGAACGACAGCAACAATTTTGTACTTTATAATTACAGTCACCTGAAAGATAAACGCTACAAAAGTGTTGAATCGGGTAAAATGAACCCGAACAGCAAACGATACCTCGAAAGTTTTAGCCGTTTTGATCTGAACGAATTGCCTGACTTTCAGTTTCAACTGGTATTCTTCAGGGAAGAATCTTCAAAACTGGAAGCTCCTCTTGTAAAATGTTTGCGCCTCAATCCGGTAAAATTTTACCGCATGAACAGTTATTCCAAAACACGTTTCTTCACCCAAAATGCAATGATTTTCCCTTTGCTCGGGCCGGATATGGAAACCGAAATGGCTAAACTTTCAGATACCGACCTGACACAGATCACGCATGACAAAGAAGAACCAAAAGTGGAACTAAAAAGAACTGTTTCGCTTGATTTGGTGGAGGTTGATTTGCATATTCACGAATTACTCGAAGATACACGCGGACTGTCGAACCACGAAATGCTTGAAGTTCAAATGGGACGTTTTCGCAACGAGCTGGAAACAGCCATTGCCAACGGGACTCGTAAGATTGTATTTATTCACGGCATTGGCAACGGAACCCTCAAACAGGAACTGCGAAAAGAACTCAGCACCAAATACAAAAAATACTATTTTCAGGATGCCAGTTTCAAGGAATATGGATTTGGAGCAACAATGGTGATTCTCCGGAACGCCTAATGGTTCCAAGTTCCAAGCGTGGTTGCACAGATTTTGGACATTGTTTATTGGAACTTTTTAAATATTCAATATCGAATATTCAATATCCAATATCCAAATGATGAGCACAACTTGAAACCTGAAACTTATTCCCCATCTTTGCCGCGCAGACCGCTCTATCGCTGCCTTGCCTTCGGGTGGGGGAGTGGAAAGTCCGGGCAACGCAGGGCACCATGCTTCTTAACAGGAAGGCGGGCGAAAGCTTGCAGTAAGGTAACAGAAAATGACCACCCGGTATTGACGTGTCACCACCGGGAACGGGTGAAAAGGCGAGGTAAAAGCTCACCGGTGGTTGTGGCAACACAATCAGCCGTACTTCTGATGGGTTGCAAAGCCAAATATATCACGATTTTCCGGTACGCCGGAATACAGAACGGCCCGTTTTGATTCTTCGGAAGTCGTGAGGGGTAGGCTGCTGGATCGGGTAAGTGATTACCCGGGTAGATAAATGATAGAGGTTTCCTGAGTAATCGGGGGACACAGAACCCGGCTTACAGGTTTGCGTTTTTTATAAAAAAACAAGGCGATCGTCGAAAGATGATCGCCTTGTTTAGCTTTTGTTTTAGTGACCCCACCGAGATTCGAACTCAGATCATAAGAACCGGAATCTTACATTCTATCCATTGAACTATGGGGCCGGCTGTTTTTTCAGCGAGCACAAAAATAATAAAACTTGAAACTTATCAGCCTGTTTTTATACAAATTAATTGTGCTACTTTTGATCCCATTAAATTAGCTATATGTCAACAGAAAAACTATTGAAAAAGTGCCGCCTTGAATTCAATGAATATTTCAAGTCGCTGACGATTGATTCGCCTGATAACCAACATAAACTGGAGGAAATTAAGGCACATTCGATTCGGGTGGCCGACAATTCGCTTTTGCTGGCAAATGTTGTTTTGCAAACAGAAGAGGAAAAAGGGATCGCAACGATTAATGCACTTTTTCATGACATCGGCAAAGCTTCAATGGTTTCTAAAAACCTTGAAGCATTGGTTATTCAACGTGATCATGCAACGGTTTCATCGAAGATTATTCAGCAAATGGAATTTTATCAGGAATTGACTGCCGATATTCAGGTAATTGTTTTGAAAGCGGTTGAAAGCCACAATAAACTGAAATTGCCTAAGCTTGACAATGAGCAGCAAACCATGTTTGCACAGTTGCTTCGCGATGCCGATAAATTGGATATTTATGATTCCGCATATCGTTTTTTTAAGGAAAAGTATGGTATTCAGCCGGTTATTACGATTGATCTGAATAAAAATTCAGAGGTTTCGGAAAAAATCATTAAAAGTATCATGGCTGGTAAGGTTGCTTCTGTGGAGGATATGAAATCGATGAACGATTATAAATTATTGCTTTTGTCCATGGCTTTCGACCTGAATTTCAAATACACTTTCAGGATAATGAGCGAAAAGCAACACATTCAGAAGATATACGAAACACTGCCCAAGCGTGATCAAATAATTGATGTTTACCGAAATATCAAATTATTTGTCGAGAATAAGTTCGTTTCCTGAAAGTTGAATACCGGAATTTGTGATGAGCAGGACTTTGGTTTGTGTATGCAACATGGTTACAGAAAAGGAAATTCTGACAACCTTGAAAAAGGGAGCACGATCAACTTCTGATATTCAGCGAGCAACCAAAGCCGGCACAAGTTGCGGCCGATGCCTGATGACTATCGACCGCATTGTGGAAGAGTATTTGGAACAACAACCGGCTGATCTGCAACGAAAAATAGAATTTAATGACTAAGGGTATAATTCACTGCGACTGACCACTGACCACTTTTTCTCAGCTTACACGTTTAATTCCTGAAAAATTGCAACGATATTCACCAGGCGTGCATCTTTTAATTTTTTTGAAGATCCGGTTGAAATTCGAGATGTTATAAAATCCACAGCGAAAGGCTATTTCAGCAATGGTTTGGTTGGTTTCGGTGAGCCAGCGTGAAGCAAATCCAATTCGGTAGTCGTTTACAAAATCGACAAACGATTTGCCCGTTCGTTGCTTCATCAATCTCGAAAGGGTTGTTTCAGTCATGTTGTGAAGCCGGGCAACCTCTTCAACCTTTATCTTTTCCTGATAATTTCCAGCGATGTATTCATAAACTCTTTTAATCCGGTCGCTGTTGGCAAAATCAGTTGTATTGATGGCCGCCTGACAAAGCATTTTCTGGTTTTCAGAAACAGAAAGGATGTGTAACGCAGAAAATAATTCGATAAAAGCTTCCATCCCGTTTTTCTGCGAAAGTTCATGCAACTGAGGCGCAATTTGCCGGATGGTGTTTTCATCGAATGAAATACCTCTCGATGCATTGGTCAGCAATTCTTTGATGGGTTTCATCATGTTTCGGTCCAGCAAACTTTCGTGAATCAGGTCGCGGTGAAACTGAACCGTGATTTCATGTATTTGGTCGCTTTTGCATTTGCCGTTGTTCCATCCGTGAAAAACATTTGGCCCCACCAAAACCAATTCATATTCCTGAATAGTGCTTTTGTGATCGCCAACAATCCGCTCTGCATCATTGGCATTGAAAATGAAATTTAGTTCAAATTCAGGATGAAAATGTACCGGGAAATCGAAATGGGTTTTTACGCGATCGAATACCAAAAGGCAATCGCCCTGCGAGAGGGGAGTGATTTCGCGTTGGATATTTCCGGACATTGACTTCATTTTCAAAAAAAGTAGTAATTCTGATTTTGCGAAGATAAGACGTAATAATTCAGAACTGTAATCAGATACATTTTTTTTGTCTGAACTTGGTTTATTATGGTATATTTTTGCAAACTTTTTCAGGCAGAATACGTTCATAATTTCTGATTAACCCTTAAAACGAAAGATATGAAAACATTACACTTGTTTACCGCTGTTTGTTTGGCAAGTTTACTTATTGTCGGGTGTTCGCAAAAAGAAACAATTTTTCCTTCCGATGAAGAATCGTTGATTTTAAAAAGCGCTTCTGTGGCTGGGAAATACATTGTTGTACTGAAAGAAGACGCAGAAATTGCCAGTGCGAATCTGACTACCCGTAACGACAGAGTTAAGGCAAAAGCTTTTGGATTGCTTAAAAAGTATGAAGTTTCAGGAGAAATAGAAGAGGTTTATGAAACAGCTTTGCAGGGTTTTACTGTAAGAATGGCTCCGGGACAAGCCAAAAAAATGGAAATGGATCTGAACGTGGGCTACATTGAGGCTGATAAAGTAATCAGTTTGTCGCCTATTGAAATGAAAGCTAAACCCGGAGGAACGACTCCACCACCAGAGTCAACACCTTGGGGTATTACCCGCGTAGGAGGTGGTGCAATTTATACCGGACCGAATGTTGCATGGATTATTGATACCGGTATTGATCTTGATCATCCTGATTTAAACGTTGATCTGACACATGGCTGGAATTTTGTGACCGGGACACTAAACGCTGACGACGACAATGGTCACGGATCTCATTGTGCCGGAATTGTTGCGGCTGAAGACAATACAATAGGAGTGGTTGGGGTAGCTGCAGGTGCAACCGTTGTACCCGTAAAAGTTCTTAACAAACGCGGATCAGGTGCCTATTCAGCAATTATTGCAGGAGTTAATTTTGTTGCAGCAAACGGAAAATCTGGCGATGTTGCCAATATGAGCTTGGGCGGGCCTTATTATCTGGCATTAAACCAGGCAGTTTCTAATGCAGCAGGTAAAGGAATTTTGTTTTCATTGGCTGCCGGAAACGAAAGTACAGATGCAGGTACAAAATCACCTGCAAGTACAAATGGTCCAAATATTTACACTGTTTCGGCTATGGATAGTGCAGATAAGTTTGCCTATTTTTCAAATTATGGAAATCCTCCAATCGATTATTGTGCCCCCGGAGTATCAATTTATTCAACCTATAAAGGTGGTGGTTATACAACTCTTTCAGGAACATCAATGGCTGCCCCTCATGTAGCAGGTGTCCTTTTGTGGGGGAGTATTCATACAAGTGGTGCTGTTATAAATGATCCGGATGGGAATCCAGACCCGATAGCTCACAAGTAAGTTGATAATAATTTTGAAAAGCAAAAGAGGCTGCTCCAAATTCGGAACAGCCTCTTTTGATTTTTACTGAATTCTGTGACTGTAAACTTACCACTAATTTCTTTTAGCCGTCCAGTCAACAGCGCAGCCGATGTGTTCTTTTACTTTTGGATCCTGGAAAGCTTCGTGGGTATGCCCGAAAACAGTATAGAATGAACGTGTTTTGCCCATTTCCTGATACCAGATTAGCGGATGGTCGCCCATTTTCCATTTGTCGTCTTTCAGCGTTTTTTCATCCAGCGATGTTTCGTCCAATCTGGCCAGAACCTTCACTTTAGCCCTTGGATTTTCCTTGAAAGTGTACCATTCGTCGAATGTACGGTAAGTTTTCATTCCCTTGAAAGGAGCCATTGTGGGGTGATCCGTATTTTCGAAAATCACAGTTCCGGTTTGTGCTTCAGGATGGGTTTTGAAAAATGCACCATTCAGGTTGCCGTACCATGCCCAATCGTATTCGCAATCGGCCGAAGCGTGAATACCGACAAATCCTTTGCCTGTATTCATAAAAGCTTCGAAATCTTTTTGCTGCTGATCGTTCAAAACATCCAGTGTTGGATTTAAAAATACGACCACATCAAAGGTTTTTAGAAATTCAGGTGTAAACAAATCCGCATTTTCGGTGGCAGTCAGTACCCATTTTCGTTCCTGAGCCAGATCGCTCAACATTTTTAATCCTGATGAAATAGAGGTGTGTCTGAATCCCGAAGTTTTGGAAAATACAAGTACATTGATTTTTTTCTCCTGTGCAATTCCTGAAAATGCAAGGATCAGGAGAAGACAAGTTGCTGAAGTAATTTTTTTCATGTTTTGTCGTTTTAGTTATTTATTTTTTGTTGACTCATGAATTGGGGTTTGTTGTTCTGTGGGCCGGGCTCCAGGCAAAATATTGTCCTTTCTTTCGATTGGTTCCGGTTGCCAACCAAGTAAGAACAATAAAGCGAAGAATCCAAGAACATAGGCAACAATTACATGCCATCCGGATTTAATCCAGTTGAACACTGATTTGGCTTCAGAAAACTTATTTGAAATGGCCACTCCTGCTGATGAACCAAACCAAATCATTGATCCGCCAAAGCCAACCGCGTAGGCCAACATTCCCCAATCGTAACCGTTTTGTTCGAGGGCCAGTTTGGTGAGCGGTATATTATCGAATACGGATGAAATGAATCCCAGCGAAAAAGCGGTTTGCCATGATGCTGCTGGTAATTCGTTTACAGGCATTAGCGAGGCACAGGTAACCAGTGAAATAAGGAATAAGGAACCATTGATGGAATTTTTAGCCTCAGCCCAATCTGGTTTTCGGATAAATGCGCCAGTGAGAATGGCAATCCAAACGCCCAGAGCCGGAAAATCGAAGAATATGTTTGTGGCAATGGTTAATAATAAAATAAATACAACAATGCCAAGCCGCATCCAGTCAATCGTCACATTTGATTTGCCATCTTTCTGAATTGGCTGGTATTTATGCTGCTGAAAGGAGGCAAACACCGAAAAAAATGCGAGGGCTACAAATGCGGCGATATATCCATGAAAAACATTAAAAGGATGAACACCTTCAATCCACATCAGGGTAGTGGTGGTATCGCCGATAACACTACCTGAGCCACCGGCATTACTTGCGGCGACAATGGCAACAATATAACCCATGTGAACTTTGTGCTTAAAAACTACCAGCGCGACGGTTCCACCGATTAATGCTGCTGCTATGTTATCGAGGAACGATGACAAAAAGAAAATCGCAATCAGTAATACAAGCGGGCCTTTCCAGTCATTCGGCAGCAATTCGGGTAAATACTCCGGAACTTTGGATTCTTCAAAATGTCGGGATAGAATAGCAAAACCAATCAGAAGTCCCAGCAAGTTGAGCAGAACACTCCATTCTCCAACGCGCATTTCTTTATCCAAAATCTGGTCAGAAAAGGGAACATGGCCAAACAAATGTTCCGAAAGATTGAACTCTGGCATAAAGATGAATTTAAAAGCCAGTATGAAGGCAAGTCCGGTAAGAGCTACCCAGAGTGTGTACCGGTGGAACAGTGCAACTCCCAAAAGAGTCAAAGCAAAAAGAATAAATTCAGGTCGGATACCAAAAATCAATGGTAAAATTTGAGCGAATATCATAGTTTGAAGTATTTATGTTTGATAATTATTGTGATGATGCCGGTATGAGTATAAAACTGACAACCAATTAAATTTTCAAAGTGAAAGCCACGATTATTTTCAACGCAGGAATACTTCAAAGAGTGATTGTGAAAAGTGATTCAACAAAAAAAGGCTGGTACTTTTCTCTAAAAAATGGGAAGCAATGTCAGGCTTTAATTCAAACCAAAGTGAATTAATTGAATATCTGGCAATAATATAAATGCCAAATCGTTTTTTGTGTTGTGTTGGGAGGTCGTAAGGGAGCACTGTAAAGTTGCCGCCAGAATCTTTAATGGCAGATAAGGGGGGATTTGAAGTACATGCAAAATAACTGATTTCTCTGCCTTTAACTGAATAAAAAACAGAATCAGAAATGTCTTTTGCAAAAGACACAAACAAAATCCCGATAAGAACAATGAGCCACAAAAGATACCTCATTTTCAAAATTTTATAAGTGGTGGAAGATAGAAAAAATAGGTATTAAATAATCAGATACTAAAACGTTTTTTTTGAGTAAGTTAAGTCTGGTCAAACTATAAAACCTAAATTTGTAAATTATTTTGGGTAAAATATACATGCAAACAAATTGAATACAACGAATTTTTAAAAATATGCGTTTTTACTTATTATTCCAGCTACTTCTCTGGTTGATCGCTCAAACAGTAAGCGGTAATATTTCTCCTGAAAAAGGTGTTTACGATGGAAGAATTGATAATGATCAGATTATTCTGGTTATTGAAGAAACAAATTCAGAAATTGTGAAGGGTTTTTACGTGCTTAACCGTAACAGGGCTGTTGAAGAACGGCATTCCTTTTCGTTGGGAAAAACCGGTTCAAAGCTGATTTTTCAATCCGATTTATACCTCGGAATCATGAAATCACCCAATATCAATTCTGATAATTTTTCAGGAACACTTTCACTTTTGAACAAAAAAAAGCGCTTCTTTTTCTTTCGGCAAAAGGCCAGTCTGAATTTTGTTCGTCGTCCGGAGTTAGTTGTAAAACCCACTGAACGTTACAAGGAGGAAATTTTTTCCGGAGTTGAAATTAAGAGCGATTTGATTTACGGAAGGGCGAAGGGTTACTGGACACGTTCGCCTTACAACGACGATCCCTATATCACCACTTTAAGTAAAGGATTGGTCAAGGCGTTCAATGATCCTGAGATGCTTGATTTGAAGCTTGATATCTATTATCCAAAAACCGATATTTTCAAAAACCGGCCATTGGTAATGCTCATTCACGGCGGAGCATTTTACGTTGGCAGCAAGGAGTCGGCTGCAGAACAGGCATTGGCAACTTCATTTGCCAAACGTGGCTATGTTGTAGCTTCTATTGATTACCGGCTGGGTTTTAAATTAACGTCAACCGATATCGAGTTGAGCGCATACAGAGCCGTTCAGGATGCTCATGCCGCTCTGCGGTATCTTGCCCACAACGCAAAAGGACTGGGGATTGACCCAAATCAGGTGTATGTTGGCGGAACAAGCGCCGGTGGGGTAGCTTCGCTCAATGTAGCATTTATGGACAATGACGAGCGGCCTCAGCGCATTCAGCAAGCCACAAAAGAAGGACGGTTGACAAAGATCGAAGAATCAGGAAATAAATACACTGAAAAATTTACAATAAAGGCAGTTGTCAATTTGTGGGGGGCTGTTGCTGATCTGAATATTATCGACAAGGATGAAAGAATTTCAGTTTTATCGATACACGGTACTGCCGACGAAATTGTACCTTATGAAACTGATTATCCTTTCAAAAGTGCGATGATGTTAAACCGTTTGATGGTTGATAAAATGTATGGTTCGAAACTAATTCACGACAGGTTGACAATTCTAGGACACCGGAACAAATTGGTTACACTCGACGGACTTGGCCATGAGCCGGAACTTGACAACTATAAAACCCTGAATCAATGGATGGATACGATTACCAACCATGGTGCACGCTTTATATATGAAGAAACTGCTCCTGATATTGTATTACCGCCCAGCCAGCTTACCATTTCTGAAAGTGCTGCGCTGAAGCCATTCTATTTTGAAGTCAGCAATGGTTCGCTGGTTCAGATTTCGGTGACGGGTGGCGTTAAAGTAAAAGCCGATCCAACCGATCCAACGGTAATCTGGATAAAAAGTGCGGAGAATAAACAACTCACTTTGCTTACAACCAATAAGTTTGAAGCCTGGAATGAAAAGAAATTCAGGGTTTCGGTTTCGAGATAAGCGTTCGCGTATTTAATGTTAACTACATTATAAGTATTAAATTTACATTAACAAACCACTGCTCCTAAGTCATTGACATCTATAAATAGATAATTTGGCACCGTTTTTAATCTACGATTAGGATTTTTTGAAGCGATGGCAAAACTTAGGTTAATTTTCTCACTGTTTTTTTTACTTGCTGTACAGCAAGCTTATTCTTCTCTTCCTGTGAGTGAGATTAGTTTGCCAACTGAGGAGGTTGATGGATTTGCATTACGCATTGAGGCCAATCATTCACATAGTTGTATCTGGGGCGATGTTCCTTTAGGTCGGATTGGTTTAAACATTCCCATTAAATTAACTGATTGTAATCCCGGAACCAGTAAATCAAAAGTTTTATCAGGATTAATTTTTTCGATATCAGAAAGTAATTTGAAATTCTTTATCGCCCGGACTTCTTTTGCTACAAGATACAGTGCTGCTTATATCCCGATTTATCTCCAGACAGCAAGTTTCCTTATTTAGCCAATTTTATTTTCTTATTGATTGAAATCAGGTGTTATTTCATGGCATTGCTATGCCTTTTTTTCAGTCAATCTACATTTTTAAGGAATGGACGGCAAACACTATCTGTGTAGTTTGGTGCGTCAATTTCCAAAATTTTCAAACTTCATTTTACGCTTAAATATTCATAAGGTGCTCATATATTGTGCATTTTGAGTAGCATATTCTTTAATTATTAGAACTTAGAAAAATTATTCTCAATGAAATCAAACAAAAATTTATCAAAGAGCCTGAAGGGAGGCCTTTCTTCTGCTATTATCCCGGTATCATTGGTTGCATCAATTTTGGTTTATGCATTTGTTTTTGGTGATGGATCCCATTTTATTGGAGGAAACAATGCGAACCTGCCAAATCCAGGAGACTACTACGGTATTGTCTATAAAGGTGGTCCTATTGTTCCTCTTATTATCACTTTGTTGCTAACGGTTTTAGCATATAGTGTTGAACGTTATCTTGCAATCACGAAAGCTTCCGGAAAAGGTAGAGTTGTGAATTTTATGACTACTATTAACGAATTCCTCAATGCCGGTAAAATTGATTCAGCAAAAGAAGCTTGTAACGACCAAAAAGGTTCTGTTGCCAATGTAATCTATAGTGGACTGGTAAAATACCAGGAAATGGAAAGAGAAAAAGCGCTTCCTAAAGATCAGAAGATTGTATCTATTCAGAAAGAAATCGAAGAAGCCACCTCGCTTGAGTTGCCAGCATTGGAACAAAACCTGGTTATTTTGTCAACGATAGCTTCTGTCGCTACTTTGATGGGTCTTTTAGGTACTGTAATCGGTATGATTAAGGCATTCTCTGCTTTGGCAAACGCTGGCGCTCCTGACTCTGTTCAGCTTGCAGCCGGTATTTCTGAGGCTTTGATCAATACTGCATTGGGTATTGGCACTTCTGCATTAGCGATTATTTTTTATAATTTCTTCACAACAAAAATTGACAAGTTAACCTATTCAATTGACGAAGCCGGGTATACGATTGTTAACACTTTTGCTTCAAAAAATCAATAAGCCAAGATAAAAAATGCCAAAGGTTAAAGTACCAAGAAAAAGCACAGTAGTTGATATGACTGCTATGTGCGATGTGGCTTTTTTATTGCTTACGTTTTTTATGCTTACATCCAATTTTGTAGCGAAAGAACCAATTGTCGTAGCCGTACCGTCATCTATTTCTGAAATTAAAATCCCGGAAAGAGATATCGCTACAGTCCTTATTGATAAAGATGGTAAAGTTTTCTTCGGATTGGACACACAGCAAGACCGGAAAGAGTTACTTGATTATGTAGGGCAAGCTTACAGCGTTAGTTTCTCGGAAAAAGAACTTACTGAATTTAGTAAGATCAGTATGTTCGGAGTCCCGATAGGAAAAATGAAAGCCTTCCTGGCTTTACCAACAGAAGCCAGAGACAGTAAAGAAGCAGCACTCGGAATACCTGCTGATTCATTAAACAATGAGTTCAGTACATGGATGAAAACAGCCAGAAAAGTAAATCGCAATTTGCGTCTTGCAATTAAAGCTGACTCACAAACACCTTACAAAGTTGTAAAAAGTGTTATGACAACTCTTCAGGATATCAATGAGAACAGATATAATCTGATCACCAGCCTCGAGCAGGTTTCAACTAAATAGAAAGGAAAGAACTATGGCTGAAATGCAAGTACAAGATAAAGGTAAAAAAGGAGGTAAACCGAAAACGAAGAAACATGCCACCCGTGTTGACTTAACACCGATGGTTGATCTTGGATTCCTACTGATTACCTTTTTTATGCTTACTACCTCGATGCTTAAACCTCAAACGATGGAAATAAGCGTGCCTTCGAAGGATAAAGTAGAGGAAGATGAACAAAATAAAGTGAAAGCTTCACAGGCGATTACCATATTGCTTGGAAAGGAGGGTAAGCTTTATTATTACTTCGGGGCAACAGAAAATGGCGTTGAACCTGAATTGGTTGAAACTGATTATTCTTCGGAAGGGATTCGGAAAATGTTGGTGAGCAAGAATGCTGAAGTAATGAATAACGTGAACCAATTGAAGCTTGATAAGGCAAACAAAAAGGTTAGTGAAGAAGACTACCTGAAAAAATTGTCTGAATATAAATCAGCAAAGGGTGCTCCGACTATTCTGATCAAAGCATCTGACGAATCGAGTTATAAAAATCTGGTTGACATCCTGGATGAGATGAATATCTGTAATTTAGCCCGATATGCAATAGTAGATATTACTCCTGAAGACCTCGGTATGATCGATAAAAAGACACCCCCGGCCAAGTAGTCACAATTTATAGAAACAGTCTATGTCTCAAAAAATAAACTTGTTTAACGATGACTGGGTTGATCTTCTTTTTAAGGAGCGTAACCAGAAATACGGAGCTTTCGAACTTCGAAAAGATAGCTCGCGGCGCCATAAATTGGGTATAATTATCGCCCTCATATTCTTTGCCGCTGTAATTTTTGTACCGATTTTGTACAAGCAAATTATTGAAAAGGGTAAAAAAGAACGAAATGTTGAGGTAACAACCCTTTCTAACATTGAAATCGAAAAAAAGGTAGAAAAACCTAAAGATATTGTGATAGAAAAGCCTCTTCCGCCTTTAAAATCATCGATCAAATTTACTCCTCCTGTTGTTAAACCTGACGATGAAGTTCAGGATGACGAAGTGATTAAAACACAGGAAGAACTTACAAAAACAGAGGTTACTATTTCGGTGGCCGATATAAAAGGAACCGATGAAGAAAATGGTGTTGATATTGCTGAACTTAACAACATGATTGTTGAAGAGGACACTACCTCTGAAGCATTTTTTGTTGTAGAACAAATGCCTGAATTTCCGGGCGGACAACTTGCTTTGCGCAAGTATCTGGCTAATTCAATCAAATATCCGGTAATCGCCCAGGAAAATGGTATTCAGGGTAAGGTTTTTATCAACTTCGTGGTTGATAAAGACGGAGGTATTTCAAACGTGAAGGTTTTTCGTGGTGTTGATGCGTCGCTCGACAAGGAAGCTATGCGCGTAGTAAGAGCAATGCCCAAATGGATACCGGGCCGGCAAGGAGGACAACCTGTTAGGGTAAGCTATACTGTGCCAATAAACTTTGTTTTGGAATAAAAGATGAAACTGGGAATCTCTAAAGTATTATATAGTGTAATCATCCTGGTATTGTACCTGGTGTCTGGTATCCTCCTGATTGTCAAAAATTTGTTTTGGCAGGAGGTGCCAGATACCGGTATGACAATATTTGGTGTTGTAGTTATTGGATATGGCCTTTTCAGGGGATACCGGGCGTACAAGTTATACCAAACATCTAAAGAAAATGAGGATGAAGTTGAATAAACGATATTTATTTTTGATCATTTTCGTTGCAATCTTTATGAATTTTGGTTGCCGCCGCACTAAAAAAGTGGTTCCTGAATCGATGGTGACCGGAACAACAACTATTGCTGCCGATGACGCATTAATGCCGTTAATGAATGCTGAAATAGATGTATTCCAAAGTATTTATAACTATGCCTCAATCGATTGTAAATTTGTTTCTGAATACGATGCCGTCAACCTTTTGCTTCAGGAAAAAATCAGGCTGGCTTTGGTTGCCCGTCCCCTGAATCAGAAGGAAATTGACTATTTTAAAAGTATAAAAATAGTTCCTGAATCGATTCCGCTGGCGTATGATGCCATAGCGGTGATCGTCCATTCGGGAAATAATACAACAGCATTGACGACCTATCAGATTTCCGGTATTTTGTCGGGTGTTCTTGTAAACTGGGAACAGGTAAACGGTTCGGGACTTACCGGAGGCATCAAACAGTATTTTGATACCGAATCATCTGGAATTATCCGCTCACTCAACGATTCACTTCACCTGAATGAGAAAATTTCAGGAAATATCAGTTTTGCAGGCAACAACCTGAAAGTGACTGAAATGGTCGCTACCGATCCAAATTCGATTGGCTTTATTGGTTATAACTGGCTTAGTGAGAAGGAAAGCATGAAAATATTGGAAACCCTGAAAAAGGTGAATTTAATTGCTGTTTCAACTGCCGCTTTTGCTGATAGTACCAACAGTATTAAACCTACGGTTAGCAGTTTGTTTAACCTGAGCTATCCGTTAATTCGGAAAGTATATGCTATTTATACCGATCCGTCGGCAAGTCTTGCCCGTGGATTTCTTGCACATTTAACAAGTGAACGTGGTCAGAAAATTGTTTATCGTATGGGTTTAAAGCCTGAAAGCGATTTTCAACGACTTGTAAATATTAAAAAAGAATAATATAATGAAACTAAAACTGACATTTTTTGTATTCCTGATTGCTTTTGGGATTAAGATAGTAGGTGCTCAAACAGAATCGGATGGCTTTCTGAAATTAAATCAGAAAGAATACCCTGAAGCAAAACAGATTTTTTCAGCCTTGTTAAAGACTAATCCGGAAAATGCTGCTGCTCTTTATGGATTGGGCGAATACTATTATTTTACCGGCAAAAATGATTCTGCAAAAATATGTTACCAAAAAGGGATTGATGCCAATTCTTCTTACGCTGGTAACCATGCAGGTTTGGGTAAAATCAGCCTGATTTCAGATCCTGCGGAAGCTGAAGTTCACTTTAAGGATGCGGTTAAGAAATCTAAAAAGGAATCCAGTGCGATTGTTTCCATTGCTAAAGCCTATTATTCACAAACACCCAAAAAGCTTGATGATGCAAAACGATACGTTGATCTGGCCCTTGGCGTAGATTCGAAAAATGCTTCGGCTTATTATCTTAAGGGCCTCATTGAACTCGATAAGAACGATCACAGTGCAGCTTCGATACAATTCGAGCAAGCTATCTATTTCGATCCGAACATGTATGAAACCTATTTTCAAGTGGCAAAAATCATGGTTATGGTTCGTAATTTTCCCCAGGCAGTTGAGTATATCAATAAAGTTATTGCATTAAACCCCAATTATTGGCCGGCCTATAAAAGATTGGGTGAATTGTACTATGACAATCAAAAATATACTGAAGCAGTTTCCAGTTTTGCAACTTATTTTAAGAATGTACCTTCTGATAAAGATGTTACTCATTATGCCTATAGTTTGTTCTTCAACAAGCAATATCAACAGGCCCGTGAATTGATTGATAAATTGGTTCAGCAAAACCCGAATGACTATATATTACTCAGGTTATTGGGTTATATCAGTTACGAGTCCAAAGACCTGGTCAATGGTAAAAAATTCATGGATAAGTTCTTTACACTGATACCGGCAGATAAGATTCTGACTGATGATTATTCTTATTACGGTAAAATGTTGAGCGCTTCAGGAAATGATTCTCTGGCCATTGAAAACTATCAACTGGCATTGAAAAAAGATTCTTCCCAGTATCAGAATCTGGATGAAATAGCCCGTTCGTACAATAAATTGAAAAAATACGATGACGGGCTTCAATTCAGTAGCAAATACTTTAAGAAGAAGCCAAATCTATCGCCTGCAGATTATTTCCTTTTAGGAAAAGCTTATTATTCCACGGCCAATAGCCTGGAAATGAAAACAGATTCGCTTCAACAGGTTATTGATCCTATAAAACTGAACAGCGATTCATTAAAAAAACTGAGATATTACAATATATCCGATTCATTGTTTTCCAAGGTAGAAATATTCTCGCCAAATTCATACCTGGGTACATTCTGGAGGGCAAGGGTTAATTCGGCAATCGATAAGGAAACAACACTTGGACTGGCAAAACCATTTTACGAAAAAGCTTTGGAAACATTGATTCTTGATCCGGTAAAATATAAGAAGGAAATCTCTGAGGTATATGCCTATCTGGGTTTTTATTACTACGTGAAGGAAGATAAAACGACCTCGGTTGATTACTGGAAAAAACTTCTGGAAATTGATCCTGAAAACCTGAAAGCTCAGGAGGCAATCAAATCACTTGAAATTAAAAATTAAACATTATTGGTTTTTGTTTAATTAGTTTTTGTTGTATTTTTAATGGAATAAAACGGTGGATCTCCTTATCCATATGGAGATCCACCGTTTTATTTTTATAAATACATAAACTGTTTTTTTTATTCCTGACAGATTTTAGAAACCTTTGGCAATGATATTTTGAGATCAATTTGAAAAGTTGTGAGAAAAATGCCGGTGAAAATTCAGGGAGGTCTGCAAGAGGTTCAAATTAGATATTTATAGAAAAACAAAAAGGTAGGACCTCTGTCCTACCTTTTCTCTCTTAAACTAACTAACCTAACTAAACCTAAACTTATGAAAAAAAATGTACCACAAATATAGGCCTGAGAAATGGTAATTAGGTAAAATAATTCTTAAATGATGTTAAAGAAATTGTGACCAGTTGTTAATGTTTGATAACAGGAATCAAGTTCCTTAGAAGATGGATAACCATTTGGCCAAAAGTCTATATTGCCTTTGGTATTTCAAGAGCAATTCAACACATTGCGGGTATGAGACAGATTGTCGATTAATCAGACAGGAAAGATTTAAACTATCCTATAAATAACCCATTTTATCGACTAAATAGGTCAGAGTCAATGATAGAATAAATGCGATAATTGGTGCAATAGCCCATACTACAAAGAATTTATTAACTGAGGTTTTTCTGAAAATATTTTTTGCTCCCATGCGGGCAACGCCAATTCCAATAATTGCACCTGCATTCAATTGAATTAATGAGGTTGGTATTCCACGTGCAGAACTAATCAGCAATAAACTGGCTGTTACAAACGAGATAACAATTGCTTCAAATGGGCCAAATAAGAAAATTCCTTTACCGGTATTCTCCAGGCCCTTACTTCCCAGAAGTGATGCACCAATGGCAAAGTTTGGAGCCACCACCAAGGTTAACAGAATCAGAATAATTGAAAATCCGTTTCCGTCGAACGGAAGATATAATTCGTGTGACAGCATTGAAGCAATTGGGCCTACTGCATTTGCAACATTATTGGCCCCAATCGAAAAGGCAACATACAACGACATTATCACAATAATGGTCTTGACAGCAGGGTGCTGAGATAGTTGACCGTAAGTAAGGTAGCCCTTCTTTCTAATAGGGGTATAAACATATTTGCCGATAAGAAAACATATTGCGAACGACAATAAGGGCGCTATAAACCAAGTTGGTACAATCTCTACAAAAAGCTTGTGTGTATTCAACTGATTAAAATAAGTAGCTGGTGCAGAAATAGCAAAGACCGTGGTTTGGACATTCGATTGCGGAATTCCAAGGATATTGGCAACAAACAGAGTAATTCCGACAGAACCTAATATAATAGTTACCACCACCCAGCTCATTATATCGGGTTGTATTAAATCTTTTCCCAAGGTTGAAGCTGTGGCTTTCCCTGCGATTATTGCACCTAAGAATACCATAATGCCGAAAAGACCGGGAATCATCGACTTCCGAATTACATTGGAACCATAAGCGGCAGAGAATGATGGAGATATACTTGTGCCACCCATATTAATTGCCAGAAAAACTGCCGCTAGAAGCGGAATCAGAACGTGGTGAAACATTTAGCCTTTGTTAATGATTGAAGCAAACAATTTCCGTTTATATATACAATCTTACAATACCAATAAAGACGTATTTTTTCTGTTCAATAAGACGCCATAAATGGCAAAGTTTTTAACTATCTATTGTTTATTTATAAATGACTGCTCGTTTTCTTAGAGGCACTATTTAATAAATTTGGTCTCGAAATCATCCTTTTTTGTGGCACGATATCTCCGAAATATCAATCCTGAAACACAATAGTATTCATGCTTCAGACGGCGCGGATTATGTAACGATGGTTTACACGCTCGAATTCCCTGATCAGAAGAAATGAACTGGAATATCACCCAAAAACTTGAAGTTGGAAATTACTTCGAAGTGCCTGACGTATTTAAAGTGCCTGAAGTAAATGGCAGATATATACTATTGTTATTACCCGACAGGTTTCAACGCCAAGCTGTCAGGTGCGAGTAATGGGATTTTTTTTTGAATGTTATGGAGGAAAATGTCGGTGAAAAATCGGGAAGGTTATCAAGAAGTTAAAATCAGGTATTGGTAGAAAAACAAAAAGGTAGAACCTCTGTCCTACCTTTTCTCTCTTAAACTAACTAACCTAACTAAACCTAAACTTATGAAAAAAAATGTACCACAAAGGTAAGCCTGGAAATTGATATAAAAGTAAAATAATTCTTAAATGATGTTAAATAAATTGTGTTCTACCCAATTCGGCTGATTTTACGGTTCAGCGGTCGTTCAATCGAAATAGGAACTTTTTCTTCAATGACACAACTTGTATCCAATCCAAACGCCTTCACATCATTGATACTTAATATACGGGTAAAGGCATGAATACCCATAATCATACTTTCCCAAGGGGATAATTTGTAATCCTGTGACATGATCCGATCCAGGTTCACAAACAGGAAGTCTGAAGGGAAGTGATGTTTCCTTAGTGATTCATAAGAACTGGTTAGTTTTATTTCGCCATTTGCTACCATGTCTTTCAATACCTCTTTAAAATACAGGTTGATGCGGGGTTCTACTTTAAATCCAAGGTGGAAATCGATACGGATAAGTGTTCCCGGAATAAACTGGTTGACTTCATAGCTGAACGTATCCGGTTCGTCAACCGTATCCACATGCAATAGCCAATATGTTTGGGCACGTTTGGGCTGCTTGTTGAAAATTGAATACATGATTTTTGATTCGATCTGGTACAATTCGTTGGCTTTGATAATATAAACCAGATTTGTTGAAATCTGTGGAATTGTTTTGTCGTGGCTTAAATCTTCGAATAAATGCAGGTACTTATTAACATTCACAAAACTGATATGGCGGTTTTTAATGCGGCGACCAAAAAACCACCCAAACATGATCAATATAAATACAAAAGCCAATGCAATCGAGAACCATCCTCCATTCGAAAATTTATGCAGGTTGGCAACCAGGAATGAACCTTCAATGGCACCGAAAACTAAAACGAACAGGGTGAGAAATGGAATAGCTACATTTCGCTGGTGAAGAAAGAAAATCAGTAACATGGAGGTCATGATCATGGTGATTGTTATCGACAAACCATATGCAGCTTCCATATTTGAAGATTCCTTAAAAAACATGACCACAAAGCAAACAGATACCCATAAAAGCCAATTAACAAAAGGAATATAAACTTGTCCTTTAATGGTTGTAGGGTGTAAAACTTTAATTTTAGGCCAGAAATTCAGCGAAACAGCCTCACTTATCAGGGTATATGACCCGGTAATTAAAGCCTGGCTGGCAATAACCGCCGCAGCTGTCGAAATCAGAATTCCGGGGAAAAGAAACCAGCTTGGCATGATCGAATAAAATGGGTTTAAATCGGGGACTGTTTCCGGATGCAACATCAGCCATGCACCTTGCCCAAAATAATTCAGTAAAAGGGCAATCTTTACAAATATCCATGAGACCCGTATATTTTTAATTCCACAATGTCCTAAATCAGAATACAATGCTTCGGCGCCCGTGGTACAAAGAAATACTGCACCAAGCAGAATGAATCCTTTTGGGTATTGTGTCAGGAAGTCATAGGCATAAACCGGATTCATGGCATTCAAAATTTCAGGATGAGTTGTTAGTTGAGCAAATCCAAGGATTGATAGCATTGCAAACCAGACCACCATAATTGGTCCGAATGATTTTCCGATAAATTTGGTACCAAACTGCTGAACAAAGAATAGGGCAGTGATAATAGATATGACAACCGGAAGTACCGGAATTTCCGGGTTGATCAACCGTAATCCCTCAATTGATGAGGTTACAGTAATGGAGGGAGTAATAACACCGTCAGCCAAAAGGGCGCTACCGCCAACCATAGTCAGCACTGCTGCCCATACTGACTTTTTTTTCATCAATGCAAACAAGGCGAAGATTCCACCTTCTCCATGATTGTCGGCCCTCAGGGTTATGATGACATATTTAACCGTTGTTTGTAAGGTTAGTGTCCAAAATACAAGGGAAAGTGCCCCGTAAACAAGTAGTTTATTAATTTGTGGAGCTCCGGCAATAATTGCTTTAACTACATACAAAGGACTGGTACCAATGTCGCCAAAAACAATACCGATGGTGATTAAAAGACCGGCAAAGCTTACTTTGCTGAGTGAAGAGTGTTGTTTAGTTTCCGGCATACCAACTAATTATTAGACTTTATTCGAAATAACGGATCAAAGGTAAGTGAGTTGTAATTTGATTATTCGCTGATGGGCATTAAAAACCGGGAAATTCGTAATTTGTTAATTTGTTGAATAGTTTTGAAATCCATTTTCAACACAAAACGGAAAATCACAATGCTTTTTGCATTGATTTTCCGTTTTGTTGAATGAATTCTAAGCTATTTTATTTCATAAAGTAAGGAATCAAAGTCACATACAATCCGGTAATAATAGCAGTAGTTATTACTCCTGATATGTTGGCGCCCAATGCATCCTGAAGAATGATTGCTTTCGGATTTACTTCAGTAACTGCTTTCTGTGCAACTTTTGCAGTACTTGGCACACAACTCACTCCTGCGATACCAATTACCGGATTAAATTTGCCTCCAGTCCACCAGTAAACTATATAACCTCCTAATAATCCGCCGATTCCGGATAATAACAAGGCCAGAATGCCGAGCAGTAGTAAAGGAAGAATTTTGGGGTTCAAAATCAAATGAGCCTCGCATAAAATTCCAAGCAAAAGTCCTAAAAAGAAGGTCGATCCGTAAAGTAGCGGACCTTTGATGAAGTCAACCACAGGAGCAATATCAGCTTCTCTTACAGCCACACCGAGAAATAGTGAAAAGAAGAGAGGTGCAGCAACGGGGAATAACAGGCAAAGAATCACGCACATGACAACAGCAAACAAAAGTTTCTGCGATGAACTAATCTTATTTACCTTTTTTGGTGGGGGAGGTTGAATTCCCCTGATGTGTTTCGGAACAAGTAATTTAATCAGATAGGGATATCCTCCGTATGTAAATCCCAGATACAGATAAGCTACAATTGTGATTGGTACAAAGAGGTCTTTCGAAAGGATCATGGATGTAAACAATACCATTGGTCCGTCTGCCCCACCAACCATGGCAATCGAGGCGCTGTCGGCCAGGCTCATCCCCATTGCCGAAGCGATTGGAACAACCAGGAAGGTGCCCATTTCTGCAAAAAGAGCCAGGAATATACTCAGAAACGGTCGACGAAGCATGTACCCAACATCAAGCAAAACGCCAATTCCCATGAAAATACAACAGGCAATAAGTCCGTTAGAGAAAGTAAAGGTGTAAATGGGTTGCAACCAGTCAATCTGCAGAATATTGAAAAGTTCGGTTGTATCAGTAACCAACGGATCAACAAAAAGATTGCCTTGTTTACCTCCGGGCAGAACCATTACCGCTGAATTTATGGTAGCCATTCCCAGACCCATAGGGATCATCAGTAGTGGCTCAAGAATTTTCTTTTTGCCTAAGTAAACCAGAAATAAACCAAGAGCAATTAAAGCAATCCTTGCCAGGAAAACATCAGTTCCTCCGGTGAATAAAGTTCCGATTCCCGGGAATAAAGTTCCCAGATCAATTTTTTCCATGGTAATAGTTGTAGAGTTCTTTGTTTATTACTGATTCATTACTAACTGATTCTGATTTGCTGTCACTATTTCCATGATAATACCGAAAGAGTTCTTTATTTACTGCATCAACTGAGTAGTTGTCGTTATGACTTGCTCCGAAACAATGCGGCGAAAAGATGTGCAGTAAATGAACTGACTTTGAAGATACTCTCTCTTCTTTTGGTGCCAGTAACATTTTAATGCCCCAAATAATGGTAGCAACAAAAAAACCTGTAGCAAACGTCAAAACCGCTGCAACTAAAACAAAATAACTTGCATTCATAATTTTTTTTATATAAAATTTCTACTGGAAGACCTGTAAATGATCTCCTGTTTAAATCAATTGATTCCTAATAATCAAAGTGCTGGGGGGATAATTCAGTTATAAATCTATACCTGAATGAGTTTAAATATTATTTATCATTGCAGAAATAACTGCCAGAGAGATAGTGAGAAATGATAGATAATGAAGAGGTTTATTTTTGAACCTGAAACTTGCCTCAATCCGATATTGGTTAATGAAATCTTACCTGAGAAATAAG
Source organism: Prolixibacteraceae bacterium (assembly GCA_019459485.1). Classification (GTDB taxonomy): domain Bacteria; phylum Bacteroidota; class Bacteroidia; order Bacteroidales; family Prolixibacteraceae; genus Aquipluma. The sequence continues at coordinate 38,946 of JAIBEZ010000012.1, forward strand.
AAGACTTGTAATTGGTTTCTGAGAATCTTTTTTTGCTTTGTGATATTTTTCGGTTGCTTATTACAATATGATTGCTCTCGGTTTTTTCAAAACCCCAGATGCCTTCAGTCCGACCCGACTCAAGGCAGCATGAATTACCCATGTTGGAAAAACCATGATAATTCTGATCGATCGTGTTCCTTTCATTAGTATAAAAAAGTAAACATAACAGCCCAACAAATAGAAAAATCAACTTCATTATTTCGCTGTATTTATACGCCTCAAATTTACGAACATTAGACCTGGACTGTTATTGAAATACGGGTATGTTAATGTTCATTTAACATTGAAAAAAGGTGGTAATATATATCAGACTATTTTCTGGAATTATATATATTGCTGGGGTTTCAGACTGAAAAATCAGAATGTGTTTTATTTATTTTTAAACCTTGTTTTGTCCGTTTTTCAGCAAAAAAGAGGTTGCCAAAATATTGACAACCTCTTAAATATGATTGAATAAAATTCTTATGCGAGGAAACTTAGCAAGATACCGGCGGCAACAGCCGATCCGATAACACCTGCAACGTTTGGACCCATTGCATGCATCAGCAAATGGTTGGTTTTATCGTATTCCAAACCTACTACCTGCGAAACGCGCGCGCTGTCGGGAACTGCCGAAACGCCCGCATTACCAATCAGCGGGTTGATTTTGTTTCCTTCTTTCAGAAACAGATTGAGAATTTTTACAAACATCACACCGCCAAAAGTTGCAACTACGAATGATGCTGCACCCAAGGCAAAGATACCTACTGATTTCATAGTAAGGAAGGTAGTTGCCTGAGTGGAAGCTCCTACGGTCAAGCCAATCAGAATAGTCACAATGTCGATCATCGGGCCTTTGGCAGTGTCAGCCAAACGTTTTGTAACTCCACTTTCTTTCAATAAGTTTCCGAAGAAAAGCATCCCTAAAAGCGGAAGACCACTTGGGACGATGAATGTGGTGAGCAACATACCGGCAATGGCAAAGATTACTTTTTCAGTCTTCGAAACTACACGTGGAGGTTTCATCCGGATCAAACGTTCCTTAGGAGTAGTCAACAACCTCATTACCGGAGGCTGAATAACGGGAACGAGTGCCATATACGAATAAGCTGCAATAGCAATTGCGCCAAGTAAGTCAGGAGCCAGTTTTGAAGCCAGGAAGATCGCGGTAGGGCCGTCAGCGCCACCAATGATACCAATTGCTCCGGCTTCAGTAGGGCTAAAACCCAAAGCTAAAGCAAGACAGTAAGCGCCAAATATACCCAATTGCGCAGCAGCGCCGATCAGGATTAGTTTTGGGTTTGAAATCAAGGCCGAAAAATCGGTCATGGCACCAATTCCCAAAAAGATCAGAGGAGGATAAATACCCTGAAGTACACCAAAATAAAGGTAATTCAATACGCTGCCCGATTCGTAAACACCGATCTGATAACCTGGTGCAAATGCAACATTTCCTACCAAAATACCAAAGCCAATCGGGATAAGTAACATCGGCTCAAATTCTTTTGCAATGGCCAGATATATGAAATATAATCCGATACAGATCATGATTACGTGACCGATCGTCATATTGGCAAAAGCGGTAAACTGAAGGAATTGAGCCAGGTGTTCGATAACAAAATTAAAGAAATTACCCATGTCTTAGTCTCCTATTATTATTAACACATCACCTTCCATAACGCTGTCGCCTTTGTGTTTCAATATCGATACCACTTTACCGGCTTTATCGGCTTCAATGTTGTTTTCCATTTTCATGGCTTCCAGCATTAATAGTTTTTGTCCCATTTTTACCGAATCGCCTTCGCGTACAAACATTTCCAGAATTACACCTGGTAGCGGCGATTTGATACTTCCGGCTCCTTTTGGGCCGGCAGGACTGCTTGTTTTGGCAACCGCAGGGTGACTATCCGTTGATGGAACCACCGTTTGGCGCACCAGTTTCGGAGTTTTTACAGCTTTCATCGTTTTGTCAACTTCAACTTTATACAAAGTTCCGTTGACTTCAATTTCGGCAAGATTGTCTTCAACGGTGAGAATCTCTGTCTCGTATTGATTGCCGTTTATGGTAAATTTGAATTTTTTCATTTCTGTGGTTTTTTAACGAGGTGATTTCCTAAGTGTATAAATTTTTGAACTCCATGGAGAATAGTTTCTGGATACTTTCTGTATGGTTAAAACAGTATTCTCCTCATCGTGCAGTTCGCTTTGGTACAGATATAATGCCATGGCGATTGCAGCATTTACTTCGCCCGACATTTCTTCTGCCGAATGCTTGGCTGATACTTTAACTTCACTTTGAACTGGTTTATTGGCAGCAGCTCCTCTCCGGATAAAAAACCGACCCATGTTTTTGTAAATTACAAAAAGAATAGCCAGTGACATAAATACCACGAACATGGCAATCATGGTCATACCAATACCATAAGGATCAAATTCAACAAAACTTTCGCCTGCCGATTTTTTCTTGGTGTAATCGTTGTTGGCTCCCGGAGTTGATTTTTCAAGATGAACCCATTCTGTACTTTCATTGGTTGGTCTGCCATAAGTAATATCAGGTTTATGTTCTGAAGGCAGGTCAACTTTGTCAACCAAAGTTTTTCCATCAGCGTTGAAGATGGCAATTGTTTTTGCATTTTTCAGATCAAAGTTAAGGTGGAAAATCCCACGTGTCGGATGATTATCTGCCCAAAAAACCATGTAATTTCTTGATGGTATTTTGGTCGCAGGGTCACCAGTCGGAATCCAGTATTTGGTTGGATTGCTGAGATCATCTGTCAGGTAACATCCGCCCATATCAACTGTGTTATAGGCCGAATTGAATATTTCAATCCATGCCGTATGCATACCGAAATCGTCCACCGAGTTTGAATCGTTCAGTACCAGAATTTCATTGAGTTTTAAGTCGCTGGCATTCTGGGCCTTGGCAACACTGGTACCTGCAACGATCAAAAGGAGAACGGCAATTCCGTATAAAAAATGTTTAATTTCTCTTCGCATAATCATTAATTATAATGGAATGTTGGTATGTTTCTTTGCCGGCATTACGTCTTTTTTTGTTGCCAGTGCCTGAAGTGCGCGGATAATACGGAAACGGGTGTTACGCGGTTCAATGATGTCATCAATGTAACCGTATTCAGCTGCTTTGTATGGATTCGCGAACTTTTCCTTGTATTCTTCTTCAGCCTGCGCAACGTAAGCCAAACGTTCTGTTTCATCTTCAATGGCTGATATCTTTTTGTTCCTGAGAACTTCGATAGCGCCTTTTGGTCCCATCACTGCAATTTCGCCGCTTGGCCATGAGTAGTTGATGTCGCCACGCAGGTGTTTCGAACTCATCACGCAATAAGCACCACCGTATGATTTACGAAGGATAACCGTTACTTTTGGTACAGTGGCTTCGCCGTAAGCAAACAATAATTTTGCGCCGTGAATAATGATGCCGCCATATTCCTGAGCTGTTCCGGGAAGGAAGCCGGGAACATCAACCAGTGTAACGATCGGAATGTTGAATGCATCGCAGAAACGAACGAAACGTGCTGCTTTGCGTGACGCATTGATGTCGAGCACACCTGCAAGGTAGCAAGGCTGATTGGCCACAATACCTGTTGAAATACCATTGAAACGGGCAAAACCTATTACAATGTTCTGTGCGTAGTTGCGGTGAACTTCAAGAAATTCGTTGTGGTCAACTATTGAGTGGATTACATCTTTAACATCGTAAGGCTTGTTCGGATTGTCAGGAATTACGGAGTTGAGTGAATCTTCCAAACGGTCAATCGGATCGTCGCAAGGAGCCAATGGTGCATCTTCCAGATTGTTTTGAGGTAGATAGCTCAGCAATTTGCGAATCAGAGAAATGCCTTCCTGTTCGTCTTCAGCAACAAAGTGAGTTACTCCTGATTTCGATCCGTGTACCGATGCTCCACCAAGTTGTTCGTCGGTTACAACTTCGCCGGTAACTGTTTTTACTACTTTAGGTCCGGTTACAAACATGTAACTGGTATTTTTGCTCATGATGATAAAGTCGGTCAACGCTGGTGAATAAACAGCGCCACCGGCACAAGGTCCGAAAATTGCCGAGATCTGCGGAACAACTCCCGAAGCCATGATATTGCGTTCGAAAATTTCAGCATAACCAGCCAAAGCAGTTACACCTTCCTGAATACGCGCGCCGCCCGAGTCGTTGATTCCAATAACAGGAGCTCCGACTTTCATGGCCATGTCCATTACTTTGCATATTTTCAATGCATAAGTTTCCGACAATGAACCTCCGAAAACGGTAAAGTCCTGTGCATATAAATACACCACACGTCCGTCAATGGTTCCCTGACCTGTAACTACACCGTCGCCCAGGAATTTTGTTTTTTCCATGCCGAAGTTGTCGCAACGGTGGGTCACGAACATGTCGTATTCTTCAAAGCTGCCTTCGTCGAGTAACAGTTCAATACGTTCGCGGGCAGTTAATTTGCCTTTTTCGTGCTGTGCATCAATTCTTTTCTCTCCACCTCCGAGTTTTGCTTCAACGCGCAGGTCAATCAGCTTTTTTATTTTGTCTTGATTATTCATATTGGTTATAATAAGTTGTGAGTAACTATTTGTCAGAGCAAAGTTCGGTTAATACGCCGAGTGTTGATTTTGGGTGAAGGAAACCGATGGTAAGTCCTTCAGCGCCTTTTCTCCCGGTTTTGTCAATTACCTGAACGCCTTTTGCGGCAACATCATTCAATGCGTCGTTTACATTGTCAACAGCAAAAGCAAGGTGATGCACTCCAGGACCTTTTTTTTCAATGAATTTTCCAATTGGCCCTTCAGGATCTGTCGATTCCAGAAGTTCAATTTTAGTTTGTCCAACTTTGAAGAAAGCGGTTTTTACTTTCTGGTCGGCCACTTCTTCAACGGCATAACATTTCAGTCCCAATACATTTTCATAATAAGGAATGGCTTCTTCCAAATTGGTTACAGCTATTCCAATGTGTTCGATATGTGATATTTCCATCTTGTGTAAGTATTTAATTAATAAGGAATATTCTTGTTTTTAGTAGTTATTTTTTCGCGCTGCAAAAGTACGGATAGATTCTATCTTTTTAAACAAATTGCTCCATTATTCGAAGTTTTGAACGTGTGTTTTGCAGCAGTGTCTGATAGTTGCAAAGAAAAAAGGCAGATTTTGAGGCCTGCCTTTTTTAAATTTATTTTTATATACCGCGACTATCTCTTACAAAATGGAAATGTGAGCCGTAACGTTCGAAAGCTGCTTTTTCCAAAGATTCCCTGTGTGCCGGGTGGGCTACTGAAATCAATAAGCGTGCACGTTCCTGCAATGTTTTTCCGTAAAGATTCACTGCACCATGTTCTGTAACTACCCAGTGGATGTTGGCTCGTGTACTTACCACGCCCGATCCTTCAATCAATGTTGGGCTGATTTTAGATACGCCTTTTGCAGTTACAGATGGCAGCGCAATAATTGGTTTTCCACCTTTTGAATGTCCTGCACCACGAATAAAGTCGATCTGACCGCCAACTCCCGAATAATGTTTGGTACCGATAGAGTCAGCGCAAACCTGACCGGTGATGTCGATTGCAAGCGCTGAATTTATAGCTGTTACCTTGTCGAGTTTGCGGATAACCGCAACATTGTTGGTGTGTTCAACGTCCATCATGGCAACACGTGGGTTGTCATCAACAAAATCGTAAAGGGCTTGTGATCCCATCAGGAAACATGCTACCATTTTACCTTTGTCGATGTTTTTATATTTTCCGGTAACAATTCCTTTTTCTACCAAAGGTAAAATTCCATCAGAGAACATTTCTGAGTGAACGCCAAGGTCTTTGTGGTTATGAAGCTGTGCAAGAACCGCATTCGGAATGCCTCCGATACCCATTTGCAAACAGGCACGGTCTTCAACCAAAGCGGCTACATTTCTGCCAATAGCTTCTTCTATTTCTGATAATGGCGACAAACCGTGGGCATACAATGGCAGGTCATCTTCCACGAAAATGTCAATCTGGTCAACGTGAATCATTGCATCACCCCAGCAACGTGGTACGTTCGGATTTACGGCAGCAATAACCGTATCGGCACACTGCACGGCAGCCAAAGTAGCATCAACTGATGTGCCTAAAGAAACGAACCCGTGCTTGTCAGGAGGCGACACCAAAATCATGGCAACATTCACCTTCAGGTATCCTTCGCGGATCAGTTTCTGGGTTTCACTCAGAAATACAGGAATGTAATCGGCATAACCGGCCTGAGTTTGTTTACGCATATTTCCGGCGACAAAAAACTGTTCGCCCTGAAATACTCCTTCGAATTCAGGATTGGCATAATCAACCTGACCTTCAATGTGAATGTGCTGAATTTTAACATCAAACAGTTCGCCGTTTCTTCCGCGTTCAACCAAAGGTCTGATCAATGCGTGTGGAGTTACTGCAACAGAGCTTAAGTGAATTCTATCTCCTGATTTAACAACTTTTACTGCTTCCTGAGGAGATACATATTTAATTTGTTTCATAATTGTGTATTGAATAGTGGTCTAAAAATTTGAGCGCAAATATAAATAGAAATTATTCAAACAACCCTGATGATAATTCGATTTCAAACGGTTGAATGCAAATGAGCAGGTTTTGTAAACTTAGTGTTAAGAAATGTTTTTGTGTCTGAAATACAGCTAAATATGTAGATTTATAGATGTATTTGAAGACTATGGCTGTCAAACGGTCAAAGGATCAAATTACTAAATTGTTAAATGGTTATTGTTATCACTTGATTACTATCGGGTAGCTATAAAACCATCCAGCCATAAAACCATTTTACCATTCAACCTACCTTTACCCATTTGTTAACACTGCCCTGTTATTTACTTTTTCGGCAGGTTTATGCCTGAAATATTTATCTTTGCCACGTTCTTTTTTCCTGATAATTGCATTCATCTTATTCAAAAAAATATTCGCAAATGATTCTATTTTTTAAGACTCCGCAAAACACTTTAATTGCTTTAAATTCAGCTAACAGCCTAATTCAGGATGAAGTTGAAAAACTGATTTGGCTGTTTGGAGAAGCTGAAAAGCTTGACGACGAAGTTTTAAACGGATGGTTTGTAGGACCACGAAAAGAAATGCTGACTCCATGGAGTACCAATGCAGTCGAAATCACGCAGAATATGGGAATTCAAGGCATTCAGCGAATTGAGGAATACATTCAGGTAGCCGACCAATCCGCAGGTTACGACCCGATGCTGAAAGCCTTGTATCACAACCTCGATCAAACCATATTTACAATCAATAAAAAACCCGATCCGATTCTCGAAATTGGTGACATTGCTACATACAACGATCAGGAAGGATTGGCGCTGAGCCAGGATGAGATTGACTACCTGAATTCTGTTTCAGAAAAACTGGACCGGAAATTAACTGATGGCGAAGTGTTTGGATTTTCACAAGTGAATTCGGAACATTGCCGCCACAAAATCTTCAACGGTACTTTTATCGTTGATGGGGTAGAGCAGGAGATGTCACTTTTTCAGCTCATCAAAAAAACCTCACAGCAAAATCCAAACTTGATAATATCGGCATACAAGGACAATTGCTCGTTTGTGCAAGGTCCGGTTGTTGAACAGTTTGCCCCAAAAACACAGGACAAACCCGACTTTTTTGAGGTAACCGACGTGGAAATGGTTTTATCGCTGAAAGCCGAAACACACAACTTCCCGACGACTGTAGAGCCTTTCAACGGTGCAGCAACCGGAACAGGTGGCGAAATCCGCGACCGTATTGCCGGTGGAAAAGGCAGCTTGCCGATTGCCGGAACTGCCGTTTACATGACTTCGTACCCACGAACCGAAGATGCGCGCAGTTGGGAACAGGCTACCGAAGAACGTGACTGGTTGTATCAGACTCCGGAAGAAATCCTGATTAAAGCATCGAACGGGGCCAGCGATTTCGGGAATAAATTTGGACAACCGATTATTACCGGATCAGTAGTGACTTTCGAACATTTTGAAAATGGTCGGAAATACGGCTATGATAAAGTAATCATGCAGGCCGGAGGTATTGGCTTTGCACCAAAGAAAGACAGTCTGAAAGACGAACCAACCAAAGGCGACAAAGTGGTGCTTTTAGGTGGTGACAATTACCGCATTGGAATGGGTGGGGGAGCAGTTTCGTCGGTAGCGACAGGCGAATTCGAAAATCACATCGAACTGAATGCCGTTCAGCGCGCCAATCCTGAAATGCAGAAGCGCGTTTACAATGCCATTCGTGCCCTGGCTGAATCGTCTGAAAATCCAATTATAACAGTGCACGATCACGGTGCTGGCGGTCACTTGAACTGTTTATCGGAATTGGTTGAAGCTACCGGAGGTAAAATTGACACCTCGAAATTACCGGTTGGCGATCCAACACTTTCGCAAAAAGAAATCATTGGCAACGAGTCGCAGGAACGTATGGGATTGGTGATGCACGAAAAGGATGTGCCGCTGCTACAACGTATTGCCGATCGCGAACGCGCCCCGATGTATGTGATTGGCGAAGCAACCGGCGACATGCAGTTTACCTTCGAAAACTCGAAAACCGGTGAAAAGCCAATCGACTGGCAGCTTTCCTACATGTTCGGAAAACCGCCAAAAACTGTTTTGACCGACACTACCCGAAATGAAAAATTTGCTGATTTGGAATACGATCAGAATAAAATAGAAGATTACCTCGAAGATGTTTTGCAGCTCGAGGCAGTTGCATGTAAAGATTGGTTGACCAATAAGGTTGACCGCTCGGTAACCGGACGTATCGCCAAACAGCAATGTGCCGGACAATTGCAACTTCCGCTAAACAACGTGGGCGTGATTACCCTCGATTATCAGGGTGAAAAAGGTTTGGCAACCACCATTGGACATGCACCTGTTGCAGCCATGGTTGACGCTGAGGCCGGATCGGTTTTGTCGATTGCAGAATCGCTGACAAATCTGGTTTTTGCCCCGCTTTCAGATCAGTTGAAAGGTGTTTCATTGAGCGCCAATTGGATGTGGCCTGCCAAAAATGAAGGCGAAAATGCCCGCATTTACAAAGCTGTAAAGGCCGCCAGCGATTTTGCCTGCGAATTGGGAATCAATATTCCGACCGGAAAAGATTCGATGTCGATGACACAGAAATACAAGGACGGTGTGGTTTATTCCCCCGGAACTGTAATCATTTCGGCTTCAGCAGAAGTTTCGGACGTGAAAAAAGTGGTTGAGCCGGTACTGATCAACGATCCAAAATCGTTTATTTATTTTGTCGATTTCTCGAAAATGAACCGTTGTCTGGGCGGAAGTGCTTTTTCGCAGATCATCAATAAGCTTGGCAACGAAGCTCCTTCGGTGGCAGATTCCAAATATTTCACCGCTGCTTTCAATGCCATTCAGGATTGCATTGAAGACCGCAATATTTTGGCTGGACACGATATTTCTTCCGGAGGTTTGATTACAACCCTTATGGAAATGTGTTTTGCCGATAACTATTCAGGAATGACACTTGATTTGAACGGAATTGGCGAAGCTGACAGCGTAAAAGTGCTGTTCAGCGAAAACCCGGGAATCGTGGTTCAAGTGGGCGATTCAGTAGCTTTTGAAGCCAAACTGAATGCTGCCGGAGTAGGTTTTGCCCTGATTGGAAAACCTTCTGGAAGCCGGGCATTTACAGTAAAAAATGGCGATGATGAATTTAATTTCGACCTGAATTCTTTGCGCGAATTGTGGTTCAAATCATCGTACCTGCTCGACCGGAAACAATCAGGAGAAAAACTGGCACTGGAACGCTACCAGAATTACAAGAAAAACGAACTGAAGTATGATTTTAAAGGTTTCACCGGAAAAGCTGCCGATTTGGGTATTGACCTGAAACGTCGCCAACCAAGTGGAATCAAGGCTGCCATCATCCGCGAAAAGGGTGTGAACGGCGACCGCGAAATGGCCTACATGATGTACCTTGCTGGAATGGACGTAAAAGACGTACACATGACCGACCTGATTTCAGGAAGAGAAACACTGGAAGATGTGAACATGATCGTATTTGTGGGTGGATTCTCCAATTCGGACGTACTCGGTTCGGCAAAAGGATGGGCCGGCGCTTTCAAATACAACGAAGCCGCCAAATTGGCGCTCGATAATTTCTACAAGCGTGAAGATACTTTAAGTCTGGGTGTTTGCAACGGTTGTCAGTTGATGGTTGAGCTTGGATTGGTTTATCCTGAGCGTGCTGAAAAGCCAAAAATGCTGCACAATGAATCGCACAAATTCGAATCCGGTTTTGTAAATGTTGAGATTCAGCCAAACAACTCGGTGATGTTGCAGTCGATGGAAGGAATGAAACTCGGTGTTTGGGTGGCTCACGGCGAAGGAAAATTCAGTTTGCCACAGGAAGAATCGGCATATCAGATTCCGATGAAATATTCCAATCCAGCCTATCCCGGAAATCCGAATGGTTCCGATTACAATGTGGCATCGCTTTGTTCCGAAGATGGACGTCATCTGGTGATGATGCCACACCTCGAACGGGCTTTCAAACCATGGCACTGGCCGTATTATCCAACCGACCGTAAGTTTGATGAAGTGGCTCCGTGGATGGAAGCATTTGTGAATGCAAGGAAGTGGATTGCGAAAAAAAGTAAATAAGAACCGGCAACGTTTTGGTGCTGCTTGAGTTCAATTATTTGTTACATGCTTTGTCCAAAAGTCAGCAAATTGTTATCAGGGTCAAGTACAGAAAACTCCCTTTGTCGCCAGGGTTTTATTTCTAATTGTCCATTTGGATGTATCCTTGTTTTATTGTCTAACAATGATTGGTAAAAATTTTCAATGTTATCAGTTCTGATGTAAACTTGGCCATAGTTTTCTTTTGGGTCAAGTTCTTTGAACTCAAAAAAATGAATTTGGATGCTGTCTTTTTTCAACATCAGGTAATCATCAAAGTCAGCACTTCCAAATTCCTGAAAGTCTAACTTATTGATGTAAAAATCCCTTGTTGCAGCCTTGTCCCGCATCGGTAACTTTGGATGAATGTCAGTAAGCATATCTGTTGTTTTAATTTTTAATTCAGTTGTCAACTTTTTTGTTGCTGTCGGCTGTTACAATGTAGGAAGCTATGCTGCCCGGGCGGAAAGATGCCAACCGAAAACCACTGCTGCCGCACTTGACGTGAACAGAGAATAGACCAAAATCCCATTAGCCTTTTCCGGTAATGGGATTTTTTATGATCGGGATTTCGGCTATTCAGCTAAATGTTATGCCCTGGGCTTTCATTTTCAATGCCATATGTAATTTGTATTGATTAGTGGGTCAATACTTTTGAATTGATCGAAATCTTTATTTTTATTGTTTTCCCACCAGTCAAAATACGCTTGAGATATGATGCTATAAGCTTGATTATTATAATCCAAAACCCATTCTGATGGATTATTTCTCAATGCTATAAAAGGGTTTTGTGAAGGGAAACTACCATTATTAGAATTTTTTAGCGAGGAAATTCTTATGGATTCAACTGTCCACAAAACAAGCACACCTAATTTAAATTTGGGTTCTATCATGGCAAAAGAAGAAATGCCATTTGCTGGAAATTTGGTTACTATCTCATTGTCACTCCTGTATTTTAGTAATGAAGGAATGTCATTTGAAGTAAATGCGGGTATTTTGTATGAAACAAACTGATCTGATTTTAGCAATTCGATGTACTTCTCTACATCTAAGTTGGTAATTTCTTCATTATCTTTTTTGTCACAACCTACCAATCCGATAAAAGAAACAAGAATGAATAAGAATTTTAAGGTTTTCATATTTTTTCTTTTTTAATTATTGATTCATAATAAGATGCTTAAGATGTCAAATGGTTGCGTCTTGTTGTTAAGCTTGGGCATAACGTAGGAAGCTACACGCAGGTGCGGATTGTGGGTCCCGAGCACTCGGGATCAAGCCGAAAAGCTGCCCGGGCGGAAAGATGCCCACCGAAAACCACCGCTGTCGCACTTGCGGAGTAGCTGAAGTTGTGGTGCGTTTTTCTTTATACCGTCATGGGATTTATTTGAATCTGTCCGCCAATTGCTCTTAAAACTTTCATAATAGTCTCAAATTGAGGCTTGGATCCGTTAGATAAAGCTTTGTATAAACTTGGTCTGCTTAATCCTGTTTCTTGAGCAATTTTTGTCATGCCGATTGATTTTGCAATATGTCCGATTGCTGTTATAACATCAGAATCGTTTCCTTCTGCTAATACAGCATTAAGGTATTCTGCAATCATTTCGTTATTATCCAAATAGTCTGCTATATCAAATCTTGAAGTTTCCATTTTATTACTTTTTAATTCTTTTTAAAATCTCTTTTGCCTTTTCAATGTCATGTTGCTGAGTTGATTTATCACCACCAATGAGTAGAATAATAATTTTTCCATCCGACTCTTTGAAGTATATTCTGTATCCTTTGGCATAGTCAATTTTTAATTCTCGAATCCCATTGCCAACAGGCTCGCAGTCTCCAAAGTGTTCATCATTTTCAATCTTTTGGATGCGAAAAAGTATTTTGGCTTTGGCTCTTAAATCTTTAAGTTTTCTCAGCCATTTATCAAATTCGTCTGTTTTCTCAATTATGTACATTCAACATTCTGTATTCATTCGGATACAAACTTACTCAATCATTTCTATTCTTGAAAGAATTTGTTAAAAATTAAAATGGAAATTCCAAGCTGTTAAAATACTCATGTGATGTCCTTTAAAATGCGCCACAACGTAGGAAGCTACACGCAGGGGCGGATTGCGGGCGATTTCCTGTCAAGCCGAAAAGCTACCCGAGCGGAAAGATGCACACCGAAAACCACTGCTGCCGCACTTGACGGGTAGCTGAAGTTATGTGTAGTGTTTTATTCATCAATCAATTTTTCTTTCTTTAAAAATCTTTCTAATTGTTTTTCTAAATCATCAACCAAGTCTGTTAAGTCAGATTCAATGTCCTGCAATGAATTATCTGTTTGTTCGTCAAGTTTTTCAATAAATTTATTGCGTTTTTCAAAATCCTTAGGTACAATGTTGCCTTTAAATAAAATCTCGTTATATTTTTTTATTAAGTTAGCAATACTGTCAAAGCCCAATGATTTTATATCCTCAATTGCATCATATACATTCTCTGCGCCAGAATTATAATAATAACTAATCAATCCACCATCATTAGTTGAGTCAATTAGAACTCTTGTATTAAACCAGATTCTCTCCGAGGGCGTCAATGAATCATAGCGCTTAACACCTTTTAAAACAACATTACTCCAGTTATCAACTGGCTCTAGTCCAGATGATTTATTCTCATTTTTTTTCCTTTTAAAAAAGTCAAACATATCCGATTATTAACTAAGTAGTTCTTGGTCCACTAACATTACACATAACGTTTCGCAAATACACGCAGGGCGGGAGTAAACCGATGAACGTCCTACGAAGAACTGCTTTTCAAAATCCTAATTTCCGGTCAACGAAGCTGGCTGCCCGGCTTGCGGGTATTTTGCTGTTATGGGGCGTATTTCATAAATCAGATTTAACAATATTCATTTTCTCCTTTAAATACTCAAATTCCAAATAGTGTTTGCTCTTGCAATACCATTTAACGAAAAAGCAACAATCATAAAAAGGAAAAAAATAAGGTACTTAGTAATATCAAATTCATTTGAACTAATCAACAAATCAATAGGTACAAAAAGTAGTGTAGTTATAACACAAAACTTTAATACTTGGAAAAACATGAAGGTTTGAAATTGATTTTTACTGGAAGTTCGTGCTCTATTTATAAGTTTACTTAATTGTTTATTATCAAGTTTTCCTTCCAATATTTGAACAACTTTCCTTTTTAATTTCTTTAATTCTAAATAGCTCAAAACAGCAAAAGCAGTAATTAATACAACGACTAATAAAATTGTTAGGTAATGCATAGTTATAAGTTTTTGAGTTATGCTTATATATATTCCATTTTTAGGTTTCCGTCAAATAAAATCGCTGTCTCCCAGCGAATTATGTGTTAAACTGTAAAATTCTCTCAACCAAATTCTTTGATTTCTTGTCAACAAAGCTTAAATACTTTATCTACAATTACGTTTCTAAATGCAAGATAAGTCAAGCTGAAAACGAATGATTTAAACGAATTTATTTTTCAATAAAAGTAAGAACCTGTCAAACCCAAACAACCTAAAAATATAATTTCAAAAAAACTGTCAAACCGCGAAACTCTCTCAGACAGCCGGAACAGTCAATTTGAAATTTCTGTCTAAAACTGATATCGTTTCAAGTGGCGATTAATATGCCCCATAACGTAGGAAGCTACACGCAGGGGCGGATTGCGGGCGATTTCCTGTCAAGCCGAAAAACTGGTTGAGCGGAAAGATGCCCACCGAAAACCACTGCTGCCGCACTTGACGGGTAGCTGAAGTTATGTGCCGTTTTTATTTGTCGTTTAGATTTCCAAATTTGTCTAATTTTAAAAGCAACATATCATCAAATTTAACTCCGTCATTATTGTTTATTGATCCACCAATTAGAAGTCCTAAATCTTTGGCTTCACAAACTGAACTTGGTATTTTATATCCTTTCGATTTGTAGTTTTTTGACCAAATGATACTTCCATCTCTTTTCACTTTAAATATTACCAGATCAGTAAATGTATTATTGTTTTCATGTCGGTAGAAATCTCCTACTACGACATAATTTAAATCCTTCGTTTGAATTACATGGCGACCAAAATCATAATCTTTTGTTCCATAATTCTTCATCCAAATAGTCTCTCCTTTGTTATTTAGACTAACCAGATAAATATCTGTTGCACCAGGTTTATTAGACGAATCACCAATTGAAGTACCACATATTAGATAGCCATTATTGTTGGTTTGAATGATATTGCCTGCCTGAAAGGAATATCCCTTTTTAATAACCTTAGTCCACAATGTGTCTCCTGATTGGTTTATTTTAAACAATCTCAAATGTGAATTTATAATTTGTCCACCTAATTCAGGTTTGTCTGCAAGAATAATATAATTACCATCATTTGTCGGGATAATACTCTTGCCTATATATGAGTTTTCACATTTACAAATTTTTAACCATTTTTGATTACCATTCTTGTCTATTTTTAAAATCAATAAATTTTGCATGCCTGTTGAGTAATCATAGGTCATACCGGTTATTACAAATCCCTTATCTAACGACTCCGTTATTGAATACCCATAGTCGCCAAAGTCCGTTCCATAAGCTTTAGTCCATAATGTATCTCCAATGCTATTAAGTTTTAAAATATAAACATTGGTCGATTCATATTTACCAAAATCATCAGTAGAACCAACTACTATGTATCCATTGTCGGATGTCTGCTTTACGTCATAAGCATGATCAGAATTCCGGCCACCGTAGTGTTTGTCCCATATTTTTATTCCATTTTTATCAGCTTTAACGATATAAATGTCATCCGAATCATCTCCAATTACTAAAATTCCCTCATCATTTGTTTGAATTGCACAATGTCCAGATTCAGGTAATTCTCCCCCAATTATCTTTTCGAAAGTCGATTGGCTAAACGTTTGTAAAGGGCATAACAGTATCAATATATTAATAATCTTACTCATTGAGGTCTTTTTAAAATGGCCTATAACGTAGGAAGCTACACGCAGGTGCGGATTGCGGGCGATTTCCTGTCAAGCCGAGAACCCGTTTGAGCGGAAAGATGCCCACCGAAAACCACCGCTGCCGCACTTGACGGGTAGCTGAAGTTATGGCCGAGTTGTTCTTTTTTCATTAATTTTTTCATCGTTTTTGTTCAGTGTCGGAGACGCTTCGCCACTTCAGTCCCATTCGAACGGTCGTGTCCGTTCTGTCAAGGCGCAAAAGTGTCGATTCGAATATTTTTCCCTACTTCCCATCTCCGTCTATATTTTAAAACCGATTCCGTCTCAAATGGTGAAAATGTGTCACCGATAAATTCTGTGTCAAGTTGAGTTAGTCTGTCGATGAAACGAAACTTGTAAACTCCAATGACTTGTCACTCCAACAACTCAACTCCAATAACTCCTAAAAACCTGTCAAATAACTAAAACCTGTCAAACCGTGAAACTGTATCAAGTAACCAGAACATTCATTTTCTCTGAAAACCGATACCGTTTCAAGTTGCGACTACAATTGGCCATAACGTAGGAAGCTACACGCAGGGGCGGA
>JAIBEZ010000014.1 GCA_019459485.1 Prolixibacteraceae bacterium
CAAATAAGGTAATAAGGTTGTGGCCTGTGAGCAAGGATTTTCTACTGAGGTTGCCAATTAAAATAAGGTTTAAAGAAAAAGCAGAATTACCGCGTTAAAAAAAACCTTATTTTTAATGAAAAAACCTCAGTAGAAAGTTTAGAACCAATACAATCAAACCTTATTACCTCATTTTATGAAAGTTGAATACAATAACCTATACATACATTTTGTCTTCACCACTTTACACCGATTCTATCAAAAGACAATTACCAACTTGAATGATGTTAAGTTTGGACTAATTGTCAAATTGGCTATATTTGCCTAAAATAAAAGTGTAATCCAATGATTGTAAAACAGATATACAACACAAAAAATAAAAAGCAATTGATGATAAACCTGCCGGAAGATTTCAAAGGAAAGGATCGAATTCTAGTGGTATTAGATGATTCGGTGGACACAAAAGCAAAAAAAATGGAACTGATGAAAAAAGCCCCGAAAGATCCATTATTTCTCGCGGATATATCAGTTATTTCTGACGAATTCAGAAATTTTAAAGAAACAAAGTGAAATAATTGAAGCTCTGTTTTTTCAATTCGGAATAGATAATTCAAACTTCTAATTAATTACCTGCAATCAAAATCTATCACCTCCTGAATCGACTTGCTGCAAACCGGACAAAATACATCGATGGTGTGCAGGTTGTTCATCAAACAATTGATCCACGGACGGTAAACACCTTTTGTTACATATCCGCCACCTTCATAAACCCCCAGCTTTTCCTTTTTCCACTGCTTTTCCGGAGTTGGGACAGGTGATCCTTCAGGAAGCATATTTTTCCATTTATTGTCAAAGTTAACCAGTGTCGTCAGATTGGGTTCCCAGGGTTCCACATTGGTTTTATAAAAGTCGGAATACTCAACGCCGCCAACGTATTCGTCGCCCAGGCCGGCAAATAAATGACCGAATTCGTGGATGAAAATCTTTCCGGTTTCGTCGGCATGGTGGGCAGCGCTGATTCCGTAGAAATTATAAATGGCGCCGCCGCCGTATTTTTCGGTGTTTGCCAGAATGTAAATGTAATCGTACGGCGCATTTCCGGCGATATCACGAACTACCTGAAAATCGTTCACCATCAGGTAGCGTTCGGAGTCGAAAGTGTAATAGGAAGCCTTTATGCTGGTTTCATTCCAGATATCATCACCGGGAATATCCGGGCCTTCCTGCTTTGATGCTGTCCAAACGCCACGGACATTGAATTTACTCTTGTTCGCGGAATAGGGCGCGTAACCAAAAAATTCATCGGTAAATTTCCGGCAGTCTTCCATAAAAAGTTCTTTCTGATTTTCGGTGTATCCTTCAGGAAGAAAGACAATATCAACCTTTTCAGCCGGATCGCCCGAATTGACGATGTCAAAAACCGGAAGATCCCTTCGTTGCTTTTTGATGAAATAACTTTTTGGGTCAACCGAATATTCGAACTTTGTTTCAAATACCCCTTCCCTGTTCCGGCTGGTAATCGAAACCACTACTTTCTCTTGTGGGAAAGGCATCACCACCGATTCAGGATAACATTTTTGGGTTGTTTTTGCTTCGGGTGTAGTTTGCCATTCGCCGAAAAGCGTGCAATACCCGCGCGAATAAATCAGTTCTTTGGTGTCGGCCGTGCGCACTTCCACAAAATGATTTCCGTAGCCTTTGGTGTCAATCAGATTGTTTTTCGAACCGGCCCAGAAAGGTTCCTCAATCAGTTCGTCGAAGAAAAACTGCTCGGTACCGCTGTTTCCGCAATGGTAATAATCGAGTCGCAAGATTTTATCGCTAAAATATTTACTGAATTGGGCGTCGGATTTTTGTGCAAACAACGCGATCACGATAAATAGGAATATGTACTTCATAGTCATCAGTTTGAAAAAGTTAGGCTTGGAATCTATCACCAAAATAAAATCCGGCAAATTCGGCAATTCCTGAAAATCAAATATAGTACAATATCGTTACCAACAAAATGCGGTATAACAGGGTAATTTTGTGTAATCTTTAGCATTCACAATTTTCGCAGGAAACAAATTCATACTGAAAGGTAACATGACTGATACCGAAGCGGCTGTTTAACAACTGTTTTGCTTTTTCTGTAATCATCTGTGTATCCGATATCGGAAAGTTACTGTTCAAAACCAGGTGAGCTTCGAAATAAATCTGATGGTCGGACAATTGCCACAAATGGACGTGATGAACACTGCAAATCTGATCGATTTCCTGAAGTACAAGAACAACTTCCTGCTGGTCGATTTTTGCAGGGGCAAACTGCATGAGTATTCCAACACTTTCCTTCAGGATTGTATAAGTATGGACGAAGATGTAAACGCTGATCAGCACTGTTACGAGCGGATCGATCCAGTAAATTTCAAAAAGCCAGATAAATATGGCGCCAACCATCACCGCCACCGAAGTCAGTGCATCGCCAATCAGGTGCAGGTAAGCGGCCCTGATATTCAGGTTTTCTTCCTTGTTCTGATGAAGGATCAGCACCGAAAGTCCGTTTGCAACAAAACCCAGAAACCCCAAACCCAACATCCAGAGATATTCAACTTCTTTCGGATTTAGAAACCGTTTTCCGGCTTCGATCAATAAATAAACAGAAATGGCGATCAGCGTAATAGCGTTGATAAATGCTGCCAATATCTCGGCCCTTTTGTAGCCAAAAGTTGACTGAAGTGTTTGCGGTTTCATGCCGATGCGATGCGCCACGTATGCTAAAATCACTGAAACAACGTCGCTAAGGTTGTGCAAAGCATCTGAGATCAGCGCCAAACTTCCGGAAATAATTCCTCCGACGAATTGAGCGATGGTAATTATGCCATTCAGAATAACTGTAATGGCAAGATTTCTTGATGTATGATGGTGATGTGACATTCGTTTTTGTATTTTTAACAGTCAATAGCATTCAATGTTTCACCAAAAATAGCTTTTAAGTTTCAAGAATGAATAAATGTCGTATTTCTAATTGTTTAAATGTTTTAACTCACCCCGTCGCATCTGCGATGCTCTCCCCCTCTCTTTTTAAAAAGAGAGGGGGGAAGTCCGCTTGCGGACTTCGGGGTGAGTTAAATATTAAATGCGACAATAAATTGTTTCACATACTTATGCCGCTCGTTTTACTTTCAATATTCCTTCTGTCTTTGCAGGTAAAAGGTCAGAATTTGAAGGAATTAAATTCAGAAACACTTCAAAAAATTCAGCAATCGAATCAAAACCGGTTGAGCCATTCAGAAAATAAACATGCCGGAAATTCCCCCGATGGCCAGTTTATTCCGGCAGTTATCATTAAAACCGATGGAACAAAAATCAGCGATATTGCACTGCGATACAATATTGTTAGCAATACCATGCAGTTCAAAAGAAATGGAACCGTTTTGAACATCTATGAAACGAATAAAATCAACCGTATCATTATGGGCGACAGGGTATTTGTTTATGCCCCTTACAACGAATCGAAAAGAATCAGGCTATCCTATTTCCAGTTGCTGAACGAAGGAAAATACCAGATTTTAAAAATGTACACAGTTGCGACAGATGGAACTGCAGAAATGCCGGGGGCAAATGATTACAGTAGTTACGAAAAGGCAACTACCTATTATTACCTGCGTTACGGCGATGGCATGGCAAACCTTATCGATTCGCAGAAGAAACTGATTAAAATTCTCCAGCCTGTTCCGCAGGAGGTTATTGACTACATCATGAAGAACAACATCAAAGCGACCAACGAAAGAGAACTGATTGATCTCGTGGAATTTATTAATAAGTGACAATCGAATGGTTTTAATTGCATTAGATAACTTTACGAATATGCATTTTCTTTTATAAGAGCATACGGTTGTGTACCCAAGTTTTCAATTGCCGTCCCGATGAATCGGGACGGCAAAGGATATCTTCGGTACACAATCGGCTACTCTTTTTCTTTTATTTATGCCGAACGAAAATATTTTTCATTCACATGCAACATTCACAAAACGACCGTCGTCTTTCAAACAGTAAACAATCTCAGACAGGTGGAAACACAGTACCAGAACATACATCAGGACTTGGTTGAGCGGTGCAGAAAAGGCGATACCAAGGCACAATTTGAGCTGTATAAAATTTATTACAAACCCATGTACAACATTTGTCTGCGCATGGTTGGCGCTCAGGTTGAAGCGGAAGATGTGATGCAGGAAGCCTTTCTGAATGCGTTTACCAAAATTGACACCTATCTGGGAGTAGTAAGTTTTGGCGCCTGGTTAAAAAAAATTGTGATCAACCGTTCATTGGACCATCTGAAAAAAAGAAAAGTGAAATTTGAAGAGCTGAATGAAAAGATTCCGGATGAAGAGCCTGTTTCAATTGAGATTTCGGAAATTCAGATGGAGAAACTGAAAAATGCGATACAACAATTGCCCGACGGATACCGGGTTGTTTTAAGCCTTTATTTACTGGAAGGATATGATCATGAGGAAATTGCGCAAATACTTGGAATAACAAATGTGTCGTCGCGATCGCAATACATGCGGGCCAAACTCAAACTAAGGGAGATGTTACACAGAGAAGAATTGTTTGAATACAACTAAAAAACGACTGTCATGAAAGACGAATTGGAAAGATTAATTACAAATAACCGGCATTCTATTCAGGATGAAGAACCGCTGGAAGGACACTTTGAACGATTTGAAGCACGGCTTCAGAAAGCTTCGAAGCCAACCCGGACATTCAATTTCAGACCAATATTGAAGATTGCAGCAATTGTGGTATTTGTGCTTTTGGCTGGCAATCAGGCCCGAATGTGGTTTTTTCCTGAAAAAGAAGAAGCACTCACGCTTGGGTCTATTTCAGAAGAATACCGCGAAGTTGAATTCTATTACACAAATGCCATTCAGGTGGGAATGAACCAATGGAAAAAGCTTAGCGACGAAGGACTTGTATCTGAACCGGAGCAACAAATGATGCAACAGGAACAACAGGATTTTGACCTGATGTATCAGAAACTTCTGGAAGAACTAAAGGCAAACCCAAATGACGAACGGGTGATCAATGCCATGCTCGAATATTACCAGGCAAGAATGAACATTATCACCCTAATTATTAACAAATTAGAGGAAGTTAAACAACAAAACAACAATAAAAGCCATGAAATCGAAATTTAATCTTACAATTGCCCTGCTGCTTGTTTCAACAATGATTGTTGGTGCGGCAGGAGCTGAATATTCAAAGACCCTAAGAAAAGCCTGGCCAAAAAGCGGCGTGACTGCCCTGAAAGTGACCAACAAATTCGGTGAGGTAAAAATTAACGACATGGGAGGCGATTCTGTTACCATCAAAGTGGTGATCACCGTCGAAAATCCTACTGGAGCCAAGGCAAAGGAGTTGATGAATATGATTGAGGTCAGCTTCCAGAAATCGGGATCAATGGTGATTGCAGAAACCCAAATGGACGATAATTTTAAAAGTAAACAATCGTTCAGGATCGATTACCTGATTAACATTCCGAAAGACAGGGAGCTGGACATTACCAACCGCTACGGAAACGTGATTGTGAATGAACTGGAGGCAAAAGGCACTTTCAATGTCAGCTACGGAAATCTGACTGCAGGTAATCTGAAAGCGCCGTCTGGAAGTCCGGTAAGCGTTGTGGTTAACTACGGAAAAGCTGATATTGAAAGTATTAACGTTGCAAATATGGAATTCAAATATTCCAAATTGTATGCAGGCGAAATCGGACAGATTGTTCTTGACACGAAATATTCAACTGTCAATCTGCACAAAACCGGGAATCTGACTCTGAATTCGAAATACGACGGAATCAATATCGATGAAATAGACAAGTTGAAATCAGTTTCAAAATACACCAACTACAAAATCGGAGTATTAACCGGAAGTTTTGATCTCGACACAGGCTACGGATCGGTAAGGATCAGCAATGTGGATTCGAAATTCGATAAAATCAACATTGTAAACAGCTACGGCGGAATCAATATTGGCTTAAACGAACTGAATTACAAGTTGAAAGCCGAATGCAGCTATTGCGATGTGGTTTACCCTACCAATCGCTACAAAGGGGATAAAATCAGGGATGGCCAACGTGTTTCGCTCGAAGGAAATGTTGGAACCGGCGGTGGATCAGTTACTATCAACAGCCGGTATGGCGGGGTAAAGCTGACGGAATAGAAGGAAGTAAAAAGTAAACAGTGGTCTGCCACAGTTTTCTGTAAAAGAAAAAAGAAAACCATGAATCGAAAATCGGTTCATGGTTTTCTTTTTTTTCTATATTTAGAATCAAATTAGAAAAGATGGAAAAGTCAATTCAACTGGTAGCCTTTAACATTCCATATCCGCCCGATTACGGTGGCGTAATTGATATTTTTTACAAAGTCAAAGCGCTTTCGGAGTGTGGTGTTTTAGTTTACCTTCACTGCTTTGAATACGATCGTCCGCAAGTTTCCGAGCTCGAAAAATACTGTACGAAGGTGTATTACTATTCCAGAAGAAAAGGAATTCGCTACCAGCTGTTAACTAAACCATACATTGCAATTACCAGATCTAACGATCAGTTATTGATTAATTTATCAGCTATCGACGCTCCGATTATTTTTGAGGGTTTGCATACCTGCTATTATCTCAATCATCTGCTGCTTGATACCCAACTTCGACTGGTACGAACCCACAATGTTGAGCACGAATATTACCTGAATTTATACAAATCGGAACGAAATATTTTCAGGAAAATATACTTCAGGATGGAAGCCTGCAAACTGAAAAGGTATGAAAAAGTGTTGAAAAATGCATCGCAACTGCTTTGCATTTCACCCAACGACAACTATTATTTCGATCACAAATACGGCCATTCGCATTTTATTCCGGCCTTTCATCCATTCAGCGAAATCAAATCAAAATTGGGTCGGGGCAAATACATCCTTTTTCATGGAAATCTTTCGGTATCCGAAAACATACAGGCTGTGGAGTATCTGCTCGCGAATGTTTTCAGCAAAATAAACCTTCCGGTAATCATTGCAGGTAAAAATCCGGACGCACGACTGGCACAAAAGATCAGTCAGTATGCAAACATTCAATTGGTTGCAAATCCTGAAAATGAGCAGATGGAAACTTTGATTCAGGATGCACACATCAGCTTGCTGCCCACATTTCAGGATACCGGACTTAAATTAAAATTGCTTGCTTCGCTTTTCTCCGGAAGGTTTTGCATCGCCAACACGCCGATGATCCATAAAACCGGACTCGAACACCTTTGCCATCTGGCTGATACGCCGAAAGAAATGATTGACCGGGTGTATGAATTGTTTCAGCAGGATTTTACTTCGGAAGAAATCGAAAAGCGAAAGCTAATTCTGGAAGATGCGTTTTCAAACCATCAGAACGCAATGAAAATCATACGGTTGCTGGAGGAATAAGGCTGACCTTCTTGCAATAAATAGGTGAAGATCAGGATTGTTTTGGTTTAGGAATGCCAAGTTGTTTGCAGATCAAATCACATAAATCATCGTCAATGTCAGAATGTCTTGGGATCATTGTTCGCTGTTCATTGTTATGGTTCATATATTTGTCATGTTTTGCTCCATGCTTGATGAAACCACAATTATGCTCATTCAAATATTTTATAAATTTCGACCGTTTCATAAATTAAACAAAAGTCAATTCTTCTTCCTGAAGCATCTCACCGTCAGGCTTATAGTTTTCCCTAACATCTTCCAAATACATTTCCAGTGCATCCGCAATGTTTTCTTTTAACTCGTCAATGCTTAATCCTTGTGTGAAAACTGCAGGAATTTCTTTGATTTGCCCAATCAAATAACCATTCTTTCCTTTTTTTACAATTAATGTAAGTTTCATCTTCGTGAAATTTAAAGTGAATGTTACAAATATAACGAATTCAACTCGACCAAACTTCGCTCATTAAGGAATCATTTAATCTTGATGAATTTGAACTATTTCCCCTTTGCCGCCCTCTTTTTCATTACTCCACGATTTACGGGCTTGGTTTTTCTTGGTTTCCGCTCACCGGGACCTCCAAGGTTTACCTTTCGGTTTTTTTCCTTTTTCTCGTGAAAAGCGCCCTGCGAATCATTGATAGCATTTGGTTTTCCGAGATAATCCTTGTCAAACATAACTGGCCGCTCTTCATCTGTGAAAATGTTCGAAACCTTTAATCCCGCAGGAAGTGGCTTTTCTTCCAAAGGCCGGCTCATGAACTTTTCTATTTCAGAAAGGAATTTTGTCTCCATTTCGTTCACAAAAGTGATGGCAATTCCGGCTTTTTCAGCGCGGCCGGTGCGACCTGTACGATGAATGTAATCTTCAGGATTTTCAGGCGTATCGAAATTGATAACGTGCGAAATATCAGCAATGTCCAGTCCACGTGAAGCGACATCGGTGGCAATCAACATACGCGAAGTACCACTTCTGAAACGTTCCAAAGCGTTGATCCGGTAGTTTTGCGATTTATTGGAGTGCAAAACACCAATCTGGTCAGGAAATGCAGGGTCAAGCAATTCGAATACCCGATCGGCAAACTGTTTGCTGGAAACAAAAATCAACACCCGCTGAAACTCTTCCGAATCGGTGAGTAAATTTTCGAGCAGGCTTATCTTGGTGTAAAAATTGGGTACCGCGTAATAATATTGGGAAATCTGTTCAAGCGGAGTTCCCTGATTTTGAATTTCAATGGTTTCAGGATCGTAAAAATAACTGTCGATCATGGCCGCCACATCTTCTGTCAGCGTAGCCGAAAACATCAGGTTTTGCCGTCTAACCGGCAGGCTATCCATAAAACTCATCAACTGCGGACGAAAACCAAGGTTTAGCATTTCATCCACTTCGTCGATTACCAGTTTCTGAATCGACTTTAGGCGTAAAACACCGGTCATCACCAGATCCACCAGCCGTCCGGGAGTGGCAACTATAATATCCATCCCGTTGTAAACCAACTGTTTTTGCGTATTGATATTCGTTCCGCCATAAACACCGATCACCCTCGCTGTCATGTACTTTGCGAGCTTTTCAATTTCGCCCACCACCTGCAAAACCAACTCGCGGGTCGGAACAACGATCAAAATCCGCGCATGTTTCTGATCCGAATATTTGAGCTGGCGAAGAATTGGCAGCAGATATGCAAAGGTTTTTCCGGTTCCTGTCTGTGCAATTCCAACCGAATCGCGGCCCGACATCACTGCCGGATAAACCAATTCCTGAATGGGCGTTGGACTCTCAAAACCCAAATCATTCAGGGCATTCAGCAGCGGAGTATTTAAATTTAATTCCTGAAAAGTCACTGTTCAAATGTATTAATTCGCTGCAAAGGTAGTCTAAAAAGTGTTCAGTCGCAGTTTCCAGTCCCAGGGCTTGCATTTCTGAACACTGCGACTGATCACTGAACACTGAGACTGAGACTGAGACTGAGACTGAACACTGATCACTTTCCGTCTCCTTCCCGAATCTGAACCCGCCGAATTTTCCCACTGATGGTTTTTGGCAGTTCGCTAACAAACTCAACAATTCGCGGATATTTGTAGGGAGCAGTTACTTTCTTCACGTGTTCCTGAAGTTCTTTGGCCAACTCGTCGCTTGCCTGATAGTTTTTCGACAAAATGATGGTCGCCTTCACCACCTGACCACGATCGGGATCGGGAACCGCAGTAATCGCACATTCCAGCACCGCCGGGTGTTCCATCAGCGCACTTTCCACCTCAAATGGCCCAATTCGGTAACCGGAGCTTTTGATCACATCGTCGGCACGGCCAACAAACCAGTAATACCCGTCTTCATCGCGCCAGGCCATGTCACCGGTGTAATAAACATCGTCGTGCCATACTTTCCGCGTCAGATCTTCATCGCGGTAATACCCGTTGAACATGCCAACCGGAGGTTTTTGATCGGTATAAATTACGATTTGCCCCTCCTCTCCCACTTCGCACGAATTCCCTTCATCGTCCACCAAATCAATGCGATAACCCGGAGAAGGTTTTCCCATTGAACCTGGCTTGGGTTCCATCCACGAATAAGTGGCCAATGCTACCGTACATTCAGTTTGTCCGTAACCTTCCATCAGCTTGATTCCCGTTGCTTCCAGAAACTGTTTGTAAACTTCCGGGTTGAGTGGTTCGCCAGCTACAACACAATATTTAAGGGCGTTTAAATCGAATTTGGTCAGGTCTTCTTTTATCAGGAAACGGTATATCGTCGGAGGGGCACAAAAGGTCGTAACCTTATATTTAGCAATGACATCCATTAAATTTTTTGGCACAAACTTGTCAAAATCATAAGTCATCACAGCACTGCCCGATAACCATTGACCGTACAATTTTCCCCAGGCAGATTTGGCCCAGCCGGTATCGGCAACAGTAAAGTGCAAACCATTGTCCTGAACGTTTTGCCAGTATTTTGCTGTCAGGATATGTCCCAACGGATAGATGTAATTGTGGTTCACCATCTTGGGCATTCCAGTGGTCCCTGAAGTAAAATAGAGCAACATGATGTTGTCGTTTTTGGTGGATGCTTCGCCAACCGGACGCGTAAATTCTTCGGAACTGTTTTCCATTTCGGCATTAAAATTCAGCCAGCCTTCGCGGTTTTCGCCAATCAAAGCTTTCACTTTAAAAGTCGGCGATTTACCTTCAGCCTCTTCCACATGTTGAATTACTTCTGTGTCAGGAACGCAAACAATCATCTTGATATCGGCGGCATTGTTGCGATAAACAATGTCTTTCGGACTGAGCAAATGAGTGGCAGGAATAGTGATTGCACCTATTTTATTGAGTGCCAGCGTGCAAAACCAGAACTCGAAACGACGTTTCAAAATCAGCATCACCGGATCGCCTTTGCCTATTCCAGCCGATCGGAAAAAATTGGCAGCTTTGTCGCTGTATTTTTTCATCTGTGCAAAGGTGAAGATCGCCTCTTCCCCATTGTCGTTGCACCAAACCATTGCAATTTTATCGGGCGTTTCGCGTGCAATTTCGTCCACCACGTCGAATGCGAAATTGAAGTTTTCAGGAATTTGAACGTGAAAATTCTCCGAAAAATCCTGATAGGATTGAAATTCTGTTTGTGAAAGATATTTATCGAGTACCATCTATTATTTATGATTGATTATTTATGATTGATTATTTATGATTTATAATTGGATATTGGTTATTGGTAATTTTTTCAGACAATAAAAGCTAAGAACCTGGATCGCTGATTGTTCAGCGCTTTCATGGCATGCAGATAACCAGAATCGAAATAGACCGAATCGCCTTCGTTCAGGATAATTTCGTGTCCGTCAACTACAATCATCAAAGTTCCTTCGAGCACGTAATTGAATTCCTGCCCCGGATGTGAATTAAACTCCAGCGGAAGATTTTCCGGATCAGGAGAAACAGTAACGATGAATGGCTCGGCCTTTTTTTGGATAAAATTATAGGCGAGGTTTTCGTATTTGTATTGTTTCCGGCGATCGACATTCAGGCCTTTGCCCTTTCGAACCACCGAATACACATGTAATTTTGGTTCATCGCCCCTCAAAAGAGCAGACAATTCCATGCTAAACCGATGGGCCACTTTGTATAAAAAACCGACCGGAATATCGGTTTTCCCACTTTCGTAGTTCAACAAAAGTCCGGTTTCTACATTTAGCTCAGAGGCAAAGCTTTCAGCCGAAATGCCCGCTATTTCGCGAAGTTCCTTTATCCGTTCAGCGATTAATTGAATTTGTTCGTTCATTGGGTTGATTTTTGTTTTTCAAGATACAGATTTTATTCACTTTTTGTTTTTCATTGTGTAAAATCAAATTCATTCATTCAAAATAGGTTACAAATTAAAGAACCTGTCAATAGCAGTTCATCTGCAACCTCAGGGCTTGTTTTTTGTTATCTCTTGCAGTAAATTGCAATTAACTCAACTATAAATATCATGGATTTTACAATCAATCAATATGAATTCGGGCAACGGCCTGCTGTAACCATTCCTTCTCCTGAATTACTGAAAACGCTTAAAGAGGAAGGAATCAGGAAAATGGTGAGCGATCATTACGACCTTTTGAGCAAAAGCGAAATAAAGCATCTTTTCCCACGAATTGACGAGCAGCTGGACAAAGCAAAACAGCGATCGTCTGATTTTTTCATCCAAATTTGCGGCGGACACCCGTATTTCAATGAGAATCGCGGAAAGCCCATGCTTGCAAAACGGCACGCCCCTTTCACCATTACTCCTGAAGTCCGTGAAGTTTGGTTAAAATGTTACATTCAGGTACTTTCAAAACTCGAATTGCCTGAAGAACTTTTAGAATCGTTCTGGAATTACCTGAATGTGTTCTCGTTTTGGATGGTGAATTCGAAAGGAAAATCCTAAATACCTGCTTCCTTAGCATATTTTTTGAGCCGCATTTTATTTGTACTTTTCGGGCAGAAATAAAACTTTCAGGAGGCGGCAATGGAATTAGAAGATACGGACAGGAACTACATTGAAAGTTTTTTTAGCAGCAAAGAACTTTATACTGCTTTATTTGAGAACGCAGAAAATGCCATCTTCTTTACCGAAGAATCGAACATTATTGACTGCAACAATCAGGCGATCAAGCTATTTGGATTCAATTTCAAGAATGAACTTCAAGGCCGTTTTCCGTTTGATTTCAGTCCTGTTTTTCAGGCTGACGGAGCACGTTCGGATGAAAAAGCAAAAGAACTTCTGACCAACTTCCAACAAAAATCGAAACCGGAAATTTTCTGGAAATTTTCAAAGTCAGACGGAACCTCGTTCGATGCAAGGGTTACAATCAATTCATTCAGGCACGAAACCCACAACATTCTTCAGTTTTCGATCTTCGAAACCGGATCTCAAAGCAAATACGAAAAGGAATTTCTGAAAAATGAGAGCAAATACAAGAAGATATTTGAGAATATTCAGGACATTTTTTACCAAACCAATCTGGAAGGAATTATTACTGAAATAAGTCCATCCATTAAAAAATACTCCGAATACGCTCACTCCGATATTGTTGGTCAACCAATTGATCATTTTTATTACAACCCTTCTGACCGTAAAAAACTAATAGCTGAACTTCAAAAGAATGGCGAAGTACAGGACTTTGAGGTGATTTTGAGAAGCAAAGAAAATCAGCCAGTCTGTGGATCTGTCAATGCACATTTTATAATTGATGAAGCAGGGCAAGTCAATGGAATAGAAGGCACAATCAGGGATTTATCGGAGCGGAAACAAGCCGAGGAGAAATCGAAACTTTCGCTTTCTCTCTTACAGGCCACACTCGATTCAACAACCGATGCGATATTGGCTGTAAACCGGTCGGGAAAAATTACCAGCTACAATAAACAATTCCGCCTGATGTTTAACCACACGGAAGGAATTATTGAATCAGAGAAAGATACAGCCGCCATTGAATCTTTTCTAAGTCAGTTGAAAGAACCCGGAAAATTTGTTTCCAAAATACAATATCTGTATGATCATCCTGAATCTGTAAGTCATGATACGATTGAATTAAAGGATGGAAGAATTCTGGAAAGGTATTCATG
>JAIBEZ010000018.1 GCA_019459485.1 Prolixibacteraceae bacterium
GATTCGTTGATTTGATGCGACGATTAATCAATGTGAACAGGCAATTTGTTCGTTTAATGTGCCGATTAGCCAATGTTGAAGGTCGTTTAGACGATTTGATGTGTCGATTAGACAATGTTGGGAGGCAAGTAGGCAATATTGTGAGGCAAGTAAACGGTTTCGGATGTAAAGCAGTTAGTCAGCCAATCCGGTCGATGTTGTTGGAAAGAAAATATAAAGCCTGAAAAAAGTATTGGGTTCTAAAAGTTTCCTAAGCAGGTCGGTGGATTAGACTTTTAGCTACAATACCCGTTTTGCTTTTTCAGGCTTTAATTGTGAACTAATTTGCAGCGGTTTCGGTTTCGGTTGTTTCAGCCTGTTTTGCTGTTTTTCCTTTACCGTAATTTACAATTATTCTTGCTGCTTTGTACCGGGCAATCACATCTTCGTCTTCTATAAAACCTTCAATCATATCGTCAAGAATTGCAATCCGGTTGTTTAGTGACTTGACCAGATCCGAAATATCCTGAATTGAAACTGTTTTACTTGTTTTTACAGTCGAACGGCCTTCGATGTGCCCGTTGTAAACCCCGATAAGCTGGCGGATATTTACGAGTTCATCGGCTGTAATTTTAAACGGCGACAAAACGTCGAGCATCGATTCCGCTTTATTTATAATTGCATTACAGCGGCTGATCACATCTTTTTCCATGCCGGCAGAGAGTGAGCTTTCCGAATGATCGGTAAGCTGCAGAAGTACATTGTCGTTGTTGCGGCGTGCATAAACACACATTTTACGGCAAAGCTTGAAGGTGGAGCGAATGGTAGTGTCGAGAGTGAAATTTTTCGAATGGGTATAACCTGTTGAGTCGAGGCCTGAAACAAGTCCCAGTCCTTCGGTCGCGAGGTTATATTCAGATTCGATAGCTTCAACTTCCGAAACAATTTCCGGTTCTTCTGACCAGAATGCGTGGTCTTTCCTCAGATTGGCCAGCACTGCCTGCACCATTGTAAGGTAATTTGATTCTGACTGCTTCATTGATTTTTTTTTTAAAGATTAATTGATTGACCTGCTTGGGTATCGTCAACCAAGTTACAATAATTAAATCAAATGTTCGGCATGCTCAATGAATTATTTTTGAAATAAATCGAATTTATGTTGGGTAAAATAAGGTACAGTTGCAAAAAACAACATCTCCTGAAGTCGATACCAATTACAGCTATTATTCGAACGGCTTGGTTAATATTATCACCAATTACGAACAATACGAATATGCTTCAGTTAATTGTTATCTTCACCACATTCAATTTGTCTCATCAGGAATTACCACAACAGTTTGGCAGATGACGAATATAGACAATTACAAGCGCATCACCGGGCTAAGTTCCTCCACGGGTGTGATACCCGAAACCGGACAGGCGGCCACTTATACTTCTTTCGAGAAAGTAAACACACTGGCCGAAGGGGTTTATGCAGCCACGTTTGTTTATAACAGTGGGAACCAAAGGGCAAAGATGATGGTTACCCAAAGTGGTTCTACCATTCTTACCCGCTGGTATGCTGGCAACAGTTACACGAAAGAAACGGCAAGTGGGCTTACCAAAGAATATACTTACATTGGCGGGGATGCCTACTCGGCGCCGGTAGCAGCCATTACCCAAAGCGGAACGACTACTTATTACTACCTGTTGCGCGATCACCTGGGCAATATTACCCATCAGGTAAATACCTCGAACGTGGTAGTAGCCGAATATAACTTTGATGCCTGGGGCCGGAGAAGAAACCCAACTGATTGGGGTTACAATCTAAGCGGCCAGCCCGAACTGTTTGCAGGCCGTGGGTTTACCGGGCATGAGGATTTGCCTTGGTTCAATTTGGTGAACATGAACGGCAGGCTATACGACCCGCTGGTGGGTCGCTTCCTCAGTGTTGACCCCTACATACAGGATCCCGGCTTTACCCAGGAATATAACCGCTACAGCTATTGTTTGAACAATCCATTGAGATATATCGACCCGAGTGGATATAAAAAGGCACCTGTAAAGGAAGATGCATTCATAATGGATTATGCCAATTATTGGAACAGGAGGACGCTCTATGGAGGTGGGAGTGGCGGCAGCAGTGGAGGTGGGAGTGGAGGATCAGGTAGCTGGTTTTCTGCTTATACGGAAGCCAGTCGCAAAGGCTATCAAGGAGAGGCAGCTGGTTTCATGAATGATTATTACAATCAGGTTTATTCTCCGGACTATAGTGAGACAATGAACTTTCATTATTTCACCAATCATAACAAGGAGGACCAAATTCTGGAGCCTGGTTGTAACATACTCGGAGTTACTGCCTATAGCATTAGACATGATTTTACAATAAATATTAACTCAGGTGGGAGACTTGATGGAATGGATTATGCAAATTATCTGACTTCGTTTACTGGGACTATTGCCGGAGGAGCTCAATTTGCAGTTGGCGTAGCTAAAAACCAAAGCTTGTGGAACGCTTCACATAAAGCATTTAAGGCATTAAAATTTATTGGTGTTAATGTTCAGACAAGAGCAATTAAACACGGAGCAAAGATTGCTTTAGCTAAAGCAAGTCGAAATATTGCCATATTCGGTGCAGGATTGTCAGTTATAGATATCGCTATGGATGGCCAGATAAATGCTTCTCACTTGTTAAATCTGGGAATGGTAGGAGTTTCTGCAATACCTGTTGTTGGTTGGATTGCAGGAGGGACTTTTTTTGCTGCAGATATGATAACATTAGGTGTTTCCGGTCAATCAATAGGTCAGCATTTGGATAGTTATGTTGGCGGCCCCTTATATGATTATTAAATAAATCAGTATGAAGATTTTCGATTATATATTCTATAGACTTAATAATTTGTATGCTTCAAAAGAAAAGTATGGATCATCGGTTTTTACTGCGGCTCTATATGTAAGCTTTTTAGAATTTTTGACTTTATTCTCAATATTTGTAACTTTTCAAGTTGTAACAAATGATTCTTTTCAAACAAGAGAATTCTTACAACAATATAAACCATATTCAAAATATGGAATATTATTAATTTTCTTTCTATTTGAAATATTCAATTATTTAAGATATCGTAAAAAGAACACTAGAGAAGCACTACAAAGAAGATTTAAGAATCATTTTATGAATAAAATCATAAAGCCTTGGATGTTTATAATACTGGGAGCATTTTTATTTGGATTACCAATGCTGGTAAATTGCTTTGTTAAGTAGCATATTGTTGGCATCCTGGTTCTACCTGATTTGCATAAAAACTCGCACCCGCCAGTGCCAATTTGCAATTGGTATTTATCCGCCGGAGAATTGTAATCTCCAAATAACAGAAAGAAGCTGCCCGCAAGGGTGGCTTCTTTTAAACTTTTGCTACTTTAGCCATTGCGTTCTTTGAAAAGCTAGAAAGCCAAGCTGACAGGCCTGCCTGAACTGTTTGCCGATAGAGGTTTTACAGGTCATGAACACCTGAAATGGTTTAATTTGGTGAACATGAACGGCAGGTTGTACGACCCGCTGGTGGGCCGCTTCCTCAGTGTTGACCCCTACATACAGGATCCCGGCTTTACCCAGGAATATAACCGCTACAGCTACTGTTTGAACAACCCATTGAGATATACCGACCCGAGTGGATATAAAAAGGCACCTGTAAAGGAAGATGCATTTATAATGGATTATGCCAATTATTGGAACAGGAGGATGCTCTGTGGAGGTGGGAGTGGAGGTAGTGGTGGCCCCGGGCAGGGACGGAATGGCACAGGTCTGGGCGGAGTTTATTATGACTGGGGGAGCAATAAACATAAATCAACCGCCCAGGGAAATGAAGAAGTAGGTTGGGATTATGCATATGGTAACAGTTCTCGATATGGCAGAGAAGTAAGTGCTATCATATACAGTGGAAGCAAAGGCAACCCATATCAAATCTTGCTTGGGTTTCATTATTCTGATGGATCTTCGTTTTATTATAGTGATGGAGATAACCTCGGTGAAACCCAAGGTGGAGGGGGTAATGCATGGGATTACATTTCAAATGGAGCAAGTGTTGCTTCAGGATACCCAACAATTAGTGGAACGTGGGCATATAATACTTCTGGAGATGTAGCCTGGACTGGGAAAAATACAAATTATTATAAGCTTTCACAAATAAAGAATAATGGCGGGTATGTGAAGAGCATGAATTATGCTAAAAATGCTTCACGGCTTACCCGAGGTCTTGGAAACGGATTGACCGGATTAAGTGTTTTTGCTTCTGGCGTTTCAACTTATATCGCTGTATCTAATGGCACAGATAATACTTCCACTTGGGTTAATTTAGGAATCGGAGTTGGAGGAGCAGCTTTAACTATATTTTGTGCTCCTGCTGTTGTTACAGGGGTAGCTATTGGAGGGGCTGTTTGGGGTATAGGTCAACTCGTTGCAGGTGATGAAATCAACGGTTGGATAGATAATAACTTTGGATATTAATAGTTATGGATAAAAAATATAGAATTATACATTATTCAAAAATTAGGTTTGCTTGTGTTCTTATTCCTTCATGGCTATCAGCCTTCCCTTTATCAATGCTACTACTTCCTTTAGGTATAATTGGGCAGATAATTTTAGGAATTCTTGGAATTGTTATTGTTTTTGCCTCATTTTTTATTATACCTAAGTATCTTGCTAAAGCGATATTAGACATTTACGTTGATACGGAAGGTTTTCAATTTGATTGGGTAAAATCATACTGGGGTAGCAAATCCAAACAAACACAACGTGTTAGTGTAGATGAGCTAAAATCCTATAAATATGAATCTTCATATAATTTTAGTACATTAAAACTAAGATTGAAATCAGGCGGAAGAATAAAACTTCATCGGTGGTATAATGACAGCAATGATGATTTTGATAAATTCATGACCCAATTTAAGCGAACTATTGAAAGCTACAATAAGAAGAAAAGCACGGCAACAGTTATCGAAAAAGAAAAGTCGATAATGGAAAATAGAAGTTTCCTGATAGTGATAGGTCTTGTGATAGGAGTGATTTTTATTGCGACTATATTACTACTTATCTTTAAGGGAGTAAGCAACATGAAAGGAATTCTTCCTATTTTAATTGTTCTTGGCCCGTTAATTTGGGTTGTAATCCGAATTATAAAAGGACTAGAAAAAACGAAAATTGAATAGTCCAAACGTTATTGCAACAAAGCTCGCTCTTCTGGATATATAAAAAGCTGGCAAGTTTGAAATAAGAAAGTAGAGAAGCTGCCCGCGAGGGTAGCTTCTTTTGCTGTTTATCCGACTACGAACAGTAGGACTGTAAAATGCAACTGAGATGGAAAAATTTGATGAAAGAAAAGCAATATTGAAATTAATACTTTCAAGCAAAAAGGGAGTACCCAAAGAAAATATTATCGAATATCTGGATTATAATAATAAAGTTAAATACTCAGATAATGAAGTAGAAGTCTTTTTGGCAGATTTAAATGGACAGAACAAAGTGAAAAATATAGAAGGGTTCTGGTTTCTGTCCAAAGAGTAATTTGCAGCTTCCAATCACCTACTATCCCCTCGTTTGAGCGATAGCGGCAATGAGGTGGTATTTGTATTGTGTTTATAACACTAAAATAAAGAAGTTGCCCATAAGGGCGGCTTCTTTTAAACTTCTGCTAATTTAGCGCTTACGTTCTTTGAAAAGATGAATTAAAGGCTTTCCCCATAGGAGGAACGGGAAGGAGGCTTTCCCCGGCTTTACCCAGGAATATAACCGCTACAGCTATTGTTTGAACAACCCGTTGAGATATACCGACCCGAGCGGATATAAAAAGGCACCTGTTAAGGAAGATGCATTCATAATGGATTATGCCAATTATTGGAACAGGAGGACACTCTATGGAGGTGGGAGTGGAGGCAGTTTGAATTCTTTTTTTAGTGGCGGATCCGGAGGGCCCGGCGGAAGGAATGGCACAGGTTTGAATGGAGCTTATTATGACCATAGTAGTAGTACTTACCGTTCTACTGGGACGGGAAACCCGGAAGTAGGCTGGGACTATGCCTTAAGTGTAGCACAGAATTATGCTTCAGAAAGATGGTGGAGGCAGGATGCATATGCAGGCAGCAGCGGTGAGATGGCTTATAAAGGAAGTATCTGGAAGTACTCGTCGTCATTTACATCGGCAGAAAATATTGGCAGAAATCAAATTGGAGATGTAATCAATGGGGAAACTATTACTGGTTTTTCTGGCGGAATGCCTTTGCGTGATTTGAGATCGGGAGAAGGTGATCCAATTACAGGAATGCCTTCATTTATTGGTGGTCCATTAAGAAAAGGACAGGCTGCTTTAAAAGTAGGCAAGTACCTGTTTAATCCCAGTGCTTTGCATAGTGTTAAAAAAGGCGTTTTAGCTTTTACGAAGCCCCAAAACTTCGCTCACATTGTTGGAGATAATCCAGATATATTGTTTAAAGGAGGAAAAGTCTTTTTAACAGGGGCCAAGACTAGCAGTTTTTATGGTAAGTCATATGAAACTAGTCTCAGCATTATTGATTTCTTAAAACTTTTTTAAAAGCGAGTATATGGAGATTCTATCTTATGAATTAAGGATTGACGTGGATGAAAAATATTATGACGAAGTTTCTTCTATCATTGGACTTTATCCTGATAGTTTCAAATTTGGTTGGTCGTATGAAATATTATTTGAAGAGAACAAGGAGAATTATAATGCAATGAATAAGTTCCTTGACTCACTAGAGGGTAAATACGATCATCTGAATGAGTTGGGTGTAGAAAGTCGGAATATCACGATTTGGATTGTTTACGGCTATAACAATCAATGCAATATGGAGTTTGAACCTAGTTTATTATACAGATTGGGGAAATGTGGTGTAAAATTATGTATATCTTGCTATGAGGCTGGCTCTTAATAAAAGCAATCAAATTTGTTTTGTAAATAAAGCCTCTTCCTCTTTCATCCGGATATGCTTAAAAACTTGTAGCTGCTAGTGCAATTTGCAATTGGGATTTATCCGCGGGGGATTTGCAATCCAGAAGAACACCAAAGAAGCTACCCTTGCGGGCAGCTTCTTTTAAACTATTGCTATTTTAGCACTTACGTTCTTTGAAAAGCGAACCAAGGCTTTCCCTTTCGGAGAATCCCGCCAGTTGCGGGACAGGCAGGGAAGGGGCTTCCTTACCCGGGCAACATTACCCACCAGGTAAATACCTCGAACAGCGTGGTGGCTGAGTTTAGTTTTGATGCCTGTTCAGTGAAACTTGGTTTTTGTGAGTGTAGCGAAACGAAAACCGTAGTTGAACTAATCCCGATGAGCGAAGCGGGTCGGGAGGGAAGAAGGAGAAACCCGGTCAACTGGGGTTACAATCTAAGCGGCCAGCCCGAACTGTTTGCCGATAGAGGTTTTACAGGTCATGAACACCTGAAATGGTTCAATTTGGTGAACATGAACGGCAGGTTGTACGACCCGCTGGTGGGCCGCTTCCTCAGTGTTGACCCCTACATACAGGATCCCGGCTTTACCCAGGAATATAACCGCTACAGCTATTGTTTGAACAACCCATTGAGATATACCGACCCGAGTGGATATAAAAAGGCACCTGTAAAGGAAGATGCATTTATAATGGATTATGCCAATTATTGGAACAGGAGGATGCTCCATGGTGGTGGGAGTGGAGGCAGCAGCAGTGGAGGATCAGGTGGCTGGTTTTCTGCTTATACAGAAGCCAGCCGCAAAGGCTATCAAGGAGAGGCAACTGGTTTTATGAATGATTATTACAATCAGGTTTATGCTCCGGACTATAATGGAACAATGAGTTTTCATTATTTTACTAATTATAGCAAGGATGACCAAGCCCTGGAGCCTGGTTGTAACGTACTTGGAGCTACTGCCTATAGCGTTAGGCATGACTTCACAATAAGAGGAGGGGGTGATTTGTCTGCAGGTAATGGATATTCAGCGGCATTGTATTGGGCTAATACAGTTAATTCACTGTATAACGAAAATGCAGCAAGAAATCTTAA
Source organism: Prolixibacteraceae bacterium (assembly GCA_019459485.1). Lineage (GTDB taxonomy): Bacteria > Bacteroidota > Bacteroidia > Bacteroidales > Prolixibacteraceae > Aquipluma. Next base: position 8,013 of record JAIBEZ010000018.1, read on the forward strand.
AGCCTTGCGGCGAGAGGCCTCCGGTTGGATGAAAGTGGCCAGAAAAGTGCCTGGAAGGATTAATAGTGCTATAGATGCAAATAAGTTCACTGGTGTAATTACTAAAAGCATTGGAAAGAAACTATTTGGTGTTGGATTAGTTTTTAGTGCTGTTGATGTGTATCAAGACCCATCGGCAAGTAATGTTGGATGGAATGTTGCCGACGGTTTAGTTGGATGGGCTGCTTTTGTTCCAGGATTACAAATTCCTGCATTAATTTATTTTTCTGCACGTATATCCTATGATATTTATGATGCATATAACAAACCCTAATATTTATAAAATGAAATTTAGAAAAATCATATATGGTTGGTGGTATTTGTTCTATTCAGCTTATTGGACAGCCTTCAATTTAGGTGAGAAAGAAGAACCAGAAAATAATGCAATTTATTATTTTAATTTATTAATTGGATTCCATCTTTTTGGGATAATGCAACTGGTTAAGTTCTTCGGATACAATTTTTCGATAACAGTTTTAATTAGTGTCTGTGTATTACCGGCATTGATAATACCATATCTTTCATTTAAAAAAGGGGGGCGTTATAAAACGCAGATAGAAAAATTTAAATTTTTAAAAGATGCAAACAATGCAAAAATGCGGCATACTTTATTGATAATATTATCGCTATGGTCTGTTTTATTTGTAGCAATAGGAGGTATAATTAGAATGAAATAAACAAAAGTCTCGGAGCAATCTCGCTCATCCGGATTTGCCCTAAAGTTCGCAGCGGCTGGTGACGATTTGCAATCGTCACCTTTTAGCTTTGGATTTGTAATCCTAATTTAAAAATTAAAACTAAAGACGCTGCCCGCAAAGGGTGGCTTCTTTAAAAAAAATTTGCTAAATCAGGCAACACGTTCTTTGAAACAGATAACCAAGGCTTTCCCCTTCGGAGGAATCCCGCCAGTTGCGGGACAGGCAGGGAAGGGGGCTTCCTTACCTGGGCAATATTACCCATCAGGTAAATACCTCGAACGTGGTAGTGGCTGAGTATAACTTTGATGCCTGTTCAGTGAAACTTGGTTTTTGTGAGTGTAGCGAAACGAAAACCGTAGTTGAACTAATCCCAATGAGCGAAGCGGGTCGGGAGAGAAGAAGGCGCAGCGCCGATGACTGGAGCTATACGCTGGATGGCAACGACAAAGCTCTTTTATGCCGAGTGTGGTCACAGCTCTTCGGAATGTGCAAAATGGTTGGCATTCGCAGATGTTGATTTTAATCAGCGCTTTTTATTAAGGATGACAATCCCATTGATGCAAAGCGAATAAAAAGGAATTCATCTTCTGCAACAAACATTGATTACTTCTATATATTTGTGATGAATTTACATTGTTTTTTTTATAAACCCCCGCCGGAAAAATCACCTCACACCTTACCCGGCGGGTTTTTTATTGCCTTTAAAACAGAAAAGTGATGCGATGCAAATAGCAAAAGCTATTTTTTTGTGGCTTTCGTTGTTTTCCTTCTTTATAGTTTAATGTTTCTTGAATTTTTTATTTTAGTGACACTTCGGTGGGAATGTACGATACGAAGCACCTGAATTTCCGTGGCCGTTATGCGGTAAATAATAAGGTGCGATTCGAGGATAATCCACCGGTACATTTTAGATTTAGTGGGCAGGTGGCGGCATTCCGAGAAGAACGGCCAATTGAGCGATAACCCGTCAACAAGCTTCCATATTTCGTTTTCATAAAGTTCTGCCTGTCTGATGCCAAAAGTGTCTATCCCGTAAGTATAAACATTATCGAGGTCAAAGTTAAATTCCATTGAAACTCTTACAGGGAGTTTCTTTTCTTTCTCCATCCGTCTATGATTTTTTTTGATTCCGCAATGGTATAGAAAGATCCTTTTTCGACTTCTTTAATGCCTGCTTTAAATTCGTCGAGGGTTATTGGATCACCTGGCAAAGCCCAATTGCCAGTTCCTTTGGTTTTTATTATTTTTGTCTTCATTCGAAAATAATTTGTTTCTAATTGTCAAGCGACAAGTCAAAAATACAAAACTAAAAGTTTGTATCAAAGCCTCGTTTCCCCAAATTGCGCTTGTTTGAATCGAGGTGTATCGGTAAATAGCGTGTTCTTTTTATAAACCCCCGCCGGAAAAATCACCTCACACCTTACCCGGCGGGTTTTTTATTGCCGAATAAACGGAAAAGGCGGCATTTCTGACCACCTTTATGGCAATCCGATTTCGGGCTTAACTTGGCACGATTACTTTAGTGCGCTTTTTAACTGGCTAAGCGTAAAATCTTTCCTTCGTCGCGAAATACAAACTGAATCGCCATTTGATAAGGTAAGAATGCCTCCATCGTTTTTTGTGAACGATGTAACATGTTGCAGATTGACCAGATGGGTTTTGTGTACCCGGATAAAGCCATATTCGGCAAGCAATTCTTCAAACTCAATAAGTGTTTTGGCAACCAGTAACGGTTTCTTATCCGTAAAATAAAGATGGGTGTAATTGCTTTCTCCCTGACAGCGAATAATTGATTTGACTTCGACAAACTCTACCTTGTCGAAGGTTGGAAGTCCAATTTTAGGGTTGCCCGGATGCAAGGTATTTTGGTAAAGTTGCCTGATTCGTTGGTTTTCGCTACGGCTGCGGATGCGTATACTTACCTTATCCACAGCGGCAATCAGCTCATTCAGGTTAATGGGTTTTAGAATGTAATCGCTGGCCGAAAAACGGATGGCACGTATGGCATAATTGTCGTAAGCCGTTACGAAAATCACCTCAAACGGAAATTCTTTAAAATATTCGAGCAATTGGAATCCGTTTCCTCCCGGCATTTCAATATCCAGAAAAATAAGTTGTGGCTGATGTTCCTGAATTCCGGCAATGGCCTGTTCAACCGATCTAGCTTCGCCCACAACTTTTATTTGCGGGCAATGCGTTCTGATCAGTCCGGCAAGGTTTTCCCGTCCGTTCTTTTCGTCGTCAACGATGAGTGCTGAAATGGGCATAGGCTATGAAAGATCTTTAAAGGCTCGTTTGTCGAAAATAAAAGGTTTTTTGCTGATAACTTTGCAAAAATGGATGTCCGGGTGAAGAGGGTTCAAGATGATATTGTACTCGGTTGGTATAATGACAGAAGGAACTTTGAGTGCAAGATGTTTTTTTTCTCGCAAAAAGGAAGTACCGTAATTAACTGTTTCATTGGCAAAAGGAAAGCTGTCCCATCCATCCACCAGGACCGATTGCGGAACTGTTTGAATTTCTATTCCGTCAGGGATCTCAATTTCGACCAGCAAAAGATTTTTGGGGAGATTTTCAAAGCTTGCTACATGAACAATCTTTTCCCACGCGGCCAGTGAGGCATGTTCGGAGGCGTAGATAACCAGATTCCCTTTTTGATGCCACCTTCCCGGGCCATACAGTCCACCCATTCCATCAAGGGCAGAATGGTCTTCTTTGGTAATCCTGTAAACAATCATCAGGCTGAAAATCCGTATTCAATAGCGTTCAATTCGTCCAGAACAAGTTGTATTCCGGAAAATGTATCGAGGTAAGAAACAGGCTTTTCCCCACCCATTACCATATTAGTTGAATTCAACCAACGGTGGAATCTTTCCTGGCTACCGAAAATGTCAATTCCTGATTTGAAGAGTTTTGCTATATATAAAGCTCGTTCAGAAGGGCCGGGTGCAATAAGTTGTGTAGGTTCCTTATCCTGAATCGACCGCGTTGAAATCCTTAGATACGAACTAAGTTCCTTCAATGTTAACCCTGATTCACGGGCAATTGTCAAAAGCATCGATTTTTGGATGCCTTTTCTTGCTCCGATCAGGAAATCTTTTTCTGAAATTTCCAGTGCTTTCATATTAAAAGTGAATTTATTCGCTCAAAGGTAAGAATAATTTCCGTTTGTGATTTGGCTGTAAAAGACTCCTTAAATGAACGCCTGTTCATTTTACTGTTCTTCCGGAATAACAATTTCGACTCGTGTGCCTTCCATTCCCTGCTCCGTAAGGTCTATCAGTTTGAACGAATAATTGCCGCCATATTTTTCTTTCATCATCCGGATGCGTTCTTCGTTCATTCGCAGGCCAACACCGTTTGAATTGGTCTTTAATTTTTTTGCAGCTTCAATCCCAACACCGTTGTCTTCAATGATAATTTGTATGGAACTCCCAATTTTCTGAATCTGAAACGATAGCTTTTTATCACCGGTTTTGTGCTGAAGTCCGTGCATCAGCGCATTCTCGGCCACGGGTTGTAAAATCATGGAAGGCAGCATAAACAGGTTTTGGTCGATTCCTTTATCCACCTCGATGGCGTATTCAAAATCGAAGCGCAGTTTTTCGAGGTGCAGGTATTGTTCCAAAGTTTCCAGTTCTTCGGCCAGCGAAACTTCTTCCTTATCCGAGTTACGAAGCACTTTCCGGATCAATCCGGCAAAGTCTGATAAATACAAATGGGCCTCCTGGGCCCTGTTTTGTTGAATGAGATTCTGCACCGAATTCAAACTGTTGAAAAGGAAGTGCGGATTCATTTGTGCCCGGATGGCGGCCATCTGCAATTCGCGCAACCGCTTTTCCTGCATTTGTTTTTTCAGGCGCTGTTTCATACGGTATTTGTAGAGAAGGAAAAGGATTAGAAAAAATACCATTGAAACTAATAGAATGATAACAATTCCTTGTAATGTTGATTGATTGATTTCTTTCTTTTTTGGTTTTAGACTTTCTTCTGCAATTGAGACAGCTTTCCCCAGATCCTTTTCAAACCCGATGCGTTCGCCAGAGGCATTGTATATGATATACGAATTGAGATTTTCAAGAAAAATATCTGTCAAACGGAGTGAATCGTTCAGCAGAAAAAGCTGGTGCGAAGTCGATTCTGCACGGTCGTTCCAGTCTTTCCACAAATCGAAATTGTTTCCTTCGTTGATCAAAATAAAGTTAAATTCAGGATGCTTTTTTACTTCATCGTCCATTTCATACCGGCCAACAGACCAATTGGTTCCGGTAAAAACGATGGTGGGTTTTTTAGAAATAAGCGAACCAAGTCTGGATTCTTTTCTTTGAGAATCAAGAAATTTAGTATTGGGAACATATCTTGAATTTCTCCATTGTAACTGATTTGAAATCAGTGCTTCAATTTCCTGACAAAATGCTTCGTCGCTGCTTCGTTTTTGCATGAATTCAAGGGTTTCGAGCGCATAAGATTGCCATATATCTGCACTTTCATAGGCGTAAAAACTGCCATTTGCTATTAAGTTCATATTAAGCTGTTGCGCTATAGTCCGGTAAAGGGCCGATCCGCTTAGTACCATTTTGGTGAAATGCATTGTTCGCTCTAAGTCATTGCCTGATAATGGGCTTGTAAATCTGGGCATTATTGGATTTGCAGGAACAATCTGTCTGTATTTATACCAGACATATCGCATGGCAAGGTCTCGTGAGAAGATACCATAATCGTTGTAAATCCGCTGGATTTGTACTGTGTCAAGTCTGTTATTAACCATACTTTCCAAATGTTCCGGGATTAAATTGATACCCGGACGAACCCCTTGAGGAATTAGCCTTTCCGGCATTGCATCATACAATTTGCTGTAATATATTGCCTGAAGTTCATGTTCAATAAAGCTTGCCGACTCGGTGCTCATCCCTTTTTTATGATCCTGCAACATTTCGGTTAACTTGTCAAATGAACTTAGGTAGGTCTCTACCCATTTACTTCCCTCTCCATTAGGAAGTCTAACGTTTGTTGAATTGAAAGGTGGAATTCCCCATTCCTGCTGATATTTCATCAGGAATTCTGCCTCAGCTTTTCGATCACCCGAAAATTCAACCGATTCATAATTCAGGAAGGTTTTTGATTCATTATTCAACGTTAATTGGGTCTTGATGTAGATTGAGTCACCGGGTTCTGCATAAAGCAAATAGGTTGCGGAACTGACGTTTTGTTTTTTGTTTGGCTGAACCAAAATAACCAAACCGCTGTGCAGTAATTTGGTTTCGATCCTGAAGTTTCCGGCTTTGTCAAGATAAACATCTTTACTGTCCAATTCGCTTCCGAAGGCTCTGTTTAGCGTATAAAGCACAATGTGGTCATTTACCGGGTTTTCAATGCGACCGCAAACAACGATGTTTTGCGATTTTTGGATTGACCGTTTTACCAGTTTTAATTCACTAACCTTTTTTAGTTTGAAATCGCCTTGTGCAAACATCAGGCTCGATCCTTTTTCTGTTCTTTTCAGTGCTTTTTCTTCTGAAAGATTTGTCAATAATCTGGTCTGCAGGTCGATTTGACAACTCAGTTTTTTTATTGAATCAGGAGTCAAATTTGCCAATTCGACGATTTGATCATTGCGTTTCACAACAGAAAGATCGGCTCCAAGTTTTTCTGATTTTATAGTTGGTTGGTCCAAATCGCCATTCAGAAATATAAATGGCATTAGAAACACATCGCTTTGCAATTGCAGCGCCTTTTTATTGATCCTTTCAATTACTGATGAACGAATTTGATCTGAATAACCTTTGTTTGACAAAATTCCGTGGCACTGTTCCAGGATTTCAACCCTGTTGGTGAGTTGAATTGAGTTCGTATTTAAGTCCAACTCGTATTTGAACTGAACCTGGTAAAGAATTTCTTCCGGAAGATCACTATCTTGCATTTTCCAGAAAAATCTGTTCATTTGCGGAAAGGCATAATCTTTGGCATAAACTTCATCCGATTGCAGGAACCTTTCCGTTTTTTTTATAATCTGTGCAGTAAAGCTTAGCTTGTTGTCACTGATTTTGCCCATCACAAGAGAGAACCTGTTTGTTAAATACCGATCGGTAACTGGCTTTTGGTTAGCAGGAAGGAATACTTCTTTTTCGGTCCATTCATAAATAAGTTCCTCATTTTCGTTGAACTTGACCTGAACTTGTTTCGCATTTGAAGAAAGGGTAAGCAGAATAGAAACGAGAAGAAATGCCAGGTAAAAGATGATTGTTTTCATTCGGATTTTTTATTTGTCTCTTCAAATGTGCGGGAAAAATTTAAAGATACAAATAAGCACTTATTGTACGGTAGAAATGAATGATTAAACGGTAAATTTAATTATGGAATACAATTGCGATGCGATGAAAATAGCAAAAACCAGTTTTTAGTGGCCTTCGTTGTTTTCCTTCTTAAACGATTACGATCAATCAGATTATCTTCGGATTTCGTTTGCGAACAGTTGCACCAAGCACTATGCCGGCGCTGATGATTACAAGGTTCTTAATGATATATTGCCCTTCGAGGGTTGGCGCGTATGGGATTTTTGTAAATACTTCAGCCGGAAAAAGGAAAATTGGTGTCAGGGTTCCCATCATTTGAAGAAAAAGCAGTAGGAGCGTGGTTCGCATGTAAACACCTGAAAGCAGGCCGATGCCAATAACTACTTCCCAGAATGCAAGGATATAAATGGATACATTTCCAGGGACCAGTCCGAAACTTAACAGATCAACAGTTCGAATGGCAAGATCCTGCGCTGGACTTAAGCCGGGAATAAATTTCAGGAAACCAAACCAAAGGAATACAATTCCAACGCTCGCCCTTAGCATCAAAAGACCATTTTTTGACATCCATGAAGTGATGTTAAGGTCAGCACGATCAAACAGTTTTTTAGATATTTTCATTGCGTATCACAGATTTGAAGTGATAACGCCTCGCTGGTACATTTTGTTCAGAAGAAAGTAAATGCCTCAGAAGTGACAATTAAAAGGTTTACACTTCTTTGCCTATCAAATAAATTGTGTAAATGACAAAAGTGGCCAGCAATACTCCCGCTTCCCATCTGTCCAGTTTTTTCTTTTTGCTTATAAACATTGCAGCAAAAAGGAATAAGGTTCCGCCTGCAAGCATGTAAACGTCTGTATTGAAAGCAAGATTATAAGTAACCGGTTTGATGAATGAACTGACAGAAAGAATCAGTAAAAGATTAAAAATATTGGAACCGATAATGTTTCCGATTGCAATGTCGCTGTTTTTCTTAAAAGCTGCCACTACTGAAGTTACCAATTCGGGCAGCGATGTTCCTGCTGCAATAATGGTTAATCCTATTATTTTTTCGCTTACGCCCAAATTGGTAGCAATTTCAATCGCATTGTTTACGACCAATCTGCCTCCAAATATCAGTCCGGCTAATCCGATTGTGATTAATCCCCATATCTTCCAGTTGGAGAGTTCTAATGTTGCTATTTCAAACTCTGTCTTTTCTGTTTTCATCTGCTTATAAACGTAAAACAGGAAGAGTATAAACAGTATAAGCAATAATGCTCCGTCAATTCGTGAAAGAACATTGTTCTCCTGTAAAAAGAAACTGTTTGAGAGGATAAACACGATAACTACTGCGAAAAACGAAATGGGGATTTCTTTCCAGACAGTGCTCGACTGAACAGTAATTGGCATAATCAACCCAACAATACCGAGTATTAAAAACAGGTTAAAATTATTACTTCCAATTACGTTGCCGAATATAATGTCGGAATGATCCTGAAACGAAGCGATTGAATTTACTACCAGTTCAGGAGCCGACGTGCCAAATGCCACAATCGTCAATCCAATTGCCAGATCGGAAATGTGGTGTTTTTTTGCCAGTGATGAAGCGCCGCTGACTAACCAGTCAGCACCTTTTATAAGTAAGACAAACCCCAAAACTATAAGTACAACTGAAATTGCCATTTATGTTCGCTGTTGGTTAATAAAGACCAAAATGTTTGTACTTCAGGTAAGGTAGAATTTTGAAAACAAAACTGACCCGCCTGAAACAAACTTGCCGCGAAGATAAAATATAAAGCTTAAATTTTACAGTTCTAGCCAATAGTTGCCACCATCACTGCCTTTATGGTGTGCATCCGGTTTTCTGCCTGATCGAAAACAATGGAAGCATCGCTTTCAAAAACTTCTTCGGAAACTTCAAGTCCGTCGAGCCCGAATTTCAGGTACAATTCTTCTCCAACTTTGGTGTCGCGGTTGTGAAACGCCGGTAAACAATGCAGAAATTTCACGTTTGGATTTCCGGTGAGTTCCATCGCTTTTTTATTTACCTGATAGGGTAGGAGCAGTTGGATTCTTTCTGCCCAGACCGATTCCGGTTCGCCCATCGAAACCCAGATGTCGGTATATAAAAAGTCGCAATCCTTTACTGCCGTAGCCAGATCATCTGTAATCAATAGTTTGGCGCCACTTTCAGCAGCAAGTTTGCGGCAGGTTTGTTGCAATTCGGCTGTTGGCTGGCAACTTACCGGAGCAGCAGCCCTGAAGTCCATGCCGAGAATCGCCGCGCCCACCATCAGCGAATTTCCCATGTTGTTGCGGGCATCGCCCAAATAGCAAAATTTTATTTCTGAAAGTGGTTTTTCAGAATGTTCCAGCATGGTTAGAAAATCGGCCAGTATCTGTGTCGGGTGAAATTCATCCGTCAAGCCGTTCCATACCGGAACACCGGCATATTTGCCCAATTCTTCCACAATGCTTTGGCCGTAACCGCGGTATTCGATGCCATCGTACATCCGGCCCAAAACCCTTGCGGTATCTTTGATCGATTCCTTGTGCCCGATTTGCGATCCGGTTGGTCCCAGATAAGTGGCATGTGCGCCCTGATCGAAAGCGGCTACTTCGAATGCACACCGTGTTCGCGTGGAGGTTTTTTCGAAGATCAAAGCCACGTTTTTTCCACTTAACATTTGTTCTTCAAGTCCCGATGCTTTTGATCTCTTTAATTTTGCAGCAAGTTGCAGCAAGTAATGAATTTCTTCAGCATTAAAATCCAGCAATTTCAGGAAGTTTCTGTTTTTAAGGTTGTTTTTCATCTGTATGTATTTATTAAAAGCCTCCCCAACCCCTCCACAGGAGGGGCTTTTGGCCATTCGTTAATAATTAATATGTGTCATTTAATTTTCCGTTTTTCACAGCCAACTGCGACTGATTACTGACCACTGGCTTCGTACTCCATTGTAATCTTCGATCCGTACGATTTGTCTTCCAATTTTTTAGCTTCCGTAATCACACTTTTTCCACCGCCATTTTTAATAAAGTACAAACATGCTCTGATTTTTGGCGCCATTGTTCCTTCGGCAAAAGTTCCGGCGTCCAAATATTTAAGCGTGTCGGCATAATTCAGGAATTCAAGTTTTTCCTGGGTTGGCAGGCCAAAATCTTTGTAAATGAATGAAACATCGGTCAGGATGTAAAACTCGTTTGCCTTTATTTTCGAAGCCAGCAATGCCGAAGCCAGGTCTTTGTCGATTACGGCATCCAGTGTGCGAAGGTCGTTGTTTTCGTCGTAATAAACCGGAATTCCGCCACCGCCAACTGCAATCACAATATTTCCGGCCCTTGCAAGCGTTTCAATTATTTCCTGATTAATAATGTCCAATGGTTGCGGAGACGATACCATTCGCCGCCAGCCACCCTTGGTTTTTGCCGAGGGCTTAAAAATCCAGTCTTTTTCTTCCTGAAGTTTTTTTGCTTCCGGTTCCGAATAGATTTTTCCGATTCCTTTGGTTGGATTCGTGAAAGCCGGATCGTTTGGATCGACAGTTGCCATGGTTACCAGGGTGATTACATTTTTCTGAATGCCGTGTTTCTTCAACACATTTCGTATCATTCGTTCAATCATGTAACCAATTCCGCCTTGCGAATCGGCCACACAAACGTCCAGCGGCATTGGCGCGATGTTATAGACTTGCAGTCCTGCCTCGTTCCGCATCAGAATATTGCCTACCTGCGGACCGTTCCCGTGGGTTATTACCAATTCGAAACCTTCGTTGAGCAGAAAAATCAGATTTTCAAGCGTTTCGGTCGTATTTGATTCCTGTTGTTCAATGGTGCCGGATTCATTTTCCCTGAGAAGGGCATTTCCGCCAAGCGCCACAACTGCAATTTTTTTCATTTACCAGTATTGTTAAGTCTTTGTGTTTGTCGGTTTTACAGACATTATGGGCATAATCGTCGCTGACAAACTTATAAAAAGGAACCAATTATAATCATGATGAACGATTGTTGTGTATTCGGAAAAGGATGCTATTAAACAGATGGTAGAATTTTCAGGAAATTAAAGTGTGGATTGAATCGACAGATAAAATATATGATAGTCAAAAATCGTTAACTTTGCGCACGAATTTTATAACCCGAATGGCAAAACAAACAAAGAAACCGGCAAAGGCTCCCACACCTAAAAAACCTTGGGGAGTTGTACTTTTTTTCAGGAGCAACCAATTCAGATATACCTTAGGACTTTTTCTGATGATCATCAGCGGATACATGGCAGTCGCCTTTGTTTCCTATGTTATTTCGGGCGGGGTCGATCAAAGCAAACTGGATCTTCCCTGGCGCGATTTCCTTTTTGATCCTTCGGTGAAGGTTCAGAATATTGCCGGAAAAGGAGGCGCTTTTTTGAGCGAAAAGTTTATCAACATGGGTTTTGGGTTTCCATCCTTCTTTTTTATCCTGATATTTTTTGTGGCTGCACTCAATTTGTTCGGGTACCGAAAAATCAAGTTTTTCAAGACCCTGGTTTTTTCAATTGTTTGGATGCTTTGGGCTTCCATCGCACTTGGACTTTTGACCAATTCAGTAGATAGTCAGTTTTTAAATATCGGCGGAATGTATGGTTTTATACTTTCGAATTTAGTTTCTTCAATTTTGGGTACACTGGGTGCCACTTTAATCCTGATATTCATTTTATTTATCTTGCTGATAGTAACCTTCCAGCAGTTTATTCCCTGGTTAACCGGCGTCTTTGCAAAAATGTCAAAAGAGCCTAAACTTACCGATCAACCAATTGAGGGACAATCTCCGGAATTGGTTTTGGAAACAGCAACTTTGGCGGAAACTGAAGTTGTTTCGATTTCGAAAGTAATCACTGAAGACGATAAAATTGAGGCCATTTTTAATCCTGATGCTCCTGAGGAAGATGAAATAATTATTGACGACGATGACGATTTTGAGATTGAAAATACCTTGTCGCAAAAAGACGTTGAAACGAGTATCGAGGATTTGATATTCAGTAATACTACCAGACCAGAAAAATCAAAATATGTGGAACCGGAACTTCAGGTTACCAAAATAGTTGAACCTGAAGTGGATGACCACGGTGTTCCGGTTATGGAGGATTATGACCCTACTTTGGATTTGTCAAATTACAAATATCCAACTCCTGATTTGCTTGACGATCATGCATCGGGTAACGCCGAAGTAAGCAACGAGGAACTGATTTCAAACAAGAACAAAATCGTAGAAACGCTGCGTCATTATAAAATTGAGATTACAAAAATCAGGGCCACCATTGGACCTACAATTACTTTGTACGAGATTGTACCCGCTCCCGGAATCCGAATTGCAAAAATCAAGAATTTGGAAGACGATATTGCGCTGAGTTTATCTGCATTGGGTATTCGTATTATTGCGCCTATTCCGGGAAGGGGAACCATCGGTATTGAAGTGCCGAACCAAAAACCTGAAATTGTTTCGATGCGTTCGATCATCGGATCCAAGAAATTTCAGGAATCGAACTTTGAACTTCCGATCGCTTTGGGAAAAACCATTTCGAACGAAACATTCATGGTTGATCTGACCAAAATGCCGCATATTCTGGTGGCGGGAGCTACCGGTCAGGGAAAATCGGTTGGTTTGAACGCGATCATTACTTCGCTTTTGTACAAAAAACATCCTTCGCAACTGAAATTTGTTCTGATCGATCCTAAAAAGGTGGAGCTTAATCTTTATTCTTCGCTGGAAAAGCACTTTCTGGCAAAAATGCCTGATGAAGAAGATGCAATTATCACTGACATTCAGAAAGTTAAAAATACATTGAATTCAGTAAATATTGAGATGGACGGGCGCTACGATTTGCTGAAAAAAGCACACGTGCGCAACATTATCGAATACAATACAAAATTTATAGGCCGTCGTTTGAATCCGGAGAAAGGTCACAGGTTCTTACCTTATATAGTAGTGATCATTGACGAGTTTGCCGATTTGATCATGACTGCCGGAAAAGAAGTTGAATTGCCGATTGCTCGTATTGCCCAGTTGGCGCGTGCTGTGGGTATTCACATGGTAATTGCAACCCAGCGTCCGTCTATTAATATTATCACAGGTGTAATTAAGGCGAACTTTCCGACCCGAATTGCCTTTAAGGTAGCTTCGATGATCGACTCCCGTACGATTCTGGATACACCAGGCGCCAATCAGTTGATTGGTAAAGGCGACATGCTTGTTTCGAGTGGAAGTACAATGACCCGCGTGCAGTGTGCATTTGTAGATACTCCTGAAGTTGAGCGTATTTGCGAATTTATCGCCGATCAGAGAGGTTACACCACTGCTTTTCTTCTTCCTGATTATGTGGGAGATACCGAAGGTGGAAATGGCGCAGCTGACCTGACCAACCGCGATGAAATGTTTGACGATGCGGCTCGGTTGGTAGTGGCAAATCAGCAGGGATCAACATCGATGATACAGCGGAAATTCTCTATCGGTTACAATAGGGCAGGCCGTATTATGGATCAGTTGGAAGCTGCTGGAATTGTTGGTCAGAGCGAAGGAAGTAAAGCCAGGCAGGTGTTACTTCAGGATGAATACAGTTTGGAACAATTATTGAAAGGCTTTAAATAGAACCCTATTTTTAATATATCAAAATGAGAAAAATATTTATAATGACGATTCTTTCCCTTTGTGTAATTGCCGGATATAGCCAGCAAGATGCAAAAGCGAAAGAAATACTTGAAAAAGTTACCAAAACGACCCAATCGCTGGCTTCCATGGAAGCAAAGTTCACCTTCGAAATGAATAACAAAGCTGAGAACATTCAGGAGAAAAGTAGCGGAACCATTGTTCTGAAAGGCAAAAAATACAAGTTGAATATTCCGATGATGGGATTGCAGGTGACATGTGACGGAAAATCAATCTGGACATACATGGTTCACGCAAACGAAGTAAGCATTTCGAATATGGATGAAGAAACCGACGATTTAATGGATCCCACGCGTATTTTTACCATTTACGAAAGAGGCTTCAACTATAAATTTGCGGGCGAATCGACCGACGCAGGAGTTCCGGTTTACAACATCAACCTGACACCACAAAAGGCCACAGGCGATGTCAGCAACATCAAACTAATGATTGATAAACAAAAAATGCTGATTCGGGGAGCAAACATTCTGGGGAAAGACGGGAACAATTACAAGGTTTCCATCAGCCAGTTAAAAACCGATGGCGTTTTCAAAGATTCGGATTTTGTTTTTGATCCATCGAAATACAAGGACGTTGAAATTGTTGATATGAGATAAAAAAAAGGAGCCAATCGGCTCCTTTTTTTTTATGGTAATTTTTTAATTACTTCTTCATTTTTGAATGGGCCATTTGTTCAACTGAGGCAATTTCGATAAATGAAGTACCCCCGCCAACACCGAAGTTTCCGCCAACATAAACCACCGTATCTTTTTCAGTAATCAGTTTTCTTTCAACTAAATCCAATAAAGAAGTTTCAATCAGTTTGTGCTTATTTTTCTTCGATATAATTTCGCTTGGGAAAACACCGTATGAAAGTGCAAGTTCGCGTTTTACCCGTCCGTTATGACATTTGGCAAATACCGGCAATGTTCCTCTGAAAGCTGCAATATATCTGGCAATTTTTCCGGTAAGTGTGTCTGTAACAATTGCACTGACTTTTAATTCTTTTGAGGCCAGCACTGCGGCTTCAGCAAGAAAAGCAGAGGTTTCATTGTCAAGGCGCGGAACGGGCAAATCATTGCGTCGGTCTTTGCTTGCTTCAACTTCAAGCGCAATTTTTGTCATAACATTTACAGACTCAATCGGATAATTTCCGTATGCTGTTTCTCCTGAAAGCATAATTGCATCAGTCCGATCGTATATTGCAGTAGCAACATCTCCGACTTCCGCACGCGTCGGCCTCGGATTATCGATCATGGAATGCAACATTTGAGTTGCAACAATTACAGGTTTTTTCTTCTGAACGGCTTTCTTTATTAGTTTCCGCTGGATACTTGGAATCTTTTCAGCGGGTATTTCTATTCCAAGGTCACCGCGGGCAACCATAATGCCATAAGCATATTGGAGAATTTCATCTATATTATTTACTCCGTCAAGATTCTCAATTTTAGCAATGATTTTTATTTTGCTGTCGAACTTGTTTAAAATTTCCTGAACAGCTAAAACATCTTGTTTATTCCGGACAAATGAATGGGCAATGAAATCGACATCATTTTTTGCCGAAAATTCAATAAACTCAACATCTTTTTCACTTATTGATGGCAGGTCAACGCTAATCCCCGGAGTATTGATGCTCTTTTTGTTTTTAATTTGTCCGCTGTTTCCAACCCTGCATGTTAAATATTCATCCGATTGCTCAATCACATCAAGCGAAAGATCGCCGTCGTCGATCAGTATTTGGTAACCAACAGGTACTTCCTTCTGAATTTTTTCGTAGCTGACAAAAAACATTTCATTATCTGATTGCCCCGGACCTCCTTTTACTTTGATAATATCGCCCTTTTCGACATTAATTGGTTCCGAAATCCCGGAAGTTCTGATTTCAGGACCTTTTGTATCAACAAGAATTCCGATATCTTCAGATACGCTCCTTACGTTTTTTATCATTTCAATAGCGCTCTCTGTCGAAATATGTGCTGTATTCAATCTGACAACATTCATCCCGGCTTCGTAAAGCTGACGGATAAATTCGGGGTCGCAGCGTTTATCTGAGATGGTGGCTACTATTTTTGTGTATTTCATAGTTCTTATTTTTAGTGAGGGCGACAAAAGTATTCAAATTTTTAAATTCAGATCAAACGATCCGCCAGAGAGAGTGTAAATGTCATTAAGATTTAATGTATTCAGTAATTGCTTCAATTCCAAGCCTGTATGAATCAAGTCCAAATCCCATAATACTTCCGATGCAAACCGGACCAATCAATGATTCGTGTCTGAAACTTTCTCTGGTTAAAATATTTGAGATATGAACTTCAACAACCGGAGCTTTTATTCCTGAAATGGCATCACGAATAGCCACCGAAGTATGCGTATAAGCGCCTGCATTGATAACTATGCCATCGTAACTGAATCCTGTTTCATGGATTTTATTAATCAATTCGCCTTCGATATTTGATTGATAATACTCAAGGCTTATGGCATTGTATTTTTCCCGAAGAGTCTCGAAATAGCTTTCAAATGTGGAATTTCCGTAGATGCTTTTCTCCCGAATGCCCAATAAATTCAAATTTGGACCATTTATTAACAAAACTTTCATATTTTGATTTTTTATTTTAATAATAATAGTAACTTAACCGAATGTAAATTCGTATTAAAAAATTATGTAATCTGGGTGGATGACCATATTTTAATAACATCAGGATTTACAAACCAAAATTATCAATAAATGTTATAGAATTAAAAATTTAAAGCTTTTAATTATGAAATGGGAAGATAGCAAAAAAGGATTTGAGTCTTTCTTACGCTTGGAAAAGGGTTTATCTGCGAACTCAATTGCTGCTTATATCAATGATATAAACAAGCTGATGACCTTTTCTGACGAAGAAGTTAAGAAACTGGCTCCTGAAAAAGTGAAACTGAATCATTTGAAGAAATTCGTAGAATGGATCAATGACAAAGGCGTTTCACCAAGAACACAAGCCCGTACAATTTCCGGTATTAAATCGTTCTATAAGTACATGCTTATGGAAGGTAAAATTACCAGTGATCCGACAACTTTGTTGGAATCTCCAAAAATTGGACGTAAACTTCCTGATGTTCTAACCATTGAAGAGATCGATCTGATGATCGATACGGTTGAGTTGGCCAAACCTGAAGGCCAGAGAAACAAAGCAATGCTCGAAACTTTGTATAGTTGCGGGTTACGCGTTTCTGAACTTGTAAACCTTAAAATATCCAATCTGTTCTTCGATCAGGGATATATTAAAGTTGAAGGGAAAGCCGATAAAGAAAGATTGGTTCCGGTAAGCGAAAAGGCAATTGAGGAAATCAATAAATACCTTGATGTTTACAGAAAATCATTGAAAGTATCAAAAGAAAGTGAAAACGTTCTTTTCCTGAACCGCAGGGGCAAAAAATTAAGCCGTGTAATGATCTTTACCATTATTAAAAATCTGGCCATTAAAGCCGGATTCGAAAAGAAGATCAGTCCTCACACTTTCAGGCACTCATTTGCAACCCACCTCATTAATGGTGGAGCCGATTTACGTGCTGTACAGGAAATGCTTGGGCACGAATCAATATTAACTACGGAGATATACACCCATCTTGACAGAGATTATTTAAAGACAACTTTAAACCAATTTCATCCAAGATCGTAGTCTTCTAAGCTAAGTTGCTTTATAAAAGAATGTTTTGAAATTAATAATTTCTTAACATTCTTTTTTTTGTGATATAATTTATTCAATATTGATATTCAGCTTGTTGTGTGGGTAATTTGTCGTAGTGTGACGGTTGGGTATGAATTGATCTTAATTTAATATTTGCCATTCTGACAAGGGGGCAAAAAAAGGTATTTTTGTTTCCGAGAAAATTTTGAATTGTTGAAACTTGTTAAATTTTAATTACTTATCATGAAAAACACAGATCTTTTAAAGTATGGTATTAATACCAACGTAGAAATTATTCACAATCCAACTTATGAGGAACTTTTTCAGGCTGAAATTGATCCAGCCAACGAAGGTTTTGAAAAAGGCATATTAACTGATACAGGAGCTATTTCGGTTGATACAGGTAAATTTACCGGACGTTCTCCAAAAGATAAATTCTTCGTAAAAGATGCAGTAACCGATGAGCACCTTTGGTGGGATGGTACGATCAACCGCCCAACAACCCCTGAAGTATTTGAACATTGTAAAGATTTAGTGACAAAACAACTTTCTTCAGCAAAAAAATTATATGTAGTAGATACATTCTGCGGAACAAACGAAGATACCCGTTTGAAAGTACGTTTTATCATGGAAGTTGCATGGCAGGCTCACTTCGTTACCAACATGTTTATCCGTCCTTCTCACTTCGAATTGGATAACTACGGCGAACCTGATTTCGTTTGCTTGAATGGTTCAAAAACTACCAACCCTAATTGGAAAGAACAAGGTTTGAACTCTGAAGTATTTACTTTGTTCAACCTGACTACCAAAATGCAGGTTATTGGTGGAACATGGTACGGTGGTGAAATGAAGAAAGGTATTTTTGCCTTGATGAACTACTACTTGCCATTGAGAGGCATGGCTTCGATGCACTGCTCGGCCAACGTTGGTAAAGATGGTGATGTTGCTATTTTCTTTGGTCTTTCAGGAACAGGTAAAACTACTTTGTCTGCTGACCCAAAACGCTACTTAATTGGTGACGACGAACACGGCTGGGATGACAATGGTGTATTTAACTACGAAGGTGGTTGCTATGCTAAAGTTATCGATTTGGAAATGGATAAAGAACCTGATATCTGGAGAGCTATCCGTCGTGATGCTTTGTTGGAAAATGTAACAGTACTGGAAGATGGAACTCCTGATTACACTGCTGCTGCATCGAAAACAGAAAATACCCGTGTTTCTTATCCAATCTACCATATCAGCAAAATTGTTGCTCCTTCACGCGCTGGACACGCAAAAAAAATTATTTACCTGTCGG
Source organism: Prolixibacteraceae bacterium (assembly GCA_019459485.1). Taxonomy (GTDB): domain Bacteria; phylum Bacteroidota; class Bacteroidia; order Bacteroidales; family Prolixibacteraceae; genus Aquipluma. The sequence continues at coordinate 26,669 of JAIBEZ010000018.1, forward strand.
CTGATGCATTTGGTGTATTGCCTCCGGTATCTATTTTGGACGAAAAATCAGCTCAATATCACTTCCTTTCAGGATTTACTTCAAAATTAGCCGGAACAGAACGTGGAATTACAGAACCTGTTCCTTCTTTCTCTCCTGCATTTGGTGAAGCATTCTTAACTTTACACCCAACCATGTATGCAAAAACATTGATAGGGAAAGCAAAAGAACACAATGCTAAAGTGTATCTGGTGAACACAGGATGGAACGGAACCGGAAAACGTATTTCGTTGAAAAATACACGTGCTATTATCGATGCTATTATCGATGGTTCAATCGAAAATGCTCCAACAATTCAAATTCCTATTTTGAACTTGGTTGCTCCTACAAAATTGAACAATGTTGATACTGAAATTCTTGATCCACGTAGCACTTATGCTGATGTTACGGAATGGGAAACCAAAGCAAAATCGCTTGCTGCTAAATACATCAAAAATTTCGAACAATATCTCGATAATGATGATGCAAAAGCTTTAGTTGCTTCAGGACCACAATTGTAGTCAAATCATTCTTTTGATTATATAAAAAGAGGCTAACTCAATCGGGTTTAGCCTCTTTTCTTTTTATGCAGTGATTGCTTATTTTACTTTAATTGCATTCATTACTTTTTCCTCTGATAATTCTTTGGTGCAGAAGAACCAGTCGTAGCATTTCATGCCCTCTTCTTTAGCCTCCATGCGATCTTTGGCAACTCCGCAAGATCCGGCTGGAGGTACAATTACAGCATCGCCGGGACGCCAGTCAGCCGGCATGGCAACACTGAAGGCATCAGCCGCCTGAAGAGCGATAACAACGCGCATCAGTTCGTCGAAATTACGGCCAAGCGATAGCGGATAATAAATCATGGCGCGGATAATTCCTTTCGGATCGATAAAGAACACTGCACGAACTGCTTTGGTATTGCTTTCTCCAGGTTGAATCATGCCATATTTTTTGGCAACTTCCATGGTAATGTCTTCAATCAGTGGAAAATTAACTTCCACATTTTTCATTCCTTTGTATTCAATCTTTTCTTTGATGGTGCGCAGCCATGCAATGTGGCTGTAAAGACCATCAACTGATAAACCAACGAGTTCGCAATTGAATGCACGGAACTCTGCTTCCATCGATGCGAAAGTCATAAATTCGGAGGTACAAACAGGGGTGAAATCAGCAGGGTGGCTGAACAGAATTACCCATTTCCCTGAATAATCAGATGGGAAGTTGATTGGCCCCTGCGTTGTTACTGCTTTAAACTCTGGTGCAGCTTCGCCAATTCTTGGCAATACCATCGTTACTTGATTTGTTGTTTCCATAATTTTAAAATTTAAGGTATTTGTTTACATTCTCATTTTCGTAAATTCTTCTTTCATTCTTCTGATATCGGTAAGCCAGTCTTCAATGTCGTTCTCGTGTTCGAGTTCTTCATTCAGGATTGTGGTAGCCATAGCATGTGTGGTATGGTCTGCTCCACTGGTAAAGTCTGCAATTTCTTTGTACCGTTGAATCGCACATCGTTCACCTTTTAAGTTTTGTTCGAGAATAACTTCAACGTAAGGATCAGTTGGAGCATCATAAGAGCAGCGGCTAAGTTTGGGCCACTCTACCGGATTCAAAACTGGAGTACCACCCAATTGAATGATTCGGTTTACGACCAATACAGCATGTCCCAATTCCTGGTCAGCATGAATTAACAGCTCAGGTTCAACTTCACTGCGCATCGGGCCTTCCATTAGTCTTGCGCCAATCCAGTATTGATAATAGGCGAGCCACTCTTCTGCAAGTGCGGCATTTAGCATGTCAATTAATTTCGGTACATCTAACGACAAAATGTTTACTGCTTGTTTTCCCATAATTGATAGTTTTTGATTATTGATTGAATCGAAAATTTTTGACCTTTTTTACTAAAGGTGAAACAAATATAACAAAAATAATCACTGTAAGCAAAAGTTCATTATATTTGTAACGAACAAATGCTCATAATTGTGGCGCGACCAAAACGAATACGAAAGATGACAAATCCCCCGCATTTCAAGGGATTCAGGCCTATTGGCCTTCCGGCGGAAAACAATCCGGTAGTTTTAGATTACGAAGAATATGAAGCCATTCGTTTAAGCGACTTTGAATTGAATGGTCATCTGGAGGCTTCACGGATAATGGAGGTTTCGCGTCCAACCTATACACGTATTTATGAAAGCGCCAGACGAAAAGTTGCACAGGCGTTCGTATTGGGTAAAGCAATCGTTTTTGAGGGAGGTAAAGTGTATTTTGACAGTGAATGGTATTCGTGCAATAGTTGTAGATGTTATTTCAATCACCCGGCAAAAGACGAAGAAATCAGAAATTGTACCCTTTGTGGTTCGGCTGACATTGATCAATACATCAAAAATACAACATTTAGTCATTTAGAAGATGTTTGCGTTTGTCCAAAGTGTGGATTTGAAAAGGATCATTTATTCGGAACGCCATGTCGGGAGGATGTTTGCCCTAATTGCAATTGTGCTATGATAAGAAAAGGGACACCGCACCAGCATCAAATGAAAAACAGAAACTGTAATTAAAAACTAAAATATGAAAGTAGCAATCACATCAACAGGAAATAGCCCGGAAGCTAAAATTGACAGCCGTTTTGGTCGTTGTTCGTATTTTGTAATATACGATACTGAAACTCGTTCCACGGAATATATTCCAAACCCAAACAAAGAAAATGTAGAAGGTGCAGGACCGGCATCAGTTCAGGTTATTGCTTCAAGAGGTGCAGCAAAAGTTGTGTCCGGTGAGTTCGGAGCTAAAGTAAAAGTGCTTTTCGATAGTCTTCAAATTCAGCTTGTTGTAATAAACGATCCTGAAAAAAAGATAAGTGAAATTATAGAAATGTTGAACCATTAAGAATAGACATCATGCCACAACTAGATGGAACCGGTCCCGAAAAGAAAGGTGCACAAACCGGCCGGGGATTAGGAAAATGTAAAAGTGTGCCTTTTGATGAAGCCCTCGAAAAACTTGGGAAAGGTCTGGGTTTACGTCGCAAAACCGGCGGCGGACAGGGGGAAGGTAAACGCTTGAAAAGCGGGTTGAAATAGTGTTAACCACAATAAAAGGAGGTTATTATGCCAGGATTAAATCAAACTGGCCCGATGGGACAAGGTCCTATGACTGGTAGAAGAGCAGGCCGGTGCAATCCTTCTGTTAAAGAAAATAATAACGATGAAATTAAAAATGCAGTAGCTGGTTTGGTTGCTGTTGTTATCATCGGCTTAACAGAACGGGTTTGGAATTGGATAAAAGAAAAGCGACTGAAAAGCGCTTCAAAATAGTATTAATTATTATAAAAGGAGGTTATTATGCCAGGATTAAATCAAACAGGTCCGATGGGGCAAGGCCCTAAGACAGGCCGTCGTATGGGACGATGTACCAATTTTGGTGCAAAATTGAATCTTCAACCAGCAACTGACAACGAAAATCCAGAAGTGAAGATTCCTGAAAATATTTTGGGAAGAGGTCTGGGTTTAGGACGCGGAAGAGGTGGACGCGGTCAGGGAATGGGACGGCAAAACCGTTTCAGAGGTGGAAATTAAAAAAATCAGGAGGGGTCATCAAGCCCCTTCTCTTTATAAATATTAAACTAAAAAATAAACAGATGAACAAACGAATTGCTATTCCGATGGAAAACGGGGTTTTGTGTGCCCATTTTGGGCATTGCCAACAATTTGCAATTGTTGAAGTGGTAAATGGAGTAATTACTGATTATAAAGAAGAAACACCTCCCGAACATGTACCGGGTTTGTATCCGCGTTGGGTTGCCGGATTCGGCGTGACTGATGTAATTGGCGGAGGCATGGGCCAAAAAGCGATTGATTTGTTTAATCAGCAAAATATCAATGCTTTTGTAGGCGCTCCAATAAAATCGGCCAGAGAATTGGTCAGTGATTTTATTGAGAACAAACTTACTCTGACTGCAAATTATTGTAATCACGATGGAAACCACGAGTGTAATCATTAGATTGAATGAGCAATCCGCTTAAATTATGACTGAAAATCCGCCGATGAAAATAGCTGTGGCAAGTGGTAAAGGAGGTACAGGTAAAACGCTTGTTTCAACCAATCTGTTTTGGGCGATTCAAAATGCCGGAATCTCTGCAACATTGGTTGACTGCGATGCGGAAGAACCCAATGTTGCAGAATTCATATCCGGTGAATTATTGAACAGTTTTTCAGTCACTCAGAAAATACCGGTTATTGATCCAGAACTTTGTAAATTTTGTGGCAAATGCTTCAATTACTGTAATTATAACGCGATTGTATATCTGCCAGCCAATCATTTTATTCAGGTGGTCGAAGATTTGTGCCACGATTGTGGTGCCTGTATCGTAGCTTGTAAGTTTGACGCAATTACTGAAAAAGAGAAAGATTTGGGTGTAGTTCAAACCATGTTCATAAACAGTAATGCCGAAATTATTGAAGCAAGGGCCAATGTGGGAGTTTATTCGCCTGTGCCGGTTATCAAAAAGGCAATTAATTCATTAAACGACCGGTCTCTGGCAATTTTTGATTCGCCTCCAGGAATTTCCTGTCCGTTTATTGCTACAGTTGGAGACGCCGATTTTGTGGTTTTGGTTACCGAGCCAACCCCTTTTGGCCTGAACGACCTGAAACTTTCAGTAGAAACATTGCAGCAACTTAAAAAGCCTTGCGGAGTAATCGTAAACCGTGCCGGATTAGGCAACCGCGATGTTTATAATTGGTTGAATGATAAAAACATTCCTTTATTGCTCGAAATCCCTTTCGATAGGGAAATCGCCCGCATATATTCCGAAGGTCATTTGCTGGTGGAGGAAAAGCCTGCTTATCAGTTTCAGTTTATAGAATTATTAAAAACGATCGAAAGGATAGTCAAAATATGAACGAAATAGTAATTCTTAGCGGTAAAGGTGGAACGGGTAAAACAAGCTTAAGTGCAGCATTTGCAACTTTACATAAGAATACGATTGTTGCCGATTGTGACGTAGATGCGGCAGACCTCCATTTGATTTTGCAACCTGTAAACTATTACGATCGGAATTTTACTACCGGACATAAAGCGGTAATCAATTATCAAACCTGCACCAACTGCGGACAGTGTATTGATTATTGCCGCTTCGATGCGATCTCATTCCGGGGTGAAAAAGTTATAATCTCCGAAATATCGTGCGATGGCTGCAAATTGTGCTCTCGAATTTGCCCATCCCATTCTATTCAAATGATTCCAAGCGATAAAAGTCGTTGGTATGCCGGTAATTACCGCAGTGGAAAAATGGTTCATGCACGGCTTGCTCCAGGTGAAGAAAATTCGGGCAAACTCGTCAATGTAGTACGCGAACATGCCCGAAAAACTGCACAGGAAACAGGCTGGGATAATATTATCATTGATGGGCCTCCCGGAACAGGGTGTCCGGTCATTTCATCGGTTACCGGAACAAACAAAGCAATTATTGTTACCGAGCCAACCAATTCCGGTTTTCATGACATGAAACGTGTACTCGAAATCACGGCTAACTTCAAAGTGAAAACGTATGTCGTGATCAACAAATACGACCTCAATGAGTCAATTTCCAACAAGATAGAAAATTGGTGTGTGGAAAATGGTATTCCGGTTATCGGAAAGATTGCCTTTGATCCTGAAATCGTAATGGCAATGATCAACTGCCAAAGCATTAACGAATGGCGGCCTGAATCAGAAACGAGTAGGGAAATATGTAAAATTTACAACCAAATATACAATGAATGACTAATACATTAATTCATATTGCATTATATATAAACAAAAAGGATGTTGATTCATTTTATTTGGATGTTCTTCATGGGGAAATTACCAGAACATTTGAACTTTCAAAAGATGTTTCGTCAGACATTTTTAATATTGATAAAAATGTGAAAGTGGTTCAGGTTTCTTGCAATGGAATTGATTTTGAGTTGTTTATTGATGATGATCCTCAGTTGCCAACTTTTGCCCATGTTTGTTTTTATTCTGAGCAGGCACAAAAAATTAAGGAAAGAGCAAATCAGAAAGGTTATCGTACCCATTCACACAAAAATAACTCAGCGGAAACATATTTCATTCGAGATGGAAACTATAATCTGTTTGAGATTAAACAAGAAAGGAATACTCCATGATCAGTTTTGGACCAATACCATCACGCCGGTTAGGTAAAAGCCTGGGAATAAATAATATCAGTTCTCAAAAAGTTTGTACTTATTCCTGCATTTATTGCCAGGTTGGAATAACGAATAAGTATAGCGCCGACCGCACTTCGTTTTTTGAACCTTCGGTGATTTATGATGAGGTTAAAAAACATTTGCAAAAACTTGATGCGATTGATATGCCAGATTATTTGACTTTTGTATCAAATGGTGAGCCTACCCTGGATATTAACCTTGGAAAGTCGATTGAAATTCTAAAGACATTTAACATCCCGATTGCTGTAATCACCAATGGTTCGATGTTAAACGACTCATTGGTTCGCGAAGAATTAAGTCATGCAGATTGGGTTTCGGTAAAGATTGACACTGCCGATAAAGAAACCTGGAAAACATTAAACAGGCCTTTGGCAAAGCTTGATTTCGACCATTATAAAAATGGGTTGCTTAAATTCTCGCAAGAATTTAAAGGAAAATTAGTAAGCGAAACAATGCTGGTAAAAGGCGTAAATGATTCTCCTGAAATTTTACATCAAACCGCTGAATTGGTTTTATCAATAAATTCATCCACTGCCTATTTGTCAATTCCAACGCGGCCACCTGCAATTGCCACGGTAACTGCTCCCGGTGAAAGTGAGATCAATGCAGCCTATCAAATTTATACTGAAATGGGATTAAATACCGAGCTTATGCTTGGTTTTGAAGGAACGAATACAGGATTTACAGGCAATGCGATTGATGACATTATAAATATCTGCACCGTTCACCCCATTCGGGAAGATACCATGCAGGAGCTTTTAAGAAAGGACAATGCTGATCCCATGATATTGAAATCGTTGATTCATGGCAAGCATATTCAGCAGGTGAAATATGGGTCAAACACATTTTATATTCGCAAATTTCATAGTTAAATTATGATCGTACCTATTATACTATATGGCTCATCCATACTCCGCAAACATTCGTTCGAGGTAACAGGAGATGATAATCCCGTAAAATTGGCTGAAGATTTATTTGATACCCTCAAAAAGGCCGCGGGTATTGGTTTGGCCGCACCACAGGCTGGAATATTGAAAAGAGCCTTTGTAATAGATACCTCGCCTTTTTCAGATGATGATAATTTGGTTCCGAAATACGAACAAGCTTTTATAAACCCTGAAATAATTGGACTAAGCGCTAATAAAACTTACTATGAAGAAGGTTGCCTTAGTATTCCGGGAATATTTGAAGAAGTTTTTCGCCCAAAAAAAATCACTGTCAGGTATTTCGATATAAACTTTAATCTTATTGAAGAAGATCTTGATGGGTTGAAAGCCCGCATTTTTCAACATGAATACGATCATTTGGAAGGTATTCTTTTCATCGATAAACTAAGCCCTTTGAAAAGGAAAATGCTGGCAGGTAGATTAAATAAAGTTATGAATTCATAAAACCAACCATGGAAAAGAAACTCCCAATTGAAAAAACAGTAATGTCCGGCATTAAAAACATGATCATGATTGTATCGGGCAAAGGTGGGGTGGGGAAATCGACAGTTGCAGCAGGAATAGCTATGTCGCTGGCAGAAGAAGGTTATTCTGTCGGTTTGCTTGATGCTGATATTTTTGGTCCTTCAGTGCCAACTTTAATGAACCTGCACGATGTGGAACGTCCGTTTTTGGTAGAAAAAGACGGAAAGCAAGTTATGGAACCTTATGTGCGTTTCGGGATCAAAGTGATGTCCATCGGATTCTTTTTCAACCCTGAACAGGCTGTTATCTGGCGGGGACCAATGGTATCAAATGTGCTGAAACAACTCATCACTGAAACGAACTGGGGAGAGTTGGATTATTTGATTATTGATACTCCACCCGGAACAGGAGATATTCACATCACACTCCTTCAGCAGTTTTGCATAACCGGGGCGGTGGTGGTTACCACGCCGCAATTGGTTGCTATTGCCGATGTTCAGAGAGCAATCAGCATGTTGCACGATCAAACGATTGGGGTTCCGGTATTGGGAATAGTTGAAAATATGGCATGGTTTAGTCCATCCAAACATCCTGATGAAAAATATTTTTTATTTGGACAAGGAGGAGGGGAGTTGTTGTCGAAAACTTTCAACGTTCCATTAATTGCGCAAATTCCAATGAATGAAAACATTTGTGCAAGCTGCGACGGGGGAAAACTCAATGAACTGTTTAATGACAGCGAAATCAGAGCAGGATTTGACAGTTTAACCGATCGTTTACTCAGTTTAACTGAAACAATAACAGAATGTTAGATGGATAAGATTACAAAACAAGAGGCGAAAGATAAAGCAGTAGCTTTATTTGACGAAGGTTATGCCTGTTCTCAATCGGTTTTACTGACTTTTGCCAGTCAGTTTGATCTTGATGAAAAAACTGCAAAACTCATTTCTTCAACCTTTGGTGGAGGTATGGGACGCTTGCGTGAAAAATGTGGCGCTGTAACTGGCGGATTCATGGTTCTGGGTCTTAAATTTGGCAATGAAAACCCAAAGGATATGGAAACAAAATTAGCAGCTTACCGGAAAGTGAGGAATTTAAATCATCTGGTAGAAGAAATTCATGGTACCAGTAGTTGTGGCGGGATACTTAAAAAAATTGCCACTGAGGCTGACGTTGCCGAGCGAAAGCATCATAAAATCATTTGCAGAAGAGTAGTTGGCAACGTAACGGAACAATTGTATGACTTGATAAATACCAAATAAAAATAAATGAGAATTCATAAAGAAGGTCGGACGATTGTATTTGGAGTAGTGATTTTCTGTTTGGCCATTATTTTAATAATAGCTTGGTTAACGGCTTTTGATAAATTATCTTCCAAACTAGCCGGAACGTTTATTGTTTTGGTTACATGCTTTGTTACTTATTTTTTCAGGAATCCGTACCGGCCAATTCAACCTGACCAATCAATAATTTATGCCCCTGCCGATGGTCGGATTGTGGATATTGACACTGTTTTCGAAAAAGAATTTCTGATGCAGGACTGCCTGAAAGTTTCCATATTCATGTCGATCTGGAATGTGCATGTGAACCGATATCCGGTAACTGGTAATATCATTTACACGAAATACCATCCGGGTAATTATTTCATTGCAAGTCACCCCAAATCTTCGGAGCTAAACGAGCATCAATCAGTGGTAATAGAAACATCCGGAGGTATTTCTATATTGGTTAAACAAATTGCAGGAACTCTTGCGCGCAGGATAATTTGTTATGCAAAAGTGGGTGTCCAGGCCTTACAAGGCGATGATCTTGGATTTATCCGGTTTGGTTCACGGGTTGATATTTTCATGCCCATAAATACTGAAATACAGGTTAAAATGAATGAAACGGTAAAAGGAAACCAAACAATAATTGCCAGATTAAAATAATATTGAAAACTAACTTGAATTATAAAATTAAAAACAAAAAACCATGAAAAGTACAGATGTATTGGTTATTGGAGGAAGTGCAGCCGGAATGGTTGCAGCGGTAACCGGAAAAAATTTCTGGAATGAGAAAAGTTTTATCCTAGTGAAAAAGCAAAAAAATGTGATGGTTCCCTGCGGAATTCCTTACATTTTTGGCACACTCGACAGCAGCCAGCTCAATATTATGCCCGTTGATAACATGCTGGCAAAAGCCGGAATCGAATCGTTGATGAATGAAGTTGTTTCTATTGACAAGGAAGCTAAAATTGCAACCCTGGATGATGGGGAACAAATTAAATACGACAAGCTGGTTATTGCTACCGGCTCAAAACCCATAAAACCCAAATGGCTGAAAGGGAATGATTTAGACAATGTGTTTGTGATCCCGAAAAATACGATCTACCTCGATCAAATGAAAGAGAAAATTCATGGATTAAAGAAAGTCGTGGTTATTGGCGCCGGATTTATTGGTGTCGAATTTTCAGATGAATTGAAAAAGCATGGGCACGAAGTTTTCCTGGTTGAAAAAGAAAAAGAAATTCTGAGTGCGGCTTTTGATGAAGAAATCGCGTCAAGGATATCCGAAATCCTGAAAAGCAGGGGAGTTAATATTATTACCGGAAATGGGATCAGCGAAGTGGTCGGGACTACGAAAGTGGAAGGTGTCAGACTTGAGGATGGCGAATTTATTGAAGCTGATGCGGTTATTCTTTCAATGGGTTATAAACCCAATTCCGAACTGTCCGGAAAATCAGGAATATATGTTGACGAAAGTGGTTTTATTGCTGTTGACGAATACATGCGCACACATGAAAAAGATGTATTTGCCATTGGCGATTGTGCACAAAAACGTGATTTTATCACCCGCAAACGGGTTCCAACCATGCTGGCTTCAACCGCTTGTGCTGAAGCACGGGTAGCAGGGATGAATTTGTTTAACATCCATGTGGTCAAAACTTTTAGCGGTACCATCGGAATCTATTCAACTGCCATTGGCGAATATGCTTTTGGAACGGCAGGGATTACTGAAAAACGGGCAGCCGAAGAAGATATTTCTGTGACTACCGGATTTTTCGAAGGGGTTGACCATCATCCCGGAAACTTGCCTAAAACGCACAAACAGATGGTTAAACTAATTGTGGCCACCTACTCGGGCGTAATTATTGGCGGCGAAGTGATTGGTGGAATAAGTGCCGGTGAATTGACCAATGTCATCGGAATTGCGATTCAAAACCGGATGTCAATCAATTCGCTGCTTATCTCGCAGATTGGCACTCATCCCTGTTTAACCGCATCGCCAGCAGCTTATCCGTTAATTAAAGCTGCCGAAATTATTGCATCTAAACTTCGGAATTTATAAAACAAAACTATAAGTATGCTGGCAGATTACCGTTGTTTCTTTTGTTTCGTTCGTTCGATGGAAAAGATGCTCGAAAAGGAGAATTTTGATCCCGACAAAAAGCGTCGTTTTACGTTCGAAATGACCCGTCTTTATCAACAAACTGAAGATGGAACCATCATGACCAGCTTTTCGAGGGAACTTTATGCCAGCTTGCGAAGGTATTCCGGTAATCCAGATCCATACAGGGAGATTAAAAAAACGAGCAACGAATTTGTTTTGGGCTTGTATCCCGAAATGAAAAAACTGGTTCAGGATTCAGTCAATCCTTTTGAAACGGCACTCCGATTGGCCATTTCAGGAAATATTATCGACTACGCCATCAACGATCAATTCGACCTGAAGGCCACCATCAGTAAAGTTTTGAACTCCGATTTTGCCATCAATCATTCGGAAGCCCTGAGAAAAGCAATCAGTAAAGCCGAAACGGTTTTGTATCTGGGGGATAACTGCGGTGAAATTGTTTTCGACAAGTTGTTCATTGAAACTCTTGCCCATCCGAACCTGATTTACGCGGTGCGCGGAGCTCCGGTGATTAACGATGCCACAATGGAAGATGCAGAATTTGTTGGCATGACCAACGTTGCCCGGGTTGTTTCGAACGGATACGATGCGCCTTCAACTTTGGTTGAACATTGCTCCGAAGAGTTTCTCGAAATTTACAACAAAGCCGATGTGATTATCTCCAAAGGGCAGGGCAATCTGGAAGGATTGTTTGAAAGCCCGAACCAGCATATTTTCTTTTTACTGATGGTGAAATGTAATGTGGTGGCCGAACGCCTTGGCGTAAAAAAAGATAGTTTTGTGGTAAGACAAAATAAAGGTAATTAAGATGATTCAAAACACAATGATCCTTCGTCCGCGATACGGAGAGGTTGACCAGATGGGCTATGTTTACCATGCCAATTATGTGAGTTATTGCCATCAGGCACGCACCGAACTGATGCGAAATCTGGGCATTAACGATCAGGTGCTCGAAGAAAATCAGATCATGATACCCGTTATCAGCATCAACCTGAGGTATTTGAAAGCCGCCAGATACGATGAATTACTGACCATCCGAACCACACTTCGCGAGATGCCGAAGATTCGCTGTCAGTTCGAATTTGAAATCAGGAATGAAACTAATGAAAAAATCTGCACCGCCGTATCCGAGATTGTTTTTGTGGACAGCATTTCCCGAAAACCAATGAGGGTGCCGGAAATTGTTAAAAATGCGATGATTGATTATTTCAAACCGGAGGTTTTATGAAACTGACAGTACTTACAGAAAATATAGCAGGTGGAAAATATTTGGCCGAACATGGCTTGTCGTACCTGATTGAACACGAGGATAAAACCATTTTGTTCGATACCGGGCACAGCGATGTTTTTATGCAAAATGCCCGACAAATGGGAATCGAACTGCAAGATGTGGTTGATTTGATTGTGTTAAGTCACGGTCATTGGGACCATGGGGATGGTTTGCAATACATCGAAAACAAAACTTTGATTACTCACCCAAATGCTTTTATCAGGCGAACCCGAAAGAATGGATCGCTCAATATCGGCTTGGCTCTTGATAAAGAAACGCTCGGAAAAAGGTTCAATCTGATCGCTTCAGCAAAGCCATACCAAATTTCTGAAAGTATTCTATTTCTGGGAGAGATTCCGCGTACCAATAATTTTGAGGCGCAATCCACCAATTTTGCTGATGAAAATGGAGTTGCTGATTTTGTGCAGGATGATTCGGCTTTGGCAATTGTTCAGGATAAAAGCCTGGTGATTGTTTCAGGATGCGCCCATTCAGGAATTTGCAATATTTGTGAGTATGCCAAAAAGGTGACAGGTATCTCTAAAATTTCGACGGTAATTGGAGGTTTCCATCTAAAAAACATTGATGAACAAACCCGGCAAACCATTGCATATTTAAAAACCGAGCAAATCGCAGATATTATTCCGTCGCATTGCACCGAGCTTCCGGCCCTTTCTGCCTTTTATACTGAATTTAAAATTGACCAGCTAAAAACCGGACAAGTTCTAAGTTTTTGACTACTCATAAAAAAAGAGACCGTCTCTTTCTGTTTTGAGACGGTCTCTTTCGTAATTTTATCAATCTTTGCGATTTTCCGGAAGTCCGTATTTTTCGAGTACAAAGTCAATGTCTTTATCACCACGTCCGCTAAGGTTGATAAGTATTGATTTTTGAGGCTCTTTCTGAGCAAGTTTTAATGCATAAGCAACAGCATGTGCACTTTCCAATGCAGGGATAATTCCCTCCAACCGGCTCAATTCATAAAAAGCATCAATACATTCTTCGTCTGAAACTACATCGTAATTTACTTTTTTCAAATCCTTGAGCATACAATGTTCAGGGCCAACTCCGGGATAGTCCAATCCGCTTGCAACCGAGTAAACAGGCGATGGTTCTCCTTTTTCATCTTGCAGAAGATAACACTTAAACCCATGAATTATTCCGGGTGTTCCCTTCGTCATTGTTGCTGCATGTTCTCCAAGATTAAGTGAGTGACCACCAGGCTCAACACCATACAATTCGCATTCGTCATCTTCGAGAAAAGCGGTAAAAATCCCCATGGCATTGCTACCGCCACCAACGCAGGCCACAACACTGTCAGGCAGTTCTCCGGTCATTTCAAAGAACTGTTCTTTGGCTTCTATTCCAACTACCCGCTGAAAATCACGAACCATCATTGGAAATGGATGTGGTCCAACCACAGAGCCAATACAGTAAATTGAGTTAATTGGATCTTCCAGATAAGCTAAAAATGCAGAGTCAACTGCTTCTTTAAGTGTTTTCAACCCATGAGAAACAGGCACAACCGTTGCACCCAGGATTTGCATCCGTACAACATTTGGATGTTCTTTGATAATATCAACTTCACCCATGTGGATTTCGCACTCAAGGCCGAAATAAGCAGCAGCAGTTGCAAGGGCGACTCCATGTTGTCCGGCTCCGGTTTCTGCAATCAGTTTTTTCTTTCCCATGAATTTGGCCAGAAGGGCTTCTCCCATGCAGTGGTTGAGCTTGTGAGCACCGGTATGGTTCAAATCTTCACGTTTTAGATAGATTCTTGCTCCATATTTATCCGACAGACGGTTGCAATAATAGACAGGAGTTGGGCGTCCCTGGTAATGTTTACGAATACTTCTAAGTTCTGAAATGAAGTTATGCGACTTACTGATAGCGTAATACGCATCATTAATCTTCTTCATTTCAGCTTCAAGAACCGGAGGTATAAATGCTCCTCCATACTCATTAAAATATCCTTCTTTGGTAGGGTATTTCTTAAAATAATTTTCCGGCATACTGTATCTGTTAAGTTAATTATGTGTTTTTCTACAAAAAACAAAATTAAAATTTTATCAGTCAATCGTATTATATTCCGGATTTTTTCACGGAAAATAGTACAATTCTTTATTCACAGGCTTTTTACTTATTTCTTGATTTTACAACTTCTGCAAGACACGATTTTATCTCAGGAAAAAGAAACACAAAACCCTCGTTTAACAATCGTTTTGGAACAACCTGCGGGCTTTGAAGAAGCAATGAAGATGCTTCGCCCAGAGCTAATTTCAGCATAAATTCAGGAACAGTGAAAAAAGCCGGTCTTTTTACTGATTGTGCCAAAACCTTTGTAAATGTTTTATTGTCAATATTATCAGGCGCAACCAGATTGTATGTTCCCCGTGCCTGTTCATGTTCAATGCCCCAAATAATTGCATTTACCACATCGAAAATATGCACAAAAGGGAAGGACTGACTTCCTGATCCAATTTTTCCACCAAGTCCAAGTTTAAACAATGGCAACAAATTTTGAATGGTTTTCGCCTCTTTTCCCAAAATCAGTCCAATCCTGAAAATCACCTTCCGAACTTTTGGCGATAAATCAGATGATGCGTTTTCCCAGGCTTGCACAACTTCACCGACAAAATCGTTTGAAAAAGAAGTGCTTCTTTCGGTATGAACTTTTCCGGGAGAATAGATGCCTATTGCCGAAGCCGATATGAAAATCCGGGGCTTTTTGTTGTCGGGCAAACCGTTGATGGTTTTGACGATATTTTGAGTGGTTTCAACCCTGCTTTTCACGATTTCCTTTTTGTTGGCCGCATTCCACCTTTGCAGGATTGGAGCACCTGCAAGGTTTATTACCACCTCCATATCCGAAAGTATTTCAGATAGTTTTTTAACATTGTAAAGCGTACTTCTTTCAATGGAAACTATCTTATGATTGGCCGCTTCAAGCTCGCGAATCAAATTTTTTGCGATGTACCCATTGGCTCCGGAAACTGCAATTTTCATTTTCTATAAATTTAAGTTCATAAGGATGAGTTGCAATATTGTAACACTATATTTCTCATTACTTCTACAGTTTAAAAATACAATCAAGTTGAAATTAAGTTTAACTTTTCCCGTTTAAAACTGATGTAAACTCATTTTAGATTAATTTTGCCCAACCGAAACCTGCTAAGCCAAACTTATATACTGAATGCTGATTATTTGAATTAAGTTTGTTGTCAGTCTATCAAATACAAAATTTTCGTGTGAAAAAGAAAACACCCATATCTGCTGTTAAAACAAAATCATCTACCCGGTCAGTAAAGAAAAGTTCCGGTTCGTCAAAAAGTTTCGGTCGAAAGGTATTCATATTTCTGCTAAAAGCAGGAGTTGCCCTTGTACTGCTGGCATTTCTGCTATTTCTGATTGTTTATGTTGGTTTTACCGGTCCGGTTCCTTCGAAAGAAGAATTGCAAAAAGTGAAAAATCCGGTGGCCTCAGAAGTATTTTCCAATGATGGACGCTTGCTGGGAAGATATTACATCGAAAACCGCAGCAATGTGAGTTTCGGCGAAATCTCCCCAAATTTGATCAATGCATTGATTGCCACAGAAGATTCAAGGTTTTATCATCATCGAGGAATTGATGAAGTTGCCCTGCTGCGTGTTTTTGTAAAATCTGTTTTGTTGCAGGACCGAAGTTCCGGAGGAGGAAGTACACTTAGCCAGCAAATAGTAAAGAATTTGTATCCGCGCAAATCGTTTGGTGCATTCTCAATGCCAATCAATAAGTTACGCGAATCGATTGTGGCCTATCGGCTTGAAAGATTATATACCAAAGATGAAATTTTAACACTCTACCTCAATACCGTGCCGTTCGCTGAAAATACTTTTGGGGTTGAAGTTGCATCGGAGCGGTTTTTCAACAAGCCACCATCCAAACTAGATGTTCATGAAGCTGCCACCCTGGTAGGAATGTTGAAAGCCAACAACAGTTACAATCCGCGTAAAAATCCGGAGCGATCGCTCGAAAGGCGCAATGTGGTGATTGAACAGATGCAAAAACACAGCTATGTTTCGAAGGCTGAGGCTGAAATGTACAAAGCGGAACCGCTCGATCTGGCATATAACCTGATAACCTACAATGAAGGTCCGGCTCCGTACCTGATGGAAAAAATCCGTCCGATAGTGCAGGCCTGGTGCGATGATCATCTGAAAGAAGATCAAACCATCTATAACTTATACACCGACGGATTAAAAATTCAGACCACCATCGATTTCGATATGCAACTGGCTGCGGAAAAAGCCGTAACCGATCAGATGAAAAATCTTCAGGCTTTGTTCGACATACATTGGGGAAAAGGCAAGCCATGGGGAAACGACCAATCGGTTGTAACCCGTGCCATGAAACGTTCAGATCGATACCGGAGTCTTAAAAAAAGAGGTGTTCCTGAAGAAGACATCAAAAAAATATTCAATACGCCAACTTCTGTTTCGTTGTTTACATGGGATGGTAACAAACAGGAGGAAATGACACCGATGGACTCCATTCAGTTTTATCTGAAGATCTTAAATACAGGATTTATGGCGATGGATCCCAATTCAGGAGAACTTAAAGCATACATTGGTGGTAATGATTTTCAATATTTTAAATACGACCATACCCTTGCAAAACGCCAGGTAGGTTCAACATTTAAACCAATCGTTTATTTGGCTGCTCTTGAAGCCGGGATTCCGCCGGATACCTATTTCGCGAATGAAAAAAAGGTTTACACAGATTACAGCAACTGGTCGCCATCGAACTCGCACGACGATTATACCGGTTTTTATTCGATGGAAGGCGCGCTTGCAAAATCCATCAATACCATTGCGGTTGATGTGATGATGCAAACCGGAATTTCAAATGTGACAGATCTGGCCAACCGGATGGGAATTGAATCGGAATTGCCTGAATATCCATCGCTTGCGCTCGGTACACCATCTGTTTCGCTGGAAGAAATGATTTGTGTTTATTCTGAAATTGTAAATGGCGGACGAAAAGTGAAACCGTATTATTTAAAGTCAATTGAATCCAGTTCAGGGCAGGTTCTTGAAGAGTATCAGAATATTCAACCCGATGAACAACTAGCCCAAACTGAAAACTGCCGTATTATTACCAACATGCTGCAATCGGTTATCGATGGTGGCACCGGAAGCGCGATCCGCACAAAATGGGGAATTGACGGTGATTTCGCCGGAAAAACCGGAACAACACAGGATCAGGCCGATGGCTGGTTTATTGGAATGACACCGAAACTGGTGGCTGGCGCGTGGGTTGGGGGAGAAGATCAATCAGTTCATTTCAGAACCTTGGGTGCCGGAGCTGGCGGACATACTGCGCTGCCAATTGTGGGGCAGTTTTACAGCCAGATATTTCGTAACAGTAAGTTTCAGAATATAAGATCCAGCAGGTTTGATCAGCCTTCAGGAGAAACCCTGGCATTGCTTGATGTACCGCCATACCTCGAGGTTCTTCCATTGACAGTAAAAGGATTTTTTCAGGATTTGTTCGGAAGAAAAGATAATAATGAGAACCGTGACTTGAGAATTCAGGAACGAACAGATAGGAAAGAAGCCCGAGAGGAAGCCAAACAGGATGCCCAGACAGAAAAAAAACCATTCTGGAAAAGCATGAAGGAGGCCTTTAAAAAGAAGAACAAATAATAATTGAAGATTTGATGAATAGACGATTAGAGAAATGGCTGGCTGAAATTTCAGAAAAGAACTTAATATATATCCTAAGTTTATTTGTGGGTCTCCTCAGCGGAACAGCCGCTTTTATGCTCAAAAATTTCATCCATTACGTCAGCCGTTTTTTAACGCAGTATTTCAAAGATTCTGAAGAAAGTTTCTTCTATCTGGCATACCCGATGATTGGTATTCTGATTAGTGTATTGATAGTGAAATACGTGATCAAAGACGATATCAGTCATGGTGTTTCTAAAATATTATCAGTCATTTCCAAAAAGGGAAGCCAGATAAAAGCGCATAATACGTTTTCTTCGATGGTTACGAGCGGTTTTACGATTGGATTTGGCGGTTCAGTAGGAGCTGAAGCACCGATTGTTTACACCGGTGCAGCAATTGGTTCAAATATTTCACGGTTGTTTAAGCTGGATCCGAACCAGGTACGTTTGCTGATAGGTTGCGGTGCAACCGGCGCTATTGCAGGGATTTTCAAAGCTCCGGTGGCCGGCATCATGTTCACACTTGAAGTGCTGATGCTCGATTTGACAATGGCTTCAATTATCCCATTGCTAATTTCAGGAATTACCGCTGCCACGTTGGCCTATTTCTTTATGGGCAATTCGGTGATGTTTCATTTCTCTCTTGAAAATCAATTTGACTACGCAAACATTCCTTATTATATTTTACTTGGCATTTTCAGCGGATTTATTTCATTTTATTTTACCCGCACCGGAATGCATGTCGAAAAATTGATCAAAAAAATAAGGAACAGTTATTCCAGACTTATCTTTGGTGGTCTCACTCTGGGTATTCTGGTGTTTATTTTTCCATCATTATGGGGCGAAGGTTATGACTCGATCAATAAAATATTTACAGGGCATGGAGCTGATTTATTGAATAATTCAATATTTTTTAATTGGAAATCGGACCCGTATGTGTTGCTGTTTATCCTTTTCCTTATCCTGATATTTAAAGTTTTCGCAATGGCGATTACCACAGCAAGCGGAGGGGTGGGAGGAATTTTTGCGCCTACCTTGTTTATGGGGGCAATCGGCGGTTATATTGTATCGCTTTCAATGAATACGTTTTTCGGACTGAACTTGTCGCCTGCCAATTTTGCACTTGTTGGAATGGGTTCCCTTATGGCAGGTGTGATGCACGCTCCTTTGCTTGGCATTTTCCTGATTGCTGAAATTACAGGAGGATATCAGTTGCTGGCTCCATTAATTATCTCTTCAACAGTTGCTTATGTAACCGCTACCCGTTTTGAGCCACATTCAATTTATACGAAACGGCTGGCAGAACTGGGCGAATTGGTCACCCATCACAAGGACAAGGCTGCGATGCATTTTATGAACGTGAAAGAATTGATCGAGACCGATTTTGAAATTTTATCGCCTGATATGAATTTAGGACAGATGACTTATTCTATTGCCCGTTCAAAGCGTGATTTGTTCCCTGTTGTGGACGAAAACGGGATGATGCAGGGAATGATCAAGTTGAATGATATACGAAACCTGATGTTCGAGCAGGATTTGTACGAAAAGATCAGTGTAAGCGATCTGATGTACATGCCAGAATTTTTCATTTCGCCAAACGATTCGGTAGAGGTGGTTGCAGAAAAATTCAAATCGTGCAAACGTTACAATCTGGCTGTTATTGACGATGGTAAATACGTTGGTTTCATCTCAAGAGCCAGGGTTTTCTCGGTGTATCGCGATACAATGGCTGATTTGTCGTTTGATTAGATTCTCAATAAATCTCCAATTATGGCATTCTACAAAGAACATGATGTCATCCAATTGTGTATCGAACGACTGGCAACCATTTATGGTCAGTCAGTTCGCCTGATAAATTCACGTTCGGTTGGGGGAGGCTGTATCAATCATTCAGTTAAAGTCAACACCTCTGTTGGCGATTTTTTCCTGAAGTGGAATGCTGAATGTCCACCTGATTTATTCCTGAAAGAAGCTGCTGGGCTGGAAGAAATGCAGTCGGTTGACAATCCGTATTTAATGATTCCAAAGGTTATCTGGAGCAGGGAAGCGGATGAATTGCCGGGATTATTGCTCCTGGAATATTTGCAGCCTGCAGCCACAATTTCTGGATTTGACGAGCGGCTGGGAAGGGGAATCGCCCGTCTCCACAGCAAAACTGCCTCAAACTATGGTTTTCATCATTCAAATTATTGCGGCACCACCATTCAGGATAATACATGGACCAACAGCTGGCCTGAATTTTATGCACAACGAAGAATTTGGAATTTGGTCCAGCAAATCAACAGTTCGCGCGGCTTGTCATCCGGAGAATTAAAGGTTTACGAAAGGTTGGTTGAAAAAATGCCGCAACTGCTTTTCCATCCGACAATTCCATCGCTTATTCATGGCGATTTATGGTCGGGTAATTACATGTACACCTCGAATGGCCCGGCTTTGATCGATCCGGCCTGTTATTATGCCGATCGTGAAATGGAACTGGGGATGATGCAATTGTTCGGAGGTTTTTCACCAGCGGTTTGGAAAGCATATCAGGAAGAATACCCACTTCCGGAGGGTTGGCAGAAACGAATTCCATTGTACCAGTTGTACCACATTCTAAACCATCATTTATTGTTCGGAGGTTCGTATGGGCGGCAGGCGCTGGAAATTGCGAAGGCGTTTGTGTGATGTTGTGTCCGTGTAAAGACACCGGCATGGGCAGTGACTAGAAATAAAACCACCGGGTTATTTTATAGAATAACACCAAATTT
>JAIBEZ010000021.1 GCA_019459485.1 Prolixibacteraceae bacterium
TTCGTACAAATATTACCTCACTAAAATCGGCAAAGAAACCATCGTTATGGCTCAGAAAATTAAAGAGTTGGTGCTGGTTCCAGCATATTGTTATTGAATATTATGCCAAAAAATACATCAATTTAAAAGATAAGGTACTAATGGTATTAAAAAGAGAACAGGTCATCAATCGAGTCAGAAAATGGAAAGACATTCCCCGAATCTTCGCGGATAAGAATATATACGTTTATACCGATCAGGACTAAATAGAATACACTGGTCTGGTTTAGCTCCCAGATCCCTCTATGGGTATAACCGATTTAACAACTGTCCCTTAAACCCAAATCATCAAACTAGCGAATGGTAAAAAGATTTAATTCCTATGTTCCAACAAAGTTTACGACTTAAATATTCACTACAAATCGGCTAAATAAAGAATTTCATAAACTTCGATGAAATATCATATCCTTCAAATGTTGGTATAAAAACAGTTGAGTAAAATATATTGGGAAACAAATGATTCAAAAAACTGAATTTTTATACAAATTGTTTTAAAACTGAATTTAATACTTAAATTTACGACAGTTCAGTTTTTTAAAATAGGTTAATGATAATTTGCTCTCGGTAATAGATATAAGTTAAAAAATAGTTTATAATGCGTCTGATTTGCTCTTATATACTCTTAATCTTAACTTTCCATTCATTGGCTCAAGCACAGGAGCGCGTGAAATTTTATCATTATACCACGAAAGATGGATTATCTTCCAATTCAGTACGCTGCCTTTATCAGGACAAAAAGGGATTTATATGGATCGGTACCGATGACGGCGGTCTAAACCGTTTTGACGGCATCAGTTTCACCAAATTTATCAATCAGGAAGAAAACCCGCAGTCGGTCAGCAATAATCAAATTTTTGCCATAACCGAAGACCATCAGGGTTTTCTGTGGATTGCCACAGGAGAAGGTTTAAACCGGTTCGATACGAAAACAGCTGTTTTTAAACGGTTTTATCACGACAATGAAAATCCAAAAAGTTTGAGCACCAATAAAATTACAGCCTTATTTGTTGATTCGGAAAACACACTTTGGGTTGGAACTTCGATGGGTTTGCACAAATACAACCGCGAAAAAGAGGAATTTGTGAACTATTACTCCAAAATGAAGATTCAAAATCAAAGACCCGACAAAGAAATAAGTGCTATTGTTGATGATAATCGGGGCAATTTATGGCTTGGTACCTGGTGGGGTGGTTTAAAGAAGTTCAATAAAAGAGAAGAAAAATTTGCAGATTTTTATTCTGATCCGTCAGATGTAAACAGCATCAGAAATAACAATGTGGCAACTTTATTTCTCGATGATCAAAACATTTTGTGGGTTGGAAATTATCTGGGTGGTATCAGGAAATTTAATATTCAAACAGAAAAATTTTTACCCCTTGAAGATCGTGAAAAAAATGCCGAAGTTATGGGAATTTGCCGCGATAAAAAAGGGCGGATTTGGTACAGCCGTAAAGGATTGGGAATATTTTACCCTGATTCTCCGGCATTTCATTTTTTTGATTATGGTAAAAACAATCCGTCGGAAATCAGTTCTGGAAGATGTTTCCCGGTTTTATGCGATAATACAGGAATTATTTGGATAGGGTCAGATCAGGGTCTTAGTTTGTATGATGTTAACCGGAACAGATTTTCATCATCATTTCGGGCAAATAATAATGGTCAATCCAAGATTGAAAAGTTGTACTTTGATACGGGACGCAATATTTTATGGTTGGGGACTTTGGAAAACGGATTGTTCAAATATGACCTCAACACCCAAAAAGTGAAACACTTTAAAACCGATAAAACACCAAATGACCGGTTCTTCCAGATTCAAACCTTATCTGTTAGCAAAAATGATCAGCTCTGTATTGGTACTACAAATGGAATTGGAATATTTGATTTGGAAACTGAGAGAATTGTAAAAACTCTCTATAATAATCCTGTAACGCCTACACTTGTTAACCATGTATATGGGAATGATGAATTTATGTGGCTTGCCAATGATAATACCGATAATGTCAGGATTTTCGATGTACTTCATGAAAAAGAATACACATTCTCCACGTCTGAACAGGTAAAACTCCCAAGCCAGCGAATAATAAAAATAATAAACGATAACGACTCGAATTTTTGGATTGGCACACACCTGGGTTTGGCAAAGTATAATTACATATCAAACCAGATAAAAAACTTTTACAACGCCCCGTCAGACTCAACCAGTGTTTCGAATAACTTTATTTTATCGGTTTTTCAGGATAGCGAAAAAAATATTTGGGCCGGAACACAGAATGGATTGAACTGTTACAATGCCCAAAAAGGTAATTTTGAGCGGTTCAACCGAAATTATTCTTTTGCAAGTCAGTATATTTTAGATATAAAAGAAGACCAGCAGCATAATTTATGGCTTTTCACCAATAAAGGAATTACTAAATTCAATCCTGAAAGTGGGTTGGTACGCAATTATGATGAAGATGACGGACTTTATTTCGGAAAGAATGTAGTTACCGGCAATGATGGCCTTTTTTATTGTACCGGACGAACGGAGGGTTATTATGCTTTTCACCCTGATAGCATCGAAGACAATCAGGTTATTCCTCCGGTTTACATAACCAAGTTTCTGCTGTTCAACAAAGAAGTACCTGTTTCCGGCAATGATCTTAAAACTCCATTGGTGGCTGATATTTCCGAAACACAGGAAATTACGCTGAAACACAATCAGTCGTACATAGGTTTTGAGTTTGTAACTTTAAACTATACCCATCCTGAAAAAAACCAATTTGCCTACAGAATGGAAGGATTTGACAAAGACTGGTATTACACGGATGCCGCTCATTTATCGGCCACATATACCAATCTGAACCCGGGCAGTTATGTTTTCAAAGTTAAAGCCTCAAACAACGATGGGGTGTGGAACGAACAAGGAAGAGAAATAAAGGTTGTCATTCTTCCGCCATTTTGGAAAACCAAGTTAGCCTATTTAATCTATTACGTTATAATTTTTGGTCTTATTTATATGTTTCGAAACTATATACTCTATAAAAACAACCTGAAAACGAGAATTGAAATTGAACGGATCAAAGCTGAAAAGTTGCATGAAATTGATCAGATGAAACTGGATTTTTTTGGGAATATATCCCATGAATTTCGAACACCATTAACCTTGATATCAGGACCATTAGATTATTTATTGGAACTTCGTTCAGAACTGGATTGGAATCGGGGTCATAAATATTTGAATCTGATGAAGAAAAATGTTGATCGGTTGCTTCTCTTAATAAGCAAAGTATTGGATATACGAAAACTAGACTCCGGATTTTTGAATATTTATTTAAAAAATGATGACATTATTCAGTTTATTGAGTCGTTGACTGATTCGTTTAAGTTTAAGGCTGAACAGAAAAACATTCATTTTTATACGATATTTCATCAGTCTAGCTGCGATACTTGGTTCGATCCTGATGTAATTGATAAAATAGTGTCCAATTTGCTTTCGAATGCTTTTAAGTTTACCCCTGATAACGGCGAGATATCAATTGAGATCGACATTTTAATTAAGGATTCAGAAAAATGGCAAAATGAAAAAAAAATCCATAATATAAGACCATCTTCACATCTTGTTAAAATTACTGTAAAAGATAACGGAATTGGTATCCCATCAGAACAAAGAGCAAGGATCTTTGACCGATTTTATCAGGCTGACAATCAGGCAGGTCGTTCTGATGGGTCGGGTATAGGTTTGGCGTTGGTAAAGGAATTGATAGGCTTGGTTGATGGTAAAATAGAGCTGGAGAGTGAAGTGAACTCAGGAAGCTGTTTTACAATCTGGATCCCTATCGGAAAAGATGTGGAAGAATCGCAGATGAGTGCTTTTATTCCGCAGTCTGAGATACTATCTGTCGCTGGAGAAGAGCTTTCTCTACTTAATCTTAACCATTCGAAAATGGCTTTTTCTAAGTTGGATCGATCTTCGGAAAAACCATTGATTCTGATTGTTGAAGATAATCGGGATATGAGACTTTTTGTTGAAGATATTTTGCAGGATAATTATGAAATGTTGTCGGCAAGCAATGGGAAAATCGGATTTGAACTTGCCATGGAATATATTCCGGATTTAATAATCAGTGATATCATGATGCCGGATATGGATGGTCTGGAAATGTGTCAGTTGATTCGAAATAATGAACGTACGAATCATATTCCAGTAATTCTGCTTACCGCTCGTTCGACCGAAGAATATCAAGTTGAAGGATTATTTGCAGGAGCTGATGATTATATCATGAAGCCTTTTAATGCTAGAAACCTGCAATTAAGGGTTAACAACATGATTAAATCGCGCCAGTTGCTGCGCGAAAAATTTTCACTGATGGATTTTGAACCTAATTCTGATCATGCCAATTCGCTCGATGATGCGTTCATTAATAAAATTCGAGGTATCGTTGAAAGACACCTGGATAATCCGGATTTCGATCCACAGAAATTTGCAGAGGAAGTAGGTATGAGTCGTACCCAGTTTTACCGAAAAATTAAAGCAATTACAAACCAAACAGTTAACGATTTCATTTTTTCTATACGGATAAATATGGCAACAAGGTTATTAATTACCGAAGATTTGAATATTTCGGAGACTGCGTATGCTGTTGGTTTTAAAACTCCTGACCATTTTTCAAAAGTCTTTCGCAACCATATTGGTATGTCTCCTTCAAAGTATATTGAGAAGAATAGAAAGTTAGTTTGAAGGTTTTACGTTCTCCACTTTTAGGATAGGCATATTCCTTACAACTTATGCCCATGGCCATTTGTGGAAATATGAATCGTAAATAGATTTATTGTTTGTCCGTTTGCATACCTATTTGGCATTTTGCGTCAGTCATTTGTTGCCATTTGTTGTCATTTCCCGGCAACTTAATAATAATTGAATGACTTTTATGACATTGGGTAACATTGCGGACATTCATATAGATTTATATTGAAATCATTGCTTCCTGAGAGTCATCCTTGAATTTCAATCTTAATAATTTTATACATTTTAGTAGAAGTCATCCGATTATATTATTAAATGTCTGTATTTCATATGGTTAATGCTAATTGTTCGAAGCTTGTAATCTACACTTTATTTAAAAATGGGACGTACAAACATGTGTTTGGGATTTATATACGAGTGCTTTGTTCTGACTCAACCTAATTTTACCAAATCATATTCAAATAAAGATGTTGAAACAAATAGTTTATGAAAATTAAAAGAAAACAAGTCGATTTTAAAGATATTCTATTAATCTTAATCATTTCATTATTGATACTTCTGATGTTGTTAATATATATCTAGTCATATTAAATAAGTGAAGTAAAGTCTATAAGAACAATATAAAGGGATACCTTATATCATTTAAAATAACCTAACATGACAAAAAGAAAACAGCTTCTCCAAATGTCAACACTTGCTATGGTATTGTTGCTAGGAGTATTCGGTTGTTCGAAGCAACAGGACAGATTCGATGCTCCTCCATGGCTTGGAGGATCAAATATTGAAACTTTACAAAAAAGAGGTAACTATACCATTTTCCTCAAATTAATGGACAAAGCGGCATATACCATTCCTATTACAAAGCAACTCTTCACTTTATTCGTTCCAGATGACGAAGCTTTTAAGGCATATTTTAAATCAAATGGAATCTCCTCCGTTGAAGATTTATCTTCAGATCAAGCGATGCAACTATTTACACTGCATGTACTTCCTAATCCAAGATCCAGATTTCAACTAATTTATGAATATTTATTCTCTGAGTTGCAGGGGCCGGACGGAGAATATGCTTCGTTGTTTTTCAGAAAACCAACAAATAGTACAACTATACCTTACAAAGAGACTGTGAAGTATTATCCGGCAATGAAAGGTCAGGAGTTATTAATGTCTACAGGCATAAAGCTGATGCCACTTTTTAGTAAAGACTATTTTGAAGATTTCTTTGGTGCGACAGATGGTTCTGATTATTTGTTTATGTATCCTGGAAGTAAGTGGGAAACAGGTCATGGAGATATGAACTGGGGAAATGCGATGGTTACCGAATCAGAAGTTCGAACATCGAATGGTTTTATTTATTTTATTGATCAGGTTGTATCGCCATTACAAAACATTGATGAATATTTGCTGAATAATCAGGATAAATACGGCCTGTATTATGATATTTTACAACGATTTGCGACTTATTTTCCTGGGGGTATTGATAAGAATAAGAATCAGTTGTATATAAAAGGGTATAACCTGGTTTCCAATTTAGCTGAAGAACAGGGAGCCTTCGTCGGAGACGCGGAACGCATGAAAGATATGTTCACCTTGTTCTTACCATCAAATCAAGTCCTTCAAGATTATTTGAACAAGACCGTATTAAAAACTTATTCTTCATTGGACGAAGTTCCAATGATAACATTATATTACATACTTCAGACACAGATTGGAGAATCACTTGGATTAATTTCGAAAATTTCAAATAGTTACTTCGACGCATTTGGTTCAGAGACAGTTATAAACAAGAGCGATATCAGATCTGCACGTATGTGCAGTAATGGAGTAGTTTATGAAATGGATAAAATACTTGAGCCTAATGTTTTCACCTGTGTCCCTGGCACTCTGTTTTTCGAAGCAAACTATTCTACTTTTCTCTATGCATTAAAACAATCAGGTTTATTAAACAGACTCTCAAACCCAAATTTTAATGTTACCCTTTTTGCTCCGACTAACGCCCAGTTGGAAGCCATTGGTATAAGGTATGAACCTATTTCATCTACCATACAATACAAAGGTAAAGACACCAAATGGAACGCAATGAAGGATGTTGATTTGAATATGTTTGTTCAGGATCACATTTATAATGGGATATTATCAGATCTTAATGAGGATCAATATGTGAAAATGAGTTCAGGCAATTTTATACATATTGCGAATGGCTGGATCCAATCAGCAGAAAATCAGCGTCTAAGAGAGAAAATCGTCATTGATAATATTGTTACTAACGATAGAAATGGTATTTTAAATAAAATCAACATTCCAATAAAGTCCAATTATGTAATGGGAAAATATCTGGTTTATGATAAAAATGTTTCAAAATTTAAAGATTTACTGGTACGTACTAGAATGCTTGATCCGAGGAATATAGATCAAATAACCAGAGATACTATTCCGAGACTAAGATTCCTTGAAGAAGCAGATTCTTGGACAGGGTTGATTCCATCCAATGAGGCGATGGACAAAGCTGAGTCTGAGGGTTTAATTCCAACGAATAATGATTCATTAAAAAGCTGGCTTCAATATCACTTCATTCGAAAAAATGTAATTTTTGACAATGGTAAAGCTTCTGGTGAATTTCCTTCCCAACGAGTTGACCTTGTTACTACTAACGGAACACAATACTCAACTCTTAAAATCAGAAATGTAGTGAATAATCTCTCAGTTGAAGACCATTCAGGGCAGATTGTAAGCATCGATCATTCTCAAGCCAATATATTGGTCAGGGAAGGTGTCGTTCACAAAATAAACTCTGTTTTAAAATATTAGTAATTTAAAAATCTAACCAGATTAAAAATGAAAAAAATAATTCAATTTTCAGGATTACTAATAATTATACTACAATTAGGATTCTGTAATTTGTACGCACAAAAACCAGCCATTGTTAAGGGACATATAACCGATGCAACTACCAATGAATCACTTCCGTCTGTAAATGTGGTCGAAATTGATAAAAGCGGAAGGTTCGTCTCAGGTACTATCACCGACATAAATGGAAATTTTGTTTTCAAGGTAAGCAATGATAAGAATCCGATCCAAGCTTCATTTATTGGGTACAAAAAGCAAAGTCTTTCTATAAATGGCAACCTTCAGCTAAATATTCAGCTCGAAACTGAAGACCAATCCCTTGGTGAAGTTAAAGTTTCAGCTTCAAAAATCAGTAACGATGGTTTTACTGAGGTACGCGATCGTGCCACTTCTGTAGCCAGAATCGACTTGAAGGATATGACATCACTGATGTCAACCTCGGTTGAAGATTTGCTTCAAGGGCGAATGGGCAATGTGGATATTTCATCCGTTTCGGGTGATCCGGGTGCAGGATTAAATATTAGAATCCGAGGTACTGCCTCGCTAAATGCGCGTAATAATCCGTTGATCGTTATTAATGGTATTCCTTATGATGCCCAGATTGATGAAAATTTTGATTTTGGTAGTGCTGATGTAGAAAAGTTTGGTAATCTAATTGATGTTTCTCCTGAAGATATCGAAACAATTGAAGTCCTAAAGGATGCTGCTTCTACTGCTGCCTGGGGTTCGAGGGCTTCAAACGGAGTGCTGATGATCAAAACAAAGCGTGGTATCAAATCAAAACCTATTTTTGAATATACTTATAAGACAACAATTGCCAAAGAACCGGATCCGATTCCAATGCTTGATGGTGCGGGTTATGCACAGTTGATTACCGAAGAATACTATAATTGGAACCGTAACGAATTTTCAACAACAGATGAATTCAAACAGATCGCCTTTGATCCAACTTGGAGCCTATATAATAATTATTCGCAGAACACCAATTGGATTAAAGAAATTACCCGGATTGCCCATACACAACAACACGATTTTTCTGTTCGTGGAGGTGGTGAGAAATCAAGATACAACATGTCGGTCGGATTTTTTGATGAAACAGGAACAACTATTAATAATGGATTAAAGAAATTGAATCTTCGAAGTTCATTAGATTACGATCTTTCTTCAAAGCTTCAGTTTAAGACAGATATCATGTTTACCCGGTATGATCAATATAATACATACGATGTTGAAGAGTTTGACAATAACAGGTTGTTACGTTCGGTAGCATATAAGAGAATGCCGAATTTGTCGGTAATGGATCGTGATACCAGTAATGTTTCGTATGGCTCATATTTTACCCCATTATCTACACTTCAAGGTACTGCGAACGATGTATATAATCCAGTCGCTTTGGCTAACCTTGGTTTAAATAAACAAATAAAGGACAATGCCCGTGCCTTATTTTCTATCAAGTACTATATTCTTCCAAATGTAATTTTCAATTCAACCGTGACGTTGGATATTTTTGACAACAAAAGATCAAAATTTTTACCTTATAAAGCAATTGGGTACAACTATAACAGCGATATTACCAATCGAGCTTCTGATGAATTCACAAAGAAAAGTTCTATCTACACCATTAATCAGATCATTTATAATCCGAAATTTGGAAAAGATCATGATCTGGCACTGATGGGACAGGTTGATACTGAAGAAACTCTTCAGAGAGCCCTTAAGGTCTCAACGAGTAACTCTGCATCTCCCGATTTTCAGCTTCCAATCGATGACAATAATATTGTTGGCCTATATTCCTTGTTTAGTAAATATCGTTCTTTGGGGTTTTACCTGAATTCGACTTATAAATACAGAGATAAATATATTTTTTCCATCGGTGCAAAATATGAAGGTAACTCGAAATTCAGTGCAGCAAGCCGATGGGGTTTATTTCCAACCATCTCTGCGGCATGGCGAATCAATAAGGAGCACTTCATGCAAAATCTGATGTGGATTGACGATCTTAAATTGAGGTGTAGTTGGGGACAAAG
Source organism: Prolixibacteraceae bacterium (assembly GCA_019459485.1). Classification (GTDB taxonomy): domain Bacteria; phylum Bacteroidota; class Bacteroidia; order Bacteroidales; family Prolixibacteraceae; genus Aquipluma. Next base: position 9,634 of record JAIBEZ010000021.1, read on the forward strand.
TGGTAACTCTCCAGGCAGCAATTACTTGTATTATAACACTTATTCAGCAGGATCAGGTTTGTCCTACCTTAATAGGCAGGGAGTTAAGCCAGATGGACTTGAATTAACCAGTCTGCAGTGGGAAACCATCGATCAGATTAATCCTGGAATTTCCTTCTTTGGTTTGGATAATAGGATAAACATAGAAATTGATTATTATCGTAAAAAAACCTTGAATTTATACCTTGAAAACTCTGGAATTCCTGATCAAACTGGGTTTAAGTCATTGAATCAGAACAATGGAGAAATGGAAAATCTGGGAATAGAATTTATGATGGATTACACTGTGGTAAAGAAAACAGATTTTCAGCTAAACATTAACTTCAACTTTTCGAATAATAAAAACGTGGTGATAAGACTGCCAGAAAACTATAATCTTCAGATTGGTGATATGCTAACTAATGGAAATTATAAAATCAGCATTAGTCCTGGTGAAGCAATGGGAGGATTCTTTGGCTATCGTTATTTAGGTGTTTACTCTAGTGACGCTGATGCTATTGTACGTAATAAAATCGGCAACCCAGTTTATGGCAGTAATAAAGATGTACCTCTTAAAATGATTATGGGTAATTCCAGCGGTTATGTATTCCAGGGGGGCGACGCGAAGTATGATGACATCAACCATGATGGTAAAATCGACGAACTGGATTTGGTTTACTTAGGCGATTTAAACCCGAAATTTATGGGTGGCTTTGGAAGCAGAATCCAGTACAAGGGGTACATTCTGAATACGTTCTTCTACTTTAAGCTCGGACAGAAGATTATCAACCAGACTCGCATGGAAACTGAGAATATGTATGGCTACGACAATCAAAGTACAGCTACTGATTGGCGCTGGAGAAGGAATGGTGATATTACAGATATGCCAAGAGCTCTTTATAATCAAGGCTTTAATTGGTTGGGTTCTGACCGTTTTGTTGAAGATGGATCTTTCTTGAGGCTAAAAACCCTGTCTCTAAGTTACATGGTAAAGCCGGATGTTTGTAAGGTGCTTAAGGTTAAGTATTTGAAGGTATATACTACCGCTTATAACCTTTACACATGGACTCGCTATTCAGGACAGGATCCCGATGTTGCTCCTCCAACTCAACCGAGCGTTTTGCCTAAGGATTATAGTAGGACACCGCCGAGCCGGAAAATTATGTTTGGCATAAATGTTACATTTTAAAATTTCTAAAATTTGTTCAATGAAAAGATATTGCATATTTAAACTGATTTGCTTTGCTTTTATCCTGTTATCTCTACTGATGTCATCATGTAAGGATTGGTTGACCCTAGCTCCTGAAAATGATTTGATCAAAGAGAAATTCTGGACTAAAAGAGAAGATGTTGAAGGTGCTCTTGCTGCTACCTATAGTGCTTTTCGTGCTGGTTCTGTCGAATCATTTATTTGGGGAGAACTTCGGGCTGACATGGTTACTTTTGGTACTCAGTTTGGTAATTATAACAAAATTGCAGGTAGTGATATAAGTCCTGCAAACAGTTTAATTACTTGGGCGAGTTATTATAATGCCATAAACTTAGCTAACACTCTCATGCATTACGATAATGAAGTTTTTCTTAAGGATAAAACCTTTACAAAAAAAATGAAAGATGGCGTTGACGCTGAAGCATTATTCATCAGATCTTTAAGCTATTTTTATTTGGTTAGGCTGTGGAAAGATGTTCCATTGGTACTTGAACCTTCTATATCTGATACTACAAATCTTTTTTTGCCCAAATCCAGTGAGAAATTAGTTCTTGCCCAGATTATTAAGGATCTACTGGTTGCGAAGAATTTAGCTTACACTACTGAATTTAAGAATGACCCTGAATATTTTGTTGGTAGTGCCAATAAATACTCTATTATGGCTCTTCTGGCCGATGTTTACTTATGGGACGAGCAATATCAAAAATGTAGTGACTATTGTGACTCTATAACCAATTCAGGCCTTTTTGCTCTGGAGTCAACTGAAACCTGGTTTAATATATATAATCCGGGAAATTCTCCTGTTGAAGGTATTTTTGAAATTCAGTATGATGATAATTTGGATGCCCAGGAAAATCCAATCTACGATAGAATGTTGTTTCAGAATCAGCTAAGTTTCAGTAAAAAATTTGTCACAATTATGGCTAAGCAGGACCTAAGGATGTGCGGTATCAATACTCCGGGTTGGAAATATTTAGGAGTTAATTTAAATAGCGGGGTGCGAAGGAATTCAAGTCAACGTGATGGGCATTTTATCTATTACAGGTATGCTGATATCATACTTATGAAAGCAGAAGCACTGACTGAACTAAATCAGTTAGTGGAGGCTAACGCGCTACTTAGGCAAACGGCTGAAAGGGCAGGGATAACCCATACCGACATCGGTGTAAAAGAGGATTTAAGGAACGCTGTTTTAGATGAACGAGCAAGAGAATTTATTATTGAGGGAAAACGTTGGTTTGATTTGTTGAGGGCGGCTAAAAGAAATCATTTTGAGAAGAAACAAATCATTATCGATATGATACTTGCTGGAGCAGTCAATATTCAACAGCAGCAGATACTGAAAACCAAGGTGTTCGACACATTGAGCTATTATTTACCGATACCGGAACAGGATATCCTGTATAACCAAAATCTTAAGCAGAATCCATTTTATGACAGATAAATCCATTGAAAATTTTGAAGTATGAAAAATATTTTTAGGCATAAAATTAAAGAATTAATCAATATTCTATTCTTAGTTGTGACTTTGTTTGGATGTACACAAAATCCTGACCTTTGGGATGTAACCTCCAATAAACAGGTTATTTCTGATTATGTTCTCAGTAACCCTGATCAGTTTTCTGAATTTGGTAAATTATTGGAGAGTACAGGATTGAATGATCAATTGAGCGTGCGTGGACCATATACCCTCTTCCTGCCTAATAATGAGGCCATGATAAAGTTTTATACTGAAAATAGTACGACCTATGAACAGCTTGCTAATAAAGATAAAATAAAACTAGTATACAACCATTTGGTAGCTAATGAGATTAAGACTGGAGATATTGGACTTGGAGCACTGCGTGATACAAATTCTATCGGGGATTACCTTGTTACTGAGTTTCAAGGATCAGATATCATTATTAACAAACAGTCAAAAATCATTAAAAGAGATATTCCTGTTGCAAACGGGTATATTCAGTTGATTGATCGTGTTATTGATCCTGTTATACTAAGTGTTTTCGATAAGCTCGCAGCTGATCCTAATTATTCACTTTTCACGGAAGGATTGAACCGTACTGGTCTTAAAGATACTCTTCAAAAAATAAATTTTCCTTTTGGGAAGAAAGTTACTCGTACCAGATTTACCATACTGGCTGTGCCCAATGCCATTTATAACAATCACGGTATCAGAACTATTGATGATTTGATTTTGCAGTATACAAATAGTCCCGACAGTATTACCTTTTTGGAAAACGGATTTTACCGTTACATGGAGTATCATTGCTTGGGAGGTACATATTATCTTTCTGACTTTACAACTAGGTTATATCCAATTTTGTCAAGCGATAACAATGTATCTGTTACCATCGATACAGACTATAAATTGAATTATGATAGTGAAAATCTATTATACACAGGTTTTGATATTGCATCTTCAGATATTCCTGCTAAAAATGGGGCGATTCACAGTATTACCGACTTGTTGCCTGTAACTCAACCCGATCCAAGTATTTTAACATTTTATTGCACTGATTACTTTGACTTGAAGCAAGGTGACTACTATCGCAAATATTATATGAAATGGTATGATGGGCAAAATACTTTTTCCAAAATTAAATGGAAAGGTGATTACCTTCAATACTATTATAAAAATAATGATGATTGTTTGAATATGAATGGATTCTGGTGGTGTGAGATTACAACTCCGAAAATTATGAAAGGTCATTATAATTTGACTTCAAATTTGTGGTCAGGAAATGTGGATTATGAAGTCTATGTTGATGGTGTTTATTCTGCAACAATCAAGAAAACTGACCCTAATAAAACAACGAGTTGGGGTGAATTTGTCTGGGATAAAACGGAAGAGCATAAAATTAAGGTGGTTAACATTACATGGGGATTGCTGTTCTGGAACTCAGTAATTTTCACTCCGATTAAATAATTTGCATATCAGCTAATTAACCTAATATCTTTTTGAAATGACAAAAAAATACCGATTTGAAATCGTAAAAAGATCTTCTAATACGAATTATTTCTCAATTTTGATATTGCTTATAACCTGTTTCAGTTTTCAAACTGTTTGGTCACAGAATTCAAATGAAAATATTAAAGGGATCGTTTTAGAATCAGGAACCGGCAGGCCGTTAGAACAGGCTTTGATTTCAGTTACGTCAACAGGAATATCGTCTGAGACAGATGATAAAGGAGTTTTTACTATTTCAGTTCCACATAAACAAGTAGAGTTAATCATTGACCTTCCGGGATATAATAAACGAATTATTCACTTAAACGGACGTGATTTAATTAACGTTTCACTGGTTTCTTCAGGGTACTCTTCTTTTGATAACTCTTTTAACAACCCCCTTGGTAAGAGTGTTTTAAAAGATGCAAACTTTTCGGTGACGGCACTTACTGCTGACAATTTGAAATTTTCCATGGCAAGTTCTTTTGATCAGGCTTTACAAGGTAGGGTTTCCGGTTTATCTGTTATTGAACAGTCAGGAATGCCTGGTCACAAAACATTCATGAATATTCGTGGTATTTCGTCTTTATATGGGAAAACAGAACCTTTACTTTTTGTTGACGGTATGATTCATGACTATTCATATGCTAATAATAGTCTGATGGAGGGTTTCGCTGTTAATCCGTTGGAAGTGATTGATATTTCTGATATTTCTGATATTTCTATATTGAAAGATGGTGTTTCTTTTTTGGGTGCCTCCGGATCGAATGGAATTATAAATGTAAATACTGAACAAAAGAGTGAAACAAGTACAGTTATTCAGATGTCGGCTTATGGTGGCATTTCTATGGTACCTCAAAGCCTCCATCTGCTTAATTCATCGGAATTTAGAAATTACTTTACAGATATTTATAATTCAAATCCACTGAATTCAGTTGACATAGATACGAAATTCCCATGGTTGCATGGGAATCCGGGAACAAATGAATACTATCGATACAATAATAGCACTGATTGGCAAAAATCAACCTATAAGCCTTCGACGTTTAGTAAGTATCACTTTTTCTTAAAGGGAGGTGATGATATTGCCACTTATAACATTTCAACAGGTTATGTGCATCAGAAAGGATTGTTCGAAGAATCAGGTTATTCCAAATTTAACTTACGTATTAATGGGAAGATTAATATATCTGACAAGTTCTCGATTACACCAAATGCCAAGCTTTCTTTGGCCGACAGCAAATTGCCTAATCTGGGTTATAGTACATGGAAAAATCCGTTAATTTCCTCTTTGCTTATGCCTCCCATTATGGATGAATATGCCAGAGACAATTCTACGGGAACGGCATTGTCTTATATAGACGATGTTGGTGCTTTTAACGTAAGTAATCCTAAGGCTTTGGTAAAGAATGGAATGGGGACAAGTCGGAATTATCAATTTTTAAGTTCTGTGAATGTTCAATATAAGTTCAATGAGCGTTTTCTACTGTCAAACTTGGTAGGGATTGACTACAATAATTCCCGTGAGAACATTTTCTTGCCAGATATTGGCGTCGTCAATGTTGATTCTGCAAGCAATAGTCCAGGTGATTTTGTGAACGAATTTCGTTCAAGTCAAAACCATGCTATGCTGATCTATAATAACAAAATAGGTATAGGTCATTCAATCCTTGTACACGGTGGAATCAGATATATGAAAAATAACTACAAAAATGATAAAGCAATTGACTTGAATACCCCATCTGATGATTTCAAAAGTCTGGGACAAGGTTCAAAATATTCTTTTCTCAGAACTTTAACCGGAGATAACAGGGGACTGGTCTGGATATCATATTTTGGAAGTTTAAACTATAATATTCGGGATAGGTATCTTGTTGACGCAAATCTCTCGTATGACGGGAATTCTGCTGTGAATGCAGAAAACCGATATAATTTTTATCCTTCTGTTGCTTTAGCATGGCGTGCCTCTTCCGAAAAATTCCTTTCGCACGCAAAATGGATTGAAGATTTGAAATTTCGCGCATCATGGTCTGTTGTTGGCAATATGTTTAGTAATGTTTATGATTTTTCGAAGCTATATTATGTCTCCCGTAAGGTGAATAGTATTGGTCTAATTACCCGAGAGGCAATACCAAACAACAATATGAAACTTGAGAAAAAAAATACAGTAAATGCAGGAGTCGATTTTTCGTTATTTAGACAAGTACTTAATGTTCATGTCGATTATTATCAATCGAATGTGAATAACCTGATTATCCGGCAGAAATTACCACAAACTTTTGGATACACCACTAATTATTTTGATAATGGGGGAAAGCTTCAGTCAGAGGGAGTAGAAATTTCGGCAGATGCTAGATTACATATAGGTCGGTTGGTTTGGATCGTCGGTAGTTCTATGACCAAACAAATGACTAAAATAAGAGGACTAGAATTTATAAATCAAGCTACTTCAAATATCATTACTCCAATTGAAGGAGGTGAATATATTACTTCTGTTGGCAATGCCGTGAATGCTTTTTATGGGTATAAAACCAATGGGATCTTCTCCAATGGCGCTGATGCATCTCAATATACGGGCCCCAATGGGAAACAAATGCAGGCAGGAGATGTGAATTTCATAGATACTAATAGCGACAACGTTATAAATGAAAAGGACAAACAGATCATTGGGAATCCGAATCCGAAATTGTTTGGTGGCATAAATACAACACTTTCGTATGAAAAATTTGAATTCACAGCCTTATTCACCTATTCAGTAGGAAATGATATTTTCAATTATGTGAGATACAAAGCAGAGTCGATGGATTCGTACGGTAATCAATTGGCAAGTGTATTAGACAGATGGACTCCGACCAATACAAGTGGAAAGTTGCCAAGGGCATCAATTGGAGATCCTACCGGGAACACAGTATTTTCAGATCGTTGGATTGAAGATGGTACATACATTCGATTAAAGCAATTGACTTTAAACTATCATTTTCCATCGATGTCTGGCGTATATAAAGGTTTAACGCTTTATTTAACAGCAACCAACCTAATTACATTTACTAAGTATACCGGTTACGATCCCGATTTTCTTTACTCTAACAATCCATTTTATATGGGAGTTGATTACGGGAAAATGCCTCAATCCAGGGCGTTTCTCCTAGGTTTAAAATTAGATTTATAACAGGATAAATTCATATAAAATGAAAAATAGATCAGACATAAGAGTTTATAAATTACTTGTAATCATCGGCCTTGTCTACATAATTTATTCGTGCAGCGATAAATTCTTTGAAGAGCAGGCAGGTGCAAGAATTACGCCAGATAAGAGTTATAAGTCAATGATTGATGTAAATGTTTCAGTTGAGGGTGCAGTAATGTCACTACAGGATGTGTTACCTAAATTAATTATTGTTGACGGTCTGAGGTCTGACCAAATGGATGTAACATCAAATACCGATGGTTTTTTAGAAGACATCAATAATCATGTTTTATCTGCAGATAATCCTTACCTTGATGCTTCCGACTTTTATAAAGTCATCATTAATATCAATGAGGTCCTTGCCAATATTGATGAAGTTTCACAGTATGATCGGAGTTTTGATACTTATGTCCTGCATTACACTAAAGGTGCTCTGATAGGTTTGCGAAGTTGGACATATTTGAATTTACTTAAATTGTATGGACAGGCTGCATGGATTGATAATAATTTGACTTCGCTTCCTGAAAATCTGAATCAAATAACTATGTCAAAAGAGGTATTGATCGATACTCTTATCAATCAAACTATTCCATATATTTTTGATCCACAAGTGGATAAGCATGTAGAGATTCATATTCCATATGTCAACACTGGCGTAACTACAGCCAATTTTCCTCCTCTATATGTGAACTCAAAAGCCGTACTTGGAGAATTATACCTTGAAAAAGGTGATTTCGCTAAATCGGCCATTTACTTGAAAATGGCTCTTGAAAGTTACACAAATACTACTGCGATTTATAAAGTTGATAAAACCTATACCAAAGATGAATGGAAGAATATTTTCATCGATTCTGAATCCGGTCGAAATGAGAATATTGCTGTTATGCCATACAATTCAAATCAGGGACAGAATAATCCGTTAGCAAAATGGTTGTTAACTACTGACATGTTTATGGTGAAACCTACCCAGCTTTTAGTTAGCGCTTTTAGAACTCAAATGCCTCTAAAGGGTGTTCCCGGAGATTTATATAGGGGGATGGGGATTACCATTGATACTACAAGTAATGGAGTTTTTTTTATTAGTAAATATTCACTGAATAGAACTGAACTTTTCAGTACTGATATTATTATGTCTAGGGCAGCTGATTTGCATTTATTACTTGCAGAGGCACTCAACAGATTAGGTGATTCTAAGACTGCTCTTATTCTTTTGAATTCAGGGTTTAATTCCGAGAGCGTAAAACCAGCTTCTTATTTTAAATGGAGTAATAACCAGGGTATCAGAGGAAGGGTTTATTTGGCACCAAAACTAGTGCCTGATAGTTTAAATGGTGTGCCTTTGAGCGGTGCTAATCGGATGAATTATATTGAGGATTTAATTATTGACGAACGAGCATTAGAGCTTTCTTTCGAAGGAAAACGCTGGTTTGATTTGGTTCGTATAGCAACTCGTAGAAACGATCCTTCCTATTTAGCAGAAAAGGTAGCTGCAAAATTCGCAGGCACTGCCAATTACGATATTATCTATAATCGGTTGTTGGATCCGACAAACTGGTATTTGCCTTTCAAATAATATCCATGTAACAATTACCAGTTCTTCTGACAGGTTAATTTTGAAAAAGTGTGAATTTAAATAATATATTACTAAAGTTTCGCACTTAGTTAAAGTGCTGTAAATTGGGTTTTTAGGAATAAAAAAGTAGCATGGAAATTTTGTTAAGACCTTAAATATTAGTAATTTAAGGGCGAATCCAAAACAACAAAACCATGCTACAGTGTAAAGATATTAATAAGATTTCAGAATTGAAAAACGGTTTTACCCATAGGTGGCTTGAACCCGATTTTATTTCCAGTTCTTTGAAATGTTTCACATTTTCGAGCCTATGTAACGCTGTTTCGCAGGTCAAGGAAAAAGGGTACAGTTTTGAATGGGTGATGACCATTCTTCTTTCAATGCCTTTTATAGATGCCACGACCGTTCATTCTATGCTGACCGGTTGCGTGAAGCATCAGATAGAAGCGGGGAAGGACACCTTTTACAGGCTGAAAAACAATCCGGGTATTTGCTGGCGGATGGTCTTATGGTTGTTTGCGGCAAAGTTTAAAGCCTTGACAAACAAGAATCCGGATCAGGATTCTGGTTTAAAGTATATGATATTTGACGACACGCTGATCGAAAAAACAGGCAAACACATTGAAAAAGTATCACGGGTATGGGACCATGTTGCTCAAAAGGCAGTGTTGGGCTTCAAGCTCCTGTCGATGGGATATTGGGATGGGACATCGCTTATTCCCCTTGATTTTTCGTTGCACCGCGAAACGGGGAAAAACAAGGAAAAGCCCTTTGGCCTGAAAAAGAAAGAACTGAAAAAGCAATACAAGAAGAAACGGGCAAATGGCTCCCCCTCACACGAAAGGGCAGAGGAGGCCGACATGTCCAAAATTGATTGTGCCATAAAAATGTTCAAGCGGGCAATAAGCCTGGGCTTTATAATTGATTATGCACTGATGGACAGTTGGTTTACTTGTGATGCTTTTATCAATGCGGTACTTTCGGTAAAAAAACAAACGGTACATCTGATCGGGATGTATAAGATTGCCAAAACCAAATTCCTTTACAACGGGACGATGTACACATACAGCCAAATTCGGAACCTGACGGGAAAAGCAAAACGTTGCCGCAAGCTCGGCTTGTATTATACACAGGCCGAAGTAGAAATTAAAGGCAGAAAAATAAACCTGTTTTTTAGCAAACAGGGCAAAAACGGCAAGTGGAAGGTGTTGCTTTGCACAAATACCCAATTGTCTTTCATCCAGGTGGTCGAAATATACCAAATCAGATGGACTATTGAAGTTTTCTTCAAGGAATCAAAACAATTGCTGGGCTTGGGCAAATGCCAATCCAACGACTTTGATGCACAGATCGCTGATTCGACCATCACCATGATTCAGCATATGCTGTTAACATTGCGGTACCGCGTTGACAACTATGAATCCATGAACGGGTTGTTTTCTGAAATCAGCGAGTCTGCCATACAGCAACGCCTGAACCAAAGGATTTGGGGGCTATTTGTCGAACTGCTGAAAATAATCGCAACAGTTTTTGACCAAGTCGATGAGCAAGAACTGCTTGAACGCATTTTCCAGAACGATCGGGCAAATGAACTCGTAGCCCGGCTGCTTGGCGATACCGAACAAAATAATAAAGCCGCATAACGAAAATGGAAAACTAAAAACAAAGAAAAACAATACTTTAGAAAATACCGGAAATCAAAAAACACCGGAAACATTGATCAAATATTTATGTGCGAAACTTTAGTATATTAGTTGTTATTTATTCTTACAACTACTCATTTATAGAGTTTTTCATCTTTGCGTTTAGATTAAGTTAAGTTCGTTTAGTTGGCTCAGGAATATTTCTGAGTCAACTTTTTAAAACTTTTGTTAAATATTCCGTTATTATATGAAATGAATGCCTACCATGCCTGCTCAGAAAATAAGTTCATTTTCTCCAACATAAAACAAATAAATTAATACAATGAAATCGATTTTAGCATTTTTTATCATTTTGTCCCAAATTGCAAGTGCAGCTGTTGTTGATACCATTCAAACATATAGCACTTCCATGCAGAAGAATATCAAATCTGTAGTAATTACTCCTGATAATTACTCTAATGCCAAAGAATTGCCCGTAGTATACCTGCTTCACGGATACGGTGGTAATCATCTTGATTGGATCAACAAAGCCAAAGGTTTTGAAAAGGCATCAGACATATACAATATGATTATTGTTTGTCCTGATGGAGGGATTAGTAGTTGGTACTGGGATAGCCCGGTTGATAAGACATTTAGATACGAGACCTATATTTCTGATGAGTTGGTCAAATCGGTTGATGCAAAGTATAAAACAATCAAAGATAGAAAAGGTCGTGCTATTTCCGGATTGAGTATGGGAGGACAAGGTGCACTATACCTTGCTTTCCGTCACCAGAATGTGTTTGGGGCAGTCGGAAGCATGAGTGGGGGAGTGGATATCCGTCCGTTTCCCAATAGTTGGGACATGGCCAAACGTTTGGGGACGTATGCTGATCAATCCGAACATTGGGAAAAGAATACTTTGATAAATATGCTGAATTTACTTACGCCAAATTCACTTGCTATCATCATCGATTGTGGAACAGAGGATTTTTTCTACAAAGTGAATGAAAATCTGCATGAGCAACTGTTGTACTGCAATATCCCGCACGATTACATCACGCGATCCGGAGTACACAATTGGCCTTACTGGACCAATGCCATAAAATATCAATTGTTGTTCATGCATAATTACTTCACCAATGAACAGTGAAGATTATTATTGATTCTTTAATACTCTCATTCTGACCGCTCAAATCCGTATTTTCGCACATGATATCGTTCATCTTGGAGGGAAATTCGGATGCCGAAAGATTGGTCAATACCTACCTTCGCGGAAGTTGGAAATGTTGCTAAGTTTTCCCGACGAGAATAAGACCGAATTCCTGAGGGATTTTAGCCGCTATGGAAAGATTCGGTGATGAATTCAAATACCGGACAACTGAAAGGGAGCGGGAAGGCTTGAACCGGTAAAACCTTTCGATGAAAATTAACCGCAAAACTCAACCAAAATCACACTACTTGACCATTTAGGAAAGAAAACGATCGGTACTTTCGGCTGAAAAAGGCTGGATAAACATTGATGGCGCAAAACAAAGACAATTTATTATTTGATTGAATATTAAACTTATATCATGCAAAAAACAACCCTTAAAAACCTGTTTCTGTTTACTGTTGCGGGACTCTTCGCTTCGTGCCAACCCGCCGAAAAAATGTGGGAACTGAATTCCCCGGAAAATAACCTGCGCATTACTGTTGCCGCAACCGAGGGCGGAGAAACCTCGCTTGTTTACAAAGTTGACCTGATAAAAGATGGTCAGGCAATCGCCGTCATTGAAAGTTCACCGCTTGGCATTGAGCGCAACGATCAGCAATTCAGTTCAGGTCTGAAATTCGTTTCGAAAAGCCAAGTGAGAACCATTGACGAAACCTACACAATGCACATTGGCCGCCAGACTGAAATCCGCAACCACGCCAATGAACTGGAGCTAACCTTCAAAAATCAGCAGGGCTCGCTGATTCAGCTGGTATTGAGGGCTTACAACGACGGCGTGGCTTTCCGCTACGTGTTCCCCGAAAAATCCGACAGCGCGTTTACTGTTGTGCGCGAGCTGACCGGCTTCAAGGTTCCTGAAACCGGAAAAGCCTGGATCCAGCGTTACGATGTGCCATCACAATGGACACCGGCTTACGAAAAATTCTACGAGGACGGAATGCCAATCGGAACAGCTTCACCCAATGCAGAGGGCTGGGCTTTCCCTGCTTTGTTCAACACCAACAATAATTGGGTGTTGATTTCCGAAGCCAATCTGACCCCCCATTACTGCGGGATCCGCATGGAGCAAAATGCCCCGAACGGCATGTACCGTGTGCGTTTCCCCGAAGCCAAAGATGCCGAAGGATACGGCGCTGTTGAACCGGTTTCGGCCACTCCGTGGGTAATGCCATGGAGAACCATCGTAGTGGGTGAAACGCTTGCACCCATTTTCGAAACCACCCTGATCAACAATTTATCCGACCCAACAGTTGCCGGCGATTTTTCGTGGGTGAAGCCTGGCCGTGCTTCGTGGAGCTGGATTTCGGAGAACGACAGTCCGAAGAAGTTTCAGTCCCTCAAAGAATTTGTTGACCTGGCTGCCGAAATGAATTGGGAATACTCGCTGGTTGACGCCAACTGGGATCTGATGACCGGCGGAAACATTGAGCAACTCGTTCAGTATGCCAATTCGAAAGGAGTTGGTATTTTGATGTGGTACAATTCAGGCGGCCCGCAAAACGTGGTGACCGAACGTCCGCGCGACATCATGTACGATCCACAATTGCGCAAGGCCGAGTTCCAAAAACTGAAAGAATGGGGCGTGAAAGGAGTGAAAATTGACTTTTGGCACAGCGACAAGCAAAACATGATTGCTCTTTATCATGATGTTATGAAAGATGCTGCCGACAACCACATTTTGGTGAATTTTCACGGCTGCACCATCCCGCGTGGCTGGTCGAGGACGTATCCGAACCTGATTGGCCTCGAATCAGTAAAAGGCGAAGAATGCTACCTGTTTGACCAACCTTATACCGATGCAGCGCCCATCCAGAATACCATTCTGCCTTTTACCCGCAACGTAATTGGCCCAATGGATTATACTCCGGTTGGTTTCAGCGACCTGAAATATCCGCACATCACCACCAACGCGCACGAACTGGCCTTATCGCTGGTGTTCAATGTCGGAATCCTTCATTTTGCCGACAATGTAAAAACCTACCGTACCCAACCCAATTTTATCAAAGAGTTCCTGAAGGCGGTTCCTGCGGTGTTCGACGAAACGCATTTCATTTCAGGAGAACCCGGAAAATCGATCGTGATGGCCAGCCGTAAAGGAACCAACTGGTACGTGGCCGGAATCAACGGAGAAAAATCGGTGAAAGAAATTTCGGTGGAGTTGCCATTTATTACATCAGGCGAATTTGATCTTAGCCTGATTTCAGATGGCGAAACTGCGCGCACATTTAGAAATGAAACCAAAGCCTTTAAAGCCGGAGAAACAATTCCGGTGAAAATGCTGGAATGCGGAGGCTTTGTGGCTGTGTTAAAAACAAAATAGAACCAAAAGAGTGTATGAATCAAAAGCAACCAACTCTTTCTGCCATTCAACAGGCAACCATACGATCGTCCGTTGGTTTTTGCTGCGAAACTCTTAACCAGACTGAATAACGATTGTGTTAGATGCCACCAGTTTTAAAACGCTGGCAGAAAGAAATCGAAAAAACAACCTGCCGAAACCGGAGATGACCTACCGTTCTAATAGGAAAAGAAAGCCGGAAGGCCATAGTCGACAACCTAATTTTTAACTATCAGATAATTGCCAATCCGCCGTTTAATGTGAGCGACTAGAGCCGGTGAGTTGATGCGTACCGATGGACACTGGCTATACGTGACACCTACCGGAAACGCCAACTTTGACAGGATGCAGCATTTTATTTACCACCTTTCTCCAACTGGATAGGCCGGAATCGTTTTGGTAAAAGGTGCTTTAACTTCCAAATCATCGGGCGAAGTCGAAATTCGGAAAGCATTGATTGAAGTAGGTTTTATCGATTGTATTGTAAATCTGCCTGCCAAATTATTTCTGAATACACAAATACCTGCTGGATTCTGTGCCTAAGATCCGATTGCCAAAGTTCGAGAATTATATTATGTGGATACCCAAGGCCGTTATATGGGTTTACCTGATGATAAAGACGATTTTGATTTTAACGAACGGTTTTCTGCATTAAAAGCCGAATAAGAAGCCCAGATCAAAGAAGAAGCCCAATAAAATCAAATAAATGCAGAAAATCTGGTGAAGATAAATGGAATTGAAGGAAAGCAAAACGAAAAATCCCATTTTTGCTGCTAATCTCCCACGCAGAACGTAGGGCTTCGCAAAAACAGAATAGCACAAGAGTATGGAAAATATTGAACTCATAGAAATTGGAAACCGGATTTTTACCATTCGGGGTGTTCAGGTTATGCTCGAAAGACATTTGACTGAAATGTACAAGGTTGACAATAAAAGATTGAATGAGCAGATAAAGCGCAACCTGGACAGTTTCCTGAGTCTTTTCGTTTTCAATTAACGAATTCTGAATTGGAAGATTTGAGATTGCAATTTGCCAATCGAAGATCCATTAAGGTTTTAAATTGATCCTTAATCTTTATTCCATCAGATTTCAAAAATTTCCTGAAAAGCACTTTCAATTTTCTTCACTTCATTATCCTGTAATTCAATAAATTCCTTGGCCCTGGCTCTCTTAGAAAGAGTTCCTCTATTTTGTTCAAGAAACCTAACCAGCGTTGACACTAACTTGTCCGGCATTTCAAATTGGTCGTCAATAAATCGCTTGAACTCCTCGTATTTATAAATGTAGTTGACTTCCTCAGGGATAATTCGATTGATAGTATCACTCACACAATCGAATAGAAACTCAGCTTGTTTGGTTGCATCAAAATACCGATAGTAATCAATAGTATCATTTATAACTTCAACATTATGGTCCGGTGTTGTTTCCCATTCAATTAATTCAAGAATAGGGTGGGAGTATGATTCCAATACAATTCTGTAATCTTCAATCTTGTCTAAAATGGATGCGGAAATTGGAAAGATTACCCCTTGATAAGTGAGATTCAGTTTTGCTAAAATATGGTGAATCAGATATCGATGAATCCGACCATTTCCATCAGAGAATGGATGAATAAAAACAAAACCAAAAGCAATTACAGTTGCTGATAATACCGGATCAAATTTTTCTTTGTCAAGAAGACGATAGGTATCAATTAATCCTTCAATAAGTTGATCGATATCTTGCCATTTGGCAGATATATGATCTGGAATAGGTTCACCGGTTGTTCTTTCACGATCTCCGACAAAGCCTCCTTCAGTCCTGAATCCCATTTTTGTAAATCGTTTGCTCTCAATGATTATTTCCTGGAGTCTTAACAATTCAACCTTAGTTATTGGGTTTTTGCCTGCCTCGCCAATTGCTTTTCCCCAGCGTAAAGCCCGATTTGTTCCGGGATTTTCCCCTTCGATGGTGAAGGACGCTTTTGAGTCTTTTAATAATAGGAATGAGGCAGCTCTTTGCATGACCTCTTTGTGTATACTATTTATATAGGTATTCTTTTGGTCCTGAAAGTTTGATGCAATATATTCCTCCAGTTTTGATGTTTTATAAATCAATGGACAAAAATCGGGTGTTCCTGGTAGATTGTTAGCGATCCGGTGACGGGACGAACGTTTTCCTTCGATAGCGAATTGAATACTATCATCAATTAGAGGAACAAAATTTCCCCGATCTAAATCCGGAATGTCAAGTATCTTATTGTTTAGCCATTCAAAGATAAACCAGATTCTGCGGCTATATTGACTAAGCGGCTCAATTTGAATGAGTTCTTTAATTTCGTTGTCGGAAAATACTTTAAATAGCTTTTTAAAAACCAGCAAATTAATGCCTTCGTACTTAAGTGCAAAAACCAATTGTTTGAAAAGAGTATCATCTGGTTTATATCTGGGAGTGAAGACCTGCCATTCTTCCGTTTTATATTTTCTCTCTTTCTGACTGATTAACGAAAGTCTTTCAGGGATAGGAACAGCCAATTCAAATTGTGAAATGATTGCTCCATATCCAACCAGAAAGCTTTCTTCTGGCGATAATCTTCCCCGAAAAGTAGTTATTGTCTGCGAAATACATTTAATTCCCATGGTGATTTGTGAAAAACAGTTTTTCAAATTTAAATGAAAAATAGTTACAAATAGCGATAAATGATTATTTATTATTAGATTATGCGAAAAATAGTTATTGTTTTAATCGAAGAATCACAAAAAATTAACTATTTTCGTAAACGCAAATGGAAGCAACCTGATACTCAAAACAGTTCGTTTTTGAGGTGGTAATTCGGGAGTTTGACGAATTTTGAAAAATTAAATTGCTGATATTTAGCTGGATAACTGATGAGTTCCGTTCCCGCCAGCTCCACTAATTGCGGATATCGTTGAAAAACGGTATCCGCAATTTCTTTTATATCAAGTTATTAACGCTATTGATGATCGACTGTAAAAATAAAAATTCGTTCAAGATTCATTCAAAATTCATTCAAAATTCATTCAAAAAAATGGCTACAAATGGCACAAAAGCTTTCGGCACATCTAAGGATAACTTATGAGGAGCCGGAGGATTCGTTGTTTTCAGTCCGCATTTAACATACAAAGCTCTTGACTAGGCTGGCTAACAATTGTTTGGCATTGCAGCTTGTACACCCACAGAACGCTACCGGTGAATTTGAGCAAGGATTAACAGCGGCGGTTTGTTAACCAGTTTATTTTATGGTTGAGTAATGACTATTTTTTAAGAAGTTGAGGTTTGGCCGAAACGGAGAACTTATATTTGTCGCCGCGGTAATACGATTTTTCAAGCTCAACTATTTTTCCTTCGGAAGTAAAAATGGCGCCATCGAGCACGAAAACAGCCAGTGGCATTTCATTTTCAAAGAAGTTTCCGGGCTCACCGGGATACAAAATCTGTGTCCCGAGAGTTCGCTGAACTTCATTCAGTTCAAGCTGGTATTTTTCTTCGTATATTTTAAGAAGCGGCTGCTCCAAGTCGAGCATATTAATCTTCGGGCAAATCTTCATGGAGATATACCTGGTTTCATCTTTCAATAGCATATCATCGGCAAAACGAAGACGGTGGATTTTCAGCACAGGACCTTCAACAATGTAATGACGGCCATTAATGTTCGACGATATTCCGTTTTCAATGATGGTTTTCTCCAGAATCAGATTTTTCGGGGCAAACCCTTCTTTGATCAGATTGTCGTTAAAACTCTCTTTTATGGCCTCAAACGATCCGAGCACCCTTGTCAAATATTTATCCTGAAACCGGTTTAGGACAAAAGTACCTTTGCCTTTGACCCGCGAGACCCACCCGTTGATTTCAACTTCGAGAAGGCTTTTGCGCGCAGTGGTATTGCTTATTTTATAGGTTTTAATTAATTCGTTTTCAGAAGGAACTTTGTCGCCGGGGTGTAATTCGCCCGATTCAATCCTGCGGATAATTTCTTTACTTATATCCAGGTATTTAGGGTTAGTGCTTTTTGACATTTGGTATGTGCGTTAATATTTCTACCTGACCAATGTGTTTTATAACAATAGTACAATAAGTTGCAAAATAACGAAAAAAATAGTTGAAAATTAATTTCCATTCTTATATTTGCTGTTAATCTAACTTAGTGCGTTAAGATATGCTTCTGAAAACTAGACACAGCTATTGGATTATTATCACACTGTTGTTACTCGCAACTTCGCTCAACTTTCTCGACCGGCAAGTGCTTTCCGTTTCCATTCTGAAAATAAAAGAAGATTTGCATATTTCGGATATCGACTATGGTTTTATTAATTCAGGCTTTCTGATCAGCTATGCCATCATGTTTACACTCGGCGGTATATTGATCGATCGCTACGGAAGCCGGCTCGGACTTGCCTTTTCGGTCGGATTTTGGTCGTTTGCCACTATTTTGCACAGCCTGTCGACCAGTGTTTTTCATTTCGGGTTTTTCCGCTTTCTACTTGGCGTGGGCGAGGGCGGCTGTTTTCCAGGAGCGATAAAAGCGGTTATGGAATGGGTGCCAAAAAGCAAACATGCGTTGGCCAATGGTATCGCTATTGGTGGCTCCGCCATAGGTGCGGTAGTTGCCCCTCCAATGTGTGTCTATTTGTTGGGGATTGTGGGCTGGAGAGCAGTTTTCCTGATCACCGGCGGGTTTGGTTTTATCTGGCTGGCCGCCTGGCTTATTTTCACCAAATCAAAAAAAGAATCCCCATCATTATCCGAAGAAATTAATACGGAGATTCCAGATCCGGCAAAAAGGGTGAAATTTGCTTCTTTGCTAAAGAATAAGGAAGTGCTGGTTTTCGTGGCCATGCGGTTTGTGCTTGATCCGATTTTCTATTTCTACATGTTTTGGATACCCAAATATTTAAATGAAATCCATTCTTTGTCGCTCGAAGCGATTGGGAAAATTTTGTGGATGCCTTTTCTTGCACTCGGCGTGGCGAATGTGCTGGGAGGTTGGTTTTCGGATATTGCGTTCAGTAAAACTTCCAGCGTAAACTTCTCCCGCAAGCTGGTAATGGGCGTGGCAGCGGTATTGACCATACCGATTGCTTTCACCGGCCTGATCCAGTCGTACGTCGTGATCCTTGTTTTAATGGCTTTGGCTTTTTTTGCACATGGCCTGTGGATCACCAATTATATCACGTCCATTGGCGATATATTCGGAAAGCAAATCACGTCAACCGTTGTGGGCTTGTCGGGTTCGGCGGGTGCCATTTCTTCGCTGGTGCTAAATCCACTAATTGGCTATATCATAACCGATTATTCGTATAGTCCGTTGTGGTGGTATGCAGGTTTTATGTATCCCGCAGCTTTCGTTTTGTTTATTTGGTTCATTCCGCGGATCGAGCCCAAAGCCATAATTACCAGCCCGGCTTAGGTTATGTTTTTTTGATTTGAAACACTTAGTGCGTTAATAGAAAATTTAAATAGCAGTAATATGAAAGGTGAAGAAATTTATACCGATTCTGTTTCAGACTCGGTGGTGAAAATTGGAGTATTTGGTGTTGGATATTTTAAGTATTGGGATCAATTTCCCGGACTTTACGAGGAGTTGATGCAAAAACAGGAGAAGTTTATCCGAAAATTACCTGTCGAAGGCGTTGAAATGGTCGACTTTGGCATGATCGATTCGCCGATGAAAGCCTACGAAGCAGTTCGAAAAATTGAAGCTGCAAACCTCGACCTGATTTTTTGCGACATGCTTACTTATGCATCTTCAGGAACATTCGGAATCATCATTAAAACCATCAACATTCCGATTGTGCTGGTGGCCCTTCAACCATTGAAAGCGATGGAGTACGCCAAAGCTTCGACCTATATGCAGTTGATGAACGATGATATTTGCTCGCTTCCCGAATTTGCCGGTGTGGCTGTCCGAATGGGGAAGCGTGTTCCTGAAATGATTATCGGGACGCTGGATGACGACCCCGAAGTTGATCAGCAAATCAATGAATATTGCCGAATTGCCAAGGTTTTGCACGACCTTAAAACGGCCCATATTGGCCACATTGGCCATCCGATTAATGCCATGCTCGATATGCACACCGATGCAACTATGCTCACTTCAATTTTCGGAAGCCATATTGTGCAATGCGAAGCAAACCAACTGATGTACTGTTTCGACCGGGTTACGGAAGATGAAATTTCGGCGGCAGAAAACCATATTCTCGATTTTTTCGACACTCCCGATCCGGTATCCGACCCAATTTCTATGAAACTTATTCCAGAAGATTTACGGATTGCAGCCAAAGTGAGTGTTGCGCTCGAAAATTTCATCAAAACAAATCATCTCAACGGATTGGCTTATTATTACGACGGACCCGACGACAGCGAAATGCGAAAAGTAATGTCGAATTTAATCGTAGGTAACTCGCTGCTTACCGCCAAACACATTCCGATGTGCGGGGAGTCGGATTTGAAAACCCTGATAGCGCTATTGATTTTCGACCGGTTGGGGATCGGTGGAAGCTTTGCCGAATTTCATCCGGTTGATTTTAACGAAGGCTTTGTACTGGTTGGTCACGACGGACCTCATAACATTTCGATTGCCGATGGAAAACCAGTTCTTCGTAGCCTGAAAAAATACCACGGAAAACCGGGACATGGCGCGGGTGTTGAGTTCAAAATCAAAGAAGGTCCCATTACCATGTTGTCAATCAATTCAACGTACGATGGAAAATTTAAATTTGTAATTGCTGAAGGCGAGTCGGTGGCCGGGCCGATCCCGCCAACCGGAAACACCAATACACGCGGATTTTTTAAGCCCGACATCAAAACATTCCTTACCCGGTGGATCAGCGAAGGGCCAACACATCATTTTGCACTCGGAATTGGGCACCACGCAAAAACCATTGTAAAAATTGCCCGATACCTGAATATTGAATCAGTTATTATCAACCAATCCTAAAAATATGCCGATGGACACCTCTCAGATACCACAAAAAATTCGGAATGGTTTGCTCGTGCTATTGCTTTGCTTCGGATATGCCAACGCGCAAACGAAAGCTGATCCGCATGATCCGGCGCTCCTGAAAAACCGGTTTAACAACATTACCCTCGAAATGTCGCTGAAGCCGTTCAAGCTGAACAACAAAGCCTATATCCGCCAGGTGGCCGAAGAAGTGTTTATACAATGGTCGGCTTTGTTGCGCCATGCCGACACCGTTTCGGTAATGATTTGGACCAGTGATGGTTCTGAAATCCTTGATTACAAAGGAACGCCCGACCAGTCGCTGGAATGGGCAAAATACATGGGCAACCCCAATACTGAACATGAGGTCGGCTCTGGTCCCGAAGAGCTTTCGCTTCACGAACGGGCGTATTTGTACATGGACAATCCGCCGGAATATACGTATGCCGACCTGAAATTCATTGTTCAGGCATTGAAAGAAGCCGGACGCAAAATCACAGGGAAGCCGGTGCTGGTGGGAACCACTTTCGATCCGGGGCCTGAATTTGCAAAATCACCGTTCAAGTACCAAAAACACCCGGAAATATTGGGAGGTAATGCCATGGGACACAAGTCGTTCGTAAACTGCTATGCTGTACTGAATGCTGATAACGAATCGTACGCAGGTTTCCCCAACGGAATCCCGGACAAAACGCCGTTTGGAACGTTCTTCGGTAGGCAAAGTCAGCATTTTATGACCGATTTGGGATTTGATTTCATTTGGTTCAGCAACGGTTTTGGATTTGGCTACGAGGGATGGTCGTCAACCGGGGCAATTTTCGATGGAAAGACGTTCGATCATGAAAAGCTGGATGGCGCAACCGCAAAAATCAACGAGTTTTGGAAATTGTTCCGTCAAGAATGTCCAGACTTTCAGGTGCAAACCCGTGGAACCAATCTATCGGTTGGCACCGATCTGGCCCGCGATGCCGTTGATTTGAAAAATATCTACAAGGGAAAATTCAATATGCTGCCACCCCCAAATTCTCCGTGGGCCGCGTTGGACGGAGATTTTGGCCTGGAAATGGTTGGCTATATGTCGCGCATGGCCGAGTTGCCCGATAACCGCTTTCTGTTCAGGTATTACACGCACGATCCGTGGTGGCTCAACAGTCCGTGGCTCGACCGTTATGGCCGCGAACCGCACGACATTTACCTGCCCATGTCGGTTTGCCGGATTGACAAAAATGGCAATATTGGCATCCCGACGCACCTGAATTTTCTGACCATCGACGACACGTATGGCAACATGCCCGTGCAGGTTCCCAACGAGGTAACGCCTCATATCCTGAAATCAAGGATGGATTCTCCAACGGCGCCGGGGCCACTGGTTTGGGTTTACCCTTTTGACGAATACCACGAATGGGCGCACAAATCGAAAGACAGGTTGCCTGAAATTTATTACGGCGACTGGTTTATCCGTCAGGCCATCAACAATGGGTTGCCATTAAACACAGTAGTTTCAACAACTTCGTTTCAATCGGTCATTTCGCAAAAAACTGATTTCTTCAAAGAATCGGTGCTGATTACCACCGCACCCGAAGCTGGTTCCGAACTGGAGAAAAGCCTTATCGCATTTGTTGAAAATGGCGGCAAGCTGATCGTGTTTGGCCCGGTTGATCATTCCAGCGAACGGTTTACCGATTTTCTGAACCTGAAAAATGAACTGCCGCTGGAAGGCGAATTCAGGATTATTCAGGATTATATACCTGACAAGCTGGAAGTGGCTTATCCAAAAACGATCAGGCATGAAGCCTTGTTTTCAGGTGGAGGGATGCGAACCGTAATAAAAACGCCCAAAGACCCCACCACAAAAATGCTGGTGCAGGTTGAGCAATCAGGAAAAAAACGCGATATGGCCTGGGTACGCAGCCTTCCTCAATGGAACGGGGGCAAAGTTGTTTACCTGCGCGGAACCAATTCGAGCAGCTTTACCGGCGGGCGATTGTTAACGCCGCATGATCCGGAAAAATATTTTCAGGTGCCACAATATCTTCGCTATGTATTGCAGGAATTTGGCATCAGTTGCATAACAGATAAGCATTCGCCTGAACAGAAAAATCCGGTGCTCACCATTGCCAGATCGAACAACGCTTTTGTGTTTTCAGGATACAATCCCTGCAACACGGTTAAACTTCGGTTTAAAATGCCGCAGGGGGCGCCCTTGCTGCTCGGGCTGGAAACCAGGTTTGAAAAAGAACATTCGACTTATGTGATGCCGACTTCGTGGAACCGAGAGTGCCGCATTTTTGTGGAGCAAACCGATGGGATTGTTTCGTGCAAGGAGCTGCATTCGGGGCAACTTGGGATCAGCAAACGGTTTGAAGTGACAGGATTGAAAAATGCAAAAGTGCGTATCTATTCAGGCGATGAAGTGACTGCCGAATCGTTCTGCGCTTACGTAAACGCTGCTTACCCGTGGAAAACAGGACAAGTTTCGTTTCAACCGGGAGATGAAAAACTGGGAAAATATTTCGTGGTCGAAAACGTGACCGGCAGTTTGGTGGTGGCCTGGTAGAAATTAAAGAACAATTAAATATAAATAAAAAGAGTGGCGTTTTTCACTTAGGAAATATTACCAATGCAGTATTTAGTAATATAATTGAGGATCTTTAAGTTTCCGACATGCAGGTTTTGAAAGCGGTGTAACGAACTTATTTTCTGCAAAATCGCCAAGTAGTTTTTAGAATAGATTTATAAACTAAGGAGTGTATTTGTCACAATACAGGCTGTCTTAAATATGCGTGAGCCAGGCGTGGTGTTTTCTCAATACCTACCATCCCATTGAATTGTCTGCTTAAAAAAGTACATTTGTCACTGGTAGAATTTATTTTCAGGCTAATGAACGAGAAGTCAAGAAATGATTTGTGGGTCAAATTTATAGCTGGGGATAATGATGCGCTTTCTTCGCTTTACAAGGAGTCTGCCCATGATTTGTTTTCGTATGGGATGAAAATTTGTAAAAACGAGCATTTGGTTAAAGATTGCATTCAGGAAGTGTTTATCCAGATGATTGATAAAAGAAAAAACTTACTGGCGACTTCCAGAATCCACATATATCTTTTTAAATCTCTCCGGAATAAAATCATTGAAGTGCTAAGATCGGAAAACAGAAAGCAGAATATTGTAAATGGTTTGACCGGGGACGATGATTTCGAACCACATGCAGAACAAATGATAATTAATTCGGAGTATGTAAAAAGTGTCAGCAGTATAGTTTATGCCGCAATCTCAAAATTGCCCCACCGTCAAAGCGAAATAATCTACTTAAAATATACAGAGGGATTAAACTACGATGAGATAGCCGAATTATTGCAAATAGACAAAGCTTCGGCGCGCACATTACTCTATCGTTCGTTAAAAACGGTTAAGGACTTACTGGGTAAAAAACTGTTGTTACTCACTGTAATTTTTGGTTCATTTTTCCCGCAGAGGAGCCCTCTTAAGTAGGGCAGCGAAAAAAAATAAAAAATTCTTCATTTTTTTGTCTATAAAGCTCTCCTCCGATCATTTATTGTAAGAGTTATTCTAAATTCATTTATGTCCAAACATTCAAATAAAACAGATTTTCTATCATTGGTACAAGACGAAAACTTCATCCAGTTGGTGATTGATGCCGAGAACCCCAATGAATTATTGAAAGAATTGCAAACAGCGACGCCCGATCAAAGCGATGCCTTGCAATATGCCTTTGAGTTTATAAGTGTAAATCACGGGAACAAAATAAAGATGAGCCCTGAGGATTATAATCAGGTGTTGAGCAATATTCTATTGCACCTCAAAAAGAAACCCAAAAACCGCTTTTACCAGCTTTTCCCGTTACCATTAAGAATCGCAGCATCTATACTGCTTATTCTGGCAATATCATCAATTGTTGTTTACAGGCAATTTGAAAAGGACCCGTTGACAAAATTTGCCCAGATCCAACACGAGGGGGAAAATCAGGCATTGATCGTTCTCTCGGATGGTACCACGAAAGTATTGAAGAACAACGATTCGTTTATTGATTACAGCTCCAATAAAGGAGAAGTTGTTGTTAAGAATACCGAAGAGGAAGAACGAATAGGCAACAGTAGAAATGAAAAGAATGCTGCTATGAACCAAGTGGTCGTTCCATATGGACAGCGGCATAAAGTACTTCTGAGCGATGGAACTTTGGTGCAATTAAACGCTGGCAGTAGACTCACCTTTCCGGCAGCATTTTCAGGTAAAACCCGTGAAGTTTACCTTAAAGGGGAAGGTTTTTTTGAGGTCAGCGAAAATGTGAAACAACCTTTCATTGTGAAAACCGACCATATCGACATTAAAGTTTTAGGAACAACGTTCAACGTATCAGCCTACGAAGACGAAGGTTCTGTTGCAACAGTTTTGGTAGAAGGAAAAGTAAACGTATCGCAAAAGGACAAGTTACTGGCGAACGAAGAGTTTACCCTCACCCCGGGGCAGGGCTGCTTTTATTCGGTCGATGCAAAAAATTCGGTCGTAAGGAATGTTGATATTATGGAGCATGTGTTGTGGAAAGAAGGGCTTTTCAACTTTAAGGACAAACCGCTACGCGATGTTGTTTCCCGCGTCCACAAATACTTCAACCGCCCCATTCAAATCGAAAGCGACAAGCTGGCCAACACCTTGGTTTCCGGCAAGCTGGTACTTTCTGACGATTTAACCGAAGTTATCGAGTATTTGTCGAAAACTGTCGAGGGAAAATATGAGGTTAAACCGGACGGCCTGATTGTTTTGAAGCAATAAAATCATCAAATATTAACCAAATTTTTGTCTATGGATTAAAAACCTAAAAAATGAAAAAACCGATGGATGCGCTAACATCCATCGGTAAAGAAAGATCAAATTGAGTCAACAATTTTAACCAGTACAAATTTATGAAAAAAAAACATCTAAATGGGAGTGGCTTTATAGGTCACTTCAAAAGGTTATTGTTAATCATGAAACTAACTATTTTCCTGATTTTAATGGGATTGATGTCTGTTTCCGCATCCATCTATTCCCAATCTACTAAACTGACTATGAATTTGCATGAAGTTTCGTTCCTCGAAGTCTTCAGGCAAATAGAGGCACAATCTGAGTTTGTGTTCATTTACAAGAATGAAATAATCGACATTGACAAAAAAGTTAATGTAAAGGTTGAAGGAAAAACTGTTGATGTAATTCTTGACGAGGTTCTAAGGGATTTAAACCTCAAATATGAGATTATAAAAAAGCAGATTATCATCACCCCCGACCACTCGCTACCCGAAATTAAACCCCGGGATGTTGCACCTACCATGGAGCAGCCCCAGAAAAAAAGCGTTAAGGGGAAGGTCACTGACAGCAATGGAGATGCGGTTCCAGGCGCTGCGGTTATGGTAAAAGGTACAACCATCGGGATCATAACCGATTTTGATGGAAACTTTACCCTCGATGTACCGCTCGATGCCAAAATCCTTTCCATTTCTTTTGTCGGGATGAAACCACAGGAAATCCCGATTGGCAGCAAAACCAACTTCTCAGTCGTTCTTGAAGAAGAAACGGTTGGCGTTGATGAAGTGGTAGTTGTGGGATACGGCGTGCAAAAGAAAGAAAGTGTTGTTGGTTCCATTGCGCAAACGACAAACGAAGAACTGAAGCGCTCGGGAAACGTAACCGACCTAAAGCAGGCGCTTACAGGCCAGCTTCCGGGTATTACAACCGTTACTTCGAGCGGCGAACCTGGAGGAACCGGTACCGGGAATAGTGCTACTTCAATGTTTATTCGTGGCCGGAATACCTGGAACGGGGGGCAACCATTGATCCTTGTTGATGGAGTAGAACGAAACATGGACAACCTTGATGTCAGTGAAGTTGAAAGTATCTCCGTTCTTAAGGATGCATCGGCAACTGCTGTATTTGGGGTGAAAGGTGCAAACGGTGTTGTGCTGATAACCACGAAACGTGGAGCCGTTGGCAAAACGCAAATTTCCTTTTCATACAATACTACTGCTTTGGCGGTTTCCAAATTACCCCAAAAACTGGATTCATATAATACGCTATTAATAAAAAATGAAATAATTGAGAGGGAAACTGTATTAAATGAAACATCCTGGGCAGATTATACTCCTGGACAGATCGTTGAACGTTACCGCCTGCCCCAATCGCCAGAATATGCAATGATCTATCCCAACGTTAATTGGGTAGATGCCATGTTTAAAGATTATAGCCTGTCGCACCGTGCAGCTCTCAATGTACAGGGAGGGACGAATTTTGTGAGTTATTTCGGCTCCGCAAGCTACCTCCACGAAGGTGATATGTTCGAAGAATATGAAAACAATAAAGGATACGAACCCAATTATAATTTCGATCGTTTCAACTTCCGTAATAACCTGGATTTTAAAATAACTAATTCCACCAATATTAAAGTTAACCTTTCAGGTTTTTATAGCCAAAAAAATACATCACAGGCATTCAATAACCAGAGTTCCCAAACAAGTCCATTGGCTTGGTCTGCAGCGTATGGTATGCCTCCCGATGCTTTTCTTCCCCAATATGAAGATGGTAGATGGGGAGCATCATACAGAATACCGGCTGAAGCATTACCGAACCCAGTTGCCGTGGTATATAACACGGGAATGCTTCAATATCGGACAACAGAGCTAAATGCTGATTTTGCGTTGGAGCAAAAGCTTGATGTTATAACCAAGGGATTAAGTGCCAAAGCATCTATTTTCTATGACAATGGTTTTCGAACAACAGGTGGTCTGTATGATGTTACAAATGCTGTCAGGCCTGAGTCAGCCGCCAATACACCACAAAAGATTGTTTATCCGGAAAGATACACAGGACCAGGTCAGGATCCCAGTGAATACATTGAAGATATTCCGAGTTCATCGTCAAATCAGTTCGACTGGATTGTCAGACCCTGGTGGCTTCAGGAAGAAGCTACCGGAGATTATGAATCAGCTAGCAATGTCAGAAGAAGGACAATGTACCAGTTCCAGCTCAATTATGCACGTAATTTTGGAGAACACAATGTTGGCGCGTTGGCTTTGGTGAAGCGGGAGGAATATGCCAGCGGCAATATGTTCAAGAATTATCGCGAAGATTGGGTTTCACGTTTTACCTACGACTATGCTTCAAAATATTTATTGGAATTTAACGGAGCCTACAACGGATCCGAAAAATTTGGTCCAGGATACCGGTTTGATTTTTTCCCTTCGCTGGCCGCCGGATGGTATGTTTCAAACGAAAAGTTTTTCAAAATCGACTGGATGAACCGTTTAAAGTTACGTTACAGCATTGGTATTGTAGGCGATGATCAGGGAGGGGGAAGATGGTTGTATGAATCTCAATATTCCTATGCTGGGTCTGCCCGAATGAACCAGAACCCAAATGAGTTTAGCCCATATAATTATTACAGGGAGTCGGTCGTTGGCAATCCAGACGTTCATTGGGAGAAAGCGCTGAAAAGTAACTATGGGATAGAGGTAGGGATGTTTGACAACGCAATCTCAGTTAATTATGATTATTTTACGGAAGATCGTACCGATATTTTACTGGATGGTAATTCACGGTCTAGTATTCCGCCTTATTTTGGGGTCACAGCTCCAAGTGCAAACTTAGGCGCTGTAAAAGCAAGTGGGCATGAATTAGAACTGAAAATACAGAAGCGTACACGTTTCGGGCTGAATTACTGGGCTAATTTTTCCATAACCCACACGATAAATGAAATTATAAAAAGAGACTCACCTCAGCTCATGGCATCGTATATGAAGTCGGAAGGATATTCGATTGGACAATCGCGCTCTCTGGTGAGGGCTGGTTTCTACAACAACTGGGATGAAATTTTTGCGAGTGTGCCTACCGAAACCAACGACTTGACCAAACTTCCGGGATATTATAATCTCCTTGATTACAATGCCGACGGTGTTATAAAATCATCGGAAGATGTTATTCCAATTGGGTATTCAGATGTTCCATTGAATACCTACAACAGCACAATGGGTGTCGATTATAAAGGATTCAGTTTAATGGTTCAATTTTATGGGGTGAACAATGTGTCACGCTTGGTCCCTCTACAGAATTTTGTTCAATTTCAAAATGTTCTTTTCGACCATGTGTTGGATTATTGGTCAAAAGACAATCCCAATGCGAACTCTTTTATCCCCAGGTGGAAGACTCAAGGGCAAAACATAGGCGACTATTTTCTTTTCGATGGTTCGTATATCAGGTTTAAAACGGCTGAGCTCGCATATACTTTCCAAAATAACCTGGTAAAGAAAGCCGGTTTGTCGTCTGTTCGGGTATTTATAAATGGCAACAATCTTGCCTTTTGGTCAAAGCTGCCTGATGACAGAGAATCGCATTTCTCCGGAGGAAGTTCCAACCAGGGAACATATCCTACACCCAAACGATTTAACCTCGGTATTGATGTATCATTCTAATACTTGCAATTTATGAGAACCATAACTAAAAAATATAAAACTGCTTTTTATATCGCAGTATTGCTCATGGGCTTAAGCCTGAGTGCATGTGAAGAATACCTCGATAAGGCCCCGGAAGCGTCTATCAACGAAAAAGATGTATTCGGTAACTTCATCAGTTTTCAGGGGTATGTGGAAGAAATGTACGGTTGCATATCCGATCCGCACAAGGCGCTTGCTGGTAACGTTTTTTGTCACATGTTTCTGGCCGATGAAACCTTATCAAACTCTCCCCTATTGTGGGACGATGGTAATTATTGGTTTGACCAATGGCGATTCTTGACAATTGCAAACGCCAATTACACTATTCCTTTTATGATGGAGCCTCAAACCATGCGAAAACGGATATGGCCTTTGTCCTGGTATGCCATCCGAAAGGCCAATCTGGGCTTGGAAAAACTTGAATTAATGACTGATGCAACACAGGAAGAAAGGGACATTATTAAAGGACAGTGCCTGTTTTTCAGGGGTTTTTTCCATCTCGAACTGATGCAGTTTTATGGTGGGCTGCCCTACATTGACAGGTTATTGTCTCCTTCAGAAGAATTAACCCTGCCACGGCTTAGCTATAAGGAAACTGCCTTGAAAGCTGCAAAAGATCTTGAAGATGCTGCCAAATTGTTGCCGGCACGTTGGGATGATACAGCCACCGGGAAAGCAACGCTTGGTAATAACGGGCAGCGTATCTCAAAAGTTCATGCACTGGCATTTTTGGGCAAAAACCTGTTGTATGCTGCCAGTCCCATGATGAATGAATCATCGACCGGAAATGCAGTTTACGATGTGGAACTATGCAAACAGGCGGCAGTGGCTTTAGCCGAAGCCATCAAGGTAAGTACGGAAACCGGAGCCTATAAATTGCAGAGCTGGGAAACCTGGACCGACAACTTTTGGGTATGGTCGCCGAGCAATACCGTAAGACCAGGAGGAACTGAAGTCATTATGAACCAGATGATAAATAATGTGAATTATACAAGATTTACAACAGTTAGGGCTAACAGTCCTGTAGAGTTTGGTGCCGGAAATGGCAGAGTTGAAGTTCCAACACAAAACTACATCAAAAATTACGGTATGGAAAACGGGTTACCCCTTGAGGATCCGGCATCTGGTTTTGACGCGAATGACCCGTGGATCAAGAGAGATCCCCGGTTTTACAAGACAATCGTTATTGATGGAGATATGATGGTCACAAGCAATGCAACCGCTGGATTGCCTCATAAATATGCGCTCCTTTATAACGGTGGAACGCACAAAGGAGGCACTCAGGGAAGCGTGACAGGCTATTACCTGAAAAAATACACCCCGCTGGGCACCAACCCCTGGGACAATCGCTGGAGCGCTATGCAGGCCTATATGCCACGTATGCGGCTTGCCGATGTGTACCTGATGTATGCCGAAGCAGCACTTTGGGGATATGGATCGGCATCAGGTAGTGCTCCGGGGAGTGGTTTGACTGCCGAGCAGGCATTGAACACGATCAGAAACCGGGCGCAGTTGCCCAATATCGACAACAAATTCACCGGAACACAGGCCAGTTTGATGGCGGAAATTATCCGCGAGCGGGCTGTTGAACTTGGTTTTGAAGGGCTCCGTTGGTTCGACCTGCGTAGGTGGAATTTAAATGGCGACCCGAAATACATCTACAAAACAGCGATTGACTTCGATCGGGGTACAGATGGGAAACCGATAAATATTCAGGAAAGAGTAGTTGTGACCCGCGTAGTCGAGAAAAAGCACAACTGGGTGCCTTTCGAGGTTTCCTATACAAAACTCTACAAAGAGTGGCCTCAAAATCCAGGCTGGTAAGTAGATGAATAACCATAAAAAAGTTGGAAAAATGAAGAAGAAATATATACAAATATTAATCTTTCTGTATTTAATAGCATTGATGTTTCCTATTGATGTCATTGCACAAAGTAAAAACGAAAGAAGCAACATAATCATAGAGTCGGTTGTAGTGAACGAAGAAGGAAAGCCTGTCGCAGGAGCAACTATTTTCGGCCACGAAGGAGCAATCACTGCAAAAACAGACGAATCTGGTCGCTTTTCGATTTCTGTTCCGGTTCAAACCGATTTACTGATTGAAGCTGATGGCTACGAGTCAATTTTACTTAAATCAGGAGAACTTGAGGATCTGGATAGTTTTACATTAAAGCAATCTATATTTATGTATGGCGAAAAAGACAATGTAAATATTGCCTTTGGAAAAGTAAAAAGAGGAAATCTTACCGGCGCAATAAGCGTGTTAAACCCTGCTGAGATCCTTAAATATGACAATATTCAAAGCATCTCCGAGGCATTAAACGGACGTATTCCCGGACTACTTGGAAGTTCAAACATTCGTGGAATAGGTGGTGGAATGGTGATTGTCGATGGTTTGCCCCGTAGTGCCGAGAGCATAAACCTGTCGGAAGTTGAACAAATAACCGTCCTTAAAGATATCAATTCGTCAGTATTGTATGGTAGCGAAGCTGTAAACGGAGTTTTGTTGATTACGACAAAAAGGGGGCAGGCGAATAAGAAGAGAATAGATGTAACGGGCCATTATGGTTTTTCAAATCCGACGGCGTTGCCAAAATATTTGTCCTCTGCCGATTATATGGAATTATACAATGAAGCACGGATAAATGATGGGCTTTCTCCCCAGTTTGATGCAAATTCCATTGCCAATTACCGTTCTGGAAATCCATATCAATACCCAAATGTTGACTACTATTCTGGTGAATATTTGCGCAAACTAAGGCCATTTTCCAGAATAACGACCGAATTGTCGGGAGGAAATGATATTGCCACCTACTATTCAAATCTGGGATGGGAACAATCAGGGAGCTTGTTAAATTTTGGTGAGAGTACCAATGCGGGTTCCAATCGATTCAATGCACGAGGCAATGTAGATATGAAAATAACCAGTTGGGTAAAAAGTTCCATCAATGCTACAGCCGTTTTAGATAATAACAAAGGAGCTGTCGGTGATTATTGGAGCGAAGCGGCAACTCTGAAGCCTAACTTGTTCGCGCCATTAATTCCAATTGAATTGATCGATCCGGAGAATTCATTGTTAAAGGGTCGGAAAAACGATGTTGATGGGAAATATTTATTGGGTGGGACTTCCAGTTATCTGACCAACCCTATTGCAAATGGATATTCTGGCGGCCAAACAGAGAATGTGCAGCGAAATTTTTCGGTCGACAATAGAATTGAATTTAATTTGGAAGAAATAGTCAAAGGTTTGACTTTCCAAACAAATGTTAGTTTTGATTTCTACACCAGCTATAACCAGTCCATTACCAACGAGTATTCTGTTTATGAACCGGTATGGAATGCAGGAACAAATTCAATTGATGGCCTTTCCAAATACGGTTCGGATATTAGATCGGGAAATCAGAATGTTAGTGGCCTTTCCTTTACAAGAAGATTTGGGTTTTATGGTGTGTTTGACTACAAACGTACTTTTGCTGATGTGCATCAGCTCAGTGGTTCCTTGCTAGGCTTTGGTAACCGGTATAAGGTCAGAGGAGACTTTTTCGGCAATAAAAATGTGAATATGGGCTTACGGTTAGCCTATGGATATAAAAACAAGTATATGGCCGATTTCAGCAGCGCCTATGTCAATTCTGTAAAACTACCGGAAGGGAACAGGGGCGCCTTTTCTCCTACATTGGGGTTATCATGGTTAATCAGTTCTGAGGAATTTATGAAATCAGCTTCTGCCGTAAATTTTCTTAAGCTTCGCATATCTGGAGGGATAATAAACTCCGATCAAGGGATTGGTGGATTTTATTATTATGACAACAAATACGGAGGAACAGGAAATTACTCTTGGTTTGAAGGAACTTGGTCAGGCAGTGGAACGGTTTCTGTTCAGGGAGGCAATAACCGACTGGCTTTTGAAAAACGCAAAGAATTTAATCTTGGCGCGAACGGGGTATTTTTCGACAACAAACTTTCGGTGGATGCGAACCTGTTTGTGAGTGATTATTATGACCAGATAACAAGACCTCAAACCCAATACCCAAGTTATTATGCCAATTTCATCCCTTACGAAAATTTCGACAGCAATGCATATCGCGGCGCGGAACTTGGCTTGTCGTACACCCAGAAAATTGGCGACCTGACACTTGTTCTTGGCGCCAATGCCCTGTACGTAACTTCAGAAGTTTTAAAAAGGGACGAAATTTATGCCAACGACTACCAATACAGGGTTGGACACCCGGTTGATGCCCGCTTTGGGCTGGTAGCCGAAGGGTTCTTCATGGATCAATCCGATATTAACAGCCATGAAATTCAGGCATTTGGAACGGTAAAGCCCGGAGATATTAAATATGTGGATCAAAATGGTGATGGGATAATCGATTCAAATGATGAGGTCGTGATTGGACGTTCTCAGGCTCCCCTTTCTTATGGTTTAAACCTCAAATTGTCATGGAAAAACCTGACACTGTTTGCAAAGGGCAACGGACGCATGGGCGCCGAGGGTAGCCTTTCCAACGATTATTACTGGGTTGATGGCAACGATAAATATTCGACTTACGTCCTCGACCGCTGGACAGAAGCCACAAAAGCTACTGCCACCTTGCCTCGGCTGAGTACTTTATCGAGCACGAACAATTACCGCAGTTCAACATTCTGGCTATATAAAGACGACTATTTTACGTTAGACCGGTTACAGTTGACCTACGATGTGCCGGCCAACGTTGCAGGAAACCTGAAAATGAAACACCTGAGTGTTTTCGTGAATGGGTCAAACCTTTTGACCATTTCCAAATTTAAAGACATCAGGGAGTTGAGCATTGGGGCAGAGCCGTATTACCGGTCATTCTCAATTGGTGTAAAAACAATGTTTTAATCTAAAAAAAACAAAATCATTATGAGATTACTAAAAATATTCTCCCTATTAATAATACTGCCATTCCTTTTTGGCAGTTGTGAAGATATGCTGGAGCCCGGAAACGATAACCACAGCACTGTCGATCGGATTTATAGCGACCCTGCATTTGGGGAAGGGTTACTTTTGACCTCCTACGTCAAACTGCCAACCAACAGCCTAAGTTTTAATGAGGTGGCTACCGACGATGCGGTTTCAAACGACAAGCTGAACAGTTACCTTCGTATGGCAACAGGCCAGTGGTCGGCAATTTACAATCCGGTTGATCAATGGGACAATTGTAATTCGGCTATTTTGTACCTGAATGAATTTATGAGCATTATCGATACTGTTGCCTGGAAGTGGACCAGCAACGAATTAAACTCGATGTATGCACGGCGTTTCAAAGGCGAAGCGCACGCGCTGCGGGGTTTGTTCCAATACCATTTGTTATCAGCTGTCGGAGGCGTAGGAAGCGACAATCAAACGCTGGGCATTCCACTGTACGATAAATTCCAGAAAGTGAGCGATAACTTCGATGTTCCCAGGGCCACGTTTGCGGAATCAGTTGCCCGAATTTATTCCGATTTTGATAAAGCGCTCGAATACCTAACGATGGACGATTACGTTGACATTACCGCGGCAAACCAACTTCCGGCAGGATTGGAAGGAGTGAACGTGGCAAACTACAACTCTGTATTTGGTCTTCGTGCCAATCAGCGTATAAGCGGTCGCATTGTAAAAGCACTGAAAGCCCGTGTCGCATTGCTGGCCGCCAGCCCTGCATTTTCGGACGACGATGCCAACCTTTGGGCAACAGCAGCCAGTTATGCAGGCTCGGCGATTGACGGTATCGGTGGTGTTACAGGGCTCGATCCAAATGGTCATCGTTTTTACGACGCCACGAGGGTAAACGCCGTTAACCTCGCATCGAATAAGGACCAGAAAGAAATGGTTTGGAGGAGGGCAATTGTCAATTCAAATTCCAGGGAACAAGCTCAATTCCCGCCTTCGTTATTCGGCAATGGCCGGGTTAACCCAACTCAGAACCTGGTCGAGGCTTTCCCCGCCGCCAATGGCTATCCTATTTCCGACCCGTTGAGCCTCTATAACCCTGCTGATCCATACGCCAACCGCGACCCGCGCCTGGCGATGTACATTGTGTACAATGGCAACATGCTTGCTGGAAAAGCAATTAAAACAGGACTGGGAGGCGGTAGCGATGCAAAAGATTCGATACAGACTTCGACCCGTACAGGCTATTATCTGAAAAAACTATTACGGGAAGATGTTAACCTCAACCCGGCTCAACCCAGCACCCAAAAGCACTACGAAGTGCATATGCGTTACACCGAGCTGTTCCTTATTTATGCAGAGGCTGCCAACGAAGCCTGGGGACCTGATGGAAAAGGGACGTTTAGTTTCTCGGCCCGCGAAGTAATTGCCGCCATCCGTAAACGCGCCGGAATTACCCAACCCGACAATTACCTGGCATCCATCAGTAGTAAAGAAGCGATGAGGAATTTAATCAGGAACGAACGAAGGTTGGAGCTTTGTTTCGAAGGATTCCGTTTCTGGGATTTACGCCGCTGGAAAGCCAACCTGAACGAGACAGCCAAAGGGATAAACATCAACAAAACCAGTTTTACAGTGGTGGATGTTGAACCCCGTCTATACAATAATGAATACATGCACTATGGGCCTATTCCTGAAAGAGAATTCCTAAAGTACAACTCCTTGGTTCAAAACAAGGGATGGTAAAGTATTCATCGGATAATTTGGCAACAAAATAATACCTAATAATTTTTTGACATGAAGAAAATACTATTAATACTAGTGTTGTGTTAATTTAAAATTGACGGATAAAGTCTTTTCAGTTTTATCCGTGCTTGGTCGTTTGTAAACTGCCACTTGATTCTGGCAGTTTTATTGTTCCTGTGATTTTCCCATGCTTTTATTTCTGATGATATTT
>JAIBEZ010000038.1 GCA_019459485.1 Prolixibacteraceae bacterium
CAGCATTTCGTTCCGAAGAGTTGCATATTCTTTTCTGGCCCGATCGCTCCGAAGTGGAATTACAATTTGCTGATCTTTTGTGAACCCCAGCGGCTGA
Source organism: Prolixibacteraceae bacterium (assembly GCA_019459485.1). Taxonomy (GTDB): domain Bacteria; phylum Bacteroidota; class Bacteroidia; order Bacteroidales; family Prolixibacteraceae; genus Aquipluma. Next base: position 98 of record JAIBEZ010000038.1, read on the forward strand.
TTTTTCATGTATGTAATCTGATGCCTGATGGTCAATGTAGCCACAACCAGCCCTATTGCCACCACAAATTGGAATACAACCAGCCCCTTTCGTAAGCTTGTAGCTGAAACTGAATTCGAAAATTTGCCTTTAATGGCTTCTGATGGGTTGAACAGTGACAGGTAGAATGCCGGGTAACTTCCTGCAAACAATCCGGTTATCAGGGCCATTATGAGGAATGAAAATGTTATTTTCGGGTTAAAAAGGTCGGAAATAAGCAATGTCTTTCCTGAAAGTTGGTTAAAAATTGGCAAAAACAGGATTACAAGCATGATTGCTATAACCAATGATAGGAGGGTAAGTACCATCGACTCTCCAAGAAACTGGGCAACCAATCCCTTTTTCCCTGCCCCCATTACTTTACGTATCCCTACTTCCATTCCGCGTTTTGCTGAGCCTGCAGTGGCAAGGTTCATAAAATTAATGCAGGCAATAAGTAAGGTAAACAAAGCAATGGAAGCCAGCACATATAGGTAGGTAGTACTGGTGGTTGGCGTTATAATTTTATCAATTTTACTGAAAAGATGAATGTCCTTTACCGGGAGTAAATTCATTTCTTTGTCATACCCGGCTATCTTCAATTCTTTGCCAGCATATTTTTCTACGAAAGCAGGTAACTTCCGGTTTAGGTCTGTGGCACTGGAATTCGGATTTAACCGGACATAAGTGTAGAACATATTGTTGTTTGAAAAATCCAGTTTTGAATTTCGTAAATAGTCGCCAACCCAACCTGAATTCATTGGAAGAAAATACCGGGCGTCAATATGTGATCTGGAGGTTTCATCACGATAAACACCCGTAACACTAAAACTCTCGCCGTTACCATCCGTACCGCCAACCTGAATTGTTTTATTGAGTGCGGGTTGGTTTCCGAACAGTTTTTTTGCCACCTCTTCCGATAAAACAATAGCGCGTGGGTCTTTTAAGGCTGTGAGTGCATCCCCTTCAATAAACTGATACGAAAACATGTCAAAAAAAGTAGAGTCAACATGAATCCCTTTGGTTTCGTATATTGATCTTACATCACCTCCAGGCTCATTAATCTTTAGCAATGTTTTGGTTTCAAGGAAATTACACCACACTCTTGTTGTTTGTACCACCTCCGGAAATTCTGCTTTAAATGCCTGTGCATAAAGAGCCGGAGCTCTTGGGTTATCCATCTTATCTCCATTGGATTGCGAGTTTTGACTTCTTACCAGGTATAAATTACTGATATGTTTCTGGTGTTTGTCGAATGAGAGTTCGCTATTGATGTAAAGTAACAGCAACATGCAACAGGTCATCCCGACAGACAATCCAACGATATTAATGGCTGAGAACAATTTCCTTTTCCATAAATTTCGCCAGGCGATTCTAAAATAATTTTCGATCATATTCTATTTATTTATTGTGATATACTTCATTTGTCACCAAATTCTCCCCCTTCAGGGAGCTTGTCCCGGTTTACCGGGTAGTTAGAGGGGGTTTCTATTCATATCTTAAACTTTCTATTGGGTTTTTAACAGCCGCTTTCCACGATTGGAACGAAACCGTCAGCAGCGCAATTCCCAATGCCAGCAAACCCGCAAGTGCAAAAATCCACCAGCTTAATTCAGTTTTGTAGGCAAAGGTTTCTAGCCATTTATTCATGGCAAACCAGGCTAGGGGAGTGGCAATTACAAAAGCGATTACCACCCATTTTACAAAGTCTTTATTGAGCATGGTCAGTATTTCAGAAATTTTGGCGCCGTTTACTTTGCGGATTCCTATTTCTTTGGTGTGTTGATTGCTTTGCATTAACGAAATATTGAAAAGTCCCATTAATGAAATCAGTAAGGTTACCAGTGTAAAAAGCTTGATTAATTTGCTTTTGGCATAATCATCGTCGTACATCATTTTTACCCGGTTATCGAGAAACTGCATTTTAAAAGGTTCATCAACAAAAAAGGTCTTCCAGTTTTTTTGCACATTGTCAATTGTTGTTTTTAAATCTGAATTTGCTTTTATCCTGATGTTTAAATAGCCTTCATTTTGTTTATCGAGATAAAGCACGATCGGTTCGGTTTGATTGCGAAGGGAATTAAAACAGACATTCTTTAAAACGCCGATGATTTTTGTCCCTTCAATTTCTTTCCCCAGAACAGGAGGAGTAAAACCACAAAACTCAATGGCTGCTTCGTTTATGATCACCGATTTATAATCGTCATCATGATGGGTCGCGTCAAAATTCCTCCCTTCAGCCAATTCCATTTTCATCAACGGAATATAATCGTAATCAATCTCCATTCCATTGACGATCTTGGTTACTTTTTTTCCATCCCGGTCAATTTGAAAATGAAAGCTACTCAATCTTTCGCCAGGCGAGTACCTGGAAAAAGCAACAGACTCGACATTCGGATTTCTCAGAATTTCCTGTTTTAACGATTTCACTGATTCGGAACTGCATATCGTTTTATTGAGCTTCAGCATAATCACATTTTCTTTGTCGAAGCCCATGTCACTTTTCGTAAGGAAAGTTAGCTGTTTGCTGATTAACATGATGGAGATGAGCAACATGATGGATAATGAAAACTGGGCAATTGTTGATACCCGGCCAAAGTTTAATTGTCCTTTATTCAATTTGGACGCATCTTTCTTTAGAATAAGTTTCAACCCACTTTTCTTCGATTGATTGAAAAATGGAATCAGTGAAGATAAAAATGAAAGTACAAGCAGTAATCCTACCGATAACGTAATAATGATACCCACTGGCAATGGATTGGAACGGATGAGTGGTATCTCATTTAAAAGTGGAATGGACAACCGGTAAAGAATGACTCCTGAAAACAATGCCACAGCAATAATAACCATCGAGTTGATTAAGAATTGCAGGTAGATTCCGGTCTGACTGGCGCCATTAATTTTCCGTATTCCTATATTTTTTGACTGTACAAGGTTTTGCGACACCAATAAGTTTGAATAGTTAATGAACGCGATCACCAAAATGAACAAACCGATAACCATAAAAATGTAGGAATAGGTACGGTTTCCTTTTGGATTGTCATAACTCATACTACGGGAAAAGTGCAAATCCTTCAACGGAATAATAACAGGGGTGAATTGTGCATTAATGGCTTTCCCGAAGGCGGACATGTATTTTTCGTAAAACGGCTGAAAGTTGTCGGTGATGCTTTCAATCTTCGCGTTTTTCTGCAATAAAACAAACACAAAACAGACAGGCATCCAGTAAGATTCAGATGCTTTTATTTCAGTAGTTTGTGATTGGTCATTCCATTCGTCTCCCATGGAAAACAGCACATTTAATTTATGATGGGCATTATCCTGACTGTCATTTATAACTCCAGCTACTGTTAGAGGCGCACCGTCGCGTATTATAGTTTCGCCAATCGGATTAGCATTTCCAAATATTTTTTGACTAAGGCTTTTATTAATTACAATCTCATTGGGTTTTCGAAGAGCCTGCCTGGGGTTGCCATAAATAAAATTGAACGTAAAAATATTGAAGACGGACGTGTCGGCGGTATAAGCTTCTTCAATCTCAAATATCCCTTTATCTGTTTCCAATTTAACCGCATGACGTACAGGAACCAAGCGGGTAAAGGATTCAACTGCCGGAAATTCAGTTTTGAGCCCCGGTGCCATTAATGGACCGAGAACGGCATGTGTCATGGTGTTTTCAGCAGCCACAATATCGCCGCTAATCCGGTAAATTCGGCTTGCTTTCTCGTGCCGGCTTTCATATCCACGTTCAAAATCTACAATCGAATAAACATGAAAAATGGCAGTAAATGCAACAGCCAGGCCCACGAGGCTGATTACCGAGTTATTTTTCCGCTTCCACAAGTTGTTAATGGCCAGTTTAATAAATAGGTTGTTCATGGTTTAAGTGTTTTTATTTTTCTTTCACTCATTCTATATCATTTGCTCCAAATCCCTCCCCTTCGGGGAGGTTAGGAGGGCTTCTTTTTATTCGTACCGCAACGCTTCCACCGGATTCCTCGTAGCAGCCCGCCAGCTTTGCCAACTCACTGTTATCAGTGCAATTCCCAATGCCAGCAAACCGGCCAGGGCGAAAATCCACCAGCTTAATTCGGTTTTGTAGGCAAAACTTTCGAGCCATTGGTTCATGGCGTAGTAAGCAATGGGCGTTGCAATTACAAAAGCGATTGCTACCCATTTTACAAAGTCTTTATTGAGCATGGTCAGTATTTCAGAAATTTTGGCGCCGTTTACCTTGCGAATGCCAATTTCCTTTACGCGACTGTTGAGCAGTAAAAATGTAATTCCGAAGAGTCCCAAAACTGAAATCAGGATTGAGATTCCGGTAAAAATGAACAGGATTTTTACTGTTTGCTGAACGTCGGCATACAAAGTTCCAAGCCGTTCATCCAAAAAGAAATAATCAAAGGGTGTATTGGGGATTACTTTGTTCCAGATGCTTTCAATCTGTTTCAAGGTTTGTGAAATATTACTGGGACTTACTGAAATTGAAAGGGTGTAAAAATTGGCCTGCGACTCTTTGGAAATAATCAGTGGCGGTATTTTCATATATATCGAAGAAACCTGAAAATCTTTCACCACGCCGATGATTTCATGATCGCTTTCCCTGAAAATGGTTTTCCCAACCGGATTTTCCCAGCCCAATTGTTTGGCCAGTGTTTCGTTAATAATGAACGACTTGTTATCGATATCCCTTCCTTCCAGGAAATTACGTCCGCTCAATAATTTAACCTGAAATGTTTTAAAAAACCGATCGTCAACATGCAGGGCATTGTACATTTGCCACTGATCTGTGCCTTCGGGCTTATAGCCATTTTGAGTGGTTTCGAGACCCGGAATACCAAAACTCGCCGAGGCATTGATCACGCCGGGAAGTTTTTTCAGTTCCGAGATCATAGTTTCACCTTTTTTCCCGATTTCCCCGTTCATCACATTAATAATGTTTTCAGCTTTAAAGCCCAGATCTTTGTGCAGTGCAAAATTCAATTGCTTGTAAACGATCAGCATCGACGAAATAAGTGCGATAGAAATGCAGAACTGAAAGGCAGATACATAAGCAATCCGCCTGTTCCTGAAGGGTGACGAATTTGAGGCCGAAAGTTGCAAAGTCGATTTATTCCTCCGGAAGATAAGGTATTGTATCGAGCTTGCTAACGCACTGAATACAATAATCATCAGGATTAAAAATGGGAGGCTTTGTTTGAGTTGAAGGGACACAAAATCAACTCCAAACAGTTGGGTAATTGCCGGTTGAAAAATAAGAAATACCACGGTTGCAATTGCCCCGGCCGCGATGAACAGAAGCAAAGATTCAGCAAATAACTGGCTTAATATTCCGTATTTTCCAATCCCCAGATACTGTTTTATGCCAAATTCCTTTGTGCGAAGAGCAAGTGTACCATTCGAAATAAAAAGGTAGTTGATAAAAGCAATAATCAGAACAAGCATTCCAATGAAAAAGAGGGTCATCACGTTGGTGTACGACTTATTACCAAACATGTCCCAGTCAACCTTCGAATGCAGATGAATTTTCGTTAAAGGTTCGAGCTCAAATTCAGTAAGAAAACCACTTCCTTTTTCTGCTTTATTTACTTTCTCCCACAAAAGGTCTGATATTTTATTCGCCATCTCTGTCTTTTGATCAGCCCTGTGCAGTTTTAAAAAAGTTGTAGCCGACAAGCCGCCATTCCAGGCGGTATAAACACCTGGAGCGCTGATGAGTGGCTCAATCGGAAACACAAGGTCGAACTGGATGTGTGAGTTTAACGGAACATTTCTGGCTATTCCGCTAACTACAAAAGGTTGATTATTACAGGAAATTGTAGTACCAACCGGATTCTGATTTCCAAATAAACGGTTGGCCGTTTCTTCAGTGAGTACAACGCTGTTTTTATCTGTCTGCACCGTTTGGGGATCGCCCAATTTCAGGCCAAAAGAAAAAAAGCGGAAAAAATTGGGATCAGTGTACAGTGAGTTTTTTACCGAAATACTTTTATCTCCATATTTCAAAAGCTTACCCCGATTCAGTTTTATTCGGGTAAAATCTTCAATTTCAGCAAAAGCCTCTTTCATGTCAGGCGCAACCGGGATTCTTACCAGCGGAACCATTTCTTTTTTCTGTGGGCTGGTTGATATTTCGCTCATCCGGAATATCCGGTCTTTATCGGTATGAAACTGATCATACGAGAACTCGAAACTGACATAAAGAAACAGTACGATTGAACACGAAAGACCAAGTATCAATCCAAATAAATTTACAAGCGTGTAAAATTTAAATCTGAAAAAACTACGGACAACTGATCGGAATAAGTTCATTTTAATCGTATTAAGGATTACAATTCTGATTTACTTAGTAAGAGTTTCACTCCAAAAGAAGCGGAGATTATTCATACCCCCAGACTGTTATACCAACAATTCCCCCATCTGCTTCTTTACCTCCTCGGTAATTACCTGTCCGTCGAACAAATTAATCACCCGATGAGCAAATTCAGAGTCGTGCATCGAGTGAGTTACCATTACGATCGTTGTTCCTTCGCGGTTAAGTTCGGTAAGCAGGTTCATCACTTCCAACCCATTTTTCGAGTCGAGGTTACCAGTTGGCTCATCGGCCAGGATCAGCTTCGGATTGGCAACTACTGCACGCGCAATGGCCACACGTTGCTGTTGTCCTCCTGATAATTGCTGCGGAAAATGTTTTTTGCGGTGACTGATTTTCATCCGTTCGAGTACTTTCTCGACCATTTCCTTGCGCTCTTTGGCACTCAGCTTCAGGTAAATAAGCGGAAGCTCTACGTTTTCATACACGTTGAGTTCGTCGATCAGGTTAAAACTCTGGAACACAAAGCCGATATTGCCTTTCCGAAGCAATGTGCGGTTGCGCTCCTTAAAACCGCCTACTTCCTGATTGTCGAAATAATACTCTCCTGAACTCGGGTTGTCAAGCAAGCCGATAATATTCAGCAATGTTGACTTTCCGCAGCCCGAAGGCCCCATGATGGCTACAAACTCGCCCTTCTGAATGTGAAGGGTCACTTCGCTCAACGCACTGGTTTCGATTTCCTCCGTGCGAAATACTTTGTTTAGGTTTACTGTTCGTATCATAGCAAATGTGGAAAAGGGAGAAGGGAGACCGAAAACCGAAAAAATGGAATCGGTACCTTTCCCGGATTATTAACTAAATCGTTCTTTTCTGGTTTTGACTAAATTGTTTAATTGAGCCGATATTCTCTTTGTATTTTCAACTAAAGCTTGATAATCAGGCTCACCTAAGAATCCCAATCTGAAAGCTATCAATAATTGTGTGCGAACTTCTCCGGCCGAACCTTTGGCAATAAACAGAAACTGAATAAACTCTTTGTTGTATTGTCGTTCAAAACCTTCAGCGATATTTGAAGGAACAGAAACTGATGCCCTGCAAATCTGATCTTTTAAGGAATAGTCTTTGCAGTTCTGGAATTTACCGTAAACATCAGCACTTAATGAAATTGCATTTTGCCAAACATCAAGGTCTTCAAATTTTTCGATTTTCGTATTCATAAGAAATATTTTTAAGTTAGTTGCTGAAATTTATGAAAAATAATCCATTGTTTTCCCTTTCTCATTTTTTCCCTTCTCCTGTCTCTCTTTTCCGGTTTCCCTTCTCCTGTCTCCTGTCTCCCTTTACCTGAAGGTAATTTTATCATTCGTCCCAAACATCTCATACCCTGAGGTAATCACCTTTTCTCCTGCGTTCAAACCTTCCAGAACTTCGTAATACTGCGGGTTCTGTTTGCCAATTTTTATCTGACGTTTAACCGCTTCGGTTCCAGCATCGTTCAGCACAAATACCCACTGTCCTCCGGTGCTCTGAAAAAAACCTCCGCGCGGTATCATCAATGCTTTTTGCGACTCGCCCAATTCAAGTTTAACGTGATAGGTTTGGCCGGTACGCACATTTTCAGGTGTTTGGCCTTCAAAAACCAGGTCGATCTTGAACTGTCCTTCACGAACATCAGGATAAACCTTTTTTACTATAAGGCTGAAATTTGTTCCGTTGCGATCGAGCGAGGCAGCAAGCCCGCGAACTATACGGTCAATGTAGTGTTCATCGATTTTTGCATTTACCTTGAAATTATCGAGAACATTGACTTGTCCAATACGCTGACCACCACTGATCGATTGCCCGATTTCGGCATCCAGCATTCCCAGCTGACCGTCAACCGGAGCTTTTACGTTCAGGTCGTCAAGCCGTTCGTGAACCAGATCGAGCATTTGCCGCATTTTCCCAAGGTCGCTTACCAGGGTAATCATCGAAGTTGCCCGCATGATCGAATCATTTCTTGCTTTCAGCTTATTAATAACCAGCAGATTGCTTTCGTATTCGTAATCTTCCTTTGCCTGAAGGTAATCCTCTTTCGAAATAAGCGCCTCTTTGTATAGCGTTTCGTACTGATTAAATGTGCGTTTTTTTCGGGTAAGCTTGTATTCGCTGTCCAGAATATTGCGTTTCGATTGAATCAGTTCAGTCTCGAAACTGATCCTTGTGTTGCGCAGGTAGTTCTCTTTTTCGGCCAGAGCGGCTTCGCTGTTCAGGATGGTTTGGTATAACTGCCGGTTTTCGAGGCGCAGAATCACATCGCCTTTTTTAACGATTGCACCTTCTTCAATAAAACGCTCTTCCACAGTTCCGCCTTCCACAGCATCCAGAAAAATGGTAGTGATTGGCTCAACCTGCCCGATTACCGTAATGTAGTCGTTAAAGATACCATCCTCAACATTACTTACTGTAAGCTTATCTTTCTCGGCCCTGAAAACCGACGAATGATCTCCAAAAGCCAGTTTCACGATTAAAAAGCCGATGATCAAAATACCCAGGCCCCAGAAAATATGTTTCTTCTGAATTCCCTTTTTCTTTTCAATTATTTTATCCATTCCCATGACGGTAGAGTTTCAAGTTTCAAGTTCAAAGTTTCAAGTTCTGCCTTGATGACGGTTATTTCAATACAATATCATCGTCAAATCTGGCATCGTTTTTTGTTTCTTATTTCTTATTTTTTGTTCGATATTCGATATTGGTTATTGAGAATTGGACATTTCGTCCTCCCTTTCCCGGATTCTGGGTTCCTTCTTCCTCTGGTTTTATTCCCAAAACCTTTCCCCTTTGTAGAAATCAAGAATCCGTTTCTTCATTTCGTAGGTCAGTTTCGAGCGTAAAACCTGACTGGTGGTATTTGCCAGCCTGTTTTTGATCGTGTAAAGATCGACCGCATTGATCATTCCCTGATCAAACTTTTTTTGTGCTGCCTGAAACGCCAGCGTATCGGCTTCCAGTTGCTTTCCGGCTTGCCGAAGTTCTTTCCACGAGGCAGTCAGTTGGTTGTAGTTTTCCTCCATTTCGTACTGAACTGTCTGTTTCGCCAGATCAAGTTTTGTTTGCGACTGTTCCGAAGCAAGGCGGCTGCGCTTTACATCAAACCGAACTGAGTTTTTACTAAATATAGGAATGCTCATCGAAGCTCCAACAAACTGACTGCGGTTATTTTTGATCTGGCTGTTAAAGGCAATTATCTGTTCATCAGCATCTTTGTTTGTTTCGTAGAATCCGGTGTTATAAGCTGCCTGCAGTTTAATCGAGGGGAAAAATCCGGCTTTGCTCATATTCAAACTTTTTTGACTGGCCTGAAATTCACTTTCGAACGATCGAATATAGGGAGACCAACTGATGTGTTGCCCGAAAAGTGCAGGAATATCGGCAACAACCTCAGCAACAACGGGGTTCTCCTTCGGTATATCCAGTGTAATTTGCTTGTCAGGAGGCAAGTTCATTGCTTTTTTCAGGCTGATCCACGATGAAGCAATGTTATTGGAAGTTTGAATGCAAAACAATTCTTCCTTTTCAAAATTGGCATTTACCTCCAGCAAATCAGTTTGTGCTTTCAATCCGGTTGCTACCAAAATTTGTGTCTTTCGCACGTTCATTTCCGAAAGCGCTTTTTGCTCATTGGCAATTTTCAGCAACTCTTCGTAATACACTACATTAAAAAAGGCATTCATCACTGCAAAAGCCAAATCATCCGTAGCATTCAACCGATTGTTTTCGGCAGATTCTTTCCTGAATTTCTGGTACCTGATCTGGTTCTGAAGCATAAACCCACGAAACAGATCGAGCGAAGTCCCCAGATAATAAGAGTTGTTAAAGAAGGAAGTATTTACAATTCCGTTCGTATTTGGATCTACCGACCGCCCATAGTTTAAACCGGCATCAACTCCGGCGCCAACTCCGGGCAGCAGGTTCCATTTCGATTGGCGGTAATTTAATCCGGCAATCTTTTCATTCAGTTGCGCATCCTGCAATTGCAGGTTATTTTTTATCGCATAGCCAATACATTCATTCAAAGTCCACTTTTCCTGAGCGGAAATTTGTAAGCTCAGCAGGATTACAATCAGGAACAACAAATTTCTTTTGCGACTTTTTACCCGAACAAAATTGAGCAAATAGAACGTAAATAAGTATGTTTTAGCAGACCTCAATTGTAGAAGGCAAAAGCTATAAACATCACGTTCAACGCTTTTGGTATTGCCACACTGAAGATCATCGTTGTAACAAGTTAGTTTCATTGTTTTAGCATTTTGAAAAGGACTGTACCAGAATAATGCCATAAACGCAAATGTGCTATTATTCAGTTACTTAGTATGGCGAAGTCGTGTTGTGAGTTAAAATAATTGACAATAGAATGTCAAAATATTTGACACTCTATTGATTTTGGTTTCTATGTCGTGTAACTTTGAAAAAAAAATGGCCAAAGGAAACATTCTGATTGTCGATGACAACAAAAGCATTTTAAGTGCACTGGAGATTTTCCTGACTCCTGAATTTCAAACCGTCACCACGCTGTCCGATCCCAACCAAATCCCGACCGAACTTCGGAAGAAAGACTACAACCTGGTAATCCTCGACATGAATTTTAATGCCGGAATAAACACCGGCAACGAAGGCATATACTGGCTGGGACGAATCAAGGAATCCAATCCGGAGATTTCGGTGGTAATGATAACAGCATACGGCGATGTTGAATTGACAGTAAAAGCGTTGAAAATGGGAGCCACCGATTTTTTCCTGAAACCATGGGACAACAACAAATTACTGGCAACGCTAAAATCAGCCCTTCAGCTAAACTGGTCGAAAAAAGAGGTAAGCCAGCTAAAGGAAAAAGAAAAGGGGTTGAAAACAGAGATCAACCGCGAGCAGAAATTTATTGTTGGCTCGTCGCCCCAGCTGATGCAAATGCTGAACATGGTTCGAAAAGTGGCGAAAACGGATGCCAACGTACTGATTACCGGCGAAAACGGAACCGGAAAAGAACTGATAGCGCATGAAATTCACCGCCTGTCGGAACGCTCACACGAAGTAATGGTGAGTGTCGATATGGGGGCGATCACAGAAACTCTGTTCGAAAGCGAACTGTTTGGTCATGTGAAGGGCGCATTTACCGATGCCCGCGAAAACCGCCCCGGAAAATTTGAAGTGGCCGATAAAGGCAGTCTTTTCCTGGACGAAATCGGCAACCTCTCGTTTCATCTTCAGGCTAAACTACTGGCAGCCATACAAAACCGGCAGATTTCGCGTATCGGTTCCAATCAAACCATACCTATCGACATACGGCTGATTTGCGCCACCAATAAAAAACTGGAAAGTATGGTACACGATGGATTGTTCCGCGAAGACCTGCTATACCGTATCAATACGATCCAGATTGAAGTTCCGCCGCTTCGCGATCGTGGAAATGATGTGCTGGTACTGGCCGATTTCTTCATGAAAAAATATACCTCAAAATACAACAAACCCAGTCTGAAAATTAACCAACCGGCTCAGGATAAATTGCTCAAATATGCATGGCCCGGGAATATCCGTGAATTGCAGCATACCATCGAGAAAGCGGTTATCCTTAGCGAAGGCAACGTTTTGAAACCTGAGGATTTTTTCATGCGGCCAATTCTTTCAGGAAAAACTAGTGAGACAGAACTTACACTCGAAGAAATGGAAAAACGAATGATCAACCTTGCCATCGAAAAGAACAACGGAAACCTAAGCGCTGCAGCCGAGCAGCTTGGAATCACCCGACAGACACTCTATAACAAAATCAAAAAGAACGGACAATGATCAGTCGAAACCTCTATTTTCAAATAGTCTTCAGGGTAATGTTAATTGTGTTTCTATCCATAGTTGCCGGTTGGCTGATTGCTTCAGGCCATTCGCCTCTGCTGATTTTTTTGTGCTTCTTTCTTGTGATTGCCTTGGCCATTAATCTTGTCAACTACCTGAATTCCACCAACCGGAAAATAAGCTATTTCCTCGAATCTGTACAGAATGAAGATTCAACGCTTTCGTTTCCGACCAATATTACCGACCAGCCAATTCGCGAAATCTATCAGGGACTGAATAAAGTCAACAAGCAAATCCAGCAGTTAAAAATCGAAAACCAGCAACGTGAACAGTATTTTCAAACCTTGCTCGAGCATGTAGCTACCGGTATTGTAACTTTCAACGACAAAGGATTTGTGCTTCATGCCAACTCGGCTGCAAAAAAAATGTTGGGGGTCGATGTGCTTACCCATATCAACCAACTGGAGAGAGTTAACCGGAATTTGTTTCAGGCCATCAGGAAAATTCAGCCATTTGAACAAAAACTGGTTTCTGTAATTACCGAACGCGGAACGATTCAGCTTTCGCTCAAATCAACTTCGTTTAAGGTAAAAAGCAATGAACTGATGTTGTTATCGGTACAGGATATCCGTAATGAATTGGATGAAAAAGAGCTGGATTCGTGGATGAAACTGATCAGGGTGCTGATGCACGAAATCATGAATTCGATCGCACCAATCACTTCACTTTCAGAAAGTTTGTGCAAGTTTTTTACCATCGGCGGTCGTCCTGCACTTCCTGAAGAATTGACTGAGGCAACCATTGGAACTACACTTCGTGGGTTGAATGTAATTAAAGAACAGGGAAATGGATTGATGCTGTTTGTTGAATCGTACAGGAAACTGACACGTTTACCAAAACCAGATAAGATAGTATTCAAAGTTGAAGACCTTGTCAACCGGATAAAAGTGCTCTACGCTTCGCTCGAAAACAGCGAAAAGGTGAAACTTATTGTTTCGGTAAACCCTCCGGGAATGGAGCTTTTGGCAGATGAAAACCAGATTTCTCAGGTTTTGATCAACCTGGCAAAGAATGCTTTGCAGGCCAACGAGAATAATCCTGAAGGTAAAATTCATATTACTGCCGGATTCAATACCGATCATCGAGCTGAAATATGTGTAACCGACAATGGTCCGGGAATTCCGGATGAGATTCTGGAGCAGATTTTTGTGCCTTTTTTTACGACCCGCGAAAATGGCTCCGGAATCGGGCTTAGCCTGTCGCGGCAGATCATGCGCCTGCATGGCGGAAGCCTTCAGGTACGCTCGGTTCCGAACAAAGAAACGGTATTTTGCCTGGGGTTTTAGAGATCACCGTGTGTGTAGAGACAAGGCATTGCCTTGTCTCTACAGCAGATATTCGTATTGAACGGGTTACACCAGTTGTTTTATCATTCCACCATGCCATTTGTTCAACCACCATCGTGGTTGTGGGCGCGATGGATTACCGTTACCACGGGTTTCACCGCCTGGCTATTCATCAATTTCAAAAAAGGATTGCAAATCCCGGGCTAAAAAGTGCTGATTGCAAATCAGCACTAGCGCTGCGAGCTTTTACATATCCTAATGAACTGGATTAAAGCAAGTGCATATTCAATTTTAAAAAAACATTGGACTAAGTTAACAAAACTTTGTAAACGAAGTTGCCTGTTAAAAGGGCAGCTTCGTTGTTTCAAATTCAAAAAAGGATTACAAATCTTGGGCTAAAAGGTGAAGATTGTAAATCTTCACCAGCACTGCCAGCTTTTTGCAAATCCAGAAGAGCGGGGTTCCATCAAAGCCCTGGTTTTCCGAGGCTTTTGTTAGTCAACTTTTTTGATCGTCATATAATAATACCTGCTTTCGTCACGAGTAATCCATTTTATCTGAAAACCTTTGTAATAGAATATTTTATCTGGCAAAACGATGCTTCGTCCTGGCTTGCCTTCTGCATATCTTACCATTATTGGTATTTCTTTAAACGGATAATTGGGGGGTATTTCAAAAGGTTTACTAAGTGGTGCAGTAAACCTTTTCCCATTAACCCTATACTCAAAATTATAATCCCTACTGGACATTCGTCCCGCAGGATAGGCGTAAAAAGCAATGGTTTCTATACCATTGCTTTTTAAATACACATTCCATTTCCTGGCGCTTTTATCTCCGATAATAAAAAATGGAGAAATAAATGCCAATATTATTAGCATTGCTAAAGCAAAATGCTTAAACTTTGGTTTTACCTCAGCTTTCGTATTCCCACCACCGCTCTTCATAATTGTAATTTTCCCACTGTTGTTTTTCATGATTGTAATAATATTTTTCCCCCATGCTCTTCCGGATATGCATCCATGTTGATCGAAGCGGCTGGTGCTGATTTGCGATCCGGGTTTAAACATGACTGCCGCTACTTTTTTATTCCATTGGCGTAAAATTAAGAATTATGGTATTCAACGTTGTGGAAATGGACTATAAATCCAGAGTTTAAAAGTGTCAATTGCCTGCCAGCAGCACCTCCTGGCTGCGGATCTGTGATCCGCCTATACCATAATTATTTCAAACCCGCCGCCTCGCTACTCAACGAGGCTAAGCGGGTTTGGTCATTGTGCATCCACCTCAGAAAGATTATTCAACGGGTTTGTCCTTGTCGTCCTTGCCGTTGGTGCGCCGGGCCAGCATATCGGAGTAATATTTACGGGAAGCGTTCAACAAGTTAAGTGCATTGAGGAATAAGGGCGATTTGAGCGCTTTTGCCATTGCCAGCACGTAATTGGCCATATCGGCGTACTTTTTCAACAATTCGGCGCGTATCACCTTCATGTCGTAGGTCTCGGTTGAAGCTTCGGTAACCAGTCGGTTCGCGAATAGGGTTTTAAATGCTTCGTTGGTAGTTTTTAAACGAGCGACGTAGCGGCCCATGTTTAGCACACCGATCTTTGCAGCGTGTGCGGGGCTTTCGAGTTCGTTTACCAACTTATCGATGGCCATTGTTTCGGCTTCGTAGTTCAGGTCGGCAAGACCTTTAAAACTGGTAAAAACAATGTTCAGGCCGCGGCTGGCTTCTACTTCAGCTTCGTCGTCGGATACACCATACAATTTCAGCGCTTTGCCAAAGGCATCGACGGCTTTGTCCCGGTTTTTATCGGCAAGGCCAATTTTTTCAGTTTCTTCGCTTTTGCGAATCTGGGCAAGCGCCTTTTCATACGAGCCTTTTTGTTGGGTTAAGTCCTGCAAATAGGCATTCAACGGAACATCAATCATCAGAGCCTGATCGATGGTTGCCAAATCATCCAAAGTTCGGCGAATAAGTTGTCCGGCTTCCATGTTGGTCAAATCTGAAGTCCGCACGGGTTCAAGTTTTAGCATCATTGATGGGAAGATTTATAGATTAATTAACTGCATACAATTTAACACATTATTTTCATATAATAATCAAAATAAAAAAAGAAAATAACAAATAGTTGATTGCTCTGGGGCGATAAGGGAAAAGCCGCGTAAAACCGCAGCTCCGTTTTGTGTAAATCAAAAAAAAAGGAATCGTTTGCAGCTCCTGTTGGTCAGAACCCATTTTGGTTTAATCTTTCCGCACCTCCGGTTTGGGCCAACCAAAAAAAGGACGACCAAAAGCACCTCCGGTTAGGCAGAACTGAAATCGGTTCAGCTATTCCGCACCTCCGAAAAGTCTAAACCGGATTGGATTCATGCTTTCCGCACCTCCGGCTGGTACCGATTTGTCAGAAGTCAAATCGCCTTCAGCGCCGAAATTTGTTCCGGACTTCGGAATGTCTGATATTCAAGTAATCTTCGACTTGGGAAAGTCGAAGTCCTGCACTAAAACTCCCTTTTTACCCAGTTGATAATTTGTTCTTCCGGCAAATCGTTCATGCAACGGAAGTGCTTTTTCGGGCATTTATGGTAGCCCAGTTTGGAGCATGGACGGCATGGTAACCCTTTCACTTCGAGTATTTCAGAACCTTCTCCAGGCATGTAGGGCGACATTCCCAATTCGGGGGCAGTATTTCCCCAAACCGACAGTATTTTTTTGTGGTAAGCAGCAGCAATGTGCATCAATCCGGTATCGTTAGAGATTACCAGTCGTGCATTTTTAACCAGCGATGCCGATTGATTGATTCGTAATTTTCCGGTAAAATTAACCACGTTTCCGGTATTCCATTCCAAAACCCGGTCGGCTATCAAACGTTCACTTTTCCCTCCCAGTAATACGAACGGAAATTTAGTATTCGAAATTAATGTCCGGTATTTTTCTACCGGCATTCGTTTGGTTGCATAAGTTCCGGCCAGCACAATTGCAATGTAGCCATTCCTGAAATTTTCAGGCAATTCGTCTATTGGAAATTCATCGTCGATGGAAATGAAATGCTCAAGTCCTTTCCCGTCATCTGATACTCCGAATGTGCTGAGTGTTGCCAGGTTTCGATCGACAATGTGGGATTTTGGCAGGATGTTGATCTTGAACAAGGTCAGTAAAAGTTTGCGGATATTCAGTTTGTTAAAGCTGAATGATTTGACTTTTAATCCGAGTTTTACCCGCAGGCTGCGCAAATTGTTGTGCAAATCAATGATGTAATCGTAATTTTCAGTTTTAAGTTCGCCAATTATTTTTGAAAGCGAATCTTCTAAAAATTGAATTTTATCGATGTAAGGATTGGCTTGCAGGAGATCCGCGTTGCGTTTCTTGGTAAGGTAATGTATTTCTGCTTCCGGAAATTGATTTTTCAGGCAACGTGCAACCGGCGAGGTCAAAACAATGTCGCCAATGGAACTGAAACGTATAATTAGAAATTTTGTCTTCACAATAAAAAGCCCTGAAACTGTTGTATTTTCAGGGCTTAAATATAAACAGATTATCGCATCAACCGGCTATGCCGACTCTGCAAGTATTATTATTTTGTTGTCTTTGTTTTCAATCACTCCCCCTTCAATTTCAAAAAAAAGAATTTTGCCTGATTCTTCCACCACTTTTATCTTTCCCTTTTCGAGTGTCGAAATAATTGGGGCATGGTGATTTAGAATCGCAAAAGACCCTTTTGTTCCGGGAACTTGAACCAGTTTTACTTCGCCTGAATAAATTTTTTTTCCGGGTGTAATTATTTCCAGCTTCATGGTTTTTTAATATTAGTTTCAGTGTTCAGTCGCAGTGTTCACTTAAATAGTTGCAGTTTTTACTGAGGACTGCGACTGTGAACTGTGACTACTAGGCGCCGGCAATTAATTTTTCACCTTTTTCAATCGCCTGTTCAATGGTACCGACAAGGTTAAAAGCTGCCTCGGGATATTGATCCACTTCCCCGTCCATAATCATATTGAATCCTTTGATTGTATCTTCAATAGCAACCAACTGTCCTTTGAGTCCTGTAAATTGCTGGGCCACGAAAAATGGCTGTGAAAGAAATCTTTGAACCCGTCGGGCGCGGTGTACGATTAGCTTATCTTCTTCTGAAAGTTCGTCCATGCCCAAAATTGCGATGATGTCCTGCAATTCTTTGTAGCGTTGCAGAATCATGATAACACGCTGAGCACAATTGTAATGGTCGTCGCCAACGATATCGCGTGAAAGTATTCTGGAAGTCGAATCAAGTGGATCAACTGCCGGGTAAATTCCCAATTCCGATATTTTACGGCTCAAAACGGTGGTAGCATCGAGGTGGGCAAAAGTTGTGGCTGGAGCGGGGTCGGTCAAGTCATCTGCCGGAACATACACTGCCTGCACCGAAGTAATTGAACCATTTTTTGTTGAGGTAATGCGCTCCTGCATGATACCCATTTCGGAAGCCAGTGTTGGCTGGTAACCTACTGCCGATGGCATACGTCCGAGCAATGCCGACACTTCGGAACCTGCCTGTGTGAAACGGAAAACATTATCGACAAAAAACAGGATATCGCGTCCTTTCCCGGTTGTTCCGTCACCATCGCGTAAACTTTCGGCAATGGTCAAACCTGACAAGGCAACGCGTGCACGGGCGCCCGGAGGTTCGTTCATCTGACCAAAAACCAGCGCGAGTTTCGAATTTTTAAGCGCTTCCGGATCAACTTTTGAAAGATCCCAATTGCCTTCTTCCATCGATTTTTTGAATTCTTCGCCGTAGTCAACAATATTGGCTTCAATCATTTCGCGCAGCAAATCGTTTCCTTCACGGGTACGCTCGCCAACTCCGGCAAATACCGACAATCCGCTGTGCCCGAGAGCAATATTGTTTATTAATTCCTGAATTAAAACTGTTTTTCCAACACCTGCGCCACCGAATAATCCGATTTTTCCTCCTTTTGCATAGGGTTCAATCAAATCGATTACTTTAATACCGGTGAACAGAACTTCTGTTTCTGTGGTTAAGTCCTCATAAAGAGGCGGTTCGTTGTGTATGCTAAACCCATCTTTGGGAAGCAATTCCAAACCATCAACCGGGTTTCCGGTCACATTGAGCAAACGACCCAAGGCAATTTCACCTTTTGGCATGGTAATGGGTTTGCCGGTGGCAATAACTTCCATTCCACGACGAAATCCATCGGTCGAATCCATTGCTATGGCGCGAACCGTGTTTTCGCCAATGTGTTGTTCACATTCAAGCACGAGGGTGTCCTGCCCTTCGCGTACAACTTCAAGAGCATCATATATTTGAGGAAGACCATCTTCCATATCAAAACTGATGTCGATAACAGGTCCGATTACCTGAACTATTTTGCCAATACTTTGAGCCATATTTATTGTTTTATGCTGAAACGTGGAAAATTTCTGATTTGAACTATTATTCTGATTGATGAGGTCACGAAAACGGCTTTATCTGAAGGTTCACTTTAATGATCCCTGCTCATGATCATTTTTGCCAGTACAACCATTTCTGCTTTTGTTTCTTTGGCTACATCTATTTCATTCAAAACGTCCAGCGCCGACTGGTAAAAAGCTTCGATGTTATTTTCGGTGATCTCTTTTATTTTCAATTTGGTATAAATATTTTTTACTGCCATTATTTTCTCCTGATGATTGAATTCTCTTTTTTCAATCCATTCCAGAAGTTCCTTTCTTGTTGAGCCATCTGATAATTCCAGTGCTTTTAACAGGAGAAAGGTCTTTTTGTTCGATATGATATCGCCGCCTATTTTCTTCCCGAATTTTTCCTGATCGGCAAAAACATCCAGCAAATCGTCCTGAAGCTGAAAAGCAATTCCCAGATCAAGCCCAAAAACATACAATAAATCGGCGATTCTTTCGGGGGCGTTCGCTGCCAAAGCGCCCATTTTCAAGCTACATGCCAGTAATACAGCCGTTTTCAGGCGGATCATATTTAAATATTCAGGAATTGAAACGTTCATTCTGGTTTCAAAATCCATGTCGTATTGCTGGCCTTCGCATACTTCAAGCGCCGTATCCGAAAAAAGGCGGATCATTTTGCCAAGGTTTTCAGTTTCGCTTTTTTGCAAATAATTGTATGCCATTATCGACATCGCGTCACCCGATAGAATGGCGATATTGGGGTTGTATTTTTTATGTACAGCCTGTGAGTTTCGGCGCATATCGGCCTGATCCATGATATCGTCGTGCAGCAAAGTGAAATTGTGAAAAACTTCAATTGCCAGAGCGGCAGGAAAGGCTTTTTCAATTTTGTCGGTGAAGAGGTTGCAGGCCATAAGAACCATTACCGGACGAAGTCGTTTTCCGCCCATTGCAAGCGTGTAGCCAATTGGTTCGTACAGATTTTGGGGTTCAGCCTTGTTTAACCGAATTATTTCCCGGTTTATTTCTTCTGAAATAAGCTTATTTAACTCTTTGATTGTTTGCATATTTGTTGTCAATCAGTGAATTATATTCGGTTGTACAATAGTCTGTTCAGGAGTTCTTCCTTGAATTTGGGCGATACAGGCAATTGTATTTTGTCTATCATTTCAACCACACCACCATCGGTTTTAAGGTATCGGTTTACATTCCGGAGGCTGATAAGATGTGAGCGGTGTATTCGAAAAAAACCATGGGAAACCAACATGTTATCGAATTCAAGTAAGGTGCGGCTTATTAGTACCGATCTGCCATCAACAAAGAAAATCCTCGAATAATTTCTTTCTCCTTCGCACCTTATGATATCTTTTACTTTAACAATGGTGAATCCATTGATTTCGGGGAGCGCAATAGTTGCACTGTCATCGTTTCCCGGTTTCAAGTTAGTTTTTAATACTTCAACACGCTGTTTTTCGCGCAATACCGGAATTTCGTTGATCCGGTTGATTGTTAATCTGACATTTTCAATTAAAACCGGCTTTACAATATAATCGAAGGCAGAATATTTGAACGCAGTGATGGCATAATCACTGTAAGATGTAGTAAATACGACTTTAAAATCTACTTCAGAAAGTTGCTCCAAAAGGCGGAATCCAGTTCCATCTGGCATTTCAATATCTAAAAAAACAAGATCCGGATCAACCTGGTCAATCAATTTTATTCCTGAAGCCACAGAGTCCGCTTCACCAAGAATTTGAATTTCGGGAAAATTCTGTTCTAATATTCGTCTTAAACCTCTCCGGGCCAATTGATCATCATCAATAATAACGGTATGATACATCTGGATTTTGGTTCTGATAATTTTTTTAAAAATACTACAAATGATCGGACTTGTGCAAATAGTTCAATAAAAATTTATTTTGTGATGAAATTCAACTCTTTTATTTTCTTCTGCACAAAACTGCCTGTGTTTTGTTTATATGAATAATTTTGTCGGATTAATAAATTTTAAATGGCCGTTATACTAATAATTGAAACCTCCACTGAAGTATGCAGCGTTGCACTTACTGTTGATGGAGTACTGATTGATCTCAAAGAATCAAAAGAAGGGCAAAATCACGCCCGGCTGGTAACTGTTTTTGCTGAAGAACTGCTAAGCCGGAACAATATGAAACCGGATGAATTATCGGCAGTAGCTGTAAGTAAAGGTCCCGGTTCATATACTGGTTTACGGATCGGGGTTTCAACGGCAAAGGGGATTTGTTTCGCCCGCAGGATCCCGCTCATTGCTATTGGTACGCTTGAAGCCATGACGCAACATGTAATATTGAACCGGAAATATTACAAAATTCCGGAGGATAAACCTACGTTATTTTGCCCGATGATTGATGCCAGAAGAATGGAGGTTTTCTCGATGTTGTACAAGGAAGACGGATCGGTATTGAAGCCTATCAGTGCCGAAATTATCGATGAGACATTCCTTTCCAAAGAAATAGCAGAGAATCAGGTTGTATTTTTTGGCAATGGCGCAGAAAAATGCAGGCAAACATTGCAATCGCCAAACGCATTGTTTATCAGTGATATAGATGCGTCGGCTAAATTCATGTGTCAGTTGGCCTGGGAATTGTACAACAAAAACAAATTTGAAGACGTTGCCTATTTTGAACCCTTCTATCTGAAGGATTTTGTAGCGACTGTTTCCAAGAAAAACCTGCCGGGATGAGAATTGCAATGATTATTAGTTTTTTACTGGTGTTTGTACTGAATATGAACTCACAGCCAATTGAAGAGATGGAATACATTCTTCGGTTTGGGTTTATACATGGAGGCAAGGCGACAGTAACTGCGCAGAACGTGAAATTAAACAAGCAACCTGCCATTCATTACCATCTGAGGGGGAAGACTATCGGATTGGTGGATAAAATTTACGAAGTGAACGATGTTTACGAAAGCTGGGTCAATCCTCAGACCTACCTGCCTGTGAAATCGATACGCAATGTCAGGGAACAAAAATACCGGTTTTATGACGAGGTGACTTATGATCATGCGAACGATTCGCTTTTCAGTTTAAAATCAGGCCGCAAAAAAGTTCCGGATAATGTAAACGATATGGTCAGTGTTTTTTTCTATATCAGGCAAAACCATTTTTTCGATAATTTGCTGGCAGGAAAAAACGTTGAAATACCTGTATATCATGGCGATGATTTGTTTCTAATGCATTTGGAATATCTGGGAATTGAAACCATCGATACAAAAATCGGTAAAAAGGAATGTTATGTTGTTTCACCAAAAGTGCCAAAAGGTAAACTTTTTAAGAGTTCGGACGACCTGAAGATTTATATCACAAAAGACAAAAACAGGTTGCCGATCTACGCTGAATTTAATTTACTGGTCGGGTCACTCAAATGCGAATTGATTTCGTATAAAATAAATGGGATGGATCAATTGGCCAAACAATAATATGTTGATAGTGAAATATTTGAAAAAATAGAACGAAAAATTCTGATTCAGCAATATTTCTTTATTTTTGCACCCGAATTGAAACTCACCCCAATGCATCGGGCTGAGTTCCATGAGAACATACGAATATTCAATTAATTACCATTATTTTCGAGTGAAATTACTTTAAAAATTTTCTATGGCTATTACAACGGCAGATATTAAGAACGGAATGACAATAGAATACAACGAACAGTTGTTTCAGATAGTCTCATTCCAACACGTTAAACCCGGTAAAGGTCCGGCTTTCGTGAGAACGAAGCTCAAAAACCTTAAAACAGGCAGAACGATTGAAAACACATTCAATTCAGGAGTTAGAATTGAACAGGTAAGGATCGAACGTCGCCCATATCAATATTTATATCAGGATGAAGCCGGTTATAATTTTATGAATAATGAAACTTTCGAACAAATATCTATCGGATCAGAATTGATTGAGAATGCTGATCTGATGAAAGAAGGACAGATCGTGGAAATGAACATTCATGCAGATACCGAAACTCCGCTGACCGTTGAGTTGCCTCCTTTTGTAGAATTACAGGTTACTTCGACCATGGCAGGAGAAAAGGGAAATACAGCCAGTTCGAATGCACTAAAACCGGCAACCATAGAAACCGGCGCTGAAATTATGGTTCCGATGTTTATCAATGACGACGATATAATTAAAATAGATACCCGCGACCGTACTTATTATGAACGCGTAAAGAAATAATTGGAATTATTCTAATTTGGAAATGGCCTGCATATCGGGCCATTTTTTTTTATGCCTTATTCTCAGGAAGGGTTTCCGTATAAGCTGCTTTTCGGGTGTAAATATCAACAGCAACAATAATTGCAGTAAATCCCCAAAATGGTACCGAGAGTTTATCTGTATCCAGAAAATTGTTCAGTATTCCGTGAATGTAGTAAGTTATTAATCCGAGCAAAGCGCTCATCACCAGTGTTTTTAATCTTTTATCGGTTGCCCTTGTGTAGGTATGAATTCCAGTGTAAATAACCACTCCAATCAATAGCAGAAACGTTACCAGTCCCATAAATCCCGATTCAGCCATTGGTCCCAGGTATTCACTGTGAGCATTTCCTCCATCGGCTGAATTGGTGCTTATAATTGTCCGGTCGGCAGTCAGTTGGTAAGGAGCATAATTAAACATGTAGGTTCCCGGACCCCATCCAAATATTGGTTTGTCTTTGTACATCCTGATGGCACAACTCCACCGGTTGAGGCGTTCCAGATTTGATGCATCGGATGAAATGTTAGAAATGGATGAAACATGCTCGGTGAGGTTGGCCGAAGATTCTGTGTCATTTCGTTCCAGATGCATAAGTATTGGTTTCTGAAAAACCAGAACTACTGAAAGCACGACAAGAAAGATTATGAAAATGGGTTTAAACCTTATTTTCAGGCGTAAAACAGCCCAGACACCCAAAGCAGCAATCATACTTAGCCAGGCAGCACGGGCATACGAAAGGACAAGTCCCATTAATAGTATGCCCAGTACAATTCGGGCGATTGATTTTACTTTGGTCGGGTAACTTTTAGTAAACGAAAAGCCGAATAAAAATGGCAGATACATGGCAAGCGCTGCACCATAAGAAGTGTGGTCGTTATACAATGGGTTTACAACAAAATTGGCTGCCTGCTTATTCCACAAACCATAACCAAGGTGTCGGTAGGTAGCATAGGAAATCACAATCAACAGGGGTATCGTATAAAGCCAGATATACTTTTCAATATTTTTTCCCGATTCGAAGAGTTTGGCAGTCAGCAGGTAAAAACCAACAATAAACCAGACCCTTGTCAGAAAAGCTTTAAAGGATACAATTGGCATTGTGCTGGTAAAGGTTGTCAGCAACATCCATAATAAGCTGAAATATACGGCCATTGTAACCGGATGCCACACAATATCGCGGTCGAATTTTCCGGTAGCTGAAACTTTCAGTATAAAAATGAGCAGCAATCCAAAGAGCAGAGGTTCGGTAGGCAAAAACATGTTAAAAGCCAGCCCCGGCATTATTTCTGACAAGGGCAGCGAGAGCGGTGTGAAAAATACAATCAGGTACAAAAGTTTGTCGAAGGCGTAAATTGCCAGCAATATGATTCCTAAAACCAAGGGCATTGCATTGATAATCATTGAATGCTTCTGTACCAGAAAATAAGCATTCAGCAAAATAAACAATGCCGAAACAATGTAGAAAAGTGCAACTTTTATCCTGGCCTGGTACACAGTTTAGGTGGTTTTTTTGTTTTCTATCAGCAAAACAACCAATAGGGCAACGAAAAGTGCAGAGAAAGTAGAAATTAACAGGATGATTGAGCGAACCGGGTAAGACTTTTTATCAGCCGGAATAGGGTTTTGAACCCTCTGTCCATATATAATTTTTTTGTTCGCACTACTGACCGATTGATCATAGACTTTCATAATTGAATCTTTCTGGCTGACCAACCTACTTTGTTGCTTGTCGAGAATTTCATATTCGCCGCCTTTCTCCGATATGTTTTTTAACCATTGGCTGAGCTCTTTTCCTCCGGCGGAATTCTTCTGCTGACTGGCCAAAACCTTTACCATTCCTTTTGTAATTTCCTCAGCCTGTGTGCGGTAATCCAGAATTTGATATTCGCTACGAAAGAAATTTAATTTTTCTTCCAGAGAATCAACTTTGTGGCTGATCAATGCATAATCCTTTTTTGCGATGGTCGCAATTTCTTCATATTTGATTTTATGCATCAGCCCAACTTTTTCGTCGAGGAAGCGAATAATAGAGTCGCACATATTGCATGCCCGTTGTGGGTCGGTATCCAACACTGAAATTTCAACGGTTTCGTATTGTGTTTTTTTAAATTTCACATTGTCGTTGAATTCTGCCAGCATATAAGTCAAATATTGAGGCTCGTCTTTGCTGATTTTGTAAGCTTCGTTCAAATTGAACGCATCAATGGTTCGCAGTTTAATGTCAAGCGAATTAATGATTTCAAGCAATTGTTCACTTTCCGATTCATCGCTGAATACATAAAAATTGTTGCTTGGGTATATCAGTGCGGTGGATTTATACTTTGGTTTAATAAAAGTTGAAGAAGAAAAAATTGCTGAAACAACAATTGCCAGAATGCCAACAATTAGAAAATGCATCCTCCACTTCCATATTATTTCAACAAGATTCTGATTATTAAAAAAGTTTGTCATAGAGAGGTCTTTTGGTTGAATTTTTAACGGAACAACGGTATATTTATTACTGAAAATTGAAATATATCCTGAAATTTATTCAGCAACCAGCAGAAAGTAATTCTTCTTGCCTTTTTGAATCAGGATGTATTTGCCGTCAATGAGGAAATCCGCATTTATAAGCAATTCAGTATCTGCAACTTTGTCTTTGTTGATGCTTAACCCGTTTCCCTGAATCGTGCGGCGCAATTCTCCTTTCGATGGGAATACCATTGTTTTTTCAGCCAAAAGCTCAACCACTTTTATTCCGGCATTCAGTTCAGTTCCTGAAATTTTGAATTGCGGAACTCCTTCAAAAACCGCCAGAAATGTTTCCTTGTCGAGTTTGCGCAGCAATTCAGCTGTTCCCTGTCCAAAAAGGATTTGCGAAGCTTCAACTGCCATCTCATAATCTTCGCGCGAATGCACCATTACAGTCACTTCTTCGGCCAGCCGTTTTTGAAGCAGGCGCAAATGTGGCGCTTCTGAATGTTGGTTAATCAGTTCAGCAATTTCAGCTTTTTGCAAAAGGGTAAATATCTTGATGTACTTTTCAGCATCTTCATCAGAAGTATTCAACCAGAACTGAAAAAATTTGTAAGGCGAAGTCAGTTTTGGGTCGAGCCAAACGTTACCTGATTCGGTTTTGCCAAACTTAGTGCCATCTGCTTTTTTTATCAGCGGGCAAGTCAATGCAAAAGCTTCGCCACCGGTTTTTCTACGGATCAGTTCGGTACCTGTGGTAATGTTTCCCCACTGGTCGGAACCGCCCATTTGCAGTTTAACATTTTTGGTCTGATAAAGGTGAAGGAAATCGGTTCCCTGAACCAGCTGATAGGTAAATTCGGTAAACGACATTCCGGTGCTGCTTTCAGAATCCAGTCGTTTCTTTACTGAATCTTTCGACATCATATAATTGACTGTGATGTGTTTGCCAATGTCGCGGATGAAATCCAGAAAGGTAAATTCCCTCATCCAGTCGTAGTTGTTGACCATCTCGGCTGCATTCGGTACATCCGATTCGAAATCCAGAAATTTGGAAAGCTGTTTTTTTATTGATTCCTGATTGTGGCGCAGTGTCGGTTCGTCCAGTAAATTTCGTTCCTGCGATTTTCCTGAAGGATCGCCAATCATTCCGGTTGCTCCACCAATCAATGCAATGGGCTTGTGACCAGATAACTGGAAATGTTTAAGCAACATAACACCAACCAGGTGTCCAATATGCAGCGAATCGGCAGTTGGGTCAATCCCAAGATACGAAACGGTTAATTCTTTATCGAGTTGTTCTTTTGTTCCGGGCATGATATCGTGAATCATACCTCTCCACTTAAGTTCTTCAACAAAATTCATGGTTATTTTTCTTTTTGAACATTAGAAATATTGCCTGAGATTACTAAATCCGGCAGGCGGGAAAGGCTGAAACTCCCCTCCGAAAAATTTGGCCAAAGATATAAAATGAATGGTTCACTGTCGAAATATCTCCATGCAAAATGATCAGGTGATTTTTACCGGGGGGTTAGCTGCTTCGTTTTTGTTCTCATCATCCGCATTCCAAAGCCTGATAAACGGGAATAAAGTAGGAACCAATTGTTTCATGGGCCCGTAAATTTTTGACTCCTCTTTTTGTTTGGAAGGTAAAATATGTACATTTTCATCGACGCTGTCAAAAAGCAGCAGAATGATACTCAAAATAACTGCGGCTTTTAGTACACCGAAAATGATTCCGGCCAACCGGTTTAAAAAGCCCAGAAAAACAGCTTTCACAACCGTATCGAGCATCTTTCCCATGATGTGAATCAGAATCACAATAAGAATAAAAGTTACCACAAATGCTATGGTGCTGAGGTATTCTGAATGGTAACCTGTGTGTTTGGTTATAAAAGCGGCAGTATAATCAGAGAATTTGATTCCACCCCAAATGCCCAGTATCAAAGCCGCCAGCGAAGCCAGCTCAATAATAAAACCATTGCGAAATCCTTGAATTGCTGCTAATAACAATAAAATGCCAAGAACCAGATCAATATAATTCATAAATGTAAGAGTTGAATGGAGATTCAAATTTCAGTAAAAATAGAAAAATTATATTTAAGCAACCAACAAACTTTATGCAGGCGACAATCCTTAGTTGGGAAAATGGCTGGGTTCAAATCTCAAGCGAATTCAGTTTTTTTAATAATTTTGTGACCATTCTGAAAATAAATTTCCATGCCAGTAATCAACTCAATTATTAATTGGGCCAATTTTAAACGTATATACGAAATTGAGCTATTTAAAAAGCATCCACAGGAAGTTCAGCGCGAGGTACTTTTCGAACTTTTAGAGGAGGCTTCCAATACCGAAACTGGATTAAAGTATAATTTCAGAAACATTCGCTCCGAAAAGGAGTTTCGTGAAAATGTTCCTGTTCAGACCTACGACGATATAAAAGAAACCGTTGAACGGATGATGCAGGGCGAAAAAAACCTGATTTGGCCGGGCGAAACCAAATGGTTTGCAAAATCGTCGGGAACCACCCATGATAAAAGCAAGTTTATTCCGGTGAGCAAAGATTGCCTCGAAGGCGTTCACATACGCGGCGGACGAGACGTGCTGGCCCTGTACCTGAAAAATAATCCTGAATCGGGCATCTTGTCGGGCAAATCGCTAACCCTTGGCGGAAGCCATCGGGTAAGTAACTTTAACAACAACAGCTATTACGGCGATCTTTCGGCCATCATCATAGAAAATATACCATTCTGGACCGAATTTTACCGGACACCTTCTACTGAAATATCGCTTCTTGAAGAGTTTGAAGAAAAAATTGAAAAGATCATTAAACATTCGCTGGGCGAAAATGTGACATCGTTTGCCGGTGTTCCGTCGTGGTACCTGGTTTTATTAAAGCGCGTGTTGGAGGTTACCGGCAAAAGCAATATTCTGGAAGTTTGGCCCAATCTGGAAGTTTTTACCCATGGCGGGGTGAAATTTGAACCCTATCGCGAGCAATACGAAAAACTGTTCCCGGGCACACAGATGCATTACATGGAAACCTACAATGCATCGGAAGGATTTTTTGGAATTCAGGATGAGCCGGACAAGAAGGATATGTTGCTGATGCTCGATTACGGAATTTACTACGAATTTATTCCGATGGATAAATTCCGGAGCGCTACGCCTAAAGTGATTTCACTTCAGGAGGTCGAATTAGGTGAAAATTATGCCATGGTGATTACTACCAATGGCGGATTGTGGCGTTATGTGATTGGCGATACCATCAGGTTTACTTCGCGAAACCCGTATAAATTTCTGATTACCGGCAGAACCAAACATTTTATAAATGCTTTTGGCGAGGAACTGATTATCGACAATGCAGAAAAAGCATTTCAGATTGCCTGTACTCGAACCGGCGCCATAATTTCGGAATATACCGGCGGCCCGATATATATGAATGATAACCAGAAAGGGGCTCATGAGTGGGTTATTGAGTTTGAAAAACCACCACGCGATTTGGAACATTTCATTTCTTTGTTCGATGGGGCTTTGAAAACCATCAACTCGGATTACGAAGCCAAACGGCACAAAAGCCTCAGCCTTGAAATGCCACATTTTATTGTTGCAAAAAAGGGACTTTTTTACGAATGGATGAAAAACAGAGGGAAAGTTGGCGGTCAGAATAAAATACCACGCCTGTCAAACGACCGGCAATACCTCGATCAGTTAATCGAATTGAATAATTCTTTGTAAACTTTTCGGAATAGTCAAAAGTTCGGTGTATTATTCCGTATTTTGGATCAAATTTTTAAACCTATCAAAATGCACATTGCTTTAGCCGGAAATATTGGAGCGGGAAAGACTACTTTGACCGAATTACTCTCGAAACATTATAAATGGGTGGCCCATTATGAAGATGTTGATGAAAATCCTTATTTGAATGATTTTTATGAAGACATGCAACGTTGGTCGTTCAACCTTCAGATTTACTTTCTTAACAGCCGCTTTAAACAAGTAGTTGATATTCGGAATTCATCGAAAACGGTGATTCAGGATCGCACCATATATGAAGATGCGGAGATTTTTGCACCCAACCTGCATGCCATGGGACTGATGTCAACCCGCGATTTTAACAACTACCATTCTCTTTTTCAGATGATGACCAAGTTTGTTCAGGCTCCTGATCTGCTTATTTACCTTCGTGCTTCGGTTCCTACCCTGGTTCATCAGATTCAGAAACGCGGACGCGACTACGAAAATTCCATCAGGATTGATTACCTGAAGCAACTTAACGAACGCTACGAAGCCTGGGTGAACCGCTACAAAGCCGGTAAATTGCTGATCATTGACGTTGACCGTATTAACTTCCAGAACAATCCTGAAGATTTAAGCAATGTGATTGACAGGATTGATGCCCAGATTCATGGATTATTTTAATGGTTATGAAACTTGTATTTGCAACAAATAATCAGCATAAACTTCAGGAAATTACTCAATTACTCAATGGATCGTTCGAACTGCTAAGTCTGAACGATATTGGTTGTGAGGATGATATTCCTGAAAATCAGGCTACTCTTGAAGGCAATGCTGCCGAAAAATCATTTTTCATCTATAATAAATATGGTTTAAATTGTTTTGCCGACGATACGGGGCTTGAGATAGAAGCCTTGAACGGCGAGCCTGGCGTTTATTCGGCCCGCTATGCCGGAGAGGAGCGCAGTGCTGAAAATAATATGGATTTGGTTTTAGATAAACTGGATAAAATAAAAAACCGGAAGGCACGTTTTAGAACAGTTGTTTCGTTGGTGATTGACGGGAACGAAACTCAATTCGAAGGCATCGTTGACGGGCAGATACTGGAAGAAAAGCGGGGAAAAACAGGCTTTGGATACGATCCGATTTTCAAACCCGACGAATCCGGTGTTTCTTTTGCAGAAATGACAATGGATGAAAAGAACAAAATCAGTCACAGGGGTAGGGCAGTGCAGAAATTAGTTGAATATTTAATCCGGCATAAAGGGAAATAATGGCGAACAAATACCTGTTATTCATAGCATTTATCTTTCTGACAGTCTTTAGTGTCAATTCTCAGCCAACTATTGGCGAATGGACCGATTATCAATCGTATGCCCATGCCAAAAATGTGGTTGATACTGGCGAAAAAATTTATTGTGTTACTGAAGGTGGCTTGTTTTCGTACAACAAAACAGATAACAGCATTCAGAAAATGTCGGGGATTAATGGTCTTTCTGATGCAGGTGTTGATCGGCTGGCATACAGTAAAGAGAATAAATTGCTGTTAGTAGCCTATGAGAATGCAAATATTGATTTAATATTTGATACCAAAATTTTTAACCTATCCGACATCAAAAGGAAGCAAATATCCGCTGATAAAAAAATCAATAATGTATTGTTTGTCGGGAATCTGGCATATCTCTCCTGTGGTTTCGGCATTGTGGTCATCAATCTCGAACGAAAAGAAATAAAAGATACTTATTTTATTGGTCAGGATGGCGCCTATGTCAATGTTCAGGATATGGCTACCGATGGCACCTTTTTGTATGCGGCCACTACCACCGGAATATTTAAAGCACTTGCTTCGGAACCCAACCTTCAGAATTACAACAACTGGAGCCGGATTACAAACATTCCCAATGCCAGCAAAAAGTTCAGCAAAATAAAATATTTTGAAGGGAAAATCTTTGCCAATTATACTCCCGACGAGTGGGCGCAGGACGAAATGTACCAACTGACAGAAGATAATTGGGTGCGTTTCCTACCACGTGTTAATTATGTTTCGGATGTGACGATAAGTGGGAATTACCTCGTTTTTTCCAGTAGGGAAGAGATTTTTATTTACGATGATAAACTTGAACTAATAAAGTATGTTTATCAATATTCGTTTTCAGGAAAAGAAGAAAAGCCTATCAGTACAATGTGCGCAGTTTTGGACGATCAGAATGTACTTTGGATTGCCGACCAGAAATATGGGCTGATCAAAGTCGGAACTCAAACCGAAAAAATTGTTCCCGACGGGCCCATTGACAACAAAATATTTTCGCTTTCAATGAATGGCAATGACCTTTGGATTACTCCCGGCGGCAAGTCAAATCCGTGGGGAAATCTTTATAACCAACCGCAGTTTCAACTTAACCGCGAGGGAAAGTGGTCGGTTTTTGATCGTAATGTTTTCCCCATTTTAAACGATTTACGCGACATGGTTTGTGTTATTTCCGACCCGAAAGATCCGGATCATTTTTTTGCAGGTTCCTGGGGCGGAGGTGTTCTCGAATTTAAAGCCGGTAAGTTTCACAAACAGCATAACAACCTCAACAGCAGCTTGCAAACCCAATTGCCAGGCCAACCAAACGATCCCTATGTCCGTATCGGCGGGATGGATTTTGATTCGAAAGGAAACCTTTGGGTAACCAATTCTGGGGTAGCCAATGTGCTTTCTGTTTTTCAGACTGACGGACAATGGAAATCTTATGAGTTAAGTGGAATTGCCAATAATACTTTCATCGGAAAAGTGCTGGTGACCAAAGACGATGATAAATGGATTATCCTTGGCCGTGGTCAGTACATGTATGCACTTAATGGTGACGACGAACAATCTAAAATGCAAAAAGTTACGGCCTATTTCTCCAACGGAAAGGAAGAACTTTATACGGATATGAGGGATGTAAATGCCATTGCCGAAGATCAAAATGGTGAATTATGGCTGGGCACATCAGGCGGAGTGGCAGTATTCACAAATCCCCAAAAGATATGGGAAGATGCCACAATGTTTGCAACACGCCCCGGATTAGACCTGAACGATGGAAAATTTCATCCTTTGCTCGAAAAAGAATCAATTACCGCCATCGCTATTGATGGGGCAAACCGGAAATGGATTGGAACCAAAACTTCCGGCGTATTTTTAATTTCTGAAAATGGTGATACGGAACTTGAACATTTTAATATGGAGAACAGTCCGCTGCCAACCGATGAAATTACCGACATCGCAATTAACCAAAAATCCGGCGAAGTTTTTATCGGGACCTCAGTCGGGTTGATTTCGTACATGGGCGAAGCAACTGCCGGCAATGAAGAATTTGCTGATGTTTATGTCTATCCAAACCCGGTTCGCGAAACTTATGAAGGTCCGATCGTTGTAAAAGGACTGGTTGAAGATACCGATTTACGAATTACCGATATTAGCGGGAACCTGGTGCACAAAACTACTTCACTCGGCGGCCAGGCAATCTGGGATGGTAAAAACTTAAACGGAAACCGTTGCAAAACCGGAGTCTATCTGGTTTTTATGAGCGATGCATCAGGAAATAAAACGATGGTGACCAAACTTTTATTTATCCATTAAAACTGACAACCTGTGCTCGAAAAAACTCGGGGCATCTTTTTACATTCAGTAAAATATTCCGAAACCAGCATTATTGCTGTAATTTATACTGAATCTTTTGGCCGCCAGTCGTTCATGATTAATGGTGCAAGAAGTAAAAAATCGACTGTTAAATCGGTTGCTTTTCAACCACTTTATCTTCTCGATCTTGAGATTTATTACAAAACTGGCCGCGAAATCCATCGGTTGAAAGATGTCCGGATTGCAAATCCTTTTTCGACCATTCCGTTTGATATCCGGAAAAGTTCGCAGGTAATTTTTTTGGCCGAAATTCTTTACAAATGTTTAAAGGAAGAAGAGCCCAATCCGGGCTTGTTTCATTTTATATACAATTCATTGAGTTTTCTTGATTTGTCTGATCAGGGGATTAGTAATTTCCACGTTTGGTTCCTGTTTAAACTGACACAGTTTTTAGGAATCTATCCAAGTCGTGACAATGCGCTGATCAGCAATTATTTTGACTTGCAAAAAGCAAGGTTTGTGAGCAATGAGCCAATTCACAATCAGTTTACCGATAAGCACATAACCGGATTGTTGGCAATGCTTTTCGATATTGATTTTTCGTCGCTTGGGAAACTGGAATATTCTCAGAATGAACGGCGTCAATTGCTCGATAAGTTACTCGAATATTACAGAATTCATTTTGACAACATGGGTGAGATAAAATCATTGGACATTTTGAGAGAAGTTTTACGCTGATTTATGTGTTGAATAAAACATTATATTTGAAAGTGAATGCCATTTGAAATGCAACCAAACAGCATATTTTTTTAACTTTGCCAGTCAATATTTACAAAATGTCTCAAACGAAATTACTCGTCACTAAAGGAAGTATATTTTCCGCTGTTAATAAACTGGTTACCGAAACCGGTGCAATTGATCTTTCTTTAGGGAAAACTGATTTTCCGTGCCCTGAAAAACTGGCAGAACTGGCAGCAACATATATTCGGTCGGGATACAATAATTATGCACCGCACGAAGGGGTCAGCGAATTACGTGCTGTAATTTCTACAAGAGTAAAAAACCTTTACAAACGCTCATACAATCCTGAAACAGAAATTACCATCACAGCAGGTCATGTTCAGGCAATAATGACCGCTATAAGTTCGGTGGTAAAAGATGAAGACGAAGTAATTCTTTTTGAGCCCGCCTACGAATCGTATGCTCCGGCAATTGTACATGCTGGTGCCCGCCCGGTTTATGTTGCCCTTAAATCACCTGATTTCCATATCGACTGGGAAGAAGTCCGGAAAATGGTTTCTTCCAAAACACGGATGATTATTCTCAATTCACCGCACAATCCCAGCGGTTCTGTTTTATCTGAATCGGATCTGATTCAGTTGCAAAAACTAATTAACGGAACCAACATAGTTGTTCTGAGCGACGAGGTTTTCGAATCAATCGTGTTTGATAACAGCACCCATCAAAGTGTAGCCAAATTTGACAAGCTGGCAGAGCGGAGTTTCGTGGTTTCTTCATTCGGCCCGGTTTTCAATATCAATGGCTGGGGTCTCGCTTACATTCTGGCACCCGAGAAATTAATGAATGAATTCCGGAGGATACAGCAATTCCAGATTTACAATGTGAATACTCCGCTTCAGTATGCTCTTTCAGAATATTTACTGACGGAAGATTCGAAGAAGGATATTTCAGAAATGTATCAGGGCAAACGAAACTATTTTAACCGGTTGTTGGGCGGAAGTTTGTTTAAGATTATTCCTTCTCAGGGAAGTTATTTCGAAATACTTGATTATTCTGCCATTTCTGATGAACCGGATACCGACTTCACGTACCGTCTGGCAACAGAATATGGAGTGGGAGTTGTTCCTGTTTCCGCTTTTCTGCACGAAAAAAACAAACAGAAAATGGTACGTATTTGTTTTGCGAAAAACAACGAAACCCTCGAAGCTGCTGCTGAACGTTTACGATTGGTTACTTCCTTAAAATAGAATGCCGGATCAGTTATCAAGTGAGTTTTATGTTCCTTCCTGTTTTCTTTTGATATGTTATTCAACCATCTGTTGGATCGAACGAAGTATGAGTTTTTCCGTATAAAAATTTAATTTCCAGAATTGTTTATTTATTAATACAAGTGGTTCTCGGTTAGGATCAGTTCTTCCCTTTTTTATGGTTATGGTATAATTCAAATATTCACTGATAAATTCCATCTACTATGAAGACCAAGATTTTAATTTATTTATTACTGGCAGGTTTAGTACTTGTTGGTTGTTCATCCGGAAAGCCAAAGATTGGCTTGCTGGTTCACA
This sequence comes from Prolixibacteraceae bacterium, assembly GCA_019459485.1. GTDB lineage: Bacteria > Bacteroidota > Bacteroidia > Bacteroidales > Prolixibacteraceae > Aquipluma. The sequence goes on from JAIBEZ010000038.1 coordinate 35,336, forward strand.
GTTATGATACGCCACGCTGGCAAAGTGATGAAAAATATTTTACCGAAGCTGTCGATCAGCTTGGGGGTATTTCTGTTGTAAAAATGGCCGAAAATGATGCACAGAAACAAATTCAGCAGGCCAAAGAATTGATCGACGAGGGAATCTCGGTTTTGGTGGTAGTTCCGGTTGACCAATTTTCTGCCGGACAAATCGTTGATATGGCACATAAAAATAACATCAAGGTGATTGCTTACGATAGGTTGATCAACAATTGCTGGCTCGATTATTACGTGTCTTCTGATAATGTGCGAATTGGTGAAATTCAGGCGGAATACCTTACAAACACAATACCTGCAGGTAATTATGCCCTTATCGGTGGTCCTACATACGACAACAACAGCCGGATGATTTTTCTCGGACAAATGAATATTATACAGCCATACATTGACAAAGGCCAGATAAGCCTGATTTACAATGTTTTTTCGGATTATTGGACCGAAGCTGAAGGTTACAAGCATACTTTGCAGCTTATTGAAACTGCCAAAGGAGATGTGGATGCTATTCTTGCCGGAAATGATGCCATTGCCCTGGGAGCATTAAGGGCGTTGAAGGAGAAAGGGTTGGCTGGTAAAGTAAAGCTTGCCGGACAGGATGCCGACTTGGCGAACATTCAGGAAATTATGAAGGGCAATCAAACGATGACAGTATATAAACCAATTAAAACCATGGCATATACTGTAGCCGAACTAGCCATCCATTTGGCAGATGAAAGTCCTGTTCCACTCGCAACTTCGACTATCAGTAACGGTAACAGGTTAGTTCCTTCCTATCTGGTCAATCCAATGGCCATCAATGAGAGCAATATTCAAATGACCGTTGTTGCAGAAGGCTATCAGGAGGCAGACAAAATTTTGAAGTAACCGCTAAAAAAGATGAACAAAAAAGGGACACCCTGCGGCATCCCTTTTTAATTTTTTTCCTTAAAGCTTTATTTCTTGATCAGTAACCAGCTGTCGGCATATTTCGGATAATCATTTCTGATTTTCTGAACACGGCTACGGGCACTGGCTTCATCATTGAAAGAATCGACACAAACCCTGTAATAACCAGTTTCGCTGTGCAGAATAATTGGTTTAAAGCCCAGTTGAACCAGTTCCTGTTTGAAGCGTCCGGCATTTTCGTTGCTGCTGAAACTTCCAACAATCACGAAGAAGCTTTTGCTTCCGTAGGCAGCCTGATCTTCAGCTGAAAATGTAAAATTCTCGCTTCTTACTGACACTGGTTTTCCTGTAACAGATTTATCGGCAGTTTCGTACATGGTATCCGAAGTTGGATTTTCGCGTACAGCAGGCACTGAAAAAACTTTGGTTTCTGCAGTTGTTTCTGTTTTTGGAGCTGCCTGACTCTTTTTAGACTTGAATACTTTACATCCGCTTGTAAGAAGCGCCAATGTAAAAGCAACTAAGATAATTCTCTTCATGGTAATAACGTATTAATTTTGTTTTCAAATTTACAAAAGATCAACTACTGATTTGTTAAAATTAAGGTGTGTCAATCAATTATTTATCAACAATGCATTTTCTGTGAGTCTTTCTGAATGTTTATTTGTTTGTAAAAAAAGAAACAGCCGCTGTCAGCATCTTCAGAAATTGAGTTTGTTTCGCATAAAACGCTGCCCTTTAACCGATCTGTAAAAACTTACCTGCCGAATGGCTTTTAGCCGGGTATCATGTGTTTCCGAATACATCAGAACCCAAGGACCCCGATCTTTTGTGGGTGTTATCTGATTTGTGTTGTGCATTTCGAGCACTTTTTCAAGATCCTCAAAATAACCGTAATAAAAGGCTCCGGCATCAGGAGAATAGATCGCATAAGAATGAAAACTCATTTCAAAAATGTTTATTGCGGCAGGAAACAACTAAAAATGTATTTTTTTCAATACTGAAAATAACTTTTCCTCCCCGATTGAGCTTGCAAAAATACTAAAAATGCCCGGTTTTTATCAGTTTAATGTGCAGAAACAAAATGCATCCAGTTGCTTTCTTCCTGATAATCTTCAACTACCCGGGTTTGATTACTGAAATTGAAATGCTGAAACAATGAAGTAATTTCCTGTTTCAGAAATATCAGCCCATTATTTATCAAATCGCTTCTGTATCCTTTTTCACCCATATTGATCACCATTTCGAAAGAAACAATGCGACCAAGGATTGCTCCTAATTCAACCATTTTCCTTTGTGGAAGTTCCAGGTTCAACTCAAAATCAAGCATTTCTTTCATCGAAGGTGCCGATTTTGAAGTCAGGTTGAAGTCTTTCAGGAATTGGTAAAGGTTGCTTTCTTTGGTTTTTTTCATCATTTTCACCAAGTTCTCGGAAATTTGTGCATACAAAATATCGTTCGATCCTTCGAAAATCTGGAACGGACGGCTATCAGTGATACTTCTTCCGGCGATATGACTTAGCTTGTAGGCTTGTGCACCAACCAGCTGAGTAGCCGATTGTGCGGCTTCCTGCATAAGATCAGTAACAACACTTTTTACTGAATTGGCTTCAAATCCGTGTGGAAAAAGGTCGATTTCGAGACCGGCCTTCTCGCTGCTGTTGGCACACATGGCCGAACAAATGG
>JAIBEZ010000040.1 GCA_019459485.1 Prolixibacteraceae bacterium
TCCACCTTTATCGGGGAACGTAGCACCAAAAAGGTACAAAATACCCTCTTATAGGAGGTCGAGGGTACATAAAAGATCAGGCATTGCACCTTTTACGGGGAACGTAGGACCAAAAAGATCCGGCATCCTCCCTTTTAGGTGGTAGGGGGTACCTAAAAGGTCCGATGTTGCACCTTTTAGGTGGTAGGGGGTACCTCCGAGGTGGTAGGGGGTACCTCTGAGGTGGTGGGGGGTACCTCCGAGGTGGTGGGGGGTACCTCCGAGGTGGTATGTTCGAGACTATTGGAGACTATTCATGAAACTGTGTCTGCAATTAATAACGATTAAATTTGCAGTCAATGGAAAAGCAAGGAAGAAAAGGAAGAATTCAGTTATGAAGAATTCGGGAAATCAGCGATCAGGGAACTTTATGACGCGAAGCTATTGACCACTGTGACTGATCACTGAACACTTCGTTAAAATTCATAACTCAACCCGGTAAATACTCCAATAGTATAAGGTTTGTAAGTAACCGACGAATTGCTATTCAGCGAATTAAGGTAGTATTTTACACGAGGTTCCACATTCAGGAAAATACGTTTCGACAGACCGTATTTTAAGCCGACACCCAGCGTTCCGCTGTAATTCAGCAATTGCATGTCCTGCGTTTTACCAACAAGGTTTTTGCCGTCACCGCTCTCCATAAAGGTTTCATTTCCAACCAATAAATTTGAGCTGAAACCGCCCAGCATTTCAACATCAAATCTGGAATCAATGATCGTATAGCGCAAAAAAAGCGGAATTTCGATGTACTCAAAGTTCTGGATAAAACGGGCATCAGAAACAACCACGGCGTTTGACACCATCGCTTTTTCATCGAGATTGGCCCCCAAAACGATTCCTGATGGAACACTACTGAATTCAATCACTCCGGCGGCGCTGTTCATCATCATTTTGCTCGATTTGGTATCAATATTTACTGAAGTATTAAAGTACTCAGCGCCGCGATCGGCACTGGCAAACATATAATCACTATTTGCTGTTGAGCGGCTCGAATTTCCGGAAGCCTGTCCCATGCCTGAATAATAAACACCACTCTGCACGCTTAGTCGTTTGCCTTTTTTGTATTCCACCGAAATACCACCGCCAATATCAACAGGATTGTTGGCTGAATTCAGCATATTACTGGCATACACCTGCGAATGGCTGCTGCCCGAAACGTTGAATGCAGGCGAAATCTGGGCACCAACCAGCCAGCGGGCGTTCTTCTGCTTTTCATTCTGAGCCAGAAACTGTTGCTTGTTTTGCGCTATAATCTGCTGATCGATGGTCAATTCAAACTGATCGGTGTTTGCATCCTTCGCCTTCATTTCGTGCAACACATTTGCATATTGGTCATTGCTAATTATTGTCCGTCTCATACTTTTTATCGGATGAAGCAAAGTTGATTCAACCGTGCGGACATACAATATTGGTTCGTTGGTAATTTTATTTTCCTGAAAATTGGTTTGGCTGGCAACCTGTAAATTTTTATCAGTTGCCGATTTGAATAATTTTTCGTCCCTGGCCAAACCAGTTTCCCCAATCTCATCCAAAGTTATTTCATCTTCAGGACCAAACTGTTTTGCAATTTTTATTTCCGGAGAAGAACCCGGGCCAACAACAATCTGCTGAGGCGATGTCTCGCTGTTCATGTATTGCATTTGCCATCCGGCCACGAAAGCCAGAAGTATTGCGGCAGCTACTCCGGCAACCCTCCAAAAAACTATTTTTCGGTTGCGCCGGGCTCCGGCAACTCCATCAAGCACATTCTGCAACAAATAAGCCGGAGGCTCTTTTTCGTAGTTCCGAAGTTGTTCCCGGAATAAATCGTCTATATTTTCATCTCTCTTCATGCCGTATAATTGTTTTGGGCATTTATTTCACCAAAGTTCTCCTGAACTTTCTTTTTCATTATTTCCCTGGCCCTCGCCAGATTCGATTTAGAGGTCCCCTGCGTGATCGACATTTCTTTGGCGATTTCCTGGTGCGACATACCTTCAATCACATAAAGGTTAAAAACCAGCCGGTAGCGCGGGGGCAATTCCTGAATCAGTTTTACAAGATCGTCCGCCGAAATTTTTGCGATCACATCGTCCGAAAAATTGACTGAATCATACACCGAAACATCTTCAACCGGATACATCAAATGTTGCTTTCGTAGCTTTTCCAGAGAAACGTTTATCATGATTCGTCTTATCCAGCCTTCAAAAGAACCTTCCTGCCGAAACGATTTCAAATTGGTAAAAACTTTCACAAATCCATCCTGAAGGTTATCTTCAGCTTCGGTTGCATCTTTGGCATAACGCAAACACACACCGAACATTTTCGGGGCGAACTGATGATAAAGCTTTGCCTGCGCTTTCCGGCTTCCGGCAATGCAATCGGATATTATCGATGTAAAATCTTCCAATTCCTTTTTTTATTCTGATCACTCAAAATTAACCGATTAATTAAAACTTTGAGTATTTCAACAGTACTTTACCCCTGATTTAATTGCCTGAGGCGGTTCAGTTGTCAATTAGATGGAATGGCAAACGAAATAGTTGCGTTTGTTGTACTTTTTTAATTGATTACCTTTACAAACAATGTGAACGCAACCATTTGCGGTGCTTTGCCATCTTGAAATTATAACTTAAAAACACTTGCCATGAAACGAATAATTTCCCTGCTACTGCTCACATTTCTGTTTGCCTGCAATAACGCTGAGAACGAGCCGCAGTTTACGAATCTGACCCCCAACGAAAAATCGGCCAAAATAATTGCTGCCGATAACCAGTTTGGGTTTGAATTATTCAGGAAAGTAAATGCTTCGCTTGACGAGCCAAAGAATACAATGATTTCGCCGATGAGCGTTTCGCTGGCTTTGGCAATGGTCTATAACGGAACTGACGGCAACACCAAAGCACAAATGGAGCAAATGCTGCACAAAGCAGGCATGACTTCTGAGGACATTAACCAGAGTTACAAAGATTTGGTTGCTGCGCTTATCAGCCATGATCCGAAAGTGGAACTGTCGATCTCGAATGCCATTTTCTACCGGAATTCATTCCCTGTAAAAGACGCTTTCAAAACTACCAACAAGAATTATTACAATGCCGAAGTTTCCGGGCTCGACTTTGCAAAAACGGCGGAAACACTGAACAAAGTTAATGGTTGGGTGAACACCAAAACCAAAGGGAAAATAGACAAGATAATAGAAGAAGTAAAAGGAGGCGATATAATGTATTTGCTGAATGCCATTTATTTTAACGGCGAATGGAAATACCGTTTCGACACGAAAGAAACTGCCGACAGGAGCTTCACGAAAGAGGACAACACGGTGGTTCAGGTACCAACCATGAAAATCGAAGAACCGTTCAATTATTTTAACCATTCCGATTTCCAACTACTCGAAATGCCATACGGAAGTGGAAAATATTCAATGTTGATCTTTTTACCGGCTTCAGGAAAAAATACGGGCGACATGATTTCGATGATGTCGTCAGAAAATGTGAACGAATGGATTTCGAAACTTTCAGAACAAAAAAAGGAAGTATTTCTACCCAAATTTGAGTTCAAGTTTGACAACAGCCTGAAAGATGAACTTGCAGCACTTGGAATGACAGACGCTTTCGACGATGCAAAAGCCAACCTGAGCGGAATTTCGGATGCCGCACAATTGGTTATTTCTGAAGTAATGCACAAAACATACATCAAAGTTGACGAACGTGGAACAGAAGCCGCTGCGGTAACCGGAATTACAGTAGAACTAACCTCGATGCCAGTTGACAATTCTTTCCGGGTCGATCATCCGTTTGTATTTGCAATCCGCGAAAAAGACACCCAGGCTATACTGTTTATTGGCAAAGTAATGGATCCGAAGCAGGAATAATAACCAATAAAACATACACATACAGTTATTAATGCTAAAGCTTTCCCAAAGTTTATTTTCAGTTTAAATAAACTTTGGGAAAGCTCGGCATAAATTAAGGAATTGGGTGAATTCGAAATTAAATCCTCATTAACAAAAAATAACTCTATTCTGAATGTAATTCTTTACATTTGCTTGTTACATATTTGTTCATATTATGACAAGCGAATTGAATTCAATTGTCGGAAATAGTTTTTAACCCAAATTTCAACCAAATAACAAACGTATGATCAAATTCAGATTAATCCTGATTATTGCTCTGGTTCAGTTCTCAGGAATGGTTTTTAGTCAGGGAATTCTTAAACAACCTGTTCCGGTTGATCCGGCAGCCAGAATTGGACGGCTCGAAAATGGCCTGACCTATTACATTCGCCACAACGAAGAGCCCAAAGAACGGGCAAGTTTTTACATCATTCAAAATGTGGGCGCTTTGCTCGAAAACGACGACCAGAACGGCCTTGCGCACTTTCTGGAACACATGGCCTTTAATGGCACCAAACATTTCCCCGGAAAAGGGATTATCAACACACTCGAAAAACACGGAGTGCAATTTGGGAGGAACATAAATGCTTATACCAGTTATGGTGAAACTGTTTACAATCTGAGCGACATTCCGGTGAAACATGAAGGACTGATTGATACTTGTTTGCTTGTGCTGAATGACTGGTCGGATTTTCTGTTACTTACCGAAGAAGAAATTGATGCCGAACGCGGCGTAATTAGCGAAGAATGGCGAACCCGCCGTAATGCAGGTTTCAGGATGCAAAGACAATGGCTTCCGGTTTTGCTGAATGGTTCGAAATACATGAACCGTGACGTTATCGGAGATCTGGATGTAATCAAAAATTTTAAATACGAAACGCTCCGCAACTTCTACCACGACTGGTACCGCACCGATTTACAGGCAATTGCTATTGTTGGCGACATCGACGTCGATGCTGTTGAGCAAAAAGTTAAAGCCCTGTTTTCAAAAATAGAAGCAGTTGAGAATCCGCTGAAACGAGAATTCTATGATATTCCGGAGCACAAAGAACCACTTTATGTATTGGCAACCGACAAAGAAGCCAGTAACTACTATGTTTCTCTGTATATCAAGCACAAGGCACCGATGGCTTCAGAAAAAAACCTGGGCTACCTCAGAGAAAAGACCATTCAATCGCTTTTTGGAATGATGACCCGCGACCGGATAAATGAACTGCTGCAAAAAGGGGTTCCTCCATTTGTGACAGGAACTATCGGTTACAGCGGACTGGTCGAAGGCTACGAGATGCTGGCCATTTCGGCAGCAGCTAAACCCGATCAGGGCGATTTGGCTTTTAAATCAATTTATACCGAGGCACAGCGAATTTACCAACATGGTTTTACTTCAGAAGAACTCGAACGTGCAAAATCAAATCTGTTGACTTCATACGAAAGCCGATACAAACAGCGTGATAAAATAAAAAACGATGAGTTTGCCAGTGATTTTAAATCTCATTATATAGAAGGAGAACCTTTGACTTCCATTGATTGGGATTGGGATTTTGTACAGAAAATATTGCCAACAATTCCGGTTCAGGAAATTTCGGCAAGAGCAAAAAAATGGATGACGCAAGAAAATCGAGTAATCGTGGTGATGGGGCCAGACAAACAGGAAGCCAAACATCTGTCAAAGGATCAGGCCTTGTCAATCATTTCGGAACTTGAAAACAGCAAGGTTGAACCTTATACTGAAGAAGCAGTTTCAACCAACCTGATCAACAAAGAACTGAAAGGCTCGAAAGTAGTAAGCACCAAAAAACTTCCTGAATTTGAAGCCGTTGAATGGACTTTGGGCAACGAAACAAAAGTAGTTTACCGCTGGGTTGACTACGAAAAAGACCAGGTTTCCCTGATCGCACAAAGTAATGGTGGAAGTTCGAAAATTAACGACGAAAAAGTGGCTTCGGCAATGATGCTTAACCAGTTTATCGGAACATTTGGCGTAGGTGATTACGATGCAACGACCCTGAAAAGAGCACTGACCGGCAAAAAAGTCAGCCTGAATGTGAGTTTGTCTGACCTGACTGAAACCTTCAGCGGATCGGGCACACCGAAAGATTTCGAAACCATGATGCAATTGCTTTATCTGCAATTTGAAAATCCACGTTTTGACAGCGATGCTTATGAAGCGATGCTTGGCCGCTACAAAGCATTTGTTGCAAACATGGCAAACAATCCTCAGAAAATAATTAGCGACTCGCTGCAACTTATCATGACCAGCAAAAGTCCGCGCAGCAAATTAATGACCCCGGAAATGCTTGATGAAATTTCGCTGGAACAAATGGAAACCATTTACAAAGAACGTTTTGTTGATGCCGGCGATTTCACTTTCTTCATTGTTGGTAATATTGATGAAGAAACTGCCCGAACAATGGCTGAAAAATACATCGGTTCGCTGACCAATTCACCTCGTACCGAAACATGGATTGACCGCAATGTTGACGGACCAAAAGGCAAAACCGTTCGCGAAATCGAAATCCCGCTGGAAGTAAAAAAAGCAACTGTTTCAGTTAATTTTGATGCAGAAATGGAATATACTCCTGAACAAAACCTCACTTTGAGTGTGTTTCGTGACATTCTGAACCTGCGATACACAGAAGAAATCAGGGAAAAAGAAGGCGGAACCTACGGGGTGCGCGTTTCAACCAGTTCGGATAAATTTCCAAAGGCTGAAAAAAGCCTTGGTTTGATTTTCGACACCGATCCTGCAAAAGCACAGCACCTGAAATCGATCATTTACCGCGAAATCGACAAAATCGCTGCGGAAGGTCCTACCGCTGAAGATTTGGACAAAGTGGTAAAAAACCTTCAGAAAAACAGGGAAGAATCGAAACTGCACAACAGCTACTGGATGCAGGCGTTGAACAACTATTATACTTATTCAATCAACTCAACTGCTCCTGAAAACTTCGAGAAAATTATTGAAAATATGACTGCTGCCAAAGTTCAGCAGTTTGTAAAATCGTTTGTGTCAAAAGCCGACGTGGTGGACATTATTTTTAAGCCAAAACCAGAATAAGAATTTCCGGTTATAAAATTTCAAAAGCCCTTTCTGCAAAAATCAGAAGGGGCTTTCTGTTTGTTTGGGTTTAACCAATGCTTTTTTCAGGCTTTATGTTTTCTTTCCAACAACATTGGCCGGATCGGCTGACTAACTGCTTTACATCCGAAACCGTTTACTTGCCTCCCAATATTGCCTACTTGCCTCCCAACATTGTCTAATCGACACATCAAATCGTCTAAACGACCTTCAACATTGGCTAATCGGCACATTAAACGAACAAATTGCCTGTTCACATTGATTAATCGTCGCATCAAATCAACGAATC
>JAIBEZ010000029.1 GCA_019459485.1 Prolixibacteraceae bacterium
GACATCATTGAAGAGCTCATTGACACCTATGGTTTGGAAAAAGATGTGGCAACAACAACCGTAACACACAAACAAATTGTACAATACAACTGTACCGACTGGGATTTTATGCTTTGCCGTGCCGATGTAAATGGGCTGTTGTGCATTCCCAACGATGGTAAACTTTCGGTCGCTCCTCCTGAATTTAGTGGAGATGCGGCTCTTACCATTCAATATGGGGCCACCGTACATAATCTGGATGCAGAAATAGACGCCCGTCTGCAATACAAATCGGTAAAAGGATCGGTTTGGAATTACACCGATCAGGAATTGGTAAAAGACACAGAAGCCGAAGATCCCGGTGTACCCGATGCAGGCAATTTATCTGCTGATACTTTGGCAAATGTGATTGGAGAAACAGAGTACCGTTTGTTCAACAGCGCCAAAATTGAAGAACCCGAATTGCAGGCCTGGGTAAATGCTGCCATGATGAAAAACAGGTTGGCCAAAATCCGTGGGAAAGTAACCACCGACGGAACCGCAGACGTTTTGCCGGGTCAGCTCATCCAGTTAAACGGTGTGGGCGACCGGTTCGAAGGGAAATTATTTGTAACCGGAATCAGGCATCAAATTACCGAAGGACTTTGGCAAACCACCTTTCAGTTCGGAATTAATCCTGAATGGTTTGTGCAAACCTACAACGTGCAACAACCCCTGAGCGGCGCCATGTTACCAGCTATTCAGGGTTTGCATATTGGGATTGTGACTCAGTTGGAAAGCGATCCGGATGGCGAAGACCGGATATTGGTAAAAATACCGGTTATCAACAACGACGAGGATGGCATTTGGTGCAGGGTGGCAACGCTGGATGCGGGAGACAATAGAGGCACTTTTTTCAGGCCTGAAATTTCGGATGAAGTGATTGTCGGTTTTATCAATAATGATCCCCGACATGCTGTGGTTCTCGGAATGCTAAACAGCAGTGCAAAACCGGCACCACTCCCCGCTGCCGATGTCAATCACGAAAAAGGCTATGTAAGCCGCAGCGAAATGAAAATGATCTTTAATGATGACAAAAAAAGCTTTTCGCTGGAAACTCCCGGAGGAAACAAATTCATCATCACCGAAGATGAAAAGAAGATTCATCTGGAAGATCAGAACGGGAATAAAATCACAATGAACGAAGACGGAATAAAAATAGAAAGCATTAAAGACATTATCCTGAAGGCGGCGAAAGATATAAAGGCAGAGGGAGTAAATATTGAAGTAAAAGGAAGCGCACAGACCAAGGTTGAGGGAAGTGCCGGTGCTGAAGTTTCGAGTGGCGGAACAACCAATGTAAAAGGTTCGATAGTCAATATTAATTAACTGAAAAACGAAGCGTTATGCCAATGGCAGCTAGAGTAGGCGACATGCATGTTTGTCCGATGGTTACAGGAACGGTGCCTCATGTGGGCGGTCCGGTAATGCCACCCGGAACACCAACTGTTTTGATTGCCGGAATGCCTGCAGCAAAAGTTGGCGATATGTGCACTTGTTCAGGCCCGCCCGACACAATTGCAGCAGGCTCCGGAACGGTTTTCATTGGTGGTGCTCCGGCGGCCAGAATGGGCGACAGCACAGCACACGGAGGCACAATTATAATTGGTTGCCCGACGGTAATGATTGGTGGTTGATTAAAAACATACAACAATGAGCAACGAATTTACAAGCAACGATTTTCTGGGTGTAGGCTGGAGCTTTCCGCCAACATTTAATGCACAGACCAAAGCGGTTGAAATGACCGAAAAGGAGATTGATATTGAGCGGAGTTTGCAAATACTGCTTACAACAACCATTTGCGAAAGGGTGATGCAACCCAAATACGGCTGCAACATGAATACCTTGCTGTTTGAACCGCTGAATACTACGGTAAAAACAATCATGATTGACAAAATTAAAACAGCCATTCTGTTTTTCGAGCCCCGGATTGATGCCAAGAAAATTGCATTGAATATGCAAAACGAATTGGAAGGAGAAGTCCTCGTAGAAATCGAATACATCGTCAGGGCAACCAATAGCCGTTTCAATTTTGTATTCCCCTACTACATTAACGAAGGAACAGAACTGAATTTTTTAACCACCAATAAATCAGTCTAAAAATAATGGCTAACTGCAGCAAACATAAAAACCCACTGATTAATAGCGGAACCAGTCAAATTCAACGAATTTTACCTGGTCTGGATAAGAATCGATATGCGCTGGTTGACGAAAAAGAATTTGCCGACTGGATCGTATTTGCCAATGATTTTGCTGTGTTTATTAATTACTACAACAATTCAAATGTTATCGCCGGAAATTGGAAGCCATTCTTTTCCGCCGATATTTCGGCCCAGCTTGGTACAATAGCCCTACAAAATATTGGAAGGTATCAACAGGAAATAAAGGAAAGATTTGATTTTATCCGCGATGACGATAACGAAACTGCGCTTGCTGAAATCCGGATAAAACTAAATGAATTGTTTAGCGCCATACTCACCATTAGCAAAGCGCTCGATGGTTATACTCTAAAACTGCCGGAAGACACTTCACTGAAACAAACCATTTTCAATCTGACGAAAACAAGGTTATCTCCTGCCCTGAAAAGATTAATTGCATATTACCAGGCAGCGCAAACCCATGGTTATCTTGACAACAGTACATTAAGCAACTGGCTGATCTTAAATAAACCACTCACGGATGCAGGTCAAATAATCAACATTGACGGATTAAGCAAAAATTGGTTTGATAATTCCATTTATGCTGACTGGGCCGCCTATGTAGCTGACATTGATTCGGACGAAAGCATTTTTAATAATCCGTTAACCGCTTTTGCCGATGAATTTCTGAGCATCGAACATGCGGCCAATCACAACCTGTTTACAGGAATATTCGATACTTACCTGTCAACTTACACCAAAATTATTCAGGAGGCTGAAGCCGAGTTATTAAAAACTCTGGAAAGCTACGATGCACACACGCCGCATTACGCGTTGTTCCTTAGCTTTTTAATGCTGTTCCGTTTTACCCAAACGCACTCCAATACCATTACACAGCGTCACCTCGATTTTTATTACAAGGAAGTGTTGCGCTTGCAACCACGTAAAGCAGAAGCCAACAAGGTTCATGTTTTGGGCGAACTGGCCAAGCAGGTTGATAGTTACTTGCTAAAGCAGGGCACTTTGTTAAAAGCCGGAAAGGACAGTCTGAAAAAGGATGTGAACTACCAACTTGATGCGGATACGGTTTTCAATAAGGCAAAGGTTGCCCAGTTAAAAACATTCTATAAAGCAGCTGGTGATGATAGTATCAAAGAGCCCGGAACTTCAACTGTAAAACAAAACAATAACGGACGTGTATTTGCTTCGCCTGCAACGAACACCGACGACGGAATTGAAGCCAAATTGACCAGCGCCAATAAAGAATGGCAGCCATACGTCCATAAAGTTTACAAAGAGGCTGAACTCGAACGGATTGCCATGCCAAAGGCTCAGCTTGGGTTTGCATTGGCTTCGCACTATTTATACCTGACCGAAGGTGAGCGGAAAGTCTTTGTGCGCCTGGTCATGAATAACAATTCAGCCCTCAACGGCAAGCACATCGAATGTTACCTCACCGCTGAAAAAGAATGGTATAAAGTTGAATCGTTGACCATTGCTTCTTCAGGCAAAAAACTTTCGGACGGAACAACCAATTGTGCCGAAATTTCATTCACCATTCCCGGATCGGCTCCAGCCATCGTCAACTACAATGCAGCCAAACACGGTGGTACATTCAATGTGGCTTTACCTATGCTTAAAATTTATCTGGTAAACGATGATGCCAGTATTTACGAATATGATGCTTTGAAAGACATTATCATTACCCAAACGGAAATCAGGGTTGAAGTGGGAATGGAAGGTTCTCATAGTCAGAATGGATTAAAAAATCTTCAATTGTCCAATGATTTTGGGGCACTGGATGCTTCAAAACCTTTTATGCCGTTCGGCGGAATGCCTAAAAAAGATTCAGGCTTTGTTATTGGGAGTAAAGAAATCATCAGTAAAAAAAATACTGCTGTAAAATTAAATATTGAGTGGGCAGAGTTGCCCGATGCCGCAAGTAAAATAAAATATGAAATCAACGATGGTACAGGTACTGCAACACCTTCCTGCACTCCGCAAATGCTCTCCGGCGGAAAATGGATTTCTAATTCAGATGAAAGCAGCATTGCATCATCAACTGCCTTATTTAGTGGAATTGACCAGAAAGTGCAATTATTTGCATCGGGGCAGGTAATTCCTGAAGGTGTTACTGTAAATTATGCTGAAGACTATGGTCAGCTTAACGCATCATCTGTAAATGGTTTTGTCCGGCTTACCCTGGCAAGTAGTTTTGGGCACAGTGAATATATTCGGGATCTGTCAGTATATCTAATCGAAAAAACTGCGGATGGTACTGATACAATTGAAGTAGAGCCAGTAGAGCCTTATACTCCAAAAATAAAATCGCTTTATGCCAGCTATTCAGCCTGGTGCGCAAATGATTTATTAACCGCAACGGAATCCGATTTTAATAGCCGTGAAATAAATTTCTTTCACATTTATCCATTTGGCGATGGCGAACAGCATAAATATTTAAACCCTGCTGAAAATGTTTACCTGTTGCCCCAGTTCAAGCATAAAGACGAAACCAAATCACATATCGGAGAATTTTACATCGGCATCGAATACTTAAATCCAAATGAGGGTGTAAATATTTTGTTTCAGGTGATGGAAGGGACTACAAATCCAACGATTGCCAAACCAACCGAACATCTGAGCTGGGCTTTTTTGAGCAATAATATATGGATTGAATTTAAATCGTCTGATTACAGCGACAATACCTTGCAACTCGTTCAATCAGGAATTATTTCTTTTGCCATTCCTGATGAAGCAACAACGACAAATACCATTTTACCAACCGGGTACATCTGGCTCAGGGCAGCAGTTACCGAGGCAGCGGAAGCTGTTTGCGACCTCATTTCGGTTGACGCACAGGCTACTGTTGCCACTTTTGTAAATGCCGAAAATGCCGACGATTTTTTGAATACCGCGCTGCCAGCCGGAACCGTCGCCAAACTGAAAATTCCCGATGCTTCGGTAAAAAAAATCACGCAGCCTTATTCTTCTTTCGGCGGGCGGCCTAAAGAAAACGACGATCATTTCTACATTAGGGTAAGCGAAAGGTTGCGCCATAAAGCCCGTGCCATTACCGTGTGGGACTACGAACACCTGGTTTTGGAAGCTTTTCCTGAAATATACAAAGTGAAATGCCTGAATCACACGCAGATTGAAGATGGAGTTTACCATGAAGTGAAGCCTGGGTATGTAAGTATTATCACCATTCCATCGCAGCAAAATCACAACGATGCGAATCCGCTAAAACCTTATACACAACAAAGTACCTTAACCAATATTGAAAACTTTTTGCGCAAACGCATTTCCTGTTTCGTGAATCTGCGCGCCTGTCAGCCGCGATTTGAAGAAGTTCGGCTGGAGTTTTCGCTCAAGCTGTTCGATCAGTATAAAGATTTCACTTTTTACTCTGAAAAGCTGAAAGAAGAAATAACGCAGTTCCTTTCACCATGGGCATTTGGAAATACTTCGGCAATTGATTTCGGCGGAAAAATTTACAAATCGGTACTCATCAATTTTATTGAAGAAAGATATTATGTTGATTTTATTACCGATGTATTCATGTATGTAACAGTTGATGACACCACAACCAACGAAAGCACAGATATGGACGAAATAAGCGCATCAACTGCCCGAAGTATTTTGGTATCTGCCCCAGCTTCGAAGCACGACATTCATGAATTGACCCTGGTGGACACGAATGCTGAAGATAATTGTATTGATAAAACAATGAAAATAACGCCTGAACATGGCTAAAAGTATTACCATACAAAAAACTCAAACGCTTACTGACAGCAGTAACTACGAACTGCTGCGCCAGAAAGGTCTGGAATATATTGAGAAACTGGGAAGCAGATTGTGGACCGACTACAATATTCACGATCCGGGTATTACCATGTTGGAGGCGCTGGCTTATGCACTCACCGATTTAGGTTTCCGCACCTCGCTCGACATCAAAGACCTGCTCGCCTTACCCGCTCCTGAAACGGCTGATGCAGACGGACAATATCCGGCAGATAAACGTCAGGCATTTTACACAGCGCGCAACATTCTAACCGTAAATCCATGGACCAGTGACGATTTTCGTAAGCTGCTCATCAATATTGATGGCATTAAAAACGGTTGGCTGAATTGTAAAAAATGTGCATGCGATGATATTGATATCTATGCCAACTGTACCAAAAGCGTTTTGCAATATGCACCGATTAATCCTACCGATCACAAGGTTATTATAAGAGGGCTTTACGATATTTTGCTTGAGTTTGAAGAAGAAGAAAAAAGCGGCAACCTCAACAGCGGCAAAATAAAATACAATTTCAGCTTTAAAAATGGGCTTCAATTGGCCAATGCCACTATTGAAATGCGGCTTCCGTCTTGGGCAAAGCTGGAAATGAATAAAGCTGTTTACAAAAACTTCAGGAATCCGAAAAGCGAAATTACAGCCGTTTCTGTTCTGTTTATTTCGGGTTCAATGCCTGTTATTGCCAATATTCCAACTTCGCCGGAACAAGTGCTCGACAATGCTTTGCGCAAACCGGTTTTTGCTCAGGTTGAAATTACGTTTAGACCCCATAAAGACGATGCGGCCACCGAAGTATTGGTTTTCGATAATGTACCCATTAACGTCTGGTTTAGGAATACTGCCGAACGGAGGGCGCTTGAACTGGCCGATTTAAAAACAGCCATAGTGGATAAAACGGTTTCAGGCATTTTTCCGAAATACCTTGAAAAGATAAAAAGAGCCGACGCTGTAATTGCTGAAACGATCCAGGTACTGCACAACCACCGCAATCTGGCTGAAGATTATTGTACTATTAAAGCCATTGAAGTTGAAGACATTGCGATTTGCACTGATATGGAGGTTGAAGCTTCAGCAGATATTGAAGCTATTTTGGCCGAGGCTTATTATCTCATAGACCAATACATGAGCCCCGACATTAAATTTTATTCGTTACAGCAATTGCTCGACGCCAATAAACCTGTGGATGAAATTTTTGAGGGTCCGGCATTGAACAATGGGTTTATTGACAACGATGAACTGGCTCAGGCCTCCTTGCGAAAAACGCTTTACACCTCAGACGTGATTAATCTGATCATGGAAATTCCGGGCGTCAAATCGGTAAAGAATTTTGTGTTTGCCCGGTATGATGACTTTGGACGTTTGGTAGAAAGTCAGTCGTGGAGTTTGCCGGTGACACCCAATCGTCAACCCCGATTATACATTGAAGGAAGTAAAGTATTGGTATTTAAAAACGGCCTGCCTTTTCTGGCCGATGCCAACGAACTGAGTGATACCCTTCAGGTTGTAAAAGGAAGACATACGCAACCCAAATATTCTGTTCTCGAAAACGATTTGCCTGTTCCTCATGGCAATTATTATGAACTGGCGTCGTATTATTCCGTACAGAATATGCTGCCTTTAACTTATGGTGTTGGTGCTGACGGTCTTCCCGATTCTGCTACTGAAATGCGTAAAGCACAGGCCAAACAATTAAAAGCTTACCTGTTATTCTTCGAACAATTGCTGGTAAACTACCTGGCTCAGTTGGCCAATACGCAGGAATTATTTGCCGTAGATAACACTGTAAAACAAACATACTTTTCGCGGTTATTGGATTCAGGAGAAATTGATGGAATAGCCGGTTTGCACAACGGATTGGACGCTGCCACGTTACAGGGTTTGATTGAAAATGAGGATACTTTTCTTGAAAGACGCAACAAATTTCTGGATCATTTGCTGGCCCGGTTTGCCGAAACATTTAACGACTATGCGCTGATGCTTTATTCTTATACCGAGGATAAAGATGTTGCCGACAGTCAGTTGATTGAAAACAAAATTTCCTTTTTACAAAATTTTCCGGAGTTGAGCCGCAACCGGGCAAAATCGTTCAATTATAAGAATCCGGCACTGGTTTGCAACAGCGAAAATATGGCCGGACTGGTAAACCGGATAAAACTGCTTTTAGGTTACAGCACTGATTATTCAGGAATTATTGAACTATACGAGGAAAAAGATACCGACGGAAAGTTTTATGAACGCAGGTGGCGAATGGTTGATGAAAAGAAAAAGATATATTTAAGCAGTACTCCTAAAAAGATATATTTAAGTAGCAGCACCAGATATGCTGATGATGTACTCCCGGTTGCTGAGCAAAAGGCCTCGAATGAAATCGACAACGTCTTTCTGCACATCACCGATCCAACACATTATACCATCAAAAAAGCAAAAGCATGGGCACTTAACCTGGTTGACGATACCGGAGAGGTGATCGCTACCCGAAAACAGCAATTCAAGACCAAGGCAGAGGCACAAGCCGCAATGGATGAGATTATTGCGTTTGCAAAAAAAACAATCATTCAGGAAAAGATTTTTATTGTAGAACATGTTTTACTCAGGCCACGCCACGTTGGCAATCCGTTGCTTTCTGTTTGTTTAGATCCCAATTGCAGCGATTGCGACGAACGCGATCCGTACTCGTTTCGCATCACCATCGTATTAAACGGCGAAGATGGATTGGCCAATAAAGGCATTGAATTCCGCCGTTTTGCAGAGCAAACCATTCGCATGGAAACCCCGGCACACCTTGGCTTAAAAATATGTTGGGTAAGTAAAGAATCACTGGATGAATTTGGCGACCTGTATTGCAACTGGCTTGCAGAACTGTCAAAACCAGAACCCGATGTCCTGACGCTACACAAAAAGCTCGATGCATTGATCAAAGTATTTACAAACCTTAATAATGTTTATCCGAAAGCAACACTGCACGATTGTGTCGATGGCAACGACAGTAACCGGGTATTCCTGGGCCACACTGCAATCATCAGCAATGAAGAACTGGATGAACAGATTAAAAAGAAAAAAGAGAGTTAATTTTTACGATCCGCTTTAACGAAAAATAAATTTACAGCTATGATACCTTCAGCAGCCAATTCAGACTATCCAAAATTTGTGGCCGATCAGGTGTTAACATCTGACAATCTCAACGATTTATTCGGCTACCTTGATGAGCAGGGAAGAATGACACGAACCAATTTATCGGGAATTGGTATTGTGTGCGGATTAAAAGTTAAAACAGCCGCCGACGGAAGTAGTATAACCATTACCAAAGGTGTTGGTGTAACCAGTTCGGGTTACCTGGTATCGGTACCCGAAATAACCTACACCAAAAGAACTACAGCCGTT
Organism: Prolixibacteraceae bacterium; assembly: GCA_019459485.1. GTDB lineage: Bacteria > Bacteroidota > Bacteroidia > Bacteroidales > Prolixibacteraceae > Aquipluma. The sequence goes on from JAIBEZ010000029.1 coordinate 9,337, forward strand.
TTCGATGCTGTAAAAAGCGAGTACTACAATCGGTTTGTAAATATCGCCTCGAAAACGCAAAAGTTTAATCTTTGGGAATTAAAGCAGGAAGCAGAGACTGAAGGTAACACCGCTTTAACAAAGGCTTTTCTTACTTCCGGAGAAAAAATTGTATTGATGTTTGTTGAACTTCTGGAAGAAAACAATAAGAATTGCGATCCCAACTCGTGCGACGACAAAGGAATTAACGTAACTGTAAATTTCAGACCGCTGTTAATTGAAAAGGCAAATGTGGAAGCTTTGCTGACCGGCGCAGGTGCAACTTCAAGTCCTTGGCTAAACCTGCCAGAAATGACGATGAAAAGGTTTGATGTAACAGCCAATCCGCTATTCGAATGCCTCAACTTTTATGATGCTTACCGGAAAATTCTAAATACCACATTCCTGAACCAGGTACAAACCTCACTAACCAAATCGTACGATGTTTTGCAGCCTTTGCTGGCCGGGGAATTTCCGACAAACCCATTCGCAAGCTTGGCCAACGATTTCAAATTCCTGAATGATGGCAGTATCACTCCGGAACAGTTAATATTCATGCAATATTACTACGATCTCTTTTCCGACCTGATATTGGCTTACAACGAATTCAGGGAAAAAGGAACTGAATTTATAGGGATGTGCTGCCCCGACGACCTTTTCCCGAGGCATTTGTTGCTCGATCTGGCTATTCCGGATACAAACACTGAACTTAGCAGTTACCGCCATTATTTTATTCCGTCACCCATATTAAGCGATCAGGAAAAAACAGTTTCTCAGCTAAAAATGTTATTCAGAAAACTGGTATTGCTGGTGCACAAATTTGCAGTTCCGCCACCCGTAATTCAGGGTGCCAATAGAAAGGTAGATACCAACATCCGCATTACACCGTCGGTACTGGCCAATGTTCAATTCTCCAATAAATCAATTCCGTATTATTATGCAATTACCGATGCCACTGACGAATTGCTTAAGAATTGGAGTCCCAAAAAGTTTGCACAGGGGAAAAGCATCCGAAACTTATCTTATCATGCGAAAAAATACAATACCACTGACGAGGATATTAACCTGCCATTGCTCTATGACCTGGAGCCCTATAATTTTCTACGGATTGAAGGGCATATTGGCAAACCGTACCTGCATGCAGTGAAAAATATTGCCGACATTCGGGATAAAAACCGCCTGCCTTTTGAGATTGTCGCCCTTAGTGCAGATGTTTCAGCAATCAATACTTTCATAAAAGATCTGGGAAAAATAATGACTTCAGGCTCTTCCGATGCACAGGCAACCCTCCAATCATTAATGGGTACCAGTTGTCATTTTAACGATCTGGAATTACTGTACGATTCAATCATGGCCGAACTTACCGGAAAGCTGAGCAATGAGATGAAATTCTTTTATGATCTTAAACGGGATGCCAGACGCCCGCCACTACCAGCACCAAACAGTAACGTTCCTCAGGTGCCTTTGTTGGCGAATACCGATGCAACCTTCAGGTTTACAACCAATAGCATGGGTCATGAGTTTGAACTATTTTATCCCACAATAAAGAATCTTCCTTTCATTTCGTTAGAGGTATTCTTTCAGTCATTTGGACAGGCGGGTAATACCGATCCGATGGATTTTGTTTTTAAAGCCGTTCTGTATTACATTGAAATGCTTTATGAAACAGTTACAACCAGTCTCAGCAGTTTTACCTTCTATAATTTTTACATCAGGTATTATACATTAATACAAGCTGTCAGGTACATAAAACTTATAAACAAATTATTCAGTGAGCAATTTCCATTAAGCGAAGAAGAGAACGATCATCTTGACGCGATTCTTTCTATTACCGCTGACAACAGGATGGTTCAGTTGTACATTGAATTCCTTCGCAGGGTGCTTCAGATAAAAATTATGCAGCAGGCTGGTTTCTATTTCATCAGCCATCCGGGTATTCAACACAAAGCTGGCGTACCTTTAGGCGGCACATTCATATTAGTTTATCATGAAGCTGAAAAAGATGAACCTGCCATTACCAACGTTGCAGTCAATGAAAACCTGGCATTTAGAGCAAATGCTGAAACAAAAGAATCAACCAGAATTATTGCAGGAGAACAAAAATTAAAGGGTGATGCCACAGCTCAGGAACATTTGATGGTGCTTTCGGCAGACGTTAATGATAAAGTATTGAATGCCAAGGAACGAATCATAACCGGTTTGAGGAAAACAATCAATACGAATACCTTAAAAGATGAAAAGGCAACAATAGTCGCTGCTCCTGCCGCTAAAGAAAAAGTGTCGGTAGCCGAAAATGTTTCAATAATTTCAGCAACTACTACTGAAAAAACTCAGGATATTAATCAGCGTATTCTAAACTATATTTCCAATGCTAACATTTATCTTAAAAACCGCAAAGCAGATAAACTCGATGAAGCCATTGCCGATTTTAACGATGGCGTGGTGATTGCCGATTTTTATCTTCCTTACCTCTGCTGTTCCGATTGTCCGCCTATACAAATGATTGTTACCGGCGAACCCGAAAAACCAAACCAACCGCCGGTTGCAAGGCCAGGAGATAATGTCTCAGTTCAACTACCCAACGAAGGTATTACACTTGATGGAAGCAGTTCTTCTGATCCGGATGGCACCGTAAAATCGTATCTATGGGAATTACAATCGGGACCGGAAGCGAAGATTGAAACTCCGGCTGAAAGTAAAACCAACATTTCCCTATCAACCGAAGGTACATATGTTTTCAAACTAACAGTGACTGACGACGATGGGGCAACATCATCGGCTACGGTTACCGTTACCGTATTGCCTTTAGCCAATATTCCTCCGGTTGCCAGAGGTCTGGCCAGACCTGATCTTGTTGCCTTATCAGGAAATGGCGCTGGAACCACACAACTCATTGGCAGCGAATCTACTGATTCCGATGGCAAAGTCGTATCCTATGTATGGTCATTATCATCCGGACCAACGGGTGGTTCAATCATTAATAATCCGG
>JAIBEZ010000036.1 GCA_019459485.1 Prolixibacteraceae bacterium
AAACTCAGCTTCGGTTCCGGTGTTGCCTGCTTCAATCCAAATTTCGTAGGCCGATTTTCCATCAACTCCTTTGGTTCCGGTAGCACCTGTTTCGCCTTGAATGCCTTGCTCTCCTTGTGGTCCGGGAATTGAGCTGCCCGAATTTTTGGCATACAAAGCATAAGGCACACTCATTAACTGGCTTACTCCGGTGATGGTGTAACTTGTGCCACCTGCAAGATCTGTTTCAGTTTTAATAAAATACGGACCTTTTGCCCAGTCGATGCTTGTAAAATCACCAATTTCTACTGTTCCTGCTCCAATTTCAACACTTACCAAACCATTTGCATTGGTGGTTGGGGTTTGTGTTTCTACATAAACTGCGGTTCCGCTTGCAGAGCTCTGCAAAATACTAATTTGCATGCCAACCTGTGTGTTTGTAACCAAAGCATCGCCAGTGTTGCGAATTACTGCCTGGTAACTCATTTTTTCGGGACTTTGTGCCCATAGTGTTACCGTTAAAAATATGGCAAATAAAAATGTAAATATTCTTTTCATGTGTTTATTTTTTAATGATTTTAAAGGTCTTTATTGCTTTGTTACTTTGGGTAACGTTTACCAAATAGGTGGCTGGAACAAGATGGCTCATCACAATGCTTGTCTGGTTGTTTGTAATCTTTTCATTTTGTAAAAGTTTTCCGTTCATGTCATACAGTTGGTACGATAAATTTGAAATGTCAAATTCATCAATCCTCAATGTAAGATAATCAGTCGTGGGATTGGGATATGCCGTAACCGACAGGTTTATGCCTTTGGCTTCTTCAATTCCCGTCACTACAGAAATTTCATAAGGTTGCTGTACGCCTTCAGCTACCGAGCCGTTAGTACCGGTATGGGTTTGGTAGGCAACCTGTCCAACGGAATAGCTTACCGAGCCTCCGCTGCCTGTCGCATTCCCACCTGTGGCGTTAATGCTTTCCTGTGCTTGTAGTCCTGTCAGCCCGACGCCCAACAAGAAAAACAATACACTTAATTTCAATTTTTTACTTCTCATATTTGTATTCAATATTTAGTTATGGTTATTAATTGGAAAATAATTGTCATTGTTGATCAGTTCGGCTATCACTTCCGGTATTTTTTCAAAATCCTCGCTTTTAGAAAAGAAGTAATCAGCTCCGGCTTTCATGGCTTGTATTCTGTAGTATGAATCGGAATAAAAAGTAAGCAGCATTAATTTCACCGTATGATCCTCTTTTCTGATTTCCCGGATAATATCCACACCTTTTAGCCCGGGCATTTTATTATCCAAAATGGCCAGATCAGGGTTTAAGATCTTTAGGGCGGCAAGAGCTTCGATACCGTTATTGTAAACGCCAACCACTTCCACCTGATCTACCAGGTTTAGCATTTCCTGCAACCTTTCAAGCATAAAATCTGAATCATCAGCTATAACTATTCTCACCTTTAGTAATTTATTGCTTTACAAAAATGCTTCTATGTAAGCAAATTGCTTGTAGGGGAAAGCTGATATTTTTGTAGGGAAAAGCTGTTGTTGTTGTAAGGCAAAGCTTACAGAGACAAGTGCTCAATTCGTAAGAATGGAGTGTTATTATTGGCGTCAGGTACTCAATGCTACTTACTTTGCCAAGCAAAACATGTGATAAAGGGGAAGCGTTTTAGGGAACAATAAATTAGATTTATTTAGATTATCGCAACTGATTTTCAATACAATATCGCGCAAGGTCGGTGTTCTTTTCCAGCTTCATTTTTTCCATGATTCTACTCCGATAGGTGCTAACCGTTTTACTGGAAATATACAATTCATCTCCAATTTCCTTTAATGATTTTCCTGCCGCAATCTTGATCATAATTTCAAATTCGCGTTCCGACAGTTTTTCGTGTATCGCCTGGTTGTTGTCGTTATTGAGCTGAAATGCCAGGCAATGGGCAAGCGACTGGGAGATGTATTTGCCGTTTTTTGCAATTTCCTTTACTGCCAGCAACAGTTCTTCGGCAGCAGCATCTTTGGTAAGGTAACCCGAAGCTCCATGAGTAAGGGCGCGTATCGCGTATTGTTCCTGTGGATGCATGCTTAACATTAGCACGTAGGTTTCCGGCCATTTTTTCTTTACTTCCTGAAGAACATTTAAACCACTCTGATCGGGCAGGGAAATATCGAGTAAAAGGAGTTCGTAAGTTACTTTATTAAATAAATCAAACACTTCACGACCGTTTGCAGCTTCATCGATTACGAGTGCCTCATTGTATTGCGCGAGTATCTGCTTTAAGCCATCGCGTACAATTTTATGATCATCACAAATCAATATCTTCATCGCTTATCCTTTTTTTATGGGAAATAAAATCTCAATCTTGCTTCCAAATTTATCTCTGCGGGAAATTTTAAAGGTGCCCCCAAGTGACGCCGTTCTTTCTTTCATACTCATAATCCCAAACGATTTTTTCGAATTGATTTTAGCTTCCGTAATACCGACTCCATTGTCGGTTACTTCAAATTGTATAAAATCGCCTTGTTGACAGAGCAAAATTTCAATATGCGTGGCCTGTGCATGTCGGGCAATGTTGGTAAGCGACTCCTGCATAATTCTGAACAGCGGCAGTGCATCATCGTTGGAAATGGGAATTCCGCTTTCAATATCCAGGAAAACTTCTATTCCGTAGCGTTGCGAAAATTCTTTGGTGTACCAATCAATGGCTGCTTCCAGCCCGAGGTCATCAATAATTTCGGGCCTCAACTGCGAAGTAATCCTTTGAACAGTCCGGATGGTATCGCCTACCAAGACTTTTACATCTTCCAGTTTTCCTTTTACAATTGTATCCGATGCATGTTGTTTAATTATTTCCAGATCAATCTTCACCGCAGTAAGCGCCTGCCCCAAATCATCATGTAATTCTCTTGCAATGTTTAATCGTTCATTCTCTCTCGCCTGTTCAATATATTTAGATAATTGGTGTAATTGCTTCAAAGAAGTTTGCAATTCGTCCTCAATTTTTTTCCGCTGGGTAATATCATGTACAGTACCCACCCATTTCACGGGCTCTCCCCCCGGATTAAATGTCATTTCTGCCTGTTCATGTATAAAACGTTCTTCCCTACTAGAAAGCATAATGCGCAAATCAACACTCAAAGGAATATGAAATTCTTTTACATTGTCAATGCCCTTTTGCAACAAAGGGAAGTCTTCCCGATGAACCATGTTGTAAAACAAATCCAGCGTTGGTTCTACACCTCCGGGATCAAAACCAAAGATACGGAATGTCTCATCCGAACATTTCATCTTGTTGCTTCTGTAGTCGTATTCCCAACTTCCCACATGAGCAATTTGCTGTGCTTTGGTTAATATTGATTCGCTGTAAAGTAAGGCCTGCTCTGCTTGTTTTCGCTCGCTTACATCGATCCCAACACCCATAATGTATTGCTGATCTTCACTATCAATTTTAACCGCAGTAAGAAGATATGGAATCGAACGGCCATCGTTGGTTAGCAAAGACGCTTCGATTGATGTCTTATTATATGTAGTAATGTTACTAATTGACTTTTTTACCAACTCGTCATTTTCAGATAAATGCCAGTCCAAAGCAGAACTACCTTGTATCTCTATCTCATTATATCCCAAAATGGTTTCATGCTGTTTATTCCAGTCCACAAGTTTTAGTTCAGGATAAGTATAGAGGTAATAAATTCCCGGGATACTGTCGAGCAATGCTTTATTGAATAACCGCTCCCGGTGTTGCTTTTGTTCACGTTCCTTTAAACTCTCATTGGCCTTCGCCAAATCTTTAATTGATTCACTAAGTAGTTCCGAATTTCTTCGGATGATCTGTTTCTGGTTAAAAAGATCCAGGAAAACATTTACTTTACTTAATAGTATCTGTTTGGAAAAGGGTTTAATGATGTAATCTACAGCACCGGAAGAATAGCCTTTCAACACCTCTTCCTGATCAAAATGATTAGCAGTAAGAAATATGACAGGTACTTTGTTCTCCCATCGCTCCTCATTAAGCTTTACTGCCAATTCATACCCTGTCATCTCAGGCATACATACGTCCACAATGGCTAGAGCAAGTTCCATCCCATTTGTTTTACTCAACGCTTCCGAACCTGAAATGGCACAAATCAAATTGGCGCCAACCTCATCCAGTACGAAAGTAAGCAAGTCCAGATTTCCTTTGTTATCATCAACAAGGAGTATCGTGGGTTGATAATTTAAATGCAGCATTGTAGAAATTTACCTATTGAAGAGGCAAAAATATCAATTAATTTAAAATGTTGATCAATTGAAAGTAAAATTGGAGTGTACATTCGCTCTCTCTGTAACGAACCTTTTGTTCCGGTATAGGTTTGATACGCCTTGTACAAAGGAATAGCTATCCGATTATTCGCCACCTGATGCATTGCCGCCAATAGCGTTAACACTTTCCTATGCCTGTAACCCTGTCAGTCCAAGTCATAGCATAGCACATAATTTTAATCGCTTGTGTCCTATTTTCGATCTCCATTTTTGTTGGTAATACTCATTTTAATTTATCTCCTTCCAGTAAAATCTCAAGTTTGCTGTTGGAGTTACCCAACGAACGCCAAGAATGCAAATAACGGAATACTAATCCTATTTTTCGGCAATTCAGTTATTTCGAGGCCGCTGTCTTTGTTCGTTGCGGTTTGTTATTTTCAAGGTTTTAAATGTAGGTGGTTATGTTTATAACATCAAAACTATTTATCAACTTTTAGGCGGTAAATTACGATTCACCAAATTGCCACGCGGGCTGATAATTATTTTCATTGCTTTGGAAGTTGTTTCAGTGCATAACAAAAATATGGAACGGAAATCCGACATGTAGAATCAAGGCTGTATGCAATACCAGCAAGATCAGTCAAATGCGGTTGTTGAGTTGTCATCCACTACCCTTTAATCAACAAAGGCGCATGTAAAGTTGTCATCCGCTACTCAGTAATCAACGAACTACATTGTAGAGTTGTCATCCACTACTCTTTAATCGATAAAAGCAGTTGCAGAGTTATTATCCGCTACTCTTTAATCAACAAAATACATCGTAGAGTTATCATTCTCAACACTGTAATCGATAGAAGCGGTTGTAAAGTTGTCATCCGCTACTCTTTAAGCAACGAAGTCTATCGTGGAGTGGCCATTCTATTGGTAACCATTCATTTATACGATCCGATAATCGATGAAACGTTTTCTTTCTCTGATCGCGAAATCTAAATTGGCACACGTTTTTTGTTCGGTGCCGGAAATGTTAGAGACAGGGCATCGTCGTTTGCGTTTGTGTCATCACTCGGATTTCTATTTCCGATAGATTTATCCGTTATTTTTTCATAAAAAAAGCCCTGAATTTCTTCAGAGCTTTCTTGAATATCATTTTTCAGGAGAAATTAATCGGGCATATAACCACGAATAATTCCACGTTTCGAATCTTTGATAAATAAAAGGATTTCATCTCTTTCGGTAGAGGCAGGCATTTCTGCTTCGATGATCTCAACAGCCTGAGAAATATTCAGCCCTTTTTGATAAATGTAGCGGTATATTTCCTGAATCTCGCGAATTTTTTCGTTGGTAATGTTGCGGCGGCGAAGTCCGATGGAGTTGATTCCCACATAAGAAAGTGGTTCGCGGCCGGCTTTGATAAACGGCGGAACATCTTTACGCACGAGCGATCCACCCGCAATCATTACATGCGAGCCAACGTGTACAAACTGATGTACAGCTACCATTCCGGCAAGGATGGCATAGTCGTCAACAATTACTTCACCGGCCAACTGAGTGTTGTTCACCAAAATTACATTGTTGCCAACAATACAGTCGTGAGCCACATGTACATAAGCCATCAGCAAACAATTGTTGCCAATAACGGTTTTCCCTTTTGCTGAAGTTCCGCGGTTGATGGTCACAAATTCGCGAATGGTTGTATTGTCGCCAATTTCAACTGTAGAATACTCTCCTCTGAATTTCAAATCCTGCGGCACTGCACCAATAACAGCTCCTGGAAAAATCTGACAATTTTTACCAATGCGTACTCCAGGCAAAATGGTCACACTCGATCCGATTCGTGTTCCTTCACCAATAATCACATCTTTGTCGATGGTTACAAAAGGTTCAATAACTACGTTTTCAGCTAATTTTGCCTCTGGATGTACGTAAGCCAATGGTTGTTTCATTTGTTATCTATTTTCTGTTTCTAATTAATTTATCTTAACAATTTGTGCCATGTAGTCACCTTCGGCAACAACTGAATCGCCCACGTAGCAAACGCCACGCATCTCAGCAATCCCGCGGCGGATGGGCGAGGTTAGTGTAACCTTGAATACCATTGTATCGCCCGGCACTACTTTTTTCCTGAATTTCACATTGTCGATCTTCATGAAATAGGTCGAAAATTTTCCTTCCATCTGCCTCAGTACAAATATCCCGCCAGCCTGAGCCATTGCTTCAACAATCAGAACACCAGGCATTACAGGTTCTTCAGGAAAATGCCCCTGAAAAAATGGTTCATTGGCAGTTACATTTTTAACACCAACAAGGTAATCTTTCTGTATATCAATCACTTTGTCGACTAAAAGAAAGGGGTAACGGTGAGGAAGCAATTCTTTAATGGTATTTACATCCATCAGAACCGGTGAATTTAAATCGTACTTCGGAGCTTTTTCTCTGGTGTCTTCTTTTCGAATGGCTTTTGAAATAATTTTTGCAAATGAAGTATTCGCGCGGTGCCCCGGTTTAGTGGCAATGATGCGCCCTTTTATCCTTTTGCCAGCCAGTGCCAGATCGCCAATTACGTCGAGCAGTTTATGACGGGCACATTCATTATCGTATTGCAAATCAATATTATTCAGTATTCCCTGCGATTTTACCTCAACACGCTTGTGATTGAAAAGGTCGGCTAAGCGGTCAAGCTCTTCCTGACTTACCGGCCGGTCGATAATCACAATGGCATTGTCAACATCGCCGCCTTTTACAAGATTGTTTTTCAACAGGAATTCAAGTTCGTGCAAAAAAACAAATGTACGGCAATTGGCAATTTCGTTCTTGAAATCAGACAATGAATTCAGTGAAGCAAACTGGTTGTTCAACACAGTAGAGTCGAACGAAATCAATGCGTTTATTGAATAATCATTGTCGGGAAGGGCGATAATTTCTGAACCGGTCTGCTCATTTTTATAGACGATCTTTTCTGTCACCACAAAATATTCACGTTCGGCATCCTGCTCCACGATCCCGGCTTTTTCGATTTCTTCCACGAATTGGCGGGCACTGCCATCCATAATCGGAACTTCCTCATTGTCAATTTCAATGAGTACATTGTCCAGATCCATTCCGGTTAAAGCTGCCAGACTATGTTCAATGGTGCTTATTCGGGCACCCTGATCTTCAATGACCGTACCACGCGATGTGTCAACCACAAATTCGGCATTTGCACTGATAACGGGTTTATTTTCAAGGTCAACACGTTGGAATTTGAATCCGTGGTTGATTGGAGCTGGTTTAAATGTCATGCTCACTATGCAGCTGGTATGTAATCCTTTGCCGCTTATCGAAAATTCTTTTGCTAAAGTCTTCTGTTTAACTGTCATCACTTATTTAATTATTCTTCCAGCTTTTTATTAATCTTAGCAACCTGTTTTTCCAATTCTATCACCTGCTCACGCAATTGAGGTAAATTTCTGTAAACAATGGTTACTTTGGCGGCCTGGGCAATGTCCATCGCCGGAGCCAGAAGAACGGTTTTGTTTGATTGAATATTCTTTGTAACACCTGTCATTGCGCCAAGGTTTACATGGTCGCCAACAGTAATGTGACCGGCGACACCAACATGACCGCCAAAACGGCAGTTGCTACCTATTTTGACCGATCCGGCAATACCGGTGAGCGCTGCCATTACGGTGTTTTCTCCTACTTCAACATTGTGGGCAATCTGCACCAGGTTGTCAATTTTTGTACCTTTCCTGATGATGGTTGAACCCATCGTGGCACAATCGACGGTCGTATTGGCGCCAATTTCTACCAAATCCTCTAAAATAACATTTCCAACCTGTGGAATTTTCTGGTAAGTACCATCTTCATTGGGAGCAAACCCAAATCCATCAGCGCCAATAACGGCACCTGAATGAATGATACATGCAGCTCCAATTCGGGTATCCTCGTATATTTTCGCTCCTGAAAACAGGATGCTGTCGTCGCCAATGATGGAATTGTCGCCAACATAAACATGCGGATATATTTTTACATGATTTCCGATTCGTACATTTTTACCGATGTAAGCAAAAGCGCCCAGATAGATGTCATTTCCCAGGGCAGCAGTCGGATCAACAAACGATGGATTTTCAATTCCTGTTTTATTTCCTTTTGCTTGCTGATATAGTTCGAGCAGCGATGCAAAACCTTTGTATGCGTCGGGAACTCTTATTAAAGTAGCCTTAACTTCGCCCTCGAGTTCCAAATCCTGATTGACAAGCACGACGGACGCATCGGTTTCGTATAAGTATTTATTGTATTTCGGATTGGAGAGAAATGCCAATGTTCCGGGTTTTCCTTCTTCGATTTTAGAGACGCTTGTTACAGTAACATTCGCATCGCCCTCAACCGTACCACCCAGAAAATCAGCAATAATTTGAGCTTTGAATTCCATATTTCGTTTCTTAATGCCCGGCAAAAATATATTTAAATTACTTAATGTCCAATTCTTTCGGATAACAGATAAAATATTTTCTGACAGTTTCAGAAAATACAGAGAGGTCAATGTCAGATGCATCAGATAAATCGCTTACCTTGTTATTCTTGAATATAACATTGATTTTATCGCTGGAAACCTTGTTGTAGGCACTGTTTGAAATGGTGTCAATAATCAGAAAATAATGAAGTTGATCGTCGCCCACGTTAAAATGACTACAGATTTTTTCCTTCAGGAGACTTATTTTTTGTTCAGAAAAAGGTTTTTTACTAATCTTAATTTTGTACAAACGCCGGTTGATTATACATTTCGAAAGGTAGGATAAAATCGGATCCTGATTATCCTGCCATTCTTTTACTGAAGAAATAATATCGTTGTCGTCGAGACCGGCAAAAAGATCCAGGGCCGGTCTGCCTGCAATAATACGGTTTTGGGTAAAATCTTCCAGCGTAATATCTTGGTTCAGAAATAATTTCAGCACCGAAGGAGCAAATAAATCGGCTCCCTGCAAAGCAAGTTCCCGCGCACGGGCAAGCACATTGATTAAAAGGTATTCGGCCGACAAAACTGTTTTGTGCAAATAAACCTGCCAGTACATCAACCTGCGTGCAATCAGAAAATTCTCAACCGAATAAATACCTTTGTATTCAACCACCAACTCATCATTCTTTACATTCAGCATTTTAATAATGCGCTCCGAACTTACAATTCCTTCGGAAACTCCTGAAAAAAAGCTGTCGCGGCTCAGATAATCAAGCCGGTCCATATCGAGTTGACTGGAAACCAGCTGATGCAGAAAATGTTTGTGGTACTGGTTTGTAAAAATCCGGATGGCTAGATCCAGTTTTCCTTTAAACTGCCGGTTCAGTTCTTCCATCAGGAGCAACGAAATCCGTTCGTGGGGTACGCCTTGCACCAATGTAGTTTCAAGTGCATGTGAAAATGGACCGTGCCCAATATCGTGAAGCAAAATAGCGATCGTAACACCATCGGCTTCTTCATCCGTAATTTCCTGCCCTTTCAGTCGCAATATCCCTATGGCCGACCGCATCAGGTGAACCGAACCCAACGCATGTTCGAAACGGGTATGATTGGCTCCCGGATAAACCATGCATGATAACCCAAGTTGCTTAATCCGACGTAATCGCTGAAAATACGGATGCTCCATTAAGTCAAATATAAGTTCGGAGCGGATGTTGATGAACCCAAATACGGGGTCGTTGATAATCTTTTTCTTATTCGTTTTCAAATTGTTAATTGTCTGTTTGTTAGGACAAAGTCTGCAAAAATAGAAAAGTTTTTTGTTTTATTCGGCCAATTTTAATGTTCCTGATTATGAAATTGATACGAATACATGAAACCTTAACAGATTGGTTTTGACATTTTAATTAAAATTACTATTTTTGTGCCGACAATTTGGGGTTGCCAGTGTTAGGGGATCGAAAGTCCCCTATTTTATTACAAAAATATGATCGACAAAGTAAAAATAGCAGAACTTGTAAATGAAAAACTTGCAGATGACCAGTTTCTGGTTGATGTAACTATATCAACAAGCAATGAAATTCATATCATGGTTGACAGTGACACTGGAATTTCAATCAACCAAATAGTTGAAATAAGCAGACACGTTGAAAGCAATCTTGACAGAGAAACAGAAGATTTTGAATTGTCTGTTTTTTCTGCCGGTTTAACAGAACCTTTCAGACTGGTACGTCAGTATAAGAAAAATGTGGGCAAAGAAATTGAAGTATTGCTTACAAACGGGCAAAAACTGAATGGACTGCTGATCGGGGTTGAAGAACAGGCAATTGATCTGGAAGTAACAACCAATGAAAAGATAGAAGGATCGAAGAAGAAGGAACTCGTTACCAAAGTTCATCATTTGGAATATTCTGAAATAAAAGAAGCAAAAAAAATATTTAAATTTTAAAATTGGGACGAGATGGAGACTCTTAATCTTATCGACACCTTTGCCGAATTCAAGGAACTGAAAAACATCGACCGCGCCACAATGATGAGCGTGCTTGAAGATGTTTTCAAAAATGTTCTGGAAAAAACATACGGCACAGATGAAAACTTCGATGTGATTATTAACATCGATAAAGGTGACTTTGAGATTTGGCGCAACCGGGAAATCGTGGCTGACGAGGATTTTGAAGATCCGAACAGGCAGATTACCCTGAAAGAAGCCAAAAAAATTGATGCAGATTATGAAATTGGAGAAGAAGTAACCGATGAGGTGAAACTTGCCCATTTTGGCCGCAGAGCCATTCTGAATTTGCGTCAAAATCTTGCCAGTCGCATAATGGAACTTGAAAAAGACCAGATCTTTTCCAAATACAAAAGCAAAATCGGCGACATCGTTACCGGCGAAGTTTACCAAGTTTGGAAAAAAGAAATTCTGGTTCTGGATGACGAAGGAAACGAATTAATCCTTCCGAGAACCGAACAGATTCCTTCAGATTATTTCAGAAAAGGTGATAACCTTCGGGCAGTGGTTTACAAAGTTGAATTACGGAACAACAATCCGTTGATCATTCTTTCGCGTACCTCCACTGTTTTTCTTGAACGTTTGTTCGAACTTGAAGTTCCTGAAATTTTTGATGGCCTGATTACCATCAAAAAAATTGTCAGGATTCCGGGAGAAAGAGCCAAAGTGGCCGTTGAATCGTACGACGAACGAATTGACCCTGTTGGGGCATGTGTTGGAATGAAAGGATCGCGTATTCATGGCATCGTTCGTGAATTGCGCAACGAAAACATAGATGTTATTAATTATTCGGCCAACATGCAACTGTTTATTCAGCGTGCATTGAATCCGGCAAAAGTATCATCGATCAAATTGCACGAAGACACCAAAAGAGCCGACGTTTATCTGAAACCCGATGAGGTTTCGATGGCCATCGGAAAAGGTGGATTGAACATCCGCCTTGCCAGCCAGCTTACCGGCTACGAAATTGATGTTTACCGTGAAGTTGCACAGGACGATGAAGACGTTAACCTGGAAGAATTTTCAGATGAAATTGAAAGCTGGGTAATTGACCAATTGAAAGCGATTGGTTGCGATACCGCGAAAAACGTATTGACCCTTACCCGGTCAGAACTGATCAAAAGAACCGATCTCGAAGAAGAAACAATCGATGAGGTTCTGCGAATTCTTAAAAATGAATTTGAATAAACGGTTTTGTTTATTCAAATTATTGCATGAAAATTAGGGCATTTTAGATTTTGAATGTAAAATTGCATCATCGTTAATTCCTTAGAAATATTTTTGAGGTTTTTTTAACTGATTGGGTTTATGGTTATAGGAAGTATTAAACGACTAAGTAAAGTAGCGCGGGATTTCAATGTTGGTATTTCAACCATCGTTGAGTTTCTGCACAAGAAAGGATTTGCCATTGATACAAATCCAAACAACAAGATTACAGATGATGCATATCTTCTGCTTGAAAAAGAGTACAA
The DNA here is from genome assembly GCA_019459485.1 of Prolixibacteraceae bacterium. Taxonomy (GTDB): domain Bacteria; phylum Bacteroidota; class Bacteroidia; order Bacteroidales; family Prolixibacteraceae; genus Aquipluma. The sequence continues at coordinate 12,145 of JAIBEZ010000036.1, forward strand.
AGGTGATGTAAGCCTGAAAAAAGAGTCAGAAAAAATCAATCTGAAAATTCATCGGGGAGCAAAAGAATCTGTTTCGCTCGACGACATGAAGGATTCAGGACATCGTACTGTTGATGAGGATGATTTTGTCGATGACGAAGTGATCATCAAAGGCAATACTTCCAAAAAGATTGAACCATCTCACCATATCGAGCCAAAACCTGCAAAACACGAACACAAGCCAGCTGAAACCTTTACCATCAGCCGACCTGAAATCGAACCACTGAAGGTATTAGGCACAATCGACCTCGATCATTTAAATACCCCGCACAAGAAGAAAGAAGAACCGGTAATTCACGAGGTGAAACCTCCTGTGACTCATCATAAACCAGCAGTTGAAACAAAACCTGTTGCCGAAACTCCTAAAAAAGTGGAGGAAGTAAAAGTTGAAAAAACTGTTGCTGAAGTTATTGAAGAAAAACCTCAGGTAGTAACAAAACATGAGGTCAAAGAAAAGAAACATCATGAAGTTGCAAAACCTGAAGTCGTAGAGGAAAAAGCCCAGGTAATTTTCCAGGTTGACCATTCTGACAACGAAGTTATGACTACCAATGTGCCTAAAGTAGAAGAGGTAAAGGTAGTAGGAAGAATTGATCTGGATTTGCTGAACCAAAAAACCAGGCCGGCTAAAAAAAGCAAAAGGCAGAAAGAAGAAGAACGCAAAGATCGTGACCGTGTCCGCCGTGATACACAGCAACCTGCCGAAAAGGAAAATATCGTTCAGAAAGAAACCGGCGATACAGAAAGGACTTCTCCAACTGTAATTAAAGCCAAAGCTGAAAGACTTTCGGGACCAACTGTTGTTGGAAGAATTGAACTTCCTGCGGATAAGAAACCAGCATTGTCGGAAGCGCAACAACAACAGGCACGCAATAAAAAGAAAAGAAAACGTATTTCAAAAGATATTCCGGGAACCCAGCAACGTGTAAATACGGTTGAAAAACCAGTGGTTGCAGGCGAAAGGAGAAAACTTGTTGTTACCAAAAATATTGGTGGCACTGCCCCTGCCGGCGGTGGTGGTGGCGACAGATCAAAACTAAAAAAACGTCCTCTCCTGAAAAAAGAAGTCAGTGAAGAAGATGTTCAAAAACAAATCAAAGATACACTTGCCCGTCTTACCACCAAAGGCACTAAATCCAAAGGATCAAAATACCGGAAGGATAAACGCCAATTGGTTAGCGACAAAGCTGCAGCTCAGCAGGAACGCGACAGTGCCGACCATAACATATTGAAGGTGACCGAGTACGTTTCGGTTAACGAGCTTGCAACCATGATGGATGCATCGGTTACCGCTGTTATTTCAACTTGTATGAGCCTTGGGTTGTTCGTTTCCATCAATCAGCGACTGGATGCCGAAACCATGGCCATTGTTGCCGATGAATTCGGTTTCAAAGTTGAATTTGTAAGTGCCGAAATTCAGGTAGCCATTGAGGAAGAACCTGATACCCCGGAACAATTGCTTCCAAGGGCGCCGGTTGTTACAGTAATGGGACACGTTGACCACGGTAAAACATCGTTGCTCGACCACATTCGAAGTGCAAACGTTATCGCAGGTGAAGCCGGGGGAATTACCCAGCACATTGGAGCCTATCATGTAATATTGAAAAACGGCCGCGAAATAACTTTTCTTGATACACCGGGGCACGAGGCATTTACTGCCATGCGCGCAAGGGGTGCTCAGGTTACAGATATTGCCATTATCATTATCGCTGCTGACGATGCCATCATGCCTCAGTCTATCGAAGCAATTAACCATGCAGCAGCAGCGGGCGTACCAATTGTATTTGCAATCAACAAAATTGATAAGAACGGAGCAAATCCCGAAAAAATAAAAGAACAACTGGCTGGCATGAACTATCTGGTTGAAGATTGGGGTGGTAAATATCAGAGCCAGGAAATATCAGCTAAGTCTGGATTAAATGTTGATTTGTTGCTCGAAAAAATATTGCTCGAAGCCGAAATGCTTGAATTGAAAGGCAATCCTAACAAAAGAGCAACCGGTACTGTAATTGAATCGACACTCGATAAGGGTCGTGGATTTGTCTGTACGGTTCTGGTTCAAAACGGAACCTTGCGTGTGGGCGATGTAATTTTGGCCGGTCAGTATTATGGTCACGTAAAAGCAATGTTTAATGAGCGTAATCAGCGTATTACCACAGCAGGTCCTGCAGAACCGGTAATTATACTTGGTTTGGACGGAGCGCCACAGGCCGGAGACAAGTTTAACTGTCTCGAAAATGAGCGTGACGCCCGTAACATCGCCAACAAACGTGAACAGTTGGCACGGGAACAAGGATTGCGTACAACAAAACATATTACGCTTGATGAAATCGGACGACGTATCGCCATCGGAAACTTCCAGGAATTGAACCTGATCGTGAAAGGTGACGTGGACGGATCAATCGAAGCGCTTTCTGATGCATTGATAAAACTGTCAACCGAAGAAATTCAGGTGAATGTAATTCACAAAGCAGTTGGAGCCATTTCCGAATCTGACATCATGCTTGCAACTGCATCCAATGCAATTATTGTAGGCTTCCAGGTTAGGCCATCGGTAAGCGCCCGGAAAATTGCAGAAAAAGAACAAATCGACATCCGTCTCTATTCGATCATATATGACGCGATCAACGAAATAAAAGCAGCAATGGAAGGTATGCTTTCTCCTGAAATCAGGGAAGAAATTACCGGAACTGCCGAAGTGATGGAAGCTTTCGATATTACCAAAGTTGGCACCATTGCCGGTTGTATTGTCCGCGACGGAAGGATTTTCAGGAAAGATAAGATTCGTGTTATCCGCGATGGTATCGTAATCTATACAGGTACTCTCGGATCGCTCAAACGATTCAAAGACGATGTTAAGGAAGTTAACAAGGGTTACGAATGTGGATTAAACATCGACAATTACAACAATGTTTTAGCCGGTGACTTTATTGAAGCCTTTACTTTAACTGAGGTCGCAAAAACACTTTGAGCTAACAATCAAAATTTCTCATACATAAAAAAACCTGCTTCGCATGAAGCAGGTTTTTTTATGCAGTTTCATACAATACATTTTTTAGAATCTTTCTATTTCCTGAAGTTTTACCATCATTGAATCTCGTTGAAGGTTAAAATCATTCATGTTTTTCTGCGCGATCGGATCGGTTGGAGGCGCTTTCATTTTCAGAGGGTCAATTGGTGTACCATTGAGAAATACGCGATAGTCAAGGTGCGGTCCCGACGACAATCCGGTTGAACCAACATAACCAATAACCTGTCCCTGTTTTACCCTAACACCATTGGCAATTCCGGCGCCAAATTTACTAAGGTGCATGTAGCTGGTTGTATAGGCAGAATTGTGTTTAATCTTCAGATAATTCCCACCTCCGCGCGCCTGAAAGGCTTTTGCAATTACAGTTCCATCGCCGATTGATACCACAGGAGTTCCGGTGGGAGCCGCATAATCAACCCCATGGTGCGGTCGTCGGATCTTTAAAACCGGATGAAACCGGCTGTTTGAGAATGAAGAACTAATACGGTTGTAAACCAAAGGCGCCTTCAGAAATGCGGTTTTCAGGCTTTTGCCCTTTTGGTCGAAATAGCTGTCTTCATTGTTCTGGGTAAATCTGAAGGCATAAAAATCTTCTTTTGAATGTACAAACTGAGCCGCAAAAATACGACCTATCCCAACTGACTTTCCATAGACAAAATTCTCTTCATAAACCACCCTGAATTTATCCCCTTTCTGTATCCCGAAAAAGTCGATTGTCCATTGATAAATTTCATAAAGATCCATCGCCAGCACCGGACTGATAGCTTGTTCTGTCATTGCATTCCAAAGTGATGAATTGATTACCCCGCTGGCTGTTTTTATTTGGGTAATCATTGGCTTTTTCTCTTTGTAGATCCTGAGGCTATCGCCCATCTGGTAAACCACATAATCCACCGGATTGATTTCATAAATAAAATACTCCACTTTCGATGGTTCCTTTTTACTCATGAAAAAGTAATATGGATTTTTCACTTTCATTTTCCTGACATCAAAAACCGAAGTAGTTTTTTTTGAAATTTCGTCAATCCTGGTCATCGAAATTCCTTGGGTAGCAAGTAAATCAGATAGATTTTGACCCGACCTTATCTGCCCTGGAACAACAGTAAACGAATCGATTGCGATATTGAAAAGCATCACAGGCTCAGGTTTTACCACCTCAACTTGTTCTGCTAATTCCTTTTCAATACGCTTCGTTTCAAAATAAGAAAAAATGAAATACGCTACTTGCAACAAGATGATAAATGTTACCGACCAAATAAGAATTTTGGTTAATCGTCTGTATTTCTGCGGAATGCGAATCTTCATGGTAATTTAATTTCATTAAAAAGTGAACGGCAAAAAATACTCTCATATTCAAAAAGCATTTCCCCAGGTTCAATTCATTTTTTCAAAAATAATAAAATTAGCAGGGTTTCTTTGCTAAAACTAAGGATGGCTTTAGATCACATTACCTATTTAGCAACAAAATCAGATGGTATCTGCTTATTTACAGCAAACTCGATCGCAGAAAAAAAACCATTAAAAAATGTTAATTGAAAATCAGGATTGTAAAATCAACCCTTTATTTTGTCGAATCCCTGCCCGTAAACACCCATCACACTTGCCATCGAAATAAAGGCATTCGGATCGATTTCCTTTACTTTTCGGAAAAGGATACTGGTTTCTCTTTTTCTCACTATCGTAATCAACACTTTGACATCATTCTGGGTGTACCAGCCTGTGCCGTCTAGGGCAGTTACCCCGCGACCGAATTCACTGTTTATAAAATCAGCAATTTCGTCGTATTTGGGCGAGAAAATAAATATTTGTGCTGAGGCATTTGAGCCACTCAAAAAAGCATCAAGCGTGTATGAAACCACTGCCATGGAGACAAAACCATAAACCATTTTATCGAGCGAATGTAAAAGAAAGTAGGACGATCCGATGATGATTACATCGCAATACAAAATGATACGTCCCGGACTGATGTTGCGGTATTTGTTGACGATCATGGCGATAATATCGGTTCCTCCTGTGCTCCCACCCCGCGAAAAAACGATCCCGATACCTGCGCCACCCATCATTCCACCCAAAACGGAAGACAGAAAATTATCCTGAATAATAGCTCCGGAAGGCAAAGTGGGCAAAACACTGAAAGCAATGGAAATTACCACCATACTAAAAATGGTTTTGACACCAAAACTTGCGCCTAAAACTTTGATTGCTATTACAACGAGAATAAGGTTTACTGAAAAGAATGTCAAGCCGATCGGAATTTTATAGCTGTAAAAAACTACTGCAGCCAGACCGCTCACTCCACCTCCGGTAATTTGCGCCGGAACCAGAAAGAATGTCCACGAAAGGGCATATAAAATCAACCCAAAAGTAATAATCACATAATCCTTAATGATGTGCAGCAGTTTTTCCTTTTTTTGAAGTGTCATTTTCTGATTGAATTTGATTGTTTCGATCCGGATTTAAATGCAAAATACGGATAATTTTCCGGCTGCAAAACAAAGGTCTTCTATTCCGGCATTCTATGTGAAAAATCAGCAAAAGCCAGACTTAATGAAAAGGTCACATTGGATCATAAAAAAGCACAGAACCTTCATCCTGTGCTTTTCCAATATTTGGATTAAAACTTGTCTATATCACCACGTTCACGATTTTATTCGGAACAACGATTACCTTTTTCGGGGTTTTTCCTTCAAGCCATTTTATCGAAGTCTCGTGATCCAGAACCGCCCTTTCAACTTCTGAAACAGTTATTCCAAGCGGCAATTCAAGTTTGAAACGTACTTTTCCATTGAACGAAACCGGGTATTCAAACACTTCTTCGGTCAGCATGGCAGGATCAAATTCCGGCCAGGGTTCGTAGGCCAAAGTCTCAGGATGACCATACATCTGCCACAACTCTTCGGCAAAATGCGGCGCATAAGGCGACAATATCTTGGCAAAGGTTTCAGCCGTTTGTTTGCTTACTTTCCCCTTTTTCATCGCCAGATTATTGAACACCATCAACGCCGAAATACCGGTATTGAATTTCATATTTTCAATATCAAAAGCCACCTTTTTGATGGTTTGATGAAGCAGTTTCAACGTTTCCTTGTCGTCGGCTTCAGCCACAATATTTTCAGGAGTTCCGAAGAAACGGGATGCACGGTTCAGGAAGCCGAAAACTCCTTTCACTCCGTTTTCCATCCAGGGTTTGGTATCGTCGAGTGGGCCCATGAACATCTCGTACAAACGAAGCGAGTCGGCTCCGAATTTCGTCACCACATCATCAGGATTCACTACGTTTTTCAACGACTTCGACATTTTGGCAACGATCTGATTCAATTCTTCGCCTGTTTCGATGTGGAAATATTTACCATCCTTTTCTTCTACCAAATCGCTGGCAACCTTTGCGCCGGTGGCGGTTTCGTAGGCAAAAGCAAGGATCATTCCCTGGTTGAACAGCTTCTGAAAAGGCTCGGGAGTTGAAACAATTCCCAAATCGAACAGCACTTTGTGCCAGAAACGCGAATACAGCAAATGCAAAACGGCATGTTCGGCGCCACCCACATACAAATCGACCGGCATCCAGTAATTCTCAAGCTTTTTGTCGAAAATTGATTCGTCGTTGCGCGGGTCGATGTAACGCAAATAATACCAGCACGATCCGGCCCATTGCGGCATGGTGTTGGTTTCGCGGCGACCTTTGCGACCGTTCTTGTCGGTCACATACAACCAATCGGTTGCGTTGGCCAAAGGCGATTCGCCACCTTCGCCCGGTTCGTATTTTTCCATCTCCGGAAGCTCAACCGGAAGATCTTCATCAACCAAAGTCACTTCGCCATCTTCCCAGTGAATCACCGGAAAAGGTTCGCCCCAGTAGCGTTGACGGCTGAACAACCAATCGCGTAGTTTGAAATTGGTAGTGGCTTCTCCGATTCCGTTTTCGCCCAACCATGCAATCACTTTGGCGATGCCCTGTTTTTTGTTCAGGCCATTTAAATCGAGACCGATTGCCGGGTTGGCAGAATTGATGTATGCTCCGTCTTCAGTCCAGCAAGCTTGTCCGGCCAGAACTTTCGCACGGGTTTCGTCGTCGGCATTCTTCGGATCAAGAATACAAACAACCGGAATATCGAATTTTTGAGCAAACTCGAAGTCGCGGTTATCGTGTGCAGGTACAGCCATGATGGCGCCGGTTCCATAGCCCATCAGCACGTAATCGGCTATCCAGATCGGAATCGGCAAACCGGTGATCGGGTTGATGGCATTGCGCCCGGTGAAAACGCCGGTTTTGTCTTTTGCAAGTTCGGTGCGGTCCAAATCCGACTTCAGCGACGACGCATGTATGTATTGTTTTACTTTTTCAGCATTTTCAGGAGTCACCAAATTTTCGAGCATCGGATGTTCCGGAGAAATAACCATGTAAGTGGCTCCAAACAAGGTATCAGGACGGGTGGTGTAAACACGTAATTTTTCATCCAGCCCTTCAACAGCAAAATCAACTTCGGCGCCAATTGATTTGCCAATCCAGTTTTTCTGCATGTCTTTCACACCTTCCGGCCAATCCAGCGCATCCAAACCTTCAAGCAAACGTTCGGCATAATGAGGAATCCGGAGTAACCATTGTTTCAGGTTTTTACGGGTCACCTGATTGCCACATTTTTCGTGCGATCCGTCAGTCAGCACTTCTTCGTTGGCACACACGGTTTTACACGACTGGCACCACCAAACCTGTGCATTGTCGTAATAAGCCAGGCGTTTTTCGCCAATGTATTTATTGACAGCCTCAACACCCTGTGCCTGAATTTCAGCAGGAATGGGCAGTTCGCTGATTGGCCTACCTTTTCCGGCTTCGGCATCGAACCAGGTATTGAACAGTTTGGTGAAAATCCACTGTGTCCAGCGGAAATATTTTGGGTCGGTGGTATTTATTTCGCGGTCCCAGTCGTAACTTAAACCTAGCGCTTTAATCTGACGTCGGAAATTGTCGCAATTGATGTTGGTGGTAACGGCAGGGTGCGTTCCGGTTTGAATGGCATATTGCTCGGCTGGCAAACCAAAAGCGTCCCATCCCATCGGGTGCAGCACGTTAAAACCTTTCATGCGTTTGTAGCGACTGATAATATCTGTGGCCGTATAGCCTTCCGGATGTCCAACGTGCAAACCAGCTCCCGAAGGATACGGAAACATGTCCAACACGTAATATTTTGGTTTCGAGAAGTCGTTCGTGGTTTTAAACGTTTTGTGTTCCTCCCAGTATTGCTGCCATTTCGGCTCAATTTCCCAGAATTTGTATTCCATTTTATGCGAGTGATTTAAAGGTTCTTGATAATGAGCCGCAAAGATAACAAGAAAGTTGCAAGATGAAAACCGGGGTTTGGGGAAATTCAAAGAGTGAACTTTACAACTCTAACCATTGACTATCAAAACCTTCATTCCCATTTATTTCCAGAAAACAGTTCTCATTGAAATACTACCCATCTGAAATTCAGAATTAAAAAATTCGGGCTGATCGATTTTCGCTTTCATGCCGAGAACGTCCAGCAACGGCATCCGTTCTGTCGCCTGAAGATTTCCGGCAAATCTGTCAATTTGGTTCACTCGAATTTTAGTTTCTTAAATTCTGATAAAAAGAAAAAAATCAGAAACCGGCAGCACAAAAGCACTGTCAATTTCTGATCAGGTAAAATTGTTTGTGAGGAATTACAACCTCACAAATAATTCAGATTTATCTCTTCTGACTTTTGCGGCAGCACTCAGGTAATCCTGTTCAGCATCGCGGTATCCCAAAGTCAGGATTACCGTACTGCGCAATCCTTTTTCCTGAAGTCCGAGGACTGCATCCAAGGCATCCGGATCAAAGCCTTCCATCGGAGTAGCATCAACCTGTTCTTCAGCTGCCACAACCAATCCAAATCCAAGGGCAATGTATGCCTGGCGCATGTTCCAGTTCAGGAGTTGTTCAGGAGTTTTTCCTGAAATGGCTCCTGTAATCATATCGCGCATTCCACTGAGCGACTCAACCGGGATTCCACGAAGTGAAGCAATGTGATTGATGTATTTATCAACGTTTTCGACGCTGTACTCTTTCCATGCAGCGAAAACCAATACATGTGAACCTTCTGTAATTTGTGGCTGATTGTAAATTGCCGGAGCTATTTTAGCCTTTAATTCAGCATCTTCAATTACCAAAACGGTAAAAGGTTGCATACCAATTGATGTTGGCGCCAACTGAATCGCTTCAAGAATATTCTCCAATTTTTCAGCAGGAACTTTTTGCCCGTTCATGCGTTTGGTGGCATAACGCCATTTCAAGTTTGTTAATGTGCTCATTTTCCAGTTATTTATTTATCTTTTTATCTATTTAAAAGTCTACTTTTGGATAATTAAATCCTATTAGTTACTTTTAGTGCCTCAATATTACAAAGTAACTTTTGAACTCGCAAACACATATTTTAATATAACCAGGGAACATGGAAGTAACCATTGCAGATAACCAACTGATTGAGCTTCAAAAAAAATTGAAAGTTTTTTTTACAGATGAAGAAAGACCCCATGAATTTTGTCCGGTTCGCGATATTATGGATAGGTTCGGGGATAAATGGTCGCTACTGGCCATTCTGAATTTGGGCTATTCAGGCAAAACACGGTTCAACGAATTGAAGGGCAAAATTGACGGAATTTCGCAACGTATGTTAACCGTGACCCTTCGCTCGCTCGAACGCGACGGATTGCTTACAAGAAAGATATATGCTGAAGTACCTCCCCGGGTTGAATACGAACTGACCCATTTGGGGACAAGTCTGCTTCAGCAGATTTTGGAACTGGCGCAATGGTCGTCGGGTAGCATGGACGAAATAGTAAAGGCCCGAATTGAATACGACAGCAGGCTTCAATAATAAGTAATTTAATTGAAGACTTTTTTTTTACTTGCAGGTTGGAATATTTTTTTGTTATCTTTGCCCACCCAAAACGGGAAAAGCCAAACATTGGTCTCTTGGCCGAGTGGTTAGGCAGCGGTCTGCAAAACCGTGTACGGCGGTTCAAATCCGCCAGAGACCTCAAACTGAAAGAGACTCCTTGATTAACTCAAGGGGTCTTTTTTGTGTTTATTGCAGAATTTATCAACTGTTTGTACCATTCGTATCGGATTCGTACCGATTTATGGCTTATTTTGGCAACTAATAAATGTTCCCTATGAACTCCTTCCTATTTCGTTATTCCATTTTGTTCGTCCTTCTGATTACGCTCGGTAGTTGGGGTGAAAAAGCACACCGGAAAATCAATTCGTCGTGCGTTGAATATTTTCCAAAAGAACTTCAGCAACTGAAAGTATGGGCGCCCATTTTGGCCGAACATGGCTCTGATGCCGACTTCAGGAAAAAAAATGACAAAAACGAATTTGTAAAACACTTTATCGACATTGACATTTTCGATGAGTTCAATACTTCAAACAAGATTGTGGAGGATTTTGATACTCTCTGTAATAAATACGGAAAAGCGATGGTGATAAAAAATGGCACCTTGCCTTGGGTTACCGATTCGACTTACAAGGCACTGGTGTTGAACTTTAAACATAAAAACTGGGAGCAAGCCGTACTGACAGCAGCCGATTTGGGGCACTATGTTGGCGATGGGTTTATGCCCTTGCACATCACTGTCAACTACAACGGCCAATTGAGCGATCAGACAGGAATTCACCGGCGGTACGAAGAAACCATGATCGACAAGTACATTGATGAAATCAGTTTCAAAACATCCGCCATCAACAAAGTAGCGGATGTAAAATCAACAATTTTCAGGAATTTGTATAACAACCATTCATACGTCAGCACGCTATTACAGGCCGACAGCAGGGCATACGGGCAGGCAGGCCAACAATACGACGAAACTTATTACGAAAGTCTTTGGAAAGAAACCGGTTTGTTTACGACCCGGCTTCTTCAGGAATCATCCAGAACCCTTGCCAGTTTTATTTATTCAGCCTGGCTCGAAGCCGGAGAACCTGAGATCCCTAATATCTAAAGGGGAAATTTTAAGATAAAACAGAAATTTAACTTTCAGATGGAGTTTGCCGGTCGCTACTTTTTGGCGGAATCGCCTTTTTAACAATCAATTTTGGCTTTTCTCTTTTTGCGATTTTCACCTCCGCTGCGGGTTTCCGCGACTCACCTTCGGGACCGCGCATATAAATAACCAAACCGTTCAGGAAATTCCGGAGTAACTGGTCGCCACATTCCTGGTAATTCGGATGGTCTTCAGCTCTGAACAAAGCATTCACCTCGCTTTTCGACACTTTAAATTCAGCAAGAGTTAAAATATCAACAATGTCTTCATCGCGCAGTTTAAGCGCAACACGCAGCTTTTTCAGAATATCGTTATTGGTCATCGGAATTGATTTTGAAATTGTTTGGTCAAAGAAACGAAAAACTTCAGGATGAATTTCATGAATTTACGCTTATGCTTGTCAAATTCTTTTTTCTGAAGCTTGTTTTTTTTGGTTATTTTTCCGCCTGAAAAAATTAATAAAATGAAGACAATACTCTCCTATATCCTGACTCCGGTTTATATGTTCATTTTTGGGATGCTCCTGCTGATTTTTCATCCCATCCAAATCGTAACCCGATGGATTTGGGGCTATCCGGTCCGAAAAAAAGTGGTCGATATCATGAACTTCGGATTGCTTTACAGCCTTTATATTTTGGGTGCCCGAATTACTTACAGAGGACTCGAAAAAATTCCGAAAAACCGTCCGCTTATCATTGTGGCCAATCATACGAGCACGCTCGACATCCCTGCCGTGATTGTCGGATTCAGGAAAAACCACCCGAAATTCATTTCAAAAATTGAACTTGGCAAGGGAATCCCAAGTATTTCTTACAACCTGAGACACGGAGGATCGGTTTTGATTGATCGTAAAAATCCCAGACAATCGGTCAAGGACATTTTGTTGCTTGGAAGACACATTGAGGAGAACAATTATGCCGCCTGCATTTTTCCTGAAGGAACACGAACCAAAACCGGGCTTCTAAATCCTTTTATGCCTGCGGGAATTGCTTCGCTGATAAAAACTTCACCGTCGGCCATCATCATCCCGTTTGCCATCAACGGACATTACAAATTGATGAAAAACAGAAATTTCCCAATGACATTCGGCGTTCACCTGAAATACACCGCACTCGATCCCATCGAACCAAAAGGAATGGACAGTGCAGAATTGGCGCAACAAATTGAAGACATGATCAGAAAAGAACTGGGACAGTAAAGAAATGTTTTATTTCCCCTCAACCAAACCAGCTCCAACGAAATCTTTGATCCAGCTCATTGATCCGTAGTCTTTCTGCATTCCTTTCATAAAAGATTCGGCTTCGGTAGTCTGATTGGTTTCGTACAACGACTTCAGGATAAAGGCCCGCAGCAACAATTCCTGCCAGTTGCATTTCTGACGATTCTGTGTTTCCATCAGTTTTAGCGCTTTTTGGTAATATGCAAGCCCCTCCTTTTTATCGCCTCCGAAAGCAGCCGGACGATACATCAGCGAGTTTGCTTTTTCAATGTAACCGCCAGGTGCTGACGGATCTAGTTCAATCGATTTTTCTATGTGGTACATGCTTTTGGGTCCAAAAAAAGGCGCTTTGTAAAACGAAAGGGCAATTTTATAGCCGTAAAAAGCGCCGGACAAGCTGTGTAATTGCGAATTCCGCGGATAAGCTTTCAATAATTTATCCAAATAAACATCCGCCTTGTTCACATAAACCTTTGCCAAATCCTTGTTTTTTGCCCCAAGCTGATAACCGACCAAGCCGTACATGGCTTTCACCATCTCGGTTTGCCAGGCAAGATCGGTAGATTTCACCTTTTCCATTTCAGCAATCAGGCCCGGCCACGGAGCCATGTTTCCAAGGCGGTAGCTTTCAAAAAAAGCACATTGGTAATAAGTCAGATCCTTTTTTTGCGCGGCTACCAAAAGAACAGGAAGGATCAGTAAAACCATAAATAAAAGTCCGTATTTACTCATCAAAAAAACATTATATTTCTTCATCCTATTTTTAAAATCGATTTTAACCATTCCCTGCCTGCGGCTGGCAGGCGTCCGAAATGAAATATTAACACCTTTCAACCTTTTCGCCCGGACGGTTTTCATTTATCAATGTCCCTGATTACTAAGGTTTGTTGAAGTACTTTTTTAAACTAAAATCACAAAGAAGCATAAGAGCAGAAACTGAACACTGAACACCGCGACTGAACACTATTCCTCCTCCTTACAGCTTTATCTTCCGTCCCTTCCAGGTCGTTTCTTTTTTCATTCTCCGGAAAAGATTGTAGAAAACGATCGCCGCAAAACTAATCATCTGAAACGGATGCAGCAAAATAGATCCCAAAATATTCTGTCGGGCTGAAATAGCCACAAACAAGCGGTTGGCAATTGCCAAAGACGCAAAAAGACACAAACCGTCCAAACCCCAAACAGTCCAGACAATTAACGGTCCGCCAAAAACGATGAACCAAAAACCAAGCATTATTTCCCGCTTTCCGCCGAAATACTCGTGCATATTGCGCGAAAATCCAAGAACCGCCTCATCAAATTGTTGGTACATGCGGCAATAAATATCGTTGTTGCCCATTAATACAGCCATTTTCAATCCTGAAGCCTTAATTATTCGCGCCAGTCGAATGTCTTCCACATTTTGATTCCTTACTTTCGAATGCCATTGAAATTTCTGATAATTCACAGCTTCGAACATCATAAACTGTCCGTTAGCCGCCGAGATGGACGGAAATTTGGTCTTCTGAACCAGAATCATCGGAAGTAAACTTTGCAGAATCCAGTTCATCACCGGCACGGTTAGCCATTCGGCCAGCGATTTCATTCTTTGCTGCGGAAATATCGATAAAAGCGACAACCGCTTTTCCTGAAAGAAAGAAACTGCTTTGGTGACCGAATCACTACTTAATTCAACATCGGCATCCAGAAAAATCAGGTATTTCCCCAATGCCTTCTGGGCCAGCTGATGACAGGCAAAATTTTTTCCCAGCCAATCCTCCGGAAGTTTCTCTCCCAAGAACCAATGAATCCGATCATCGTCACCGGCAAACCAGTTCAGTATTTCTTCGGTATTGTCCGACGAATGATCGTTGCAAACAATCACTTCAAAGTCGGGATAATCCAATTTCTGGATGCCGATCAGCAAGCGACCGATCACAGCTTCTTCATTTCGGGCAGGAATCAAAAGCGAAACCTTCGGAAAGTCAGTTGGCTTTTTATCCGGAAGATGCAGCCCAGATAAAAGGTTCACCAGCGAAATAAACATCCGGAGTGCCAGAAAAATGAGTATGCCGATTGCCAGAATTTCCATTATTCGGTTTGTTTCAAAATACACGACTGATAAAACGAATGGTAGGCATTTTCAATGGCTTCAGCCGTCCGTTCTCCTGTATAGTTTTCAATGTAAATCCTGATTTCGGGGCGGGCCAAACTGAAATGATCAACCAAAACTACTGCAAATGCAATTGCTGTTTGATTTTTTTTGTTGCTTGTCAATCGGGAAAAACCTTGCTGAAAACGAAAATTCTGAACGTGATGCGAAATAATTTCCCCCGACGGATAAATGGTCACCACATTCCGTGGATTTTGAAGCAATTCACTTGCATAATTCAGCGATTCAATCAGGTCGCGGCTGTTTTTACGAACCGAAAATACGCCACAACGGGTTAAGAACATGCGTTTTGCCATTTGTTCTTCCAGCATCATCACATGAAATCTTCGCCTGAACACTTTATGACACAGGTACATCGACCAATATCCGTCGTAATAACTGAAATGGTTTTGCAGCAAAAGTACCGACTGGTCTTCAGGAAAAACAGCCTCCGTAATTACACTGAGTTTGCGGAAATGTATTTTTTGCAGCACCCTGAACCAGGAACTGAAAAACCACAACGAAACCGGGTCATAGTTTGCTTTAATCATACTCTTTGATTTTTGATCTGGTACAATTTCCACCAGGGAGTACGGGGCGATTCGTGGTGTTCGAAATGATATCCGAAGAAATAGCACGAAAGCATTGCCCACCAGTGCGGCCCTTTTTGTGTGCGCGAATTATGAGGTAACATTGTGTCGGTATGCGGCAACCGGTGAGGGCGGTAGGTTCCGAAATAAAACAACTGAAAGGTTGCCAAAACAGATGGCAGAATCCAGAAAAAAATCAGGTTCAATTGATCGACCCAAATTTGAAGAATGTTGAAAACCACCGCAAAAATGACAAACTGCCACACGCTTACATAATTTTTCAGGAACGAAAACCACCACCGCCAAAAGTTTTGCGATGTGGTACAATAATCGGGATCGCCTGCTTCGCCTGGAAACCGGTGATGCAACTTGTGTTTTTCGAGCAGCCGCGAATACGAAAGCGCCGCAAAAAAACGGGTTGCCAAATGTCCTACCCCATTGTTTATTGCACGGTTGGGCGAAACCAGTCCGTGCATGGCATCGTGAGCGGTGATAAAAAGCCCTGTATATAAATACGTTTGAACCGCAATATGAACAAGCAACATAGGCGAAGTAAACGATACTTCGGCAAATGCCAGCAACCAGACCAAATGACCCAGCCATGCAAAAATAACTGTCGATGCGATTAAAAGTCCCATAGTGGCGTTCGTATTAGAATGTTTAATGCCAGAAAGAAAACTGCCTGCATGAATAACAAAATTCCCGCAATACGGTTGTTCGTTTCAATTTTCAGGATGCGGATCATCAAAAATAAGAAACCTGAAATCAGGAACCAATCCATGTAATTTTTTAGTGGGACAGAACCGTCAGGCCAGCTCCACATACCGGTAGCAATGGCAACCGGCTCCATCAGCCAGTCGAACGCAACCATTGCCGATGCGCCAATTAACGGAAAATACCACTTGTCGCGAACGGTTTTTGCGAGAGATGAAATACAATAAACCAGCACCAGCCAATTGATTCCGATGGTCAAAGGCGTGTTCCAAAGTTTGAACCCAAGAACTTCTCCGTAAATATAATTGCCAAAAATAACCTGTGTATTTACCCCAATCAGTTCGGCGAAAAAGCCGACCAACGCTATACCCGCAAATGCAAGCCAACTCTTGGTGTTCTTTGGTTCATGAAAGTACATCAGGAGTATTACAGCAGCGACCATCCCCCATGGAGTGAGCAGTTGAAAAAGTGGCCGCAAAGGTTGAATCATAAATCCGGCGACTCCAACGACATACCACAAAACAACTACAATTTTAGCTACTCTAACTGATAACATTCTATTCATTTTTAATCTTTAACGTTTGTTCTTTCACCAATCCGTCCACAATTTTTGCCGACGATAAACAGAGCGGAATTCCTCCGCCGGGATGTACGCTTCCGCCCACAAAATACAACCCGGCAATGTCTTTCCTGAAGTTGGCATGCCGGTTAAACGAAGCATAGCGGCTGTTTGAGCTGCTTCCGTACAAAGAACCGTTCACTGAACCTGTTTGTTTAAAGACATCGGGAGGTGACAAAATTTCTTCATTCACAATGTTATCCCGAAGTTTTTTGCCCAACATTCGTTCCAATTTTTCTACTATTTTAGTGCGCGAGCGTTCAATGATTTCGTCCCAGTTTTGCCCCACATCGGCAGGTGCATTGATCATCACAAACCAGTTTTCGCATCCTTCCGGCGCATCGGTTTTGTTGTATTTGCTACTAATGTAAATGTAAACGGTCGGGTCGTCAAACACCTCCTTTTTCCTGAATAGATAATCAAACTCCTCCTCGTAACTGTCACTGAAAAAGATATTGTGAACGTCCAGTTCCGCTGAAATTCCTTTCATTCCCCAGTAAAAAATCAGGGCCGACGACGAGCGTTCTTCCTTGTTCAGTTTTGCCAACCTTTTAGAGTCGGGCAGCAATCTGGAATAAAACCGGTGAATATCAACATCGCTCACCACAATTTCTGCCTGAATAAATCCGGAATCGAGCCAAACTCCGGTTGCTTTTCCATCTGCAATTTCAACTTTGCGAACAGGCTCACCAAAATGAAATTCAACGCCTAGCCGAACAGCTTGCCGGTACAGCGATTCTGTTACTTTGAACATCCCATCTTCAGGAATAAAAGCACCCAGGTTATGCTCCAGATGCGAAATAACACTCAATGTTGCAGGAGTTTGATACGGATCGCTGCCGTTATAAGTAGCATACCTGTCGAACATTTGAACCAGCTTTTTATCGCCCAGTTCGCGTTCATTAAATTGGTGCAAACTGCTGAATGCATGAAGTTTCCTGACATTCAGAACCGTTTTGAGCGCTTTCAGATTCATGAGATTCTTGATACGGTGAAACGAACCGAAAATAAACAAGTCGGCGGTCAGATCATAAACCACTGAAGACTTCCGGAGATAACCTGTTACCTTGTCCTTTGGTACTTTCAGCTTCTCACTCACTTCTGCCGCCAGTTTTGTCACATCACTGAAGGCTGACAGCTTTGTGCCATCGGGATAGAAATATTTCGTGATTATTTCGAGCTTCCGAATTGGAAAGCGAAGGTCGGCATCGAGCAATTCGAGCACCATTTCAGGTAAAGTGAGTAGTGATGGACCGGCATCGAACCGAAAACCATCAAAATTCCGCTCCGAAATCTTACCGCCAGCCTTTTCTGAAGATTCATAAACAATTGTCTTAACTCCCTGACGAGCCAACCGTATAGCTAACGCCAATCCTCCAATTCCAGCTCCAATAATAACTGCTCGTGTCATAATTCATTAAATTTATGCAAAGCAACAAGGATTCCAAAAATAATTTCGTAATTTACTAAAACATTTTCAGTTAAATTTGTTTAAGTATAAAACGAATAAATTAAACAAGTGCAAAAAAAGGTATTAATTATCGGAACCGGATTGGGCGGTTTGTCAACTGCCCTGCGACTTTCGACCAGAGGATATGAGGTGGAGATGGTTGAAAAATACCATCGGGCAGGTGGACGCCTGAACCTGCTCGAAAAAGATGGGTTCAAATTCGATCTGGGACCAACCTTTTTCAGCATGAGTTACGAATTTCAGGAACTTATAAAGGATTGCAATATAGAAATGCCATTCGAATTTGTGGAACTTGATCCGCTGTATTCGGTTCATTTTGAAGGTGATCAGCGCAGTTATCTGATTTACAAAGACCTGAAAAAACTGGCGCTCGAATTTCAGCATCTGGAACCTGATTTTGAAAAGAAGATTCACCGGTTTCTGGAAGCTGCCGGCAAAATGTTTCACGATACCGAAGGCATTGTGATTCATCAAAACTTCGATTCGCTGGCCGGTTACCTGTTAAAACTCACAACCGTTCCGTTTAAACATGCACCGAAAATGTTTTATTCGATGTGGCGCGAAATGGAACGCAATTTTGAGTCGTTCGAGGTGAAAGTGATCTTTTCGCTAGTTGGATTTTTCCTCGGTTCAACCCCATTCGACACTCCGGCTGTTTATACTTTACTGAATTACACCGAGTTGGTTCACGATGGCTATTACAATGTTAAAGGCGGAATGTATAAAATTGTGGAAGGACTGCTTCAGGAGTTAGAAAAACGGGATGTGAAAATTCATTACAATACCGAAATTACCGGCTTTGCCGAAGAAAAAGGAACGATCAGCTCGTTCACCGACAGTTCAGGAAAAATCTGGAAAGCCGACCAGTTTGTAGTGAATGCCGATGCTGCATGGTTTCGCGGTGCGATTCTGAAAAGGACCGCATTTTCAGAAAAAAAACTGGCAGCTAAGAAATGGACACTGGCTCCTCTGACCATTTACCTTGGACTGGATGCGAAGATTCCAAATATGTACCACCACAATTATTTCCTGCGCAGAAATTTCAAAGAATACGCCGGAAAAATTTTCAAGAACAAGATTAAGCTTGACAAACCGTATTATTACGTCAATATACAGTCGATGCACAATCCGGAATATGCGCCACCTGGGAAGGAAAGTGTATTTATTTTATGCCCGGTGCCCGATCTGCGGTTCAAAGCCGACTGGAGCGACGACATTGAAATTGCCGATGCAATTATTCAGGACATGAGCGACCGGACTGGTTTCGATTTTCACAAACATACTGAAACAAAGATTGTTTTAAATCCTGAACACTGGGAAAAAATGTTTGATTTGTACAAGGGCAGCGGCCTCGGACTGGCACACGACCTGAACCAGGTGGGTGGTTTCAGGCCAAAAAACAAGGATGAAAAATTCGGAAATTTATACTATGTTGGCGCTTCTACCGTTCCCGGTACAGGGCTGCCAATGGTGGTGATCAGTTCGCGATTGGTAACCGAACGAATACAGAAAGACAATGGATTTATATCGTAAAAATAACCTTGATTGCAGCAGGATTACCACCCGTAATTACAGCACTTCGTTTTCGCTGGGTGTGCGGGTACTTAGCCCAAAATACCGTGAAGGAATTTACAGTATTTACGGTTTTGTGCGATATGCCGACGAAATTGTGGATACGTTTTTTGATCAGGACCAGCGTACCATTTTCGAGGAATTCAGGGTGGAAACTTTCAAAGCCATTGATCGCGGATTCAGCATCAATCCGATAATTGACAGCTTCCAGATGGCTGTCAGAAAATACAAAATTGATCACGAACTCATAGAAGCATTTCTGCTGAGTATGGAAATGGATCTTGCCAATGATGTTTATTCGTCGGAAATGCTGAAAACATATATTTACGGATCGGCTGAAGTTGTTGGCCTGATGTGTTTGCGTGTCTTTTATTTTAACGAACCGGAAAAATATGACGCATTGGTTGTCCCCGCCCGCAAACTGGGCGAAGCTTTCCAGAAGGTAAATTTTCTGCGCGATGTTCGCGACGATTTCAGCGAAAAAGGACGTATCTATTTTAAAGACATCGATTTCAATAATTTTACCGAAGAAACAAAAAAGCAACTGGAGGATGAGATTGAAAAGGACTTTCAGGAGTCGATGGAAGGAATCCGACAACTGAAAAAACAGGTACGATTGGGCGTTTATCTGGCTTACAGCTATTACCTGCATCTGCTTAAAGAAATCAAAAAAGCACGTCCGGAGGAAATCATGAAAAAGAGGTACCGTGTTTCAACCCGACGTAAAAGTTATTTGCTGGTAAATGCCTATCTGAAGAATGCATTGAACCTGTTGTAATCAATGTCAGTTCGCTTAGCTCCCTAAATTTTCCTACTTTCGTACCAGAATTTATTCTGAAATACCAAAGATGTTCAAATTACTTTTATATCCGCTTTCTGCAGTTTACGGACTAGTTGTTTCGATGCGGAATTTCATGTACGATTACAAATTATTTAAATCAACTGAATTTGAAATTCCTGTTATTTCAATCGGAAACATTACTGTGGGCGGAACAGGAAAAACCCCTCATACCGAATATTTGGTTGAACTACTTCAGAAACAATTCCAGGTTACTACCATCAGCCGCGGATACAAGCGAAAAACCAAAGGTTATCAGGAAGTTGAAGTTGGCTCACTGGCTTCGAACGTTGGTGACGAACCACTTCAGATTAAAACAAAATTCGCCGACATTCAGGTTGTCGTTGATGAAAGCAGGGTTCATGCCATCGAAAAAATTCAGAAACAGGATGCCGAAACATTGCCCGATATTATTTTGCTCGACGACGCCTTTCAGCACCGCAGCGTGAGCGCCGGAATCAATATTTTATTGATCGACTTCAACCGCCCGATTGACAAAGACCAGTTGATGCCGGTTGGCCGTTTGCGCGAATCAAAATGGCAGATGCGACGCGCCAATGTAATTATTTACACCAAGTGTCCGCAGGAAATTTCGCCCATTACGCGACGCATTATTATGAAAGATGTGAATTTGCGCCCCTATCAAAACCTGTTTTTCACCACCATGGTTTATGAGCCCCTCACCCCGGTTTTTCCTGATGAAGCGATCCCAACGCCCAAACTTGCTTCTGATAAATTTAGTGTATTGCTCATTACAGGTATTGCT
Organism: Prolixibacteraceae bacterium; assembly: GCA_019459485.1. Taxonomy (GTDB): domain Bacteria; phylum Bacteroidota; class Bacteroidia; order Bacteroidales; family Prolixibacteraceae; genus Aquipluma. Next base: position 33,178 of record JAIBEZ010000036.1, read on the forward strand.
AACCCTGAACATTTGCAAAAATACATGAGCAATTTTTCTGAAAATATTACCAATCTGAAATTCGCCGATCACCATAATTTTAATGCTTCCAATATCCAGCAGATTGAACAAAAATTTGCAGGAATTGAAGCCGAAAATAAAATCATTGTTACTACCGAAAAAGACTCCATGCGACTGAAAGACATGGATTTATCGCCATCACTGAAAGCAAATTTATTTTATATACCATTGAAAATTAAGTTCCTCCACAGCGAAGGAAAAAACTTTGATGAAAAAATTGTAACCTATGTTAGAGAAAATAAAAGCAACCGCGACCTTCATAAACGACAGAGTAAAAAGGTCAATTGATGCCGGAATAATCCTGGGCTCAGGTCTTGGCGGACTGGTAAATGAAATCGAAGTAGAACTCACAATTCCTTACAGCGAAATCCCAAATTTTCCGGTTTCTACTGTCGAAGGGCATTCAGGAAAACTGATCATCGGCAAACTTGGCGGCAAAACGGTGCTGGCCATGCAGGGTCGCTTTCATTACTACGAAGGTTACTCGATGCTGGAAGTGACTTTCCCGGTACGCGTTATGAAAATGATGGGCATCAACACACTCTTTGTCTCGAATGCTTCCGGCGGATTAAACCCTGATTATAAGGTTGGAGACGTGGTAATTATTTCCGACCACATTAATTTCTTTCCTGAACATCCGCTTCGGGGGAAAAACATCAATGAACTCGGAACCCGTTTCCCCGACATGAGTAAATCGTATGACCAGCATTTGCGCAACAAAGCGAAGGCTATTGCATTGAAAAACGGCATCACTGTGCGTGAAGGTGTTTATGTGGGCGTTTCAGGACCAACTTTTGAAACACCCGCCGAATACCTGATGTTTCGCCATCTTGGTGCCGACATTGTTGGCATGTCAACTGTTCCTGAAGTGATTGTTGCCCGCCACGCTGATATGACCGTGTTTGGAATTTCGATTGTGACCGACAGCGGTGTTCCCGGCCAGATCGTTGAAATATCGCACGAAGAAGTTCAGGAAGTGGCCATGAAAGCTGAACCAAACATGACACTGATTTTGAAGGAATTGGTTGCAGGTCTCCGGTAACAGAAGTTTCAGGAGGTGGGCTGTATCACCTGTGCTGTTTTCCTATAAAAAAGTTATAATTTTGCCAACGATAATTCAGATAACCAAAATTTCCAACCCATGAACAAAAATTCAATAACCGTGATTGCTCTTGCAATAATGTTTTCGTCGTGTGCAGGCGGCGGACAAAAAAAAGCTGAAAAAGAAACGCCCAAATTTACCGGTGCTGCCGGCGAAGTGAAACTGATGACGCTCGATCCCGGCCATTTTCATGCCGGTCTGATCCAGAAATCGATGTACGAACAGATTGATCCGACGGTTTATGTGTATGCTCCTGAAGGAGACGATTTAACCCAGCATCTGGCCCGTATCGAAGGATTCAACACACGCGATGAAAATCCAACGGCTTGGGTCGAAAAAGTATATACAGGTGATGATTACCTGGAAAAAATGCTGGCTGAAAAACCCGGAAACGTAATGATGGTTGCGGGAAACAATGCAAAAAAAACCGAATACATTCAGAAAGCTATCGAGGCTGGTCTGAACGTTTTTGCTGATAAACCAATGGTAATTACTCCTGAAGCTTTCCCTGTTTTGGAACAGGCTTTCAAAACTGCTGAAGAAAAAGGAGTTTTATTGTACGACATCATGACCGAGCGCCACGAAATCACTTCCATCCTTCAGCGTGACCTGGCCAATAATGCCGAAGTTTTTGGAGGTTTGGTTGACGGAACTCCCGAGCAGCCTGCAGTAACCAAAGAAAGCGTTCACCATTTCTCAAAAATGGTTGCTGGCAGCGCATTGAAACGTCCGTCCTGGTTTTTTGATGTGGCGCAGCAAGGCGAAGGCATTGTAGATGTTACCACTCACCTTGTCGATCTGGTTCAGTGGGGCTGCTTCCCCGAAGTAATTGTGAACAAAACGGATGTTCAGATGATTTCGGCCAAAAGATGGACTACCGATATTTCTCCGGATCAGTTCGAAAAAGTGACTTCACTCAAAGAATTCCCCGAGTTTCTGAAAAAGGATGTGACAGATGGAACTCTGAAAGTATATTCAAACGGTGAAATGGTTTATAAACTGAAAGGCAAAGTGGCCAAAGTATCGGTTATCTGGAATTTTGAAGCCCCCGAAGGAACCGGCGATACCCATTACAGCGTTATGCGCGGTAACATTTGCAATGTGGCGATCAGACAGGGAAAAGAGGAAGGATACAAGCCAACCGTTTACATTGAGGCAACCGCAGCGAGCGATTTGGCTGCCTTTGAAGCCAGCTTGAAAAAAGCGGTTGAACAGGACATTGCGGCTAAGCATCCGGGATTGACACTGAAAAAACTGGCCGAAAAACTCTGGACAGTAGAAATTCCAGCCCAATACAGTGTTGGCCACGAAGCCCACTTTGGCCAGGTAACCGAATTTTATCTGCAATATCTGAAAGATGGCAAATTACCCGAATGGGAAGTTCCAAACATGATCACCAAATATTACACAACCACTGAAGCTTTGAAACTGGCAAAACAGTAAGAAAGACAAAATTATAACGAAAGGCTATCTGTATTCAGGTAGCCTTTCGTATTTTTGGAGAAATAATCTGATCTGGAAATGAAAAGCCGTATTCAAATCATTCGGGGCGACATAACCAAACTCGAAGTCGATGCAATTGTGAACGCAGCAAACTCATCGCTGATGGGCGGAGGAGGTGTTGATGGAGCTATTCACCGGGCAGGCGGACCAACTATTCTTTCTGAATGCCGCGAAATCGTTGCCAGGCAGGGACGATGCGCAACGGGAAATGCAGTTATCACTTCAGGAGGAAATCTTCCGGCAAAATTTGTCATTCACACAGTTGGTCCGGTTTGGCATGGCGGGAATCGCAACGAAGTTCAATTGCTCGAAAATGCGTATCTGAATTCACTTAAACTGGCTGTCGAAAACGGTATCAAAACCATTGCATTCCCAAATATCAGTACCGGAGTTTATGAATTTCCGAAGGACAAAGCTGCGGAGATTGCTGTACAAGCCGTTACTAATTTCTTATCAGAGAATGAGCAAATCAGGCAGGTTTATTTTGTTTGCTTCGATCATGAGAACTACGAGTTATATAAATATATTCTGAATTAGTTGCAAATTTCTCGATTTTTACCAGAAATTCCGCTAACGCTTTAAATACAAATTTCAGGAATACCTGGACAAGATTTTTTTTGTAGTAGTAACGATTCCTTTAATCTCCTCTATTCGGTTAAATGTATCTCGGTTTTCTGTACTTCAGGTATGGAATGATGGCTTCGTTTTTGAATCCGTTGGTGCCATCGTATTCGATGGTTACAACCGGAACACCGGTTATTTCTTCAATTCGCGACGACATTGCACCTGTTACCAAAGATGGACAGCAGTAGGATGGGTTGGTCTGAATAAACAAAGCGATGTCGGGATGCTGATGCATAAGTGCCTGAATTTTAAGAATATTCTCTATCGATTCGCCTGCATGCAGAAGGTTTAGTCCAAATTGGTTCAGCCAGGTTTCACGTTTCATGCTTTCACCATTCTTTGGTTTTCCCATTATCCGGTAGAAATAAGGATTGAATTTTTCTTCGACAAGCGGAATCAGCGATGATAAAAACCGGGTTCTCGCATACTCAAAGTACCTGCCTTCTTTAAACCTTCGTTCGGTAACCGTATTGGCAATCATTTTGATGTATTCGCTGTAAGGTGTTGTAATCACTTCTCCTCCATTGGCTTCCACCGTTTTTATCAGTTCCTGGTTCATTAAATCATTGTCGCGGACATACAAATCGCCAAAAACTGCCACTTTCGGGCGGGAAAAAGGCACAATGTCAATTGCTTCAAAATCACGGATGATTTGCTCCAGTGCAGTTTCTTTTGGTTTGCCATTTCTGAAAACATCGTACAAGGTGGTGAACGCATTGTTCATCACGGCGTCAGTTTCGCCTTTATTTTTTTCATAAGGCCTTATCTTGCAACCAATTTTACGAATATAACCTCCGAACATATAAGCCAGGTAGGAGTTAATTCCCGTTTGCAGCGAAAGGTCAATAAAGATTGCATTGCCAATATATACAGAAGTTTTCTCCAATCCTTTTCCGTAATTGTTCAGTAGCTTTTTAGTGTAATTCGGGAACATGCTTAAATTGCACGAAAGATTCGATTTCACCATCCACAGAAGGGTTTTTGAAGGGTCTAAATTATTGGTTTCGATGTATTCGATGGCATTTTGAGTGATAATATTTAATGGAATGCACTGGCCGGTATTGTTGCTCAAACTCCGCTGAATCGATTCATTTGTACTGCTGACCAGACGAACATCTACCCCGCAATTCAGGAGCACCGCTTCAAGCAGGGGGCCAACACACGAATCCCACGACGGGAGCAGCAACGTCTTGTCTTTTAGTACGTTTGCACCGTTTGGGTGTGTGCCTGTGAAATTCATTTCAGGCAAATTGATGCGTTGGATCAAATTGCCGAACTTATTGAAATCAATGCCAAAAGTCCGGAGGGTTTCCGAAGCATCGGCCATGAGGGAGCGAATGTATTCTTCCCAGTGGTTGTGATTGCCTGAATTAACTGACGCAGGCAAGGGCTTTGTTTCTTTTTGTACTTCAGGCAGACTGGTATTGTACAATTTTTCTCTTTCCCGGTGGTTCCTGAAAGCCCTTATTCCGGCTTCAATGCGCGTTTCGTAGCCTACCGCAGAGTCGTGCTCGTCGAGTTGCAGGATTAAATATGGCTTGCCATGGGAATTCATGATTTCTTTGAAATATTCAATTACAAACGAATCGGGGCTACATTTAAACGAAGTGATCAAAACCGGGTAACAATTTTCAGTTTTGGCAATTGTTTCGGCAGCAAAAAGTATTTTGGAAGCGTATTTCCAACTGATCGTTTTCACCATATCTTCGGACTTCGAAGTCTTATCCGGTTTAAAAGGGAGCATATCCATGAAGAAAGTTCGGATGCCGTTTTTCTCGATAATATCGGGGATGCGGTGGTTCATAGCCGGAGACAAAACCGTATATGGTCTGCCAAGCAGCACGATATGAATATCCTGCTGATTCCTGATTTGTTCGTGGTAAAGGCCTTGCCATTTTTCCGACAATGATTGTGAATATTTCTTTGCATTCTCGTAAGCCAGGGCTACAAGGATGTAGCTTGTTTCTTTCAGCCCGATGGATTTTAACATCCGGTAAATTTCGAGCGGAACAAAAAGGTCGCCCTGCAGCGATTTCAGGATAGGCGACAGAATCTTCTCTTTGGGTGCAAAATGTTTCTGGACTGAAATTACCGACGACACAAACTGTGTGTAATAGCAATACATTTTATTTGTTTTTGTTTCGTTGGTTTCTTCCAGATATACAGGCAGAAATATATAGTCAGCTTTTTGCTGAATCAGGTAATCCACATGGCCATGCATGGCCGCGATTGGTGCGCAGAATTCCGCCTCGCAAAGGTTTTTCCCATCCTTAACCGCAGTAGTATAGTCTTCGCTGGTGATGGTATTGATTGACAACAGATCGAAAAATTTCCGCCAGAAAGGTATTTCGTCATAAAGATGCAGTGCTGCCGGAATACCAATGGTAAGCGACTTCCCATTCACCGACGGTTTAAATTTGAACATTTGTTTTCGTTTGGGGATAAGCTGAAAGGTACCGGATGAATTTTTTACATATTTTTTTACGTGATAATCCCTTCCGCACAGGAACCCATAGGCTTCGGTTTCATTCTCAATTTCGGCCACTTTAAGTTTGCAGTGATTGGTGCACAATTCGCAGGTTTCGGAGCGTATCGGTATTTCATTTTTGTAAATGCCAAGTCCCCTGAATTTGGTGGAGTCGGCATTTTTGTCGTACAATTCAAGCGCCGTGCCCAGCGCGCCTGTTAAATGGCAGTACCTTGAAACCATGATGGACTTTTGTAATTTCTGCTCGAATGCGGCTATCAGCGATTTGTTTTTCGCGGTTGCTCCCTGAAAAAATATCTTTCTTCCAATCTGACCTTGCACCGCCACTTTTGTGAGATAATTGTCGCGGATGGAATGAAGTACGGAAGCCAATATCTCATCAACAGCATATCTTTCCGTCAAATAATGGTTCAGGTCGCGCTCCATAAAAACAGTGCACCGGTCGCTGGCAAGCGGGGCTTTGGCATTTTCGGCCCGCCTGGAATATTCAGTTAAAGGGCATCCAAGCCTTTTGGCCTGTTCCTCGATAAAACTCCCGGTTCCTGCTGCACACACATTGTTCATTACCGAAAAAGTTACCATGCCGTTGTGCATCACCGTAAATTTCGAATCCTGGCCTCCGATTTCAATGATGGTATCTGTTTCAGGATTTAATTCATAAGCCGCCCTGGCATGAGCTGTAATTTCATCAGGCATAATATCAGCGCCAAGAATTTTCCCGGCGAACTTTCTCCCCGATCCGGTAGTTCCGGCGCCAATAACATGAAAATAAACCTTGTGCTTTTCCTGAATGTCATGGATGGCTTCGAAAATCACCTGAACAGCATGCAGTGGTTGTCCCGAAGTGCGTGTATATAAACCGGCAATTACCTCTTTGTTTTTACCAAGCAAAACAGCTTTTGTACTGGTTGAACCGATATCGATTCCGAGAAAAATGGTCAGTGTGGTATTTTCTTCAGGAATGAAGTATAAATCGATTTCAACCGGTTCCATTGCCGGGAAATACCTTGAATGAAATTCATATTTTCCGGATGAATCAAAATCGGGGTACCCCGATAACTTCAGTTCCAGGGGAGGGTAGTACGACTTAGTTTCTTTTTTTTCTGATTCAATTAATTCCTGAACATCAGAAAGCGGCTTATTCAAATGAAAATCAATGTTTTTGCAATCAAGCGCAGCCCCAATGGCGCCGTACAAATTCGCATATTCATCGACCAAAATGGTAAGATGTGTCAGTTCTTCAAGGTGTTTTACAACGGCTTTATTCAGAGCCACGCCTCCTGCAGCAATCGCCGATACAAATGTCCTGTTTGTAAAAACCGTATCGGCAATGTTCTTTGCAAGGCCGTAGCATAAGCCATCGCAGATTTCCTGGATCGAATAACCTTCCTGTTGCGCGTGAATCAGATCGGTTTTTGCAAACACGGCGCACCTCGAAGCGATCATCGGGAAGTTGCCCTTGTTTTCATAAGCCAGTTCGCTGAATTTTTGAATGTTCTCAATATTCAGCCTTTCCGTTTGCTGATCGAGGAAGCTTCCTGTTCCGGCGGCACAGGAGGTATTCGACTTGTAATTCAGGTACTCGCCGTTTTCGTTGAAGGTGACCAGCCCGAATTTTTCGGCTCCGATAATAAGCAATGCCCCGACATCGGGATGCAGCATCTTTGCCGCGGTGATATAAGCAACCCTCGAATCTGTTATTTTTCCAAGCTTGAATATTTTTGGTGACGAGGAAGTGTAGCCGATTGAACGGATGAGCGACAAATCAATTTTCTGAAGTAAATCCGTCAGACATTCAGCGATTTGGCCTTTGTGAAAAGCATAAGCTGTATGAACGATCCGGTTTGATTCGTCGATAACGGCCATTGAAATTGAAACCGAACCAATATCGATACCCAGAATATTGTAACCTGAATTCATTGATCAGTCCTCCTTTTTTAGAAAACTTTCAACGATTGCCCATCCTGCTGTGTTATAAAGTTACAAACATGCGGTCAATATTCAAGATGTTTACCGAAAATTCCTGGCGATGAACTCAGGATATGTTGGCAAGTTTGGCCAGGGAGTGTGCCAGAACAGTTGAAATCAGCCTCAATGCCCGTTCGGCTTAGGTTGTGCGGATGCGAAGTTTTATTTTTTTGAAGGGATGTTTTTTTGTTGGCGGCTTGCTGTTTCGATTTATCCAATTTTCACCGATGTCATGGTTAGCGAACCAGCCACCGCCTTGTCATTAAACAAGCTCACATTGTCTTTCTCATCTTTTAGGGCCAGTGAATAAAGCAATGGCAAATAATGTTCGGGCGTAGGAATGGCCAAATCAAAAGATTTACCTTGCGAACGGAAATTGACAAGCTGTTTGTGGTCGCCACTTAGGATAAACTTTTTCATTTTCTCGTTGGCTTCAATTGCCCAATCAAAACCATATTCAGAAGCATTCAGTTTATCCCAGGCCACCATTCTCAGGTTGTGAACCATGTTTCCGCTTCCAATCACAAGCACACCCTTTTCTCGAAGCGATTTTATTTCCTGTGCCAACTCGTAATGTTGTTGCGGTGTTAGATTGTAGTCCAAACTCATCTGGATTACCGGAATATCTGCTTTCGGATATAAATGTCTTATCACGCTCCATGCACCGTGGTCAAGCCCCCATTTTTCATCAAGGCCCACCTCTGTTTGTTTGATAAGTGCTCTTGTTTGCTTTGCTAATTCAGGATTTCCGGGTGCAGGATACTGTACATCAAACAATTCTTGTGGAAAACCGCCAAAGTCGTGAATGGTTTTTGGTTTGTCCATTGCTGTTACAAAAGTTCCTCTTGTTTCCCAGTGAGCCGATACACACAGAATGGCGTTCGGCTTTGGAATTTCTTTTGCAACATTTCTAAATCCTGCTACAAATTCATTTTCTTCAATGGCATTCATTGGGCTGCCGTGACCAAGAAACAATACTGGCATTTTATCCATTTTGTTCAATGGTTCTGTTATTTTTGATAGTTCATTCAGTTTCATTATGTGTGGTTCAGTTGTGATTTAATTTATTGAAAATCCAATTGTCAACAGATATTTTTCCTGAACCGGAAACTGCAAGCACAATATAAATTACCGTATAAAGCAGCGGGAGTTCCTGCCTCCCAAAACCATCAGCCGCATGAACGATAAATGCAGCCACCAACATGGTTATAATCAATGGAATTGCAGAAAGCCGGGTTGCTATTCCAAAAATTAGAAATAAAGAACACAACACCTCAGAAAAAACAGCAAGCGCCAACGATGCTACAGCACCTACACCAATAGGGTCGGGAAATTGTATAGCTTCGCTTCCGAAAAGCGATGAAAACTTGCCCATGCCATGCGTAAGCATAAAAGCTCCTGCGGTAATACGTAAAAGCAGTATTGCTATATTGATACTGTTCGAATAGTTTCCCGGATGTAAAATATTTTTAATCATGATGGTTAAGTATTACTGATTGATAAATCATTCCATTTTTTGTAGTCCGCTTTATTAATTTCCCTGCTGCTGAAAGCTCTTCCAAAAGTTTCATACTTTCATCTTTTGAAGTCCCGGATAACTCTGAAAACTCTTTAGCTGTAAGCGTTTGAAATATTGCAAACAATGCTTCAAGGCTTTTGCTGTATTCATTTTTTACTGCTTTAGGTGCAAGTTTTAAAACTGCATTTTCAAAAGCAGAATAAGGTTTTGAGCCATATACAATTTCGGTTTTGCCTGTTGTGTTTCTAAAGAACAGGGTCGGAAAACCTCTAACGCCTAACTCTTTGCCCAATTTCAAATCTTCGATGAATAGCTCTGTTGCCCTACCTTCGTAATCGGTTTTAAATTGCTCGCTATTTAACCCCACCTTTTTTGCTGCCGTTTCTAAATACTCCCATTTTGTAATATTTTTCTTCTGCAGAAAAACCATCTCCCTTATTTCGCGAAGAAAATGAATTGCCTTTTCATTGTCTTGCATTTGTGCAGCTTTAAAAGCAATAGATGGCGGATAAGATGAATTCAAAGGGTCTTCCAGCCAAACGTCACCATCTATGGGCATATCGTAGTAAACACTCACTTCGTCCCAATGATGAGCCACATCAGAAGGTTTGCTGATACCGCCACCGTTGTAACTCCAATCGGGCAATAAGCCACCCATTCGGTATTCTATTTCTATGGCATTGCCATACTCCAATTTTAGTTTTCGCAATTGTGGTTCTATTCCCCAACACGATGAACAAATAGGGTCTGTATAATAAACAACCTTAACAGGTTTTTGAGTTGATTGTGCAATTCCTGTGATGCTTTCATTTTCCTGAGCATTGGGTATTTCGCACATTCCGGTTTCTATGTCGCACAAAAGCGGATTGCTTTTTTCTTCCATTTTGCTGTTTGTTTTTAAATTTAATGAAACAAAGGTGCGGACATTTAGTTGGCAAGTGGCAACACTTTTCGAAAGAAGAGTTGTGATTTACATATTCCTTGCCTCAATGAGTTTTCGTCAAGCCGTTTGCGCTAGTTTCCGTTTTTCTTCTTTCCGATTCAACAGCCGCTTAAAAGTAAAAAGTAAAAAAAAGAGCGACCCGGTAAGGATCGCTCTTCTCTAAATACATTGATTGTAATTATTTTACAATTTCTTTGAAACGGGCTTCTTCGAAATATTTTGCAAACTCCATATCGGTAGCAGCAGTCTTTTTCAATTCAGGGTTCATTTTAACAGCGGTTTCAAGGCTTTCGTACATCAGGTTTTCTTTTGCTGTACGTGCACCAACAACTGCTTTGAAGTATTCTTTCATGAAACAGCCTTCCCATGTACAGTTTTCCAACGATTTTAATGCGCCATTGTTATCGCCGGCAAGAATCTTGGCCAGGCCTGTGTTTGGTGAGTCAGAATCGTTGAAATATTTAACCGCTTTTGCATATTCGCCTTTGATGATGCTTAAAATTCCAAGGTTGTTGTTAACAGCATCACCTGCTCCTGAAGCAGCTCCGAAATAGGTTTCAGCTTTAACCAAATCGCCATCTTTCAATGCAACAACGCCAAGGTTGTTTTTAATGATAGGCTCGTTGTTTTTCAGTTTTTCAGCTTGTTCGAACAAACCTTTTGCATCGGCATATTTTTGTTGTTTAACCAATACCATTCCGGCGTTGTTGAAACCTCTCCAATCTTGTGGATAAACTTTCGTGAACGAGTTGTAGATGGCCAGTTTCTTATTGAGGTCGGTGGTTAAAGTAGCAGCATAAAGCAATTCTGCAGGGTTCAGTTTCGAAGGATCAGAATCGGCCAAAGCAGCAATTTCTTCGTCAGATTTTCCAATCAGGTCGATACTGGTGGTGAATTTTGAACGACGCAATTGCGGTAAAATTTCTTCGGCAACTCCGGTGAAAGCTGCTGAAAGGTTTTTGATTTCGCGTTCGCGAACTTCAGGATCGGTGTACATCGAAAGTACGCGAAGAATTAATTCTTTGTCCTGAATGTTGGATTTTTCCATCATTTCTTTGAATCCTTCCCAGTCTTCAGGAGTGAATTTGGTTTTAAATTCAGCTTCCACTTCAGATTTTTTCAATTCAGCAGTTAAGAATTTAGAAGAAGCTGCCTGACGGCTTTGTGCTAATTTTGTATTCAAATCCAATGCACCATCTGGTGAAGCGTAAGAAGAAACTTCCATACTTCTTAATTTTTTGTTTGGATCAAGCGCAATTGCTTTGTTGTATTCGTTCAGTTTTGCAATTTCGTCTTTGGTCAATTCTTCTTTACGAATATCTGCTTTGTTGATCAGATATTTGATATCAGCAGTATATTCATCAGGAACCACACGCTGGAACTCGTCGATGTTTGGATCGTATTTGCCAGTGGTGTTTTTTTCACGGGTAACGCCAATAATCGGTGTTGGATAATTTACAACCAAAGTAGGAGTTGCAATTACGCCTTTGGCCAGGGGAATTGGAACAAAATCAACGCTTTTTTTACCCTGTGAAGCGGTAATTCTCAACTCCAGATTTGATGCACGCATTGCTTCTTCGTAAGGAACTGCATCTTTGTACGCAAAACTTCCGCCGTTTGACAAAGAAATCACTTTGTTGTTGGCATTTACTTTTTCACCCTGAAGGGTGACCGATTCAAAGACTTGTTCGCCGCCCTGATATTTCAATACCGGTGTTGCAACCAATGTCGCTTTTTTGGCAAAATACTTTGCAGGGAATTTTCCGTCGATAGCAAGATCAACATTTCCTGCATGTGTTTCAAGAATTTCAGGAGTGGTTTTGAATTCAATCAGGTTTGCATTCTTTTTCATCTTCTGCAAACTTGCACAGCTGCTCAGCAAAACAGCCGCTAAGGCAAAAATGGCCAGTGGTTTTAGATTAATACTTCTCATAGTGTGTAATTATTAAATTTGTAATTTTAGTAATTTCGGTTAATGTTCACAAAACTAGCATAAATTTTCCTTCTCTCATAATAAAAACGGCCTTTTAGGAACCGATTTTTAGAGTATAATCCTGTTTATTCCTTTTTCATATTGCTTTTCAAATATTGCAATATCGATTTTTTCAAAATCTCCGGGACGGTTAATAAAATCTATTCCATTGGTATCGATAACAAGTATTGGCAGGTCATTTTGTTGCCTGAAATAGCTAAAGTAACCCTGTGCGATTTTTTCAAGGTAGTCTTTCGATATATTCGTTTCGTAGCTGCGCCCTCTGAAAGCGATGTTTTTCAGCAACAAATCGGTATCCTTGTGCAAATAAACATACAAATCCGGCTTTGGCATTTTATCGTAAATGATGGTGAAAAATTGCCGGTAAAGATTGTATTCGTCAGGTTGCAAGGTGTTTTGAGCAAAAATCAGCGATTTCATGAAGTAATAATCAGAGATAGTGAAATTGCTGAACAGGTCGAAATGGCTCAACTCGCGGTTGAGTTGATTGTACCGCTCGGCCAGAAATGCCATTTCGAGCGGAAAAGAATATTGCTCCTGATTTTCGTAGAATTTAGGCAGGAACGGATTGTCGGCAAACTGTTCCAAAACGAGTTTCGCCTGGTATTTCTTACTGATCATCTGTGCCAGAGTAGTCTTTCCGGCTCCGATATTCCCTTCAATAACCAAATAGTTTATACTCATATTCAAGGCATAAAAAAATCCCGGAGCATAGGTTGCAAAGTGAGGGGGGGGGGTGTTAGAAACACCCCGACGACCCACCCCAACAAAAAAAAATATAAATTTTAAAAAAAAAAAAAAAAAACAAAAA
>JAIBEZ010000050.1 GCA_019459485.1 Prolixibacteraceae bacterium
AGGCCCAGCATTAGGTTCTAAAGGGGTAAACATCATGCAGTTTTGCAAACAGTTCAATGGTAGGACACAAGACCTTGCGGGGAAAGTACTACCTGTTGTGATTACTGTTTATGCAGATAAATCGTTTGATTTTGTAATTAAACAACCCCCGGTAGCCGTGCAACTTATAGAAGCTGCTAAGGTGAAAAAAGGTTCTGCTGAGCCACATCTTGTAAAAGTGGGTTCTGTGAACTGGGAACAAATTAAAATGATCGCCGAAATAAAATTGGAAGATCTTAATTGTTTCACGTTGGAGGGTGCTATGAGCATGGTGGCTGGTACTGCCAGAAGTATGGGTATCACTGTTACAGGTGAACGCCCATCGACAAACTAATTAAAATTATTAAAATGGGCAGAATTACAAAGAATAAAAAGCTTGCTCTGGAAAAACTCGAGAAGGGGAAATTCTATACATTAAAAGAAGCTTCAGCACTTGTAAAAGAAATTACTTTTACAAAATTTGATGCTTCGGTTGATATAGATGTTCGCCTTGGTGTTGATCCAAGAAAGGCTAATCAGATGGTTAGAGGCGTGGTTACTTTACCTCATGGAACTGGTAAAGAAGTACGCGTGTTGGCCCTGGTTACTCCTGACAAAGAACAGGAGGCCAAAGATGCTGGAGCTGATTATGTTGGTCTTGACGACTATGTTGATAAAATCAAAGGAGGTTGGACTGACGTAGATGTGATTATTACTATGCCACCGGTAATGGGAAAAGTGGGAGCGCTCGGACGTATTTTAGGTCCGCGTGGTTTGATGCCTAACCCTAAAAGTGGTACAGTTACAATGGACATTGGGAAAGCTGTTGCTGAAGTGAAAGCTGGTAAGATCGACTTTAAGGTCGACAAATTTGGGATTGTTCACACATCAATTGGTAAAGTATCATTTGATAACGTAAAACTAATTGAGAACGCTACCGAATTTGTAAATACTCTTATTAAGCTGAAACCTTCTGCTGCAAAAGGTACATACGTTAAAAGTATCTATCTGTCAAGTACCATGAGTGCAGGAATACAAATTGAACCAAAGTCTGTCTCTGAAAAGTAAACGAAATAATATGAAAAGATCAGAAAAATTAGATATTATCGGTAGTCTTACAGAGCAGATCAATTTATCAAATCATTTTTATCTGACTGATATTGAAACGTTGAATGCTGCCCGCACTAGTGACCTGCGGCGTTTATGCGACAAACAGAAGGTGAAACTGGTTGTGGTGAAGAATACCCTCTTGCGTAGAGCATTGGAAGCTTCTAATAAGAATGCCGAAGAGCTTTATGATGTTCTTAGTGGCAATACATCTGTCATGTTTTGTGAGAATGCAAATGTTCCTGCAAAACTCATAAAAGATTTTAAAAAGAAAAATAAGAAACCTATTTTAAAGGCGGCTTATGTTCAGGAGTCAGTTTATATTGGCGAAGATCAGTTGGATGTATTAGTATCAATTAAGTCTAAAAACGAACTTATTGGTGAAGTTATCGGTTTATTGCAATCTCCAATGAAAAATGTTGTTGGTGCATTACAATCCGGTGGAAATATTATTCACGGAGTTTTGAAGACATTAGCAGAAAAGTAATCAGTTAGTTATAAAATTATATTAAAAAATTATTATCGAAATGGCAGATTTAAAGGCACTTGCGGAAGAGTTAGTAAACTTAACTGTAAAAGAAGTAAATGAATTAGCCGGAATTTTAAAATCGGAATATGGTATTGAACCTGCTGCTGCTGCAGTATCTGTGGCCGCTGGTCCAGCTGCTTCAGGTGAAGAAGCAGAAGAAAAAGTTCAAACCGAATTCGATGTTATTCTGAAAGCAGCTGGTCAGTCAAAATTGGCTGTAGTTAAATTGGTTAAAGAATTAACAGGTCTTGGTTTGAAAGAGGCTAAAGAAGTAGTTGATGGCGCTCCAAGAGCTATCAAAGAAAAAGTTTCTAAAGACGAGGCTGAAGGTTTGAAATCTCAATTGGAAGAAGCTGGAGCTGAAGTTGAACTTAAATAAAAGTCTTACGACCTTAATTTTAGGTTGATGTGGTTTAGAACCTCACATATGTGGGGTTCTATACCTATTTGTATATTTATGTTTTAAGTTCAATTAATTAATATACACCGATGGCAGTAAATATTGAAAACCAGAGGATTAGCTTTTCTTCAACAAAAACCGTCTTTGACTATCCAGATTTCCTTGAAGTACAAATTAAATCCTTCATCGAATTTTTCCAGCTTGGAACAACTCCTGATCAACGAAAAGGAGAGGGATTGTGCAAGGTTTTTGAAGAAAATTTCCCAATTACCGATACTAGAAATAACTTCGTTCTCGAATTTGTGGACTACCTGGTTGACCCGCCACGTTATTCTATCGATGAATGTATTGAACGTGGCCTGACTTTTAGTATCCCGTTAAAAGCAAAATTAAAACTTTACTGTACCGATCCCGAACATGAAGATTTTGATACCGTAGTTCAGGATGTATATTTGGGTACTGTTCCTTACATGACACCTAAAGGTACTTTTGTAATTAACGGAGCTGAACGTGTTGTTGTTTCGCAGTTGCATCGTTCTCCGGGAGTATTCTTCGGACAAAGTATGCACGCCAACGGAACAAAACTTTATTCAGCAAGGGTTATTCCTTATAAAGGATCATGGATTGAGTTTGCGACCGACATTAACAATGTAATGTTTGCTTACATCGATCGTAAGAAAAAATTACCTGTAACCACATTGCTTCGTGCAATCGGATACGAAAGTGACAAAGATATTCTTGAAATATTTGACCTGGCGGATGAAATTAAAGTTTCAAAATCCGGTTTAAAGAAAATCGTCGGTCGTAAACTGGCCGCACGTGTTCTGAAAACCTGGGTGGAGGACTTTGTAGATGAAGATACAGGCGAAGTCGTTTCAATTGAGCGTAATGAAGTCGTAATCGACCGTGAAGTTGTTATTGACAACGATCATGTTGACGAAATCATTGATTCAGGAGCAAAAACAATTTTGTTGCATAAAGAAGACCAGAATCTTCAGGATTATGCCATTATATACAATACGCTTCAAAAAGATCCCTGCAACTCGGAAAAAGAGGCAGTGCTTCATATATACAGGCAGTTGCGTAATGCAGAACCGCCTGATGATGCGACTGCAAGAGATGTAATCGACAAATTATTCTTTTCAGAAAAAAGGTATGATCTTGGTCAGGTTGGCCGTTACAGGATCAATAAAAAGCTGAACCTGAACATTGATATGAATGTACAGGTTTTGACCAAGGAAGACATTATAGAAATCATTAAATATTTGATCAAACTTGTCAACTCAAAAACAGATGTTGACGATATTGACCACTTGAGCAATCGTCGTGTACGTACTGTTGGAGAGCAAATGTTCAATCAGTTTGGTGTTGGTTTGGCTCGTATGGCACGTACCATTCGTGAACGTATGAATGTTCGTGACAACGAAGTTTTTACGCCAATCGATCTGATTAACTCAAAAACCTTATCATCGGTAATTAATTCGTTCTTCGGAACAAACGCCCTTTCTCAGTTCATGGATCAAACCAATCCTTTGGCTGAAATGACTCACAAACGGCGTATGTCAGCTTTGGGACCTGGTGGACTTTCGCGTGAAAGAGCTGGTTTCGAGGTACGTGACGTTCACTATACACATTATGGACGTTTGTGTCCGATTGAAACTCCTGAAGGTCCAAACATCGGATTGATTTCATCGCTTTGTGTTTTCGCGAAAGTGAATGATTTAGGATTTATTTCAACTCCTTACCGTAAAGTTACAAACGGTCAGGTCGATCTGTCAGATGCTGGAGTAATGTACCTTACTGCTGAAGAGGAAGAGGGTAGAATAATTGCACAGGCAAATGCACCGATTGATTCAGATGGAAATTTCATCAATAATAAAGTTAAATCACGTCTTGATGGTGATTATCCGATTGTTGAAAGGGAAACTGTAAATATGATGGACGTTGGGCCAAACCAGATTGCTTCGGTTGCTGCGTCGTTAATTACTTTCCTTGAACATGATGATGCCAACCGTGCTTTGATGGGATCAAACATGATGCGTCAGGCAGTTCCGTTACTCCGCCCCGAAGCTCCAATCGTTGGAACAGGTTTGGAAGGACGTGCTGCACTCGATTCACGCGTTTTGGTTGTTGCTGAAGATGATGGAGTGATTGAATATGTTGATGCGGATGAAATTTTAATACGCTACGACAAAAGTGATGACGAACGTTTTGTAAGTTTCGATCCTGAAGTCGTTACATACAGGATTTCAAAATTCCAAAAAACCAATCAGGGTACAGTTGTCGATCTTAAGCCAATTGTATTAAAAGGTGACCGTGTGAAAAAGGGTCAGGTTCTTACTGAAGGATATGGCACACAACACGGAGAACTTGCATTGGGACGTAACCTTAAAGTAGCATTCATGCCATGGCAGGGGTATAACTACGAGGATGCGATTGTAATTTCAGAACGTGTAGTTCGTGAAGACGTTTTCACATCTATACATGTTGACGAATATTCATTGGAGGTTCGTGACACCAAACGTGGTGTTGAAGAATTTACATCTGATATTCCAAACGTTAGCGAAGAAGCGACCAAAAATCTTGATGAGAACGGATTGATCCGTATTGGAGCTGTTGTAAAACCTGGTGATATTCTGATTGGAAAAATTACTCCGAAAGGAGAATCTGATCCATCGCCGGAAGAAAAACTTCTCCGTGCTATTTTTGGTGATAAAGCCGGTGATGTGAAAGATGCCTCTTTGAAAGCATCACCTTCACTCAACGGAACTATTATTGAAAAGAAATTGTTCTCGCGGGTTGTAAAAGATAAAAAAGGCAAACTGGCAACAAAACCTTTACTCGATTCTATCGATGAAGAATTTGACCGTCATGCTTCTGCGCTTCGTGCGAAACTCGAAGATAAGCTTTTCACACTTGTAAATGGGAAAACCAGTCAGGGTGTGAAAGATTATTACGGTGGCGACATTATAAGCAAAGGAAATAAATTTACACTGAAACAACTTCAGGAAATTGATTATCAGACGATCAATCCTTCAAAATGGTCAACTGATAAAGATAAGAATGATTTAATTTTTGCTCTTATCAACAATTACAACATGAAGTACAAGGAACTTGAAGCCGTTTCAAGAAGGAAACGCTACAATGTGACTATTGGTGATGAACTTCCTGCAGGAATTATACAGCTTGCAAAGGTTTATG
The DNA here is from genome assembly GCA_019459485.1 of Prolixibacteraceae bacterium. Taxonomy (GTDB): domain Bacteria; phylum Bacteroidota; class Bacteroidia; order Bacteroidales; family Prolixibacteraceae; genus Aquipluma. The sequence goes on from JAIBEZ010000050.1 coordinate 5,256, forward strand.
TTGCTAAAAAACGTAAACTGCAAATTGGCGATAAAATGGCCGGACGACATGGAAACAAAGGTATTGTATCGCGTATTGTGCGTGACGAAGACATGCCTTTCTTAAGTGACGGAACTGTTGTTGACATTGTACTTAATCCGTTGGGTGTACCTTCGCGTATGAACCTTGGTCAGATTTACGAAACTGTTTTGGGTTGGGCCGGTAAAGAATTGGGACTTACTTTTGCAACTCCGATTTTTGATGGCGCCACGCTGGAAGAAGTTACTGAATATACAGATAAAGCCGGTGTTCCTAGATATGGTAAAACATACTTAAGCGACGGTGGAACTGGTGAACCTTTTGATCAGCCTGCGACAGTTGGTGTAATTTATATGCTTAAATTAGGCCATATGATTGAAGATAAGATGCATGCCCGTTCAATCGGACCTTATTCTTTGATTACTCAGCAGCCACTTGGGGGTAAAGCTCAATTCGGAGGTCAGCGTTTTGGTGAAATGGAAGTTTGGGCATTGGAAGCATTCGGTGCATCCAACATTCTTCAGGAAATTCTAACCGTCAAATCAGATGACGTATTGGGACGAGCCAAAGCATACGAAGCAATCGTTAAGGGTGAACCAATGCCTGCTGCAGGTATTCCTGAATCTTTGAATGTATTGTTGCACGAATTACGTGGTCTTGGTTTAAGTGTGAGCCTAGATTAATGAAAGGTAAATCAGTTTGATTTTCCTTATATAAACTTGAAAAAATAACCATCGATATATGGCATTCAGAAAAGACAATAAAGTTAAGATTAGCTTTACCAAAATTGGTATCAGTCTGGCTTCGCCTGAAGAGATCCTTGAAAGGTCTCACGGAGAAGTTTTGAAACCTGAAACGATAAATTACCGGACTTATAAACCTGAGCGTGATGGTTTGTTCTGCGAACGAATCTTCGGGCCGGTGAAAGATTATGAGTGTCATTGCGGTAAATACAAACGTATTCGCTACAAAGGAATTGTTTGTGATCGTTGTGGCGTTGAAGTAACCGAGAAAAAAGTCCGTCGCGAACGGATGGGGCACATTTCACTGGTAGTTCCGGTGGCTCATATCTGGTATTTCAAATCGTTACCGAATAAAATCGGGTACCTTTTGGGCTTGCCAACCAAAAAATTGGATGTAATTATTTATTACGAACGATATGTTGTAATTCAGGCGGGAGTAAAAGCTCAGGATGGTGTAAAATATCTTGACTTCCTGTCGGAAGAAGAATATCTCGATATCCTGGATTCTTTACCAAAAGAAAATCAGCATCTCGATGATATGGATCCGAACAAATTCATAGCCCGTATGGGCGCCGAAGCATTGTACACTTTGTTACAACGCCTCGAACTGGATGAAATGTCGTTCGATCTTCGTCACAAAGCAAACACCGAAACCTCACAACAACGTAAGAATGAAGCATTAAAACGCCTTCAGGTTGTTGAAGCTTTCCGTGCAAGCAAAAATATCAATCGTCCTGAGTGGATGATTGTTAAAGTTGTTCCTGTTATTCCTCCTGATTTGCGTCCTTTGGTTCCGTTGGATGGTGGCCGTTTTGCCACTTCCGATTTGAACGACTTGTACCGCAGGGTGATCATCAGAAACAACCGTTTAAAACGATTAATCGAAATTAAAGCTCCGGAAGTAATTCTGCGTAACGAAAAACGTATGCTTCAGGAAGCTGTCGATTCATTGTTCGACAACTCAAGAAAATCAAATGCAGTTAAAACTGAAAATAACCGCGCATTAAAATCTTTATCAGATAGTTTGAAAGGGAAACAAGGTCGTTTCCGGCAGAACTTGTTGGGTAAACGTGTCGATTATTCAGCACGTTCGGTAATTGTTATCGGGCCAAAACTGAAACTTCACGAATGCGGTCTTCCAAAAGACATGGCTGCTGAGCTTTTCAAACCGTTTATTATCAGGAAACTGATTGAACGTGGAATTGTAAAGACAGTAAAATCGGCCAAGAAAATTGTTGACCGTAAAGATCCGGTTGTTTGGGATATTCTTGAAAATGTATTGAAAGGACATCCGGTGATGCTGAACCGTGCGCCTACCCTTCACCGTTTGTCGATTCAGGCATTCCAACCTGTTTTGATTGAAGGAAAAGCCATTCAGTTGCATCCACTCGTTTGTACCGGTTTCAATGCCGACTTCGATGGTGACCAGATGGCTGTTCACGTACCACTTGGAAATGCTGCCGTTCTGGAAGCTCAAATGTTGATGCTTGCATCGCATAACTTGCTGAACCCTGCAAATGGAGCTCCAATCACTGTTCCTTCTCAGGACATGGTTTTGGGACTTTATTACATGACCAAAGCACGTCCGGGAGCTCGCGGTGAAGGAATGATTTTCTATTCTACTGAAGAAGTTATTATCGCGCATAATGAGAATGTAATTGATCTTCACGCCATTATTAAGGTGAAAGTTCAGGATGTGGATGAAAAAGGAGAAATGTTCAAACACATCATTGAAACTACTGTAGGTCGTATTATTTTCAATCAGTCAGTACCTAAAGAAGTTGGATACATCAATCAGATTCTAACCAAGAAGTCACTTCGTACCATTATTTCTGATATCTATAAGATAACAGGAAATGCTGTAACAGTACTTTTCCTTGATGCAATCAAGGATTTGGGTTATACCATGGCATACAGAGGTGGTTTGTCGTTTAATCTTAGCGATGTAATTATTCCTGAAGACAAGAAGGAAATTGTTGAAGCTGGTTATGCGGAAGTTGAAGAAGTAATGGCCAATTACAACATGGGTTTCATTACAAATAACGAACGTTACAATCAGGTAATTGATATCTGGACACATGCCAATGCCAAACTTACCAATTCGGTAATGAAAACATTGAGCACCGACCGTCAGGGTTTCAATTCAGTATATATGATGCTTGATTCAGGAGCCCGTGGTTCCAAAGAGCAGATTCGTCAGCTTTGCGGAATGAGGGGATTGATGGCAAAACCACAAAAGTCAGGATCAACAGGTTCTCAGATTATTGAAAACCCGATCCTTGCAAACTTTAAAGAAGGACTGTCGGTATTGGAATACTTCATTTCAACCCACGGTGCCCGTAAAGGTTTGGCCGATACTGCCCTTAAAACAGCCGATGCTGGTTATCTGACCCGTAGGTTGGTTGACGTTGCGCAGGATGTTATCATTCAGGAAGAAGATTGTGGTACCTTGCGTGGACTGGTTGCTTCGGCGATTAAAAACAACGAGGAAATAGTTGCTTCGCTGAATGAAAGAATCATTGGACGTACAACTGTTCACGATATTTTCAACCCGCTAACAGGTGATTTGATCGTTGGTTCAGGTGAAATTGTTACCGACGAAATTGCAAAAGTAATTGATGAATCACCAATCGAATCGGTTGAAATTCGTTCAGTTTTGACTTGCGAATCAAAAGTAGGTGTTTGCGCAAAATGTTACGGTCTTAATCTGGCCGGAAGTACAATGGTTCAACGTGGCGAAGCGGTGGGAGTTATTGCTGCACAGTCAATTGGTGAGCCTGGTACACAGCTTACACTTCGTACGTTCCACGTAGGGGGTATCGCTGGTAACATTTCAACACAATCATCTGTCGAGTCAAAATATGATGGTATTGCCGAAATCGACGAATTGAGGGAAGTTGAGCATTTCAGCGAAACGGGTGTAAAAACCAATATCGTTGTAAGCCGCCTTGCTGAATTACGTATCATCGACAAAAATACAAGAATCCAACTTTCTACTCATAACATTCCTTACGGTTCCAAGCTGTTTATTGACAACGGTCAGGAAGTGAAAAAAGGAATGCGTATTTGTGAATGGGATCCATATAACGGTGTTATTATTACTGAATTCAAAGGTAAAATTGCATTTGAACAGGTGATTGATGGCGTCACTTACCGCGAGGAATCTGATGAGCAGACTGGTTATAAGGAAAAAGTAATTATTGAAACCAGAGACAAGACCAAAAATCCGGGGTTGCGAATTCTGGACGAAAAAGGTGATACAATCCGTACTTACAACTTACCGGTAGGTGGCCACATGGCTGTTGAAGACGGTCAGATTGTGGAAGCGGGTGCTGTATTGGTTAAAATCCCACGTGCAGCCGGTAAAGCCGGTGATATCACGGGAGGTTTGCCACGTGTTACAGAGTTGTTCGAAGCAAGAAATCCTTCGAACCCTGCAATCGTTTCTGAAATCGACGGTGAAATTTCACTTGGAAAAATCAAACGTGGTAACCGTGAAATCGTGGTTACTTCAAAAGGTGGAGATGTTAAGCGTTATTTAGTGCCGCTGTCACGTCAGATTCTTGTTCAGGAAAATGACTATATCCGTGCCGGTATTCCACTTTCTGACGGAGCGATCACTCCTGCCGATATTCTCGCGATCAAAGGGCCAACTGCTGTTCAGGAATATATTTTGAATGAAGTTCAGGATGTATATCGTATGCAGGGGGTGAAAATCAACGACAAACATTATGAGGTGATTATTCGCCAGATGATGCGCAAGGTTGACATTGACGATCCGGGCGATACCAGATTCCTTGAGAAACAGATTGTTGACAAACATGAATTCCTTCACGAAAACGACTGGATCTATAATAAGAAAGTGGTGATTGATGCCGGGGATTCAGATAGCCTGAAACCGGGACAGATTATTACTTCACGCCGGATGAGAGATGAAAATTCTACCCTTCGCCGTCGCGATAAAAGGTTGGTGGAAGGCCGTGATGCAATTCCTGCAACATCGAGCCAGATACTTCAGGGTATTACAAGGGCTTCGCTTCAAACACGCAGCTGGTTGTCAGCCGCATCGTTCCAGGAAACAACAAAAGTACTGAACGAAGCTGCAATTCATGGTAAAGTTGACTACCTCGACGGATTGAAAGAGAACGTAATTTGCGGACATCTCATTCCTGCCGGTACCGGTTTGAAAGAATACAAAAACCTTGTTGTCGGTTCACGTGATGAATACGACAAAATGGTTGAGATGAAAGATTCTGATAGAATGTCGTCAAGAGATTAACCGATGGAAGATTTGAAAAACAACAATCAGTTGCAGATTGAATTAACCGAAGAGATAGCTCAGGGTATTTATTCAAATCTGGCAGTTATTACACATTCAAGTTCTGAATTTGTACTTGATTTTATCAGGGTAATGCCCGGTATTCCAAAGGCAAATGTAAAGTCAAGAATTATTTTGACTCCTGAACATGCCAAACGCTTACTGTTGGCCTTACAGGATAATATTCAGAAATATGAGAGTATAAATGGTACGATTAAAAATGTCAGGGGGCATGATCCAATTCTTCCTCCGATGGCATTTGGAGGTCCTGCCCCAATAGCGTAAGAAATGAATATTTAAATATTAAACAAAGGGTACCCAAAAGGTGCCCTTTGTTTTTTTGTTGTAAACTATCAGAACAAAAAGGTAATTTGTTTCAAATCGTAAGTGTAAATGTTAATTTATTGGTAATTGTAAAAACCGAATTGTTTTTTCAATTAAACTAACGGATATAATTCGGTAACATTACAATGAAAATATATAAAATGGGAAGTGTTTTTTTGTTTTAACTTAATACTTGAAATCATGAGTGAAATGGGAGTGGCATTCGAACTTTTGGGTGTCGGGATGGTAACAGTTTTTGTCATTTTAGCCTTGGTCGTCATTATAGGCAATTTGATAATCAGATTTGTAAACAAATTTATTGGAGAAGAAGTTAAGACTCAGTCCAAGGGTTCCAGTAATCTGACTGTAGAAATTAATTCCAAAAAACTGGCAGCTATTGTTTCAGTTGTTAATTTAGTAACAAAGGGAACAGGCCGCGTAAGCAAGGTCGAGAAACAATAATCCGGGAAGTAAATACATACCGGATTTTTTTTGATAGACTAACAAATAATTAATTAAAAATAATTGAATAAAAGACTATTGAATTATGGCTGGAAGAAAGATTAAATTTTCATTGGTTTACCGTGATATGTGGCAATCATCAGGAAAGTATGTACCACGTGTTGATCAGTTGGTGAAGGTAGCTCCACATATTGTGGACATGGGATGTTTTGCACGGGTTGAAACCAATGGTGGCGGATTCGAGCAAATTAATTTGCTTTTTGGCGAAAACCCTAATAAATCGGTTCGAGAATGGACTAAGCCATTCAACGACGCTGGGATCCAGACCCATATGCTGGAACGTGCATTGAACGGAATACGGATGAGTCCGGTTCCTGCTGATGTCAGGAAACTAATGTTCAAGGTGAAGAAATTACAAGGGACTGATATTGCCCGCTCTTTCTGTGGATTAAACGATCCGCGTAACATTCTAGATTCAGTTAAATATGCCAAAGAAGGCGGAATGATTGCACAGGCAACATTGAGCCTTACTTTTTCGAAAGTTCACACGGTTGAAAGTTTTGTCAACCTTGCCGATGAATTAATCAAAGGTGGAGCCGACGAAATTTGTTTAAAAGACATGGCAGGTATTGGAAGACCAGCCTGGTTGGGCAAAATTGTTAAAGGCATTAAAGCCCTGCATCCTGAAATTCCGCTTGAATATCATTCACATTCAGGTCCTGGTTTCTCGATGGCATCTATTCTGGAAGTTTGCCGTGCTGGTGTTGATTATATTGATGTTGCGATGGAACCTCTTTCATGGGGAACCGGCCATGTCGATTTGTTGGCCGTTCATGCCATGCTCGAAGATGATGGTTTTGATGTACCCGCCATTAATATGGACGCTTACATGAAAGTTCGTTCGTTAACCCAGGAATTTATCGACGATTTTCTTGGATTTTACATCGATCCGAAAAACCGTTACATGAATTCTATGCTTATCGGCCCCGGATTGCCCGGCGGTATGATGGGTTCATTGATGTCTGATTTGGAAAACAACCTTGCCAGCCTGAACAAATGGATGGTAAAACGCAACAAGCCACAGTTAACTCAGGACGATCTTTTGATCAAGCTGTTTAATGAAGTTGAATATATTTGGCCAATGCTGGGATATCCGCCGTTGGTCACTCCATACAGTCAGTATGTAAAAAACCTGGCCTTGATGAATGTAATGCAGGTTGAAAAAGGCGAAAAGCGCTGGAGTATGATTGCCGACAATATCTGGGATATGTTGACCGGAAACGGAGGAAGACTTCCGGGGAAATTAGACGATGAAATTATTAAACTTGCCAAAGAAGCCGGCAAAACATTTTATACCGGCAATCCACAGGATCTTTACCCCGATGCCTTGGATACTTTCCGCAAGGAAATGAATGAAAAAGGTTGGGATTTTGGCAAGGACGACGAAGAATTGTTCGAATTGGCCATGCATCCGCAGGAATACCGTGCCTATAAATCAGGCGCAGCTAAAAAAGCATTTGAAGAAGATGTAGCAAAACGTCGTCTTGAAGGTGGTGGTCTCAATGCCGGGACTGCTCCTGTCGCATCAGCTCCTGTTGCATCAGGTAATGGCTCATCAGGAAATGGCGCATCAGATGTATCTGAACTGAAACCAACAACCATGTTTATAGATGTAGAAGGTGAACGTTTCAAAGTGACGGTTGAATATGGGGAGACCAGTGGCGCTGTTATTTCAGACCCGAAAACTGTTGCTCCTGTTGAAGCTTCTGCTCCTCAGGGAAAAGTGAAAGAAATTCTGGCTCCGCTCGAAGGTAAATTTTACCTGACAAAAGAAAGTTCCGAAACTCCTTTAAAAGTTGGTGATTCAATTAAGGCAGGTGACCTGATTGGTTATGTTGAAGCAATGAAAACTTTCAATGCTATCCGTTCAGACGTTTCAGGTGTGGTGGTTGAAATTTGCAGCACGCCGGGTTCTGAAATTGAGGAAGATGACGTAATGGTTAAAATTAAATAACATATTTGTACGATGGGCATTTTAGAAAATCTATATAAAATGACAGCTATTCAGGCTTTTATCGATAATCCTGGATATTTGTTAATGCTGGCTATCGGGGCTTTTTTACTGTACCTGGGAATTCGCAAGCAATACGAACCGCTGTTATTGGTTCCAATTGCTTTTGGGGTTATTCTGGCCAATCTTCCCGGTGGAGAAATGGGAGTAGTTCCCGGAAATCTGATTGATCTTGGTGGAGGCCATACCAAAAACTTGTTGGAGATTGCACACGATCATGGTATCATGAACTTTCTTTATTATTCATTGATAAAGACCGGATTTTTACCTCCCATCATCTTTATGGGAATTGGGGCACTGACCGATTTTGGCCCGATGTTGCGCAATCTGAGGCTCGCATTCTTTGGTGCAGCGGCACAATTGGGTATTTTTATTGTACTAATTTCTGCCATTGCTCTTGGCTTTACAGCAAAAGAAGCTGCTTCGCTCGGAATTATTGGTGGTGCCGATGGCCCTACAGCCATTTATACAACCATTAAACTGGCTCCGCATTTACTTGGTCCGATTGCTATTGCAGCTTATTCATACATGGCATTGGTTCCGGTAATTATTCCACTTGTAGTACGATTTACCTGTTCTAAAAGCGAACTTTTAATCCACATGAAGGATATGGATCGACAATTTCCATCTAACTTGAAAATTAAGAACCTTAGAGCGGTTAAAATTGCTTTCCCAATTGTACTTATAATTATCATTTCAGTTTTTGTTCCTTCAGCTGTTCCACTTTTGGGAATGTTACTGTTTGGTAACCTGATCAAAGAAATTGGTGTAAACGTTGCGCGTTTGACAGAAGCTGCCGCAGGTTCAATCCTGAATACAGCTACCATTTTCCTTGGTTTATGTGTTGGAGCGACGATGACTGCCGAAGTTTTTCTTGATTTTAAAACCATCATGATTGTAGTAGGAGGATTCCTTGCATTCGCGGTTTCAATTTTCGGAGGAATTATGGGCGTAAAAGTGACCAATCTTTTCACAAAGAAAAAGATTAATCCTTTGTGCGGCGCTACCGGATTAAGTGCAGTTCCGATGGCATCGCGCGTTGCAAACGACATTGCGTTAAAATATGATTCTTCAAACCATATTCTGCAATATTGTATGTCAAGTAATATCTCGGGAGTAATTGGTTCGGCTGTTGCAGCCGGTGTATTGATTTCGTTCCTGCAATAAAAGACAATTGATTTGATATTGAAAACGCTCTTCCGAAACGAAGGGCGTTTTTTGTTATGAGCTTTCCCGAAGTTTATTTAAACTGAAAAAAACTTTGGGAAAGCTTTAAAGTTATTTAGGGAAGGTCAATGGACAATGCTCCAGTGAAAACGAATTCAAGGACTTCAAATGTCTGTTTAAGAAGTCTGAATGTGAATTAAAGGACTGTGAGTATCGATTCAAGCAAAGTGAAAGTGAATTAAAGAACTGTGAGTATCGATTCAAGCAAAGTGAAACGAATTCAAGGACTTATTATTTCACTCCAAAATAAGGTAACAAGGTCAAATTCACATTCAAGTCACCATTTTCTCCTGAAATTGAATATAAAAATATCCAATATTTGTATTGCATATAATATTCAAATTCCTACATTTGGGAAACAAAAAAATCAATTGACTTTGAACGCCTTACAATCCACCATTTTTGAAAACCTTAGGAAACAGATTACAATAATGTCTTCCTTGCAGTTTGACTAATATTTGTATAGATCGGAAGAACACCAGGTGCCAAAAAATATTGAGAGGACAAAACTTGTGGTTATACATCGGATGGATGATATATACACAACTTTAGAAATTGATAATGGAGAAATATCCACAATAGTGGGGATATCCGGGTGTTACCGCCAAGTGTAAGGGGGCAGACACAGCAGATAATTTGTTGCAAAAAGACAGAAAAATAAAAAACGATATAATGAACAGCTCACGCATAAAACAGCACATTTGCAAACCACACAAACCGACTCAAGACCGAAGTTTGCAAAAGAGCTGTTTTCTTTTCCAACACACTATACCAAAGATGAAATAATAATCTATCAAAGAAATATCATGTATCTAGAAACGCTTTGCATTAAAAAATTCAGGTCAATAAATAATATCACTTTAGATTTTAATAAAGGAGTAAATATCATTATTGGAGAAAACAATGCAGGCAAGTCTGCTATTATTGATGCTTTGCGAATCTGCTTGAGTATTGGCAAACAATGGCGTGACGTAGGAATAAGAAATGATGAAGATTTCTATATTGATACTTCTGAAATCTCTGAGGTAATTGAACCAATTGAATTTGACTTATATTTTAAAATTGAGGAAGCTGAAGATCGATTTTATTTTAATTCGATGGTTTCTCAAGATGAAGGAAATCCAGAAGCGCAAAGTATTCAAATGCATTTCAAATACTTTTTGGAAACAAATGTTAAAGGAAATAAAGTAATGCGATGGAGCATTTGGGGTGGTGATCTCGAAGGACAGCAGATAAAACCTGAAGAAGCACAGCAAATATATTATTCATATTTGGCACCGTTAAGAAATGCAGAGCAGGAGCTAAAGCCCTATACTAAAGAAAACAAGGTTACATCTCTGTTTCGAGAAATTACAAAATACTTTAAAGAAGGTGAAGATGAAAAGCAAGAAGTTAAGTTAGACCAAGCCAAAAAAATTGAATTAGCACAAAAGCTTGAGAATGTAATAAATGATGAAGATTGGACTGGACTTATAAAAACTGGTGAGAATTCAATAAATGAACATCTAAAGAATTCAGATATTAATTCTAAAAGTTCAAAAATAAATTTGAGATTTCTTGAATATAAATATGAGAATATAATTAAAGGCGTACTTACCAGAAAACCTGTTTATTCAGATGAGTTAATTGGGGATGAGATACTTCGACAGAAGTTCTTTGACATCACTCAAAATGGCTTAGGGGAAAATAATTTAATACTTGCTGCAGCAGTTTTAGGTGATATTGAAAATCGAAGAAAGGAAAAGATAGAACACTATTATGCTCTTTTAATTGAAGAACCAGAAGCTCATTTGCATCCACATAAACAAAATACTTTTTTTAACTACTTAAATTGTCTGCAAGATTTTGGAGCACAGATATTTATTACATCTCATTCTCCAACCATAACAGCCAAATCAAAATTAGACAACCTGATTATTTTACAAAAGACAACGAATAATATTGCCGCATTTACAATTAAGAACTCTGAATTAAGCAATAAGAATAAGGCTTATTTAAGAAAGTTTTTAGACGTAACAAAGTCGCAATTATTTTTTGCAAATGGAGCAATTCTAGTAGAAGGTATATCCGAAGCATTGCTTTTACCTGTCTTTGCTAGATTGGTAAATGCCACTTTCGAGATAGATAAAAATGGGATTGAAATTGTCAATATAAATGGTGTGGCATTTGAGCCATTTGCAAAACTTTTTAATTCAGTCATTGAAGCTAAAAGGTTACATTCTCGTTGTTCAATTATGACAGACGATGATAAGGGACAATTAGCACCCAAATATTTTATAAATGCAGAACTTGAGATAACAAAAGAAAAAGCTCAAAAAATATTTAATAGCCTAAGAGACAAGGAAATTATTGACTCAACAAATAGAATTATAAATTTTAATTTGGAAGAGGATTTAAACTTAATTGACTATCAGGTTGAAGAAGCTTTTATAAAACAAGTCTTAACCGATAAAGTTGATAAAATATCTGATAGAGCAAAAATTGCAACAGAACTTTATGGAGGTAATCTTAAAGTTGAATTAGCTAAAAATACATTTGAATACGAACTAATGGTTGCAGATAATTTTAATTGCTGGTTAATGCGATTAATATATATGAAAATGCATCCTAAAACGATTTTTTGTTCATCTGAGTCATCAATCGAATTAAAGGCATTTGACTTGTTGAATAAACTAAATTCCAATAAGGATAAATCTGAATTTGCTGAAAATATAGCTTATTTTATAGATAATAGTAATTTAGTCAAAAACAAATTTAAAGTACCTAATTATATCGAACGTGCTCTTAATTGGGTAATACTCGGAGTGTGATATGTATAGTCACTTATCAGATAGGCAGAAAGATATTTTAAATTACACTAATGGTTGTGTTGTTGTAAAGGCTTGCCCTGGAAGCGGCAAAACATATTCTGTTGCTGCAAGAGTTTCAAAGCTTTTATTTCAAAGAGAATTTAAACATCAGGGAATTGCTGCATTATCGTTTACAAATGTTGCTTGTGATGAGATTTCCGAAAAGCTAATACACGATTTTGGTATCAAAAATAAAATTGGTTATCCACATTATTTAGGTACCATAGATAGTTTTATAAACCAGTATATATTTATGCCCTTTGGTCATCCTATGTTTGTTCAGTTTGAACAA
>JAIBEZ010000020.1 GCA_019459485.1 Prolixibacteraceae bacterium
TTTAATGGTGCAGGTAAAAATAAAGAAGCATTCCCGCAAGGCCTTTGTGCTTGCAGCCGGTTCGTTTCACTCATTCAACCGTTCCGTTCGTACCTCACTACACTATTTCATTCGTTCACCTCACCAGCTTCAGCACCGCACGTGTGAGTGTTTCGTTCCTCAACACCCACACCTTTCCCAACCCACAACAACAGCATTCCCACTTATTTTACCTGCGAATTGTTTGCCCCATAAAACATGTTCCCGATCATTACAGCCATAATCATTCTATATTGATCGTTTCATCATGCTATTGAAATGAGAATAACTGCCCACGCACCTCCCAGTGCCAGTTATTTCCCATTTCAACAGCACATCATCATCATACCCGAAATTTGCCATTTCTTTTTTAAAATAGGGTTTTAAGGGCTTTCTCCATAAAAACTGATGGAAAGCAAACAAACATGACAATAGTGATAATGTCACTACAAACGAACGCATCCAAACGCATAAACCCCTAATCAACAAGCATTGCCCAATTATTGATATACCTTGGATCAGATAAGGACAAGGTCGGGTTTGGTTCGTATCAAGTCCATACCAAGTCCAAGTACAAACAATTAAAAATTACCGTCATGGGTACAATTAAACAAGGTATTTTAGGTGGCTTCTCCGGCAAGGTCGGAACAGTCATCGGAGGTAGCTGGAAAGGCATAAATTATATGCGTGGAAAAGCGACCAGTATTTCGAATCCTAAAACAGAAGCACAACTGGACCAGCGAGCCCGGTTTGGTGCTGCTCTCAGATTCTTACAACCATTAACCCCGTTCCTGAGGATTGGCTTTAAGAATTACGCTGTGAAAATGACAGCTTTCAACAGCGCTATGTCCTACAACCTGAACAATGCACTTGTAGGTAGTTATCCGGAATATTTCATCGACTACCCAAGCGCACTGGTTTCTCGCGGTTCTCTTCCTGGGGCTATGAATCCGCAGATTCAATCCTCAAATCCTAGTCAGATTGATTTTACTTGGGAAGATAATTCTCAGGACTCAACTGCAAGCACTTTCGATAAGGTTATTTTGGTTGTTCTCAATCCAGCAAAGCAGAAAGCGATCACAGTTATTGGTGGCAATGAAAGGTCGGTCTGCGCCCAGACAATTACAGTTCCTTCAACGTTTGCTGGTGATGAGGTGCAATGCTACATTTCATTTCAGAATGCAAACCAGTCGATTTTATCAAACAGTGTTTATGCTGGGGCAATCAACTTCTTCATTGATTAATCAGCTAAGGCCAAATGTTTTAAAATACCGCTTTCTTTCGGAGGGCGGTATTTTTATTGCTTAAATTTGGGTGAACAAACAAATCTGAAACAATGGAAAAACTAGAATTTACAAGAGAAGAACTTTACAACCTGGTTTGGTCGGAGCCTTTATCCCGGCTGGCAAAGAAGTATAACATGTCAGACAATGGTATTAGAAAAATCTGCAAAAAGATAAATATTCCACTGCCTGCCATAGGTCACTGGCAAAAAGTACAATATGGGTACAAAGTAATACAGCCCAAACTACCAGAAAAATTTACGGGAAACAATATCATCAAATTAGACTACAGAAAAGAAGATGGTAGTCATGTAGAACCTGGTCAATCTCCGAAATCCATACTTAAGCAAGAAATCCTAAAGAATCAGAAAATACCTTTTATCGTTCCTGAAAGACTATCAAATCCTGATCCTTTGATTATTCAGGCACAAAATACACTTGTTATTGAAAAGAGAAAAAGTTTTAATTTTAAAGGAGTTGTGGAAACAAAATCCGGAGAATTAAACATCAGAGTAGCCCCATCAAATGTAGGTCGTACTTTACGATTCATGGATACATTTATTAAACTCCTCCGCTCCAGAAACCATGACATAACAAGAAAAAATGGGGTTGTTTGTGCGCTAATTTATGGGGAAGAAATCGAATTCTGTATTAGAGAAAAAATAAAAATAACCTATACTCAAGAGAAATATCCCACTCGTGAATATCATCCAAATGGCATTCTTTCCTTTATCATTGGCCGATATAATACAAAAGAATGGAAAGAAGGAAAGCAATTATTAGAAGAAAAGATAACTGACATCTTGATATATCTCGAACTGAAATGCAAAAAACGACAAGAAGAGCGGATTGAAGATGAACTGAAAAGGCAAATCCAGTTAGAGGCCGAACAAAAAAGAAAGGAATTATTAGCACGTAGGCAGGCAGAGCTATACGCAGTTGAGGATTTACTTAATCAGGCAATCCGCTTGCAACAGGCCAAATTTATGAGAGATTACGTTGACTTTGTATCACAAAATGCGGAGAATAATATAACCCAAAATACGGAACTTAGTGATTGGATTAGTTGGGCAAAACACAAAATTGATTGGTATGATCCATTGATCCAGGTTGATGATGATCTACTGGATGATGATGACAGAAAAACCTTAGTTGAAAGGTTAAGGAAAAAATAAATGTCACGTTTTCACCGGTAGAAACATGACATTTTATATCTTTGCAATAGAAATAATAAACCATGAAAGTAACTGAATTACTTAGAGATAAAATTGTAAGATTTCCTGAAGGATTTGTATTCACTTACGATGAATTTGGAATTGATGCAGATAAAGAAGATGCATTCAAAAAGGCTATGTCTCGTTTGGTGAAATCAGGAACTATTGAGAGATTGTCAAAAGGTAGGTTTTACAAGCCAAAGAAGGGAATCATTAATAATCTCAGGCCAGACGAATACGAAATTGTAAAAGACCTGCTGTTTGAAGATCGAAAACCGGTTGGATATATAACCGGACTGGGAATATTTAACCGGATGGGATTAACTACCCAAATGTCAAACATCATTCAGATTGGGGCTCCCTTCGATAAAAAACAGCTTCAACGCGGAAAATATACCATCAAATTTATCAGACAATGGAATAGTATAACCCGGAATAATATCTACTATTTGCAGTTGCTCGACAGCATCCGTTTTATAAAAAATATTCCTGATACAACAGTTAATCAATCTTTTGATCGCTTGGTATTTTTAGTAGGCGAACTGCCAGAAAAAGAACTAACCACACTTACCGAACTGGCTTTAAAATACCCTCCATCGGTCCGTGCCATGACTGGCGGAATACTTGATAAATTGCAATATAACAATCTTTCTGACAGACTATTAAAAAGCCTTAAATCAACTACTAATTTCAATGTAGATATTTCAGGTGATCGGATAAAAGACAAACAAAAATGGAAAATTCAATAATGCTTCATCATCATCCGGAGATATTCAACAGTGCTGTTAAAGAAACCTCCGACAGTCTGAATATACGAGACTTCTTTATTGAAAAGGACTACTGGATAACACTTGTACTAAAACGATTGTCGGAAAGCGAATATGTGGATTCGGTTGTTTTCAAAGGTGGTACCTCATTGTCAAAAGCATTTGGCTTGATTGATCGGTTTTCTGAGGATATCGATTTAGCTGTTGTCAATAACCTGATATCATCTGGTAATCAAATTAAGAACTTAATCAGGGATATTGAGAAAGAAATTGCGGGCGATCTGAAAGAAATTGATACTCCTGGCGTTACCAGCAAAGGTTCAAGGTTTCGAAAATCTGTATTTCATTACCCTTCGATTTTTAAAAATGCTGTAGTAACAGCCATTTCAGATAAATTAATTGTTGAAATTAACTCATTTGCGAATCCGTATCCATACCAAAAAGTTGAAGTACAAAGCATTATTGGAAAATTCTATCAGTCACACAATGCAGCAGAACTGGTTGAGAAATACAGCCTTCAACCCTTTAAATTGAATGTTCTGGATAAAAGACAAACCATGCTTGAAAAAGTGGTTTCTTTAGTCCGCTTTTCCTTTGACGAAAACCCGATTAAAAGTATCTCAGGTAAAATTCGTCACTTCTATGACCTTTTTTACCTGTTATCAGATGAAGATTGCAAAAAGTATATCGACTCAAAAGATTTCAGGGAAGACTTTATCAATCTGATTGAACACGACAAAAGCATTTTTAACGATCCTGCAGGTTGGAGCCAAAAAGATTTCAATCAATCGGTTTTAATCACTAATTTTGATGAATTATGGGACGATTTGAAGAACACGTACCGATCAGAACTGCTTCAAATTGCATTTAGTAATATACCAGATGAAAAAGAAGTCAAAGATCGAGTTAAAATGTTGATTGATAGATTATAATATTGAATTAATATTTCCTTTTATTGCTTTTACTTAACCGAATATTGTTGGCTATTTGTTGCCAAAACCCACAGAATACCAGTAAAATAAAACATTTTTATTTTCTGCATCGAGAAAATGATCATAACAACTACTATTGAGAAAGGAATTTGAGTTTACCACTCAAGGCTTTCATGCTAATTCAGGTTGTAAAAATCAATAAACCAACCAGTCAGTGTATTTATCTGATTTGATGGTTGCTAGTTTCGTTAAATCCGAATAAATGGGCCGAAGGCATTCTGTGGCTAAAATTCCCAATTCAGAATAACTTCCATCCTCATTAAAATATTTGTCCCTATCCTTTACTGATTTGATTACTACTATCATTCCAAAGCCATCGGTATTTTCACCACGGATTCTTTTTACCGGATAAGCCTTCCATCCTTTCCAAATTTTTTCATAGGCTGGAATGTACTTATTAATCATGAAATCAGTGAATTGTTCCAGTGTAACATCCTCACTTAATTCAAGAACCATGACGTGAGTTGCTACCACATTGCCCTTTTTGAGTTCCTGTCCGAAGGAAATCCCTGTCAGGAAAATGAATAATGATGCAATAACAAGTGTTTTCATTTTTTATTGTAGAAGTATTTGTACACACCAAACCAGTAATTTAACATTTAAAGTCAAATTCATTGAGATAAAAAATCAACAAAATTTACGAAATAATATTGAGAATTACATTGAAGAAGAGATAATTATGAACTGTTTTTATTTAAAAATTTATAGAACGGACTATGTCAGTGTAATTTTCACTTTATTAATACCTTTTTATCCTAATTTCCAAGTCGGAAATTTTTACAGGTTATATAATACCGTTATTTATGGCTATATTTGCCGATTATAATAATTTCTCTAATAGAAAGGTAACATTGTATGTACGAAAAGAAACCAAATAGCTATACTTCTCCTGATCTGAGCAAAATGCAGGCAGTTGTAATTGATATCAAGACAATAATTTACATCGCACTCGACGCTGATCCTAAGTTGGCCAAAAGCAATTACTTGTCCCGCATCGGATTAAAGAAATTATAAGTCTGGTCTTAATTGAGATAAGCAGAAGTAATTTAGCAGCCAGAAATTTTGATTATGTCGTTAATAACTCCGGAAAATCATCTGGTACTTTTCGCAGTAATTGTTGCTGCAGCTGCACTTGGAATTTGGTCGGAACATAAAAAATGGCTGGGAAACATATCCGGAATTCTGGTCACGATGATTCTGATGTCAATTTTATCAATGACTGGAATTGTCCCGGTGGCTTCGAACCCAAAATTGAAGATCGAAGTTTATGATCTGATTTTCAACTATTTCATCCCGCTTTCAATTCCTTTAATGTTGATGGGGTCAAATGTAATGAGGATTATCCGCGAAGGTGGAAAACTGCTGGTTGCTTTTCTGATTGGTGCTTTGGGAGTGGTTCTCGGGAGTTTTGTCGCGTTTTATTTCATTGATCTTGGAGCTGATTCAGGAAATGCCGCAGGAGTAATTACGGCAACATTAATTGGTGGCAGCATGAACTTTATTGCAACCGGCGAAATCCTGAATTTCAGCACACATCCGCTTTTTTCAGCTACCATTGCAGTTGATAACTTTGCGGCCAATGCATATATCCTGATGCTTTTCGCCATTCCTTCCTTTAAATTTTTGGCCCGCTTTTTTATGAAACCAAAAATTGAAAATCTGGAAACTACTGCAAATAATCAGAATGAAGAATCCTACCCGATTACCATTGAACGAATTGCTCTTTCAATGCTTATTGCAGCGGTGATAGCTGGCGTAGGGAGTTTAATATCACCAGCTATTCAATATTTGTTTTCATCTAAAATGAGTATGAATATCCTGATTGTAACTGTGCTTTCAGTATTAATCGCCAATATACTACCCAAAAAACTCAAAAAACTCGAAGATACTGCATTTGCAATCGGACTTTGGATGATGTACATTTTTCTTGCAGCCATCGGAGCATCTACCAATCTGAGCGACATGTTGCACGTTGGTCCTGCTGTGTTAGGCTTTTACATTATTATCCTATTTTTCCATCTCATATTTATGGTTTCGCTGGCCAGAATATTTAAATTAGATGTGTATGAAGTCATTATTGCTTCGGCAGCCAATATTATGGGACCGTCGGTCGCTGCTCCAATGGCCGCTTCACTCGGACAGAAAAAGTTGATTACTCCCGGAATACTCGTTGGAATTCTGGGGTATGTGATTGGAACATTTATTGGTGTTTCAATTGCTGTAATGTTGAGTTGAAGTCGTTAAAAAGTTATGGAGGTAGTTGAATTCACATTTATTTTGTAGGCTTTCCCTGGATAAAAAGTCTTTATATTGTTGACCCAAACACCCGTTTTTCTCGAAGCTTCAATCGTATTTCCCAGTTCGTCCACCACCTTTATCAACTTTTTCTGATCAATTAACGGCTGGATAATTTTTAAGGCATCTACTGCAACTGTTTGTGGAATTGAAATAAAATTCCAGCCTGTTTTCAATGGGATACTGAGCGGAAGATCAATTAATTTTCCTTTGATCTGAAAGCTAACGGGAGAAGTAAGACTAATCAAATAACCTTCGGTTTTTTCAATTGAACCAATCGTGTTGGTCCATACTTTGGTTTTGGCTGAATAGGAATACGATTTTCCGGATTCATCCTCCATTTTAAGCAAGAATCCGCTGTCACAAAGTGATTTCATCACAACACTCACATCGGGATTTGTTGGAATTAAATAAGTAGAGAAAAGATTACTCCCTTTGATGAATTGGATGGTTTGGGTAATTTCAGTATTATGGACAATATCAACAACAGAGGTAGCACTTGCACTGAACAATCCGGTAGTGAGCCATGAAGAAACATCATTTCTGTATGAAACAGACTTAACCACAATTTCCATTTGATTTGAATCGTCCCAGATTTTGAAAATAATCGGGTCGTTTTCAACAAAACCATTGCTTATGCCATCGCCTTTTGATGCCAGAATAGTAACAAATGTAGTGTTTTCCAATGGATTTAAATCTTTGGCTAACTTACTGGCTCCAACACAAATTGACCCACTGAACACAGCTATTTCATCGTTGGCCGCAAGTGCCAGTTTCTCCAGAATTGCTGACACAACCAAAATATTCATGTGATCCTGTCCGTTTTCACCCTGCCATGCTGTGATAAAATGGGTACTTGCAATTTCTACCACCTGATTTCTGTCTGCGTAGCTATGCATTGTAATGAATACAAGGAATAAAGCTATGAAATTGATTTTATTTGTCATATTGTTTGATTTTTTATTGATATTTAAGATAAAAAAAATCCCCGGACCGATCAAATCCGGGGACAATTAAACTAAACCAAATCTATTTTTGAATCACTAATTTCTGAATTGTTTCAGAGGTCATTAACTTCGATTTTACCAGGTATATTCCTGCAGGTTGACTTTCCAGATTGAAAACTTCGGAAGTTCCGGATATTTGCCTTGAAACGATCAGTTTTCCTGAAATATCTAAAATGTCAATACTGCTACCTGCTTCAGGCAATTCAGAAAAACGAACGGTTACCTTGCCAACGCCTGGATTTGGGAATACATCAATTCGAGCCAAATCATACCTGTTTTTTGAAACTGTTGTCAATGATTTCATTTTTATCAGAACGCTGCCATTCATTTCATAAATCATATTGCCTTTAACTGTTTCTGACTGAACAACAAATTCATTTCCTGACAAATTATTCCATGCATAAAGTTGAATTAAATCACCATCTTTAAATCCAATCTGATTGTCAGCTGAGGACATGGCAATTATACTTGCACCTGTTGCTAAATGCTCTTCAGTAATTTTAAGTGCACCGACACAGATTTTTCCGTTAAATGCAGCCAATTCATCTCCAACCGAAAGACCGGCAGCTTTTAAATCAACAATATTGATATTCATTTGGTCGGTTCCGTTGCCTTCAACACTTGTCGGGTAGTATTCTGTATTCGAAATTTCTGACTGAATAATGGCTGATTTAAGATAATTTTCCTGAATAGTGAGGGTTGCATTGGCATTCATTTTAACTTTGTATGCCTTGCCCGGTAAAAAGTTTCCAATATTATTTTTCCATCCTCCAAATATCCCCCAGTCCTCAATTGAGTTTCCGGCTTCATCCTGAACTTTAACCAGTTTATTCTGATCAATTAAAGGCTGAATAACGCTCATTGCGCTTACAATATTTGAATTTGGAAATGAAATGATATTCCAACCGCTGAATAATGGAATATCAAGAGGCAAAACGATTGGTCTGCCAATAAGTTGCAAAGTGCAATTATTTACAACTTTTATTTTATAGCCTTCGGTTTTTGCAATTGATCCTAAATTATTGACCCATCCGCCAAAAGCACCCCAGTTTTCATATGAATTTCCAGCTTCATCCTGAACCTTAACAAGGCTACCCATATCAAGCAATGATTTTGTCACGTCACTAACATTTGCATTTTGAGGAATTACATTGGTCGAAATCATGTTGTAACCCTTAATAAGTTCGATGCTTTGTGTTGACTCCTGGTAAGATACGATCTCAACAACTGACGTTGCCCCGGCAGCAAATTTTCCACTGGTCGTCCATGAAGTTAAATCATTCAGGTAGGTGACAGCTTTTGCCACCATCTCTTTTTGGTTCTTGTTGTCCCAAATTTTAAAAATTACCGTATCATTATCGGTAAAACCATTGTTTAAACCGTCATCCTGCGATGCCGGGATGTTTAAAAAAGTTGCATTATCTGTCGGATTAATGGCTTGTGTTAATTGCATAACACCAACACATTTTTCACCACTAAATACAGCTATTTCGTCATTGGCCGAAAGCGCCAAATCTTCCAGAATAGCCGAAACAACCATAAAATTCATGTGATTTTGTCCATTCTCTCCTTGCCATACAGTAGTATAATGTGTCAAAGCCATTTCTTCTAGTTGAAAGTTGCCTGAATAACCCGTACATGCTAATAGAATCATAATAATTGATACCAACATACTTTTTCTAATTGTCTTGTAAAACTGTTTCATCTCAATCGTTTTAAATAATAATTACTGAATAAATCTCTCCCTTTTTCAAATCTTCCCCACTTATATTCATAAATTATTGATCCAAAAACCAATATTTAATTTATAAACTTTATGATTATTTGTTTTATTTACATTCTAACAAAAAAAAAATCTCCCGCGCAGCATCAAATCCATCTCTTCAATTAATAACCTCAGATGATTATAAAAATCAACGTTCTACAAATTTCAAATGCAATACCAAAGTTCTCGGTTACAACAAAATAGTCATTCGTAATGAATTCAAATTACTGAATAACTGTCACTTAAACAAGTTGCAAAAAGAATGCTTTTTAAGTAGTATTAAAGTTACGCCTGATAGCATACCAATACCAATACAAATTATCGCACAGTTGTGTGGCAGTGTTGGAGATTTAGAATTCCGACTTACTGAAAATCTAGCTTGGGACTTTTACGTGAAGTTTCGTTTCGATATTTTACTTTGGGGTAACCAATCAGTAACGAAGCATAAACCTGATGATTTGCCGGAACATTGAACTGAGTATTCAATTTGCTTTTCTTTTCCATCGCTTTCACAATAAACCCATTGAAACAGGTCCCCAATCCCATCGTATTGGCATAAATCGATGTATAGGTTGCCCAGATATTTGCATCAGCTTCTGCCATTCCGGTTTTCGAAACTTCGCCATGAAACAGCATAACTGCAGGTGCATGGTGACAAATCTGAGAATCGTTGGTTTTGTTTAGTTCGGCAAACGAAGTTTTGTATCGTTTCAGCTTTTTTACATTCAGCGAAGGAACAAAAAGACTGATAAACAAACTTATAACCGGTGAGGTAATGAAAGAGAACATCCGAATCAGGGCTTCTGCTGTCAGATCATTCAGAAGTTTGACCTTTTCTTTTGAGTGGACAATGGTTATTTCGATTGGCCGGACATTGCTTGCCGACGGATAATGCTTCATGTTATCAACCAGTTGGAGCAAAACCTCTTCCGGAATTTCTTTGGGCTGATAACTTCTGCAGGTCCGTATTCCGGCAGTCAGATTACTGAAATCTTCCGGAGTAACCGAATGTTGCTGAAGTGGAAAAATTTCTCCGAAATCGGGTGATACCGCCATTTCAGGACAAATGGCCACGCAATGTCCGCAATGAATGCAGGCATCAGAGATTTCGCCGGTTTCGATGGTAATGGCATGGGCCGGACAATCCTTTTCACACTTTAAACAGCGGGTACATTTTTCGAGGTCGATAACAGGCATGATGATTGATTTTTGGAAGTTCAAAAGTATGGATTTTGCCGGGAATACAGTATTTTAAAATGAGCACCCTACTTTTTTGCTTTCCTTACTGACTTTCAAACTTCCGTTTCAACGCGCCAATTTCTTCAGTCAATATCTTCAATTGCATGGCCACCTGATTGTCAGTCAACGGTGTTTCTGCCACTTCCCTACTGATGTAGTGTACAAATTTCCAGACTTCCCGAATCTCGGTTGCCCCTAATTGATAAGGTTTGTAGGCCGGATTGAGTGAAATCAGCTGCAAATGTCCGTGTTCTGCAAGTTCATTTTTCAGCTGTTTAAAAACCAGGCCTTCATTCAAGGTCAGAACTACATACAATTTGCCGGATTCTATTTCGTTCCAGTCTTGCACAAATTCTCCTGTAATCCACGCTCCGTCAGGAATTGGAAGCATCGAATCGCCACTGATCTGGAAAGTCCGGTATTTTCGTTCCGGAGACAGAAACGGAAGCTGGAAAACAGGCAATTCAGAAATATATTCCGGATCGGAAAACCCGCAGGTATATCCAGCCTTTGCTTTTTCTGAAACCAGTTCGATGTTGTCTCGGTTCTGCCGGTCAACCGTCGTTGCCATTACCCGTAGGTTACTCCCTTTCAGAAAAACATCCTGCCCATGTTCAAGTTCGTAAAGCTGACTTTCCCGAAGCTTTGCCAGATCGACTCGCAACAAAGTGTCGATGGCAACATGAAAATAATCCGACAATAAAACCAGCGATTGAATGCTCGGTCCCGAAATACCATTTTCGTAATTATTCAGGGTTGACCGATTAATTCCCAAAGCGATAGAAAGCTGATCCTGTGTCAGTTTCTTACGGCCTCTCAAAAATTTAATGTTAGAATCGAAGTGCATTCGTGGAAGTTTAAATTACTATCAATTAAAGTACAATCATCAGAAATGATTAACAAGCAATCAAAAATATGGATTTAGTTCTGAATAACAAAAATTTAATTGATAAAATAATTTACTTTTATAAGTTCTAAACGCTTACAACTATGAACCGATTGTTTATTTTACTCTTTCCAGCTCTTTTGGGTTTCGTTTCAGTTTATTCTCAAAAAGTGAATCCTGTTGATACCAAAGCAACAAAAGAAACACGTGCACTGTTCCGGAATATGAAAAAGCTTTCAAAAATCCATACGCTTTTCGGGCATCAACATGCCACCGAATACGGTCATGGTTGGTCGAATGAAGAAAACCGGTCGGATGTAAAATCTGTTTGCGGATCTCATCCCGCAGTCATCGGCGTTGATCTTAGCGGAATTTCAGGTAGAAATCCACAGGCAATAGAACAAACCAAAGCCAGTCTTCGCAAAAATGTAGTTGACACTTACAATCGTGGCGGTGTAACTACCGTTGCCTGGCATTTTTTGAATCCGGTTTCAGGAGGAGGTTTCTACTGGAAAGATTCAGTTTCGCTTCCTGCTGTGAAATACATCATTCCGGGTGGCGAAGCCCACGGGAAATACAAATTAATTCTAAATGACGTTGGCGATTGGGCTAAAAGTCTGAAAGGCAATGATGGCAATCTTGTTCCTGTTATTTTCAGGCCTTTCCACGAATTCGACGGTGGCTGGTTCTGGTGGGGAAAACCTCATTGTACGCGCGAAGAGTTTATTTCACTCTGGAAATTTACTGCTTCATACCTTCGCGATAGTCTTGAGGTTCACAATTTTCTATATGCTTTTTCGCCCGACAACCAGTTTAATTCTGAAGCTGAGTTTTTGGAAAGGTATCCCGGCGACGAATGGGTTGATATGGTTGGGATGGACAATTACGGCGACATGGGGCGCGACCGGTATGACCTTGCAACTGCTTCAAGGAAATTGAAAATCATATCGGATTATGCTATCAAAAAGGGAAAACTGGCTGCTTTTACAGAAACCGGACTGGAGTCGATTCCAAATGAAACATGGTGGACGGAAACATTGTTGAAAGTGATGAAGACAGACCGGATGCAGCTTTCGTATGTATTGGTTTGGCGAAACGACACCCGAAGCCCAACCCATTATTATGCACCTTACCCCGGACAGGTGAGTGTTCCTGATTTTATGAAATTTTACGATGATCCATATACCCTTTTCGAGAATGATTTAAGGCGCATTTACAAAAAATAAAGAGTAAGACGGCGAAAATTTCCTGAATTTTTTTCCGAAGAGAACATGCTTTTTTGATTGTGTCCTCATTTTTTCAATCTTTTATCCTTAATTTGTAGAAAAAAAACGATAATCTCTTTTTATAACCGGCATTCATTTATCTTGCCTGATTAATCAATGATTTTATCGTATATTAATCCGATTTATGGCGAATGTGGCAAATTATCTGAGAACTATAATCATTCAGACCGTTGATTATTTCTATGCCCCTTTTAAAAAGTATGTTCCTTTGGAAACATTCCGGTACGCGGCAACCGGAGGTTTTAATACTGTGCTCGATATTTCGCTATACTTTATTTTTTATAATTTCATTCTCGACAAGCAAGTCATTGATTTGCATATTGTTTCAATCAGTCCGCATATAGCAGCGTTTTTGATTGTATTTCCGATTACATTTTTTACCGGGTTTCTACTTGCGCGCTATATCACTTTCACCAGCTCCGAAATTCGTGGACGCATACAATTGATCCGTTACATGATATCGGTTTCAGGCTCAATTTTCCTGAACTATGTTTTCCTCAAATTTCTGGTCGAGTTCGGAGGTTTATGGCCAACGCTTTCCAAAATTATTACTACCGTTATAGTGGTAATTTACAGTTATTTTGTTCAGAAATTCTATACTTTTAAAACTGCCCGTCTGGTTTCCCTCTAACTTTGACATCTCGCGCTATTAATTCTTTGCCCAACATTTCCGGGATAATTTAATCTGAAAATTTGTTCCTTAATTCTATTTTGCCTTATCTTAGCCGCCGAATTGGTGATACTCTTAAACAAGTATCAAGAGGGAATCCGGTTAAAATCCGGAGCTGTACCCGCAGCTGTAAACTCTGTTGAATTTTTGCAACTCACGCCACTGTTTTCCCGAGTACTCGGGAGATGGGAAGGCCGCAAAAATAGAGTGAGCCAGAAGACCTGCCATTTCGTGATACAATATTCAAAGCTTTCGGGAGAAAAAGCTTGGAGTAACCCAAAAAGATATTCAAGGTTATTTCAGCAGTTTTGCGTATTGTAATTATTTTGAAACCATTCAAAATTATTACATAATGAAACACATCTACATGATGGCAATTATTGCCTCTTCTTTAGTATTAAATTCTGTGGCACAAACAGTTGCCAAATTCGACGAATTATTTCTTTCTCCGGAAAGTTTCTGGAACGGATCGGATCAATCCGGAAGTTTTAAAAGTGGAGGAATCGCTTTCCACAACTCGTACAACAGCGATTGGCAATACTGGAGCGGCTTCTCGTACTCGAACATGACAGATAATACTACTGAAGGTTATGGAAATCAGTACAGCGCAATTTCCGGACGCGGCTACGCAGGAAGCGCAAATTACGCAACCTGCTACCCTTCCCCATCGGCTGAAGCATCGTTTAGTGCGGCTACCAAAGTCAGCGGATTATATATTACAAATTCAACTTATGCTTATTTTTCGATGAAAAATGGCGACCAGTTTTCCAAGAAATTCGGCGGTGAAAACGGCAGCGATCCTGACTTTTTTAAACTGATGATTGAAGCATTGAATGATGCCGGAAAATCAGTTGATACTGTCTATTTCTATCTGGCCGATTTTCGTTTTACGGATAATTCCAAAGACTATATCCTGAACAAATGGACTTGGGTTGATTTAAGCGAGCTGAAAGAGGCCAATAAACTTAGATTTAGCCTGAGTTCGAGCGATAACAGTTACGGATCTATGAATACTCCCGGCTATTTCTGCATCGACGACTTAAATGGAGAAAAACCATACGATTATCAACCGGTGACTTATGCAGGCTTCGAAAATTTGGATCTTGGAACTCAAGGCTATTTAAACGGAAGCGACCTGAGAGGCAGTATTACCAGCGGAAACTTCAGGTTTATGAATGATTACAATGAGGAATGGGGAAGCTGGTCAGGTTTCGCTGCATCAAACCAAACCGATATGGAAACTCCGGGCTGGGCAAATCAGTACAGCGCAATTACCGGACAAGGTGTAGCCGGAACTCCAACTTATGCTGTTGTATATCCTACCCCTGTTTCAACCATATTATTCAAAGATACCATCGTTTCAGGATTGTATGTTACAAACGGCACCTATGCCTATCAATCGATGAAAAACGGCGATGATTTCTCGAAAAAATTCGGTGGTGAAGACGGAAACGACGAAGATTACTTGATCTTAACCATTGAAGGTTTCAATTCTGAAAATCAATCTTCAGGAAAAGTAGAATTCTTTCTGGCCGATTTCATGTATAGCATCAATTCCAATGATTACATTCTGGACACCTGGAAATGGGTGAACCTTTCGAAGCTTGGTCGGATTTCGAAACTTGAATTTTCGTTGCGATCGTCGGATAATGGAAATTGGGGAATGAACACTCCGGGGTATTTCTGTATCGACAACCTGAACCACGAAGTTTTGACTTCATCTCCCGATATTCAGCAAATGCAGGCTTCTATTTTTCCAAATCCATTCAGCGACCGGATTACCATTTCAGGAATAAAATCAAAAGCAAAGGTTGTTATTTCTGATGTTTCAGGAAGAATTGCAGCTGAATATGTGAATGTTTCAAATAACCAGATGATTAACGGACTTGATAATTTGAAATCAGGTGTTTATTTTCTGGAAATAACAGAAAGAAAAAATCGGTTTACTACGAAGTTGCTGAAGAAATAATAAAAAACCTTTTAATAATTAGGAATCATTAATAAACCAAAGCCAGTTTCTGATGTTATCCTTAACAATCAGAAATGAATAAGCTGATACTTTTTATATTACCAGCGAATTTTATTTCTTTGTACCATTATTTAAAATTTAAAACAAAAACAGAAAGCTATGAAAATAGGTAAGAACAAAATGGTTTCACTGACATACGATCTTCATTACGATGATTTTAAAGGGGATATGATTGAGCAGGCGACCAGCGATAAACCATTGAGTTTTGTATTTGGTGCAGGTTTGATGCTCCCAAAATTCGAATCATTGTTGGAAGGTTACGAAGCAGGCAACCCTTTCGAGATTAGTTTGGCAGATGTTGATGCATACGGTGAATTGGACGAAAATGCAATTGTTGATCTTCCTAAACACCTTTTTATTATTGATGGAGAATTTGATAATGAAGTAGTTGCAGTAGGCAGCACTGTTCCAATGATGAGTACGAGCGGACAACGCCTGAATGGTCTGGTAATGGAAATCACTGATGACATTGTAAAAATGGACTTTAATCATCCATTGGCCGGAGAGAATTTATTCTTTAAAGGTGAAATCCTTGAAGTGAGAGAAGCAACCGATGAAGAAATTGCTGCTACTTTAGGTGGTGGTGGTGGATGTGGTTGCGGAAGCGGCGGATGTGGTGATGGTGGTTGCGGCGACGAAGAATGTGCGGATGGCAGTTGCGGAACCGAAAGCAAAGGCGGTTGCGGATGCGGTTGCTAATCAGTGCAATCAGATAATTTTAAAATGTTGTTTCAGAACTTCGTGTTTTGAAACAACATTTTTAGTTTTTACGAATCTCATTTTGACACGATGAACAGTTTTGGACAAATTTTCAGGTTAACATCTTTTGGCGAATCACACGGAAGAGCAATTGGTGGAGTTATTGACGGTTGCCCGGCAGGATTGGAAATCGATTTGGATTTTATCCAGAACGAATTGGACCGACGCAAACCCGGACAATCAAAAATTACCACTCAGCGTGAAGAAAACGATCAGGTTGAATTTTTATCCGGAATTTTTGAAGGAAAAACGCAAGGAACTCCCATCGGTTTTATTGTCCGAAACAAAGATCAGCATTCTGCCGATTACAACGATCTGAAAGATGTTTTTCGTCCGTCGCATGCTGATTATACCTACATTCAGAAATACGGAACCCGCGACCATCGTGGCGGAGGCCGCTCATCAGCCCGTGAAACCATTGCCCGTGTTGTGGCAGGTGCTGTAGCCAAATTGCTCCTGAAAAAAGCAGGCGTTTCCATTCAGGCTTTCGTTTCACGTGTTGGAAACATTGAACTCGAAAAACCTTATACCGAACTCGATTTAAGCCAAACTGAAACCAATATTGTACGTTGTCCGGATGCGGAAACCGCTGAAAGAATGATTGCACGCATCGAAGAAGCCGGCAACGATCACGATACCGTTGGCGGTGTTGTGACTGGAGTGATACAAGGCGTTCCGGCTGGCTGGGGCGAACCGGTTTTCAATAAATTACATGCGGATTTAGGTTTTGCCATGTTGGGAATCAATGCCGTAAAAGGTTTTGAATACGGCTCTGGCTTCGAGGGAACGCGTTTATCAGGATCGGAACACAACGATGTTTTTATCAAGACTGAAAATGGTGTACGGACAAGAACAAACAATTCAGGAGGAATACAAGGTGGTATTTCCAACGGCGAAGATATCTACTTTAATGTGGCATTTAAGCCCATCGCAACATTGCTGAAAGAACAAAATACGGTTGACCGTGCTGAAAATGAGGTGATAATAAATCCAAAAGGCCGTCACGATCCGTGCGTTCTTCCAAGAGCGGTTCCAATTGTAGAATCAATGGCTGCCATCGTTTTGGCCGATCATTATTTGTTGAACAGGATTAACCATATTTAAAATTTCAGTTTAAACATTCAGCGTTTCTCCTTCTGATTTAGCAACAATTACTGCCGCGCAGGTATCTCCCCAAACATTTACCGTAGTTCGCGACATATCCAAAATACGATCGACTGCCAGAATTAAACCAACTCCTTCAAGTGGTAGATTTACTGCTGTTAAAACAATACTCATCATTACCAAACCAGCCATTGGGATACCTGCAGAGCCAATGGCAGCCAGAAGTGCGGTAACAACCACTATTGCCTGTTGTCCTGCGGTCAGGTTTATGCCATAAGCCTGGGCGATAAAAATTACGGCTACACACTCATAAAGAGCGGTTCCGTTCATATTGATAGTCGCTCCCAAAGGCAAAGTAAAGCTGGTAATTTTGTTTGAAACTCCACTTTTGTGCTCAACTGCTTCCATCGATAGTGGAAGTGCTGCATTGGACGATGATGTTGAAAAAGCGGTCAACAGCGGAGTTGCCATATTCCTGAAATGCTTGTAAGGATTGGCTTTCCCAAGAATCTTAACCGACAGTGGCAAAATAATTCCAGCATGAATGATTAATCCAATCAGCACAGTAAGCATATAAATTCCCAAGCTGCCGGCAATGTTCCCCAATGATCCGGAGTTTTTAGCCACTTCTTTCGAAACAATTGCAAACACACCGAGTGGTGTAAATCGGATGATGAACATGGTAATTTTCATCATTACTTCAAAAATGGAATCGAATAAACTGACAAGAAATTCCTGCTTTTTCCCCGGAATATGTGTGATGAATGCACCGAACAGAATGGCAAAAAAGATGACCGGAAGGATTTGTCCTTTTGCCATGGCGTCAAAAACATTGTCAGGAATGGTGCGGATCAGGATATCGCTCACAGAGGTGCTGGCTGTTGGCAATGATTGAATGGTTTCGGCGTTTCCCAAATTAGCGCCTACGCCTGGCTGAAGCAGATTAACAAAAAACAATCCTGTAAGGATGGCAATCAGGCTGGTAACGACATAGTATGAAAGTGTTTTCATTCCCAGCCGGCCCAAATTTGATCCGCTCCCGATGCTGGCCACGCCGCTGATAATGGAACTTAAAATAAGCGGAACCACCACCATATTCAGGCCACGCAAAAAGACAACTCCCAACCAGGAAACGTACGGAACCAGATTGGGAGTATAATATCCAAAAATGACAGCGAGAATAAGGGCAATCAGAATTTGCCAGTGAAGTTTAATTTTTGAAAGCATATTTTTATAATTTGGGAAAAACAAATGTAATAAAAGCTTTCAACCTCCACCAACGCCTTTTATAAGATCATTATTCTCTTTTTATAAATCTTGAAAAGATCTTCTTCATCTTCACCTTTTTTAATTCCATCTATCAGCAAAACCAGCAATGCAGGTATTTCATTTTCCGAAAATCCTGATTTTAAAGCGAGTCCTGTTGCTAAACGCATTTCATTGTTGTCAATTTTATCATCAGCCAAAACCATTTTAACGATGCCGTAAATTTGCTCAAATCGTCTGGATAATTCATAGGGCGGATTATAGGCGGATTGTTTCGTTGACTCCAATAAATCATCAATTTCGGGGTCGGTAAATCCCATATTTTTACCTAAACGGTGCAGCATTTTGAATTCATTGTCTTCAATTTTCCCGTCGGCCAATGCAACTTGAATGAGATGTTTAAAATGTTCTTTGTCCTGTTTTTTCTCTGAGTGGTCAAAGTGTTCCAATATGCTCATAATGTGTGTTTTTTTTAATTTATACATTTTTTAATTTATACAAAAGAACGATAAATTTTACTTTTTGGGAGCATTCCCGAAAAGCTTTTTGTATTCATCTTCGGAAATCAAAGTAGCTTCATAACCTTTCTTTTTAATTCCGTTGGCAATATTTTCAGGTGAATTTTTTTCTGATTTATAAACTACCTTGATTGTATTTGATACCAGATCAACTTTCAACGATTTCAACCCTTTTTCGAACTTCAGGTAATTTGTAAGCGTTAACTCACAGTCCATACAATCCATGTTCGACTTAATATAAACTGTTGATAATTCACTTTCCTTGTTTTGGGCTGCGGCTGTCGAAACCAATAAAAGCAATCCCAACCCTGTCATCATTATCCGGATAAAATTTTTCATGTTATTTCGATTTATGATTTAATGTAATTCGTATTCCTGCATAAAATTTACGACCCATCACCGGGCCCCAGATTCGTGTTGCATCAAAATCCGATCCAAAAGGAAGGTCGGCTCCCAATACAGGATGATCCTGCACATAATTCAGTAGATTTTCAGCCCCCGCATAAAGGTTCCAGTAGCGGAAATACTTGGTTATCTGTGCATTCATTTGAGTGAATGCGGGGAACTCTGCCGGTGAATTTTCCGGAGAACCTGCTACAACAGGCAATCTCCCACCACCGTTAAACTGAAGGGTGTAATCGAACATCCACTTTTTCAGCAGGTCGGAATAATTCATTGTAATTAAGCCTTTGTATTTGCCTGACAATGGTTTCCTGATGAGCTGATTACCAATGGTCTGTTTTACATCGTTTACGCGCCATGCAGCCAAAATATCCAGTCGGGGAAACAGTTCATAATTTAATTCCAACTGATAGCTGTTTGCATACGATTTACCATCGAGTGGAGCGAGTAAAATGAATTCCGAAGAGCTTTCACGGTCAACCACCAACTGATTGATGAAATCTGTCCTGAAATACTCTGCTCCAATGTTTAATGAACGTTCGAACAGATGGACTTCCTGAGTGATGCTGATTCCGTAGTTCCAGGCTTCTTCAAGGATCTCGTCAGTTGAGAACTTTAAGGGTCGGAAATTTGCCAGCAAAAAGCTATTCTCTGCTACAATCCTTGGCGTACGGTAACCTTTTCCTGCTGAGACACGCATGTTTAAATGCTCATTCGGGCTGTACCGGAGGTGAACCCGTGGGGTTATAAATGTCCCGAAAGTATTGTGAAAATCAGATCGGATGCCCGCAATTGCCGTAATTTTTGGGCTGGGCTTGAATGTATATTCGCTGAAAATTCCCGGAACCACTTCATTTACACCAATAATGGTTTGGTTGAGCAATTCATCAGTCTGATTATAAACCATGCTAATCCCCGAATTCAATGTGTGAACGCCCGGCTGATCGATCGAGAAAGTATGGATCAGATTTCCATACCCGGTAAATTCATCTCCGGAGTAATTATTCAATCCATAGTATGAATTCATTTTATGGGTTGTGAAATTGGAAATCAAAGCAAGACTGTGTTGCAATCCTTTAAAATCGTAACCGGCTTTTATGTATCCTTCAATCCGTTCATTGCCAATATTTACACCATAAGGATTTAAAGCTGTTCTGTTCATATCTTTCCTGAAATCAGTTTGCCCTCCGGTACGGTCTTCGTTCAGGTAATGAAATCCTGAATGTATCATAAAACCCTTACCATCAAAATATTTCCACTGATTGAATAAATGAATCTGTTTAATTAACGGCTCATCCAGAAACCCATCGGAGTTATGATCGATTCGGGATTGAAAATTCTCTCCATGCACAAAAAAGGCAGTCGATGTTTTTTCTGAAAGTTTCAGCGAATAATTTGAGTTTATCTCCGACTTTCCTTCAGCAGAACCAAACAGGTTGAAGTGAAAAAATTCAACAGCGTCCGGTTTTTTAAAGTTGGCATTTATTTGCCCTGTAATCGACTCATAACCATTTACAACCGAGGCCGCGCCTTTCGAAACCTGTATTGATTCGAGCCACGGTCCCGGAATGTACGTCAGGCCATAATTGGTTGCAAGGCCTCTCAGGTTGGGGAAATTCTCGGTTTGCAGCTGCGAATAAGTACCGTCGAGCCCCAATAATTTAATCTGTTTTGCGCCTGTGATTGCATCGTTGTATGAAACGTCAACCGAAGGATTGGTCACAAAACTCTCAGAAAGGTTGCAGCAGGCGGCTTTGTGCAATTCGGCTCCGTTAATGTGTGTTGTGTGAATTGGATTGATCCGGGAAATATATGCTCCTTTATTTTTTTGAGTTACAGTAACTTCCTCAATTTCCATGTTCTTATCCAGCACAGCATCAATCACTTCTTCCCCACTCCATTTTATAGTATCGGTTTTGAAACCTACAAAACTAAAAACCAGCAAATTGTTATCCTGAACAGATTGTATTTTGTACTCGCCGTTCTTGTTGGCAATTGTTCCAAAATTTGTTCCGGCCCAAAAAACATTGGCACCGGGTAAAATATTCCTCACGCTGTTTTCAATTCCCAAAACTTTCCCTTTAATTGGATTTGAGTAACCATATACAGATGAGAGTATTAAAAGAAAAACAAGAGCTCTCTTCATTTCAGTAATATTGAAAAATTTATAACCTGATTGTAAACAAAAACTGTTAAAACCTGATTATGCGAGAGGAGCTATCTTGCTTTGATGTATGAAGTTAATTAAGTCGCGGCCAACCTTTTTGTTTTCGGGCGGAGTGTAATAAGTGAAGTGAACAACTGATTTTTCAGGAAGTAATTGTTCCAATGTTTCGGAAACAGCGATATTCAGCAAGCCGATTATCCTGGCCATCGGATATTCAAAATTTGAATCCTTGTCCAGATGGTTGGTCAATTTCAGGTAACTGATAATCGGGGAATCACATCCACATGAATGATCTGTTTTGTCTGGCTGGGCGTGTTTATTTCCAGATTCGGACGAGCAGCAATCGTGTTCGGAAATTGTCTCATCACACATTTCAGCGGCCACAAACAATGAAACATTGGTTTGCCCCAAACATTCACAATTCGTTTGAAACAGCGTGACTCCGGTTGATAGAAACAGATACAAAACCGAAAATCCAAGCACCAATATTTGTCTGAAAATTTTCACTCCATAAAAGTACGGTTCTATGCAGAATAAAAAAGGGCGTTTAAAAATATTAACAACCCGACTTTAACCAGAAAACCCGGAATGATTGCTCAATCCGGGTTTTCTGCATTTTCAATTTTCTATTTCTTACAACTATTTTGAAGCGATTGTTTCAATTTCAATCAATACGCCCATCGGAAGATCCTTGACTGCAAAAGCCGCACGTGCCGGGGCATTTTCAGGATAATACTTCGCGTAAACTTCGTTCATAGCCTTGAAATTGGCCATATCGCTCAGCAGGCAAGTCGATTTTACCACATCGCTGTAATGATAACCGGCAGCATCTAGAATAGCGCCAATATTCATTAAAACCTGTTCGGTTTGCTCCTGAATTCCGCCTTCCGCAATTTTCATTGTTTCAGGAATGAGCGGAATCTGTCCTGAAATATAAAGTGTTCCACCGGCTTCAACAGCCTGACTATATGGCCCAATGGCTGCAGGAGCTTTTGATGTCTGAATGATTCGTTTCATAAATTATGGTTAAAATATATGATTGAAATACTTCTCAATTATAAGTGTCATCAATGTTTTTCAGACAAATATCGTTCAGCATCAATGGCTGCCATACAACCCGAACCAGCTGCTGTAACTGCCTGGCGGTATATCGAATCCTGAACATCTCCACATGCAAAAACACCGGCAACATTGGTTCTCGAACTTCCGGGAATGGTTTTAATGTACCCGACTTCGTCTGTATCAAGGAAATCTTTTACAAAATCGGAATTGGGTTTGTGACCAATGGCCAAAAAGAAACCGTCAATTTTAATGGTCACAATTTCTTCTTCCGGAGTACCTTTCTTTTTCCAAAGTATTGCACCTTCCACTACCCCGTCGCCGGTCAATCCTTTGGTCTGGTGTTCCCACAACACTTCAATATTCTTTACTTTTAATACGCGTTCCTGCATTACTTTCGATGCACGCAATTCATTCCTTCTGACTATCAGGTAAACCTTGTTGACAATGCCCGACAGATAGATTGCTTCTTCGGCAGCAGTGTCGCCACCGCCTACTACTGCAACATCTTTTCCACGATAAAAGAACCCGTCGCAGGTAGCGCAGGCAGAAACACCGCCGCCGGCGTATTTTTTCTCATCGTCGATGCCAAGATATTTGGCTGTTGCTCCGGTTGCAAGGATTACTGTTTCAGCTTCGATTAACTTTTTTTCGTCAATCCATACTTTGTGAACAGAACCTGAAAAATCGACTTTGGTAGCATATCCGGAACGAATATCAGTTCCAAAACGCTGGGCCTGCACTTTCAACTCTTCCATCATTACCGGACCTGTAACTCCTTGCGGATATCCCGGGAAGTTTTCCACTTCGGTTGTGGTAGTCAATTGTCCGCCTGGCTCAAGGCCTTCGTACATTACAGGACTAAGATTGGCACGCGCAGCATAAATTGCCGCAGTATATCCGGCCGGGCCCGAACCGATAATCAGACATCTTACTTTTTCTATGTTCGTAATCTGTTCTGGTTTCTCACTTTTATTATCGTCAAGATTCATTGCTTTAAACATGTGTTTGTTTTAAAATTTGTGCATCAAAGTTAAAAAACATGAATGAACGTGCAACATTAACAATATCAATAATAATGATCTCGTTATAGACAAAACCAAAAGTAATACATAGCGAAAATGTTGAAGATTTAATTAATTGATAGAAGTATATAAGTTATTTTTTTTGGAATCTTTAACATGAAAAAAGGAAACATTTATCATGTTTCCATAGTAAAAAAGTTTGAGTAAAAATCTTTATCATGAGAAAAAGAGACAGGTTAATTAGCATCAGGAAACAATCAAGTGAGAGGATTCCAAAGGAAAATTTTTGGTTCATCAATGAAGATACTCAGTTTAATCAATCTCCGGTTTCGTCTGTCAGAACTGGAAAAGATGATAGATTTAGAGGAATCAGAGAAGATTACGATCCATTTATGACAAAAACTTCCGAAAAAATTAAATTAAGTAAGGAATGCCTGTTCGTTGTTGATTGGCAATTAACTGATGCTTAGATTAAAATATGGCTACTAATTTTGTGCATCGCAAAAACAATTATTCATTCAGATAGATGTGATAATTGCATTACGCAACCAACTTGTCGTGGGAAGGAGAAATTTGATTATCCACCAAAATTTACCTGAACATGAACGTACTGATGCTAGGTTGGGAATTTCCGCCCAATATTTCAGGCGGTTTAGGTACTGCCTGCGAGGGAATTGTTAAAGGCCTCTCGGCCTACAATGATATACATGTACTTTTTGTGGTTCCGAAATCCTTTGGAACCGAAAATACCCCCAACTTTAAATTAATTGATGCTGAAAAGGTTGCAAAAACAGGCAAGGTAATATTCGCAGAACATCTTTCGCACGAATTTACAACGATAGAAATGCCTTCCGGACTACTTCCGTATGACAGTCCTGAAGATTTCAGTAAACTGAAACATTTCTCAAATGAAATTACAGTTTCTAATGCTGAAATTGAACAATCTGAAATAACTACACAAATCCGGGAATTTCATTTTACCGGCAAATATGGTCCCAACCTTTTTGAAGAGATCGACAATTACGCTATGATAGCCAGGCTAATTGCGGAGAATAATCAATTTGAGCTAATTCACGTTCACGATTGGCTGACTTTTCCAGCTGGAATAGCAGCAAAGCAGGTTTCCGATAAACCACTTGTGGTCCATGTACATTCAACCGACTTTGACCGAAGCGGCGGAAAAATTAACCCATCAATTTATTCCATTGAAAAACAGGGATTTGAACAGGCCGATAAGATCATTACTGTAAGCGACAGGGTAAAAAAAAGACTTGTGGCAGATTATGGCATTTCAGCAAAAAAAATCACCACGGTATATAATGCCATTAGCCCAAAATCCAGCAAAGATAATCCGAAGGAAACTGGCAAATTCAGTGATAAAGTAGTTACTTTTTTGGGGCGGATAACCATCCAAAAAGGGCCTGAATACTTTATGGAAGTGGCAAAATTGGTACTTCAGCGAATGAAAAATGTTCGTTTCGTAATGGCTGGAAACGGCGATATGATGTCAAAAATGATTGATTTAAGCGCCAGATATGGCATAAGCAATAAGTTTCACTTTACAGGCTTCCTGAAAGGAAATGAAATAAAAGAAATGCTCGATTTGAGCGATGTTGTTATAATGCCATCTGTTTCAGAGCCGTTTGGCATTGTTCCATTGGAAGCCATGCAAGCAAAAGTGCCTGTTATTATATCCCTTCAATCAGGAGTATCTGAATTAATCAGGAATGTAATTAAAACTGACTTTTGGGATATTAATGCAATGGCCGATTCCATTCACGCAATCATCAGCCATAATCCGCTTTCAAAAGTACTTGCCGATGAAGGAAACCGGGAAGTAAACAAATTAAACTGGAAGAATTCCGCAGGGGATATCCGAAATATTTATTTGAGTACGGTTTAACTTTAAACTCGCCGATATGAAAAGTATTTCACTTAATTTTCAGATCCACCACCCGTTTCATTTTCAGACATTCCGGTTTTTAGATATTGGCACTAAAAAATCATATTACGATGATCTGAGAATTGAAAGGGAAATCAATGAAGTTGCAACGAACTACTATTTGCCTGCAAACGAATTTCTATTAAAACTTATCAATAAACATAAAGGAAAGTTGAAGTTGGCTTTTTACATTTCAGGAACTGCAATCGACCAGTTTTTAATGTATGAACCTGAAGTGCTGACCAGTTTCAGCCAACTGGCAGATACCGGACAAGTGGAATTTTTGGGCGGTACGTCTTCACATTCGCTGATATCACTAACCAACCATAAAGATGAATTGGTAAATCAGTTAAAAGATCACCAATCAAAAATAGCTTATCTGTTTGGAAAAAAGCCAGCGGTATTTGTTAATTCTGACCTGATTTATTCCGACCTCATTGGTAATGATGTAGCCGATTCGGGCTATCGGGCAATGATAACAAATGGATCGAGAAAAGCACTGATCTGGCGAAGTTCCAATTATGTTTATTCAAATTTTATTCAGCCAAAAATGCATATTTATTTCCGTAATGAAATGATAAGCGATGAGTTCACCAGCATTCTTAACGGCCTAAATTCGGATGTGCAGGATATCGATGCGAATAATTTTACTTCACAATTAAAAAACCTTAACCCTGTTGAGCCACTTTTAAATATCTATGTCGACTACAAAGCTCTGGGTGGATTTGGAATTGACAAGAAAGAAAAATTTGTTCAGTCATTTGTATCTCAAATAAGCAGAATGCCGAAAGTAGATTTTGTATTACCATCGGAAATAGCCGAAATTTATGGACCTGTAGCCGAAATCAATGCGAGCGAACCAATTTGCTGGTTAAATAACTTTCATTCTTACTATTACCCCGGAAATGAACTTCAGATGGAAGCCATTAAACAGCTTTATATGCTAAATGAAATGGTTGCCAATATTGATGATATAAACCTCCAGAAGGATTGGCAATACCTGCAAACCAGCGATCATATCCATTTGATGGACGATCAGCATCCGGCCTACTTCAATAACAATATTTCTAACGGCATTTATAAATCAAGATACGACGCGTTTATCAATTTCATGAATATTCTGGATGATTTCAGAATAAAAATTTTAGAGCAAGCAAAGGTAAAGGAGAAACGGACAGTCAGTTCACCGAAAAAGGGGAAAATCAGAAAACAAAGTAATCCTCACCATTTGTCAAAATAAGCTACACCGCGGTGAGTGAAAAAAGCAAAGGTTTTCTTTGCATAAGTTAAGAAGATAGCTATTTTTGCACGCACAAAAGTTCGGGGTGTAGCGCAGCCTGGTAGCGTATCCGTCTGGGGGGCGGGGGGTCGCAAGTTCAAATCTTGTCACCCCGACAAGTTGAAAATCAAAGGGTTAAGCAGAAATGTTTAACCCTATTTTTTTGGATAGGGTGCCGGAAAAGTGCCGTTTTACACAGAGATACTGTCAATATCATACGGATGTATTTCCTATTTGACCGCCAGTTCCTCCTGGTTTGTCTGATACCCTATTAAAAATAAATTGCTTCATATGCCAATTAGGAAGTCCAGAATCAATTCCTGCATACGCAGTCGGCAAATAGTCAAACTCAAACAACCATGCAACAAATCATCAAAGATGTTTTGTATCATTTAACTTCAAGTTCATTTGCAGCTTTGAATTACGCTTGTATTATATTCTCCTTGATAAATATCGGTCGCTCAATGTTGGCCTATTCTTCCTGGTTCAATAATTAGTGACACTATTGAAACTTTTTGATTCACCTGCAAAAAATGCCACTCTTCTTTAATCCAAAATCTATCAATAAATCAACAGCACTGCTGGTTACAATTGCTATTGTCATTTACAGACTGTTACCGGCAAGTAACCGCTATGTTGGTAGAATAAAAAATGATACATATAGAATGCCGCTTAATTGATTGTATGATTGGTTAATATGATGCCGATAGAATGCTGATAAGGGGTGTGATAAAAATGTAATAACTTACTTCTTATCCGGTGCGTTATAAGTTGTTTATTGAATAAGAACATAGCGTTTATTCAATTGATATACTGATTTTTACATCAATGATATATGCATTTATTTCTCAGAATATTACAGTACTCTTTTTACTATCCTATACAGGTGTATTTTGCTGATATTTTTGTTTTTCTAACAGGCATTGCGGATGAAATGTTGGTAGAATGCTGACAAGCCTATATGAGCTAACATGAGCGATCCCAATAAACCAATGATAGCTATTCTTTCACAAGCTTTTCAACTTTCTCTATCAGGGCTGAAGGTGATAATTTTAAGGCTTTTGCTAATTTGAAAATCGTTGTTACTGTTGGTTGCCGTTGACCTCTTTCAAGTAGGGAAATATACGTTCGATCAAGGTCGCAATACTCCGCCAATTTCTCCTGGGATATATTGTTTGCGACTCTTAATTCACGTAACACTTTGCCAAATACTTCAATAACCATTACTCAGACTTTAGTCGGAGCTAAAGTCTATTAATAAATACGTTTTGTCCACGGACTATGGTCTGAATTATATACATTTGAATTTCGATAATAAACAACGTAGAATTAAACGAAATCACCTAACGCATAATAGACGATGGAAACCAAACGTATCATTTTAGAGGGCATTACAGTTGAAGAACTGATTGAAGTGCTTACTGAGGCCGTAAAGACAGCAATCACGCCAGTTAAAGTACCGGAGGTGGTTAAACCTGCTCCTGAGTTCGTAGAAAGACCAATCAGCAAACGTAAGGCAGCCGCTCAATTAGGAATCGACGTACGCACCCTATGCAAGATTCTAAGAAGGAACAATTTCACCGTTGTCACAGCATCAGTTCTGGATGTAATCAGGCAACAATCCAAACAAGTAAGAAGTAGTTAGTAAACCATTAAAGCATATTTACAAATTTTTATACGAAACCGGTAATAATGCGTATCTGAAAAGATTTTATTGTAGGTCGAGACCTATTTAAAGCACAAAATAAAGCTAAGTTCAGTCTGAAATAAAAAAAAACAAGGATATTCAACCAATTTCACACCTGACATACAAATAATCAAATCGCGGCAGCCTGAAACCGCCCCCCCTACCACGAAGGATGCCACCCCATCGACCGTGGCCGATATACTGAATATGGGAAAGTTTGAAAAAATGATGTTTCGTCTGTTCTGAAGTTTAAGTATGGGTTCTGAGAAAATTGTTGTCCTCGATTTTTTTTTACATCAGCTTGTAATTAGTTTAACATATAAATAATTGAATTATTTGGATGAAGTATAACCTTATAGTTATCGAACATCTTGATTTATTAATATATAACCGAGTAAAAAAGCAAACGATGAAAGCAGTTTATTGCACCCCGAACTTCAACACCCCACTGACAACAATGGAACTGGATCGACCAATGGTGATGTCGGATTACCTCCTAGAACGGGAACTCAAACGCCTCCTAGAGGAGGTTACAGAGGAGGAGGCTATACAACTGGCAATGGATCATCTACTACTGGGACTTCGCCCAATACGCAAGGAGGAACTACCGGCAATGATAGTACAGACGGAGTACGTCCAGAGCCTACTGATGGAGACAGAGGGAATGATGATGGAGGAAGCGGACGAAATGATGCAGGAGGAATATCAGGAAAAGACCTATTACAGCTTCCTGATAGAACTGATGAACTGGGTGGAGACAAGGTAGATATTGACATTGACTTAAAGAAAACATATCAAACTAAAACTGAACAACGATGGAAAACTATTACAAGGGGGTAGTAAAAAGCTACCTGAAACAGCACCACAAAAAGTTTTACAAGGAAATAAAAGCCGACGGAAGCCTGGACGAGGTTCTAACGAGACGGGTGAAACACTTTCTGGATCAGATGGAACGAAGCAGCAACCCACAGGACGAGAAGGAGATAGCTTATCAGGAGATGCTGACCTTTTAGAACCTACATTAGTTAAATTTAATGCAGAGGATAACGATGTTGATTCGTTTAAACCATCTAAAAAGTACGATGGAGGAAATAGTATTCCAAGACCTTCTAGCCTCCACGATGAAACCTAAACAAATGTAACGGCATTGTGAAAAAGTAAATAATTTCGATATATGGACGATTTTTATTTGTTTGAAAGGTATTTAAATGAGATTGATGATGATGATTTGAGGGCGTTCTACAAAAAAGAAGTATCAGATATAAAAGGTCAAATCTCAAAATTGAAAGGTCAAATTTCAGATATGCAATATATCTTCGATGATCTAGCTGAGCCAATAATAAAGAAAGCTGTTCGATATGTTGTTCGGCAAATTCGAAGCTATTCAATGGAGAATATATGTTGGTTAAGCGGTGGTTTTATTTCTATGAACATATACATGAGTCTTAATTATTTTGAAAATATTTGCGTTATGCATCAAGCAGAACCCAAAAATGAAGACCCAGTTATAGAAGACATTATTAGAACGTGTTGTAAACGGGCTTACGAGAAATTAAGTTTTGACGAGAAAAACATTCTCTCTTTTAAAACACCCTGCAATGCTGTACATAGAGCAGATATAATCTATAATGCTTTTATTGAGTTTGCTTCCCTCTATATGAACAATAAAATTAGAGACGCACTTGACGCTTAATTTTTTTTGTATCAACAATTATTTTTTCAAGACAGTTCAATCAGAAACTCCATCCTGTAATATTAATGCTACCTTCTATCTGGGTTTCTAACTTATCATCCAGACCAGGGAAGAAGTCAATGCCGGTTTGTGCTTCGATCTGATCCACGGTTACAACGAATTGATCCAAACTTTTTGAAGAAGAAGCATTAGGCAGAATTAGCCCGACCATTTGGCTGTTTCCATCATATAACACTTTATAGTAGTATCCTGGCACTGTAACCTTGTTTTCACCAATTACCCCTATATTGTCCTTGAAAATAGCCCCTGTTACTA
Source organism: Prolixibacteraceae bacterium (assembly GCA_019459485.1). GTDB lineage: Bacteria > Bacteroidota > Bacteroidia > Bacteroidales > Prolixibacteraceae > Aquipluma. The sequence continues at coordinate 30,668 of JAIBEZ010000020.1, forward strand.
CATATAGTTTCGAGTATGTTATTGCCCATTCTCTAACCTGGCTTTCAAGGGTACTCCAAATGCCTCGGTTAAATCCTGCAACTTGTGGTGACATATTGGAAAGATAAAACGTTTCCGACATTGCTGTTTTATTTATCGTCATATCAGCAGCAGGACAAAGATGCCCACGATCATAACCAGAACCTTTGTAAGCATTTAGAGAAGCGGAACCAGTGGATACTGCCGGATCAGCCCTGAAATCATCAGTCCTTGATTGTGTTCCGTTTATCAGATCAGGTGTAAGAATGTAATATACCCAAGATGCTTGCTCGTTATCTTCGGAATATGACAGAGTATAATACGAGTGTTTGATGACCTCTCCCTTTGAGACTGGCTCATAGTTCCGAGTATTTTCAGGTCCTTTCGAGTAACAAATATTTTTTCATAAACGAAATTTTCTTTCATAAAGGTATTGACTTTCATCCTAATATGTGGTAACTTGTGTGTACTTTATTATTGTCATATTAAAGTAAAGTTAAAGGTTAATGAACCTCAGTTTCGGCTGGGGTTTTTTATATCGAAGCAACTCACGTAGGAAGGTTATAGGGAAACTCCTGCCAGTGAGAGCAGTTGCGGAATGTTATTGCACAAGGTGAAGGCAGTAGGGTAAAGTTGATAGGGTATTTTTGATTGAAAAAATTAATTATTACGATTGGATCAGTTCTATGAATCTGCTTATTTTTTACTTTTGTTTTAAAAGTATTAAATTAGTGTTTTGCAGTGTTTTTGCCAACTAATATCTTTTTAATTTGCTATTATTCAGTATGTTTAACCAAAACCTAATGAGCGATAAATTGCGATGTTGCAGTTTATTTAGTAGTTGGAGGGAAAGGGAAAGTAATTATGATGCAAAAAGATACCATTTTAATACTAACGGACGATTTGGGATCCATGAAAGTCAGAGGGGCACTCTCGGGAGTTGAAGGAGCTTTGCGCAGATTTGCGGAGATCAACGTCGACGAAGCGGCGCAAAATATGCGCGACACCTTGGACAATGTCCTGCGATTGTTCTCCGGTCTGGAGGAAGGAAAGAGTGGTTTCGCGATCGAATCAATTCGCTTCACCCTCGTCATTGCCGCTGATGGCGGAATCTCTCTAGCCTCGCTGGCGCATGCCGGTCTGAAGACAGAAACAGGTATTGAGATTATGATTCAGCGAAAACACACAACACTATCCGAGAACACCTCGCCATGAATCACGCTCTTGAGCAACTAATACGCTTGCAACAATGCACAGGCATACGCTTGGGAAGTCCCGAATATTCGGACAGCATATATACCAAAGTTCTTGCAGACACCCTTAAAGACTTTGCGCCCGAGGACCGTAAGGAGCTTGAAACATTCGTACCTTCCTCCTTGCCAACCAAATATGAAAACCCAGTATACTATTTTAAACTTTATTTGGCCGCTCGACAACTCGACAAACTGCTTGAGAAATTTTCCTCTGAACTGTCCAGTGTTCTGTGTGTCCCGCAATTCCGGAAGGACATCGTAATCGGTACGATACCGTTACGATCGGTCAATGCAATGGTCTGTCAATTCGACACCACTGGTGAGGTTCTGATCTGCTTTCGGACAGGACTCTTCGAGTTTCTAAATGAACTAACGAATTTAGTGTTCGCTATGATGAAGGAACTAGGACCGGCGGTCGGCACCATTCCGGCGGAGACGCAACGCTGGACAGCACTGTCCTTTGACCAGGACTCGCTAGTCCGGTATCTTGACAGCCACCCGAAAGTACGCGCGGCCTTCATCCAGATCATGATCCAGTTCGGTACTGGAGTTGTGTCGAAAGAGCATTCACAAATCTGGCGCACGGCCTTTCCCGAAACTGGTCGAGATACTGAGTTAGATTGGTTCCAGCATTACATGCATATGTTTGTCCTTGGACACGAGTATGGACATCTTCTCGCAGGCCACCTCTCCGAAAAGAAAGCCGAACTCTGTATGGTCGGTGGCGTGCAAGTGGAGAACCAAAGGCATAGTTATCAAGAGGAACTTGAAGCCGACCTGATAGGAATAGCTTTTGTCGGTAGCTTTCTCCGATCCATTGGAATGCAGAATCAAGAGGAGTTGATTGTTTCGTCGTTCTTCCTCTCCGCTGCCGACCTCCTTCAGCGGGTAATATCAGTCATCTACACGGGATTTGATATGAACCGACCGGTTTCCAGCCACCCACCTCCTTTCGGCAGACGGTGGAAACTTCAGACCTCTCTAGTTGAACTTCTGGTTGATGACCAACGTGCCGCTGTGGCTGTCACATTTCGATCTGCGAAGATGCTGGAATTCGTCCTCGAAACCTTATGGATGCACAGCATGGACGAAATTTACCGTGAGCTAGCGCGGTTTCCCGCTTCGCCGGACTGGGCAGAGATCGACTGCTATCCTGGTGGTGTAGAGTCAATTCCTTACACGATGTCCACGCGAGACGAACATGCATCCCGGAAGAAAATGAACCGGTCAGTAGAGCGCGGCGCGTTCCACTATGGCCAGTTTCGAGCCATGCTGTTTCTGGCTCCCTACGCTGTGGCTGAAGGTTATGCGACAGATGCTGATACACGCAGCGTGGAGAAGAGCGCGCTTTCAGCCCTGTTGAGATTCACTACACCCGCGGAAGCTCAGGTGCTGGGCAGGCAAGGTCTGAGGGCAGACGCAATATTTGAGCTTGAGGAGAAAATTCTTCCTAACGCAGGAGAAATCAAAATCGCGGCTGATCTTGGATCCCTGATCGTGTCAGCGGGCCATTTTCCGCACCCAGCAGCGCAAAGGATCTTTTCAGGCATGGCACGCAGCATCAATGCAAACAGCACTGGGTTGGCAAATAGACTTGCGCTTCCCGACGAGCTTCGCGTTTGGCGTGCTATCAACGAGCTCTGCTCCATTGCCATCTGTGGTATTGTTCCGTCTCAAAAACTATTATATGAATGCACTACCATCATCGAATGGCATTATAGCCATGAGTGAAAACAAGGAATGGGATAGAATCCTCAACAACATTTGCCAGTATCTCGATGGCCCCCACGGTCCAATCGGAAGGTTTGCGATCAAGTTATATGACGCCTTAGTAGCGAAAATAGAAAGAAGACCATCTCCCCATGAGGCAACCGATGAAAAAGCAAACTTCGTGTGGAAGCTGGGTGTTGGTCTTTATGAAAGGAAACGGATTGCTGACGCGATCGAAGTCATAATGACCGCGGCGGGGCTTTACGAAAGCGTTCCCGGAAAAGAGCGAAACGAAGGGCTATATAAATGTTATGGCTATATAAATTATTGCTACATCGAAATGAACGATATCGAGAATGCCCTGCTATGGCAGAATAAAACACTCGAAATTGAAAAGTTGGTGAGGGGCTATCGCGACAACGCGCTGTCGTCCGAATTATTGGAAGGCAGAAACGCCGACTTTCGGTGGAGGACTTGAAGAACTCTGTCAGGAAGACATACGCGGGAAAGTTATTGGCGGTGCAGGTTATATGGTGCATTTAACTTTCTATTTTACAGGTATATTTGCAATTCGCATTAACCAAACTAAATATAAAAATTGCAAAAGAGTATCTAAAACCAGTCTTGATTTTTACTCTTTTGAGCCATTTTGATTCTTTCTTAAAAAAAATAAATTCATGCCTCGTTGATTAATCGTTAAAGATAATAAAATTAAAAAGTTAGAAAGTATGATATTAAACGATTGATGAAATACGCCCACCAAAAGCAAAATACCCGCAAGCCGTGGTCTATTGCTTCGTAGAGAAGTGAATTATACATACTTTCGTTAAATCCAGCTGATATTGTAATGTAGATGAAGGATACAACAGATTTCAACAACTCATCCCTTTCTGAACGATACTCCTACATTTCCGACCACGGTAAGTATATTGGAGTGCGGTATTACTTCAACTATGCCATAAACCTATATCTGGTCGAAGATGAATTCTTTGAATTGTGGTATTTCAGCCCAAGCAATGAAATTGAGAAAATTGAGCCACTGGATGACTTTAAGAAAATCAAGCACATGAATGAACTGGAAAATATACAGTCACATTCTTTACGCTGGACAACAATTTAAATAATGGATTTTTATAAATTCCACGTAACGAAGGAATTTGGAGCTGTTAGTATTACTCTAACCATACTCCACAGCAGCAAAAAACATTATCAGCCCCTTGTCTGGCTGCGTATCGACATGAATGATTTCAAAGAGTTAAATAAATATGCTCAATAAAAGCAATAGTACAGAAAAGTACTTTATATTTGGTGATGAATTTTAGTCAACTATAATTTTTAAAAACCACCAGACCCATGACAGGAAGCCAAAGAGCTTATCTCTTAATGTTGCTTTATTCAATTCCAAAAAATGACCGACAAGAGAGACTGAACTCTGAGATGAATCATTTCGGACTTTCGGACATAAAAATGCAATCAGAACTCATTAATGTTGAAAGTGCCTTTAATTATGGCATACGAAATCTCAACTCAAATCAGTTAAACAACATTTTGACACAGGCGTCACAAAGCGGAGTTTCCCCTGACATTATTAGAAGACGTTTAGAATTCTTCGAAATTAACAAAGACTTTCACGAAAATATAATTCAGTTCTTTCAGGATTATGTGCAAGTTGGCGAACCTATTGACGTCGGTGACCTAGACCCAGAATTTCGTGGCGTTCAAGTTGCTTCAAGAGATAATTTTAATGCTATTATTAACAAAGGCTGGACTGGAGATTGGGATTTAAATCCTGATAATATTGACCCGCGAAGAGTTCAAGTTGCATCCATGAACAACGAGGGAGCATTTCCACGTGGCTGCTATCTTAATGCAGACATAATCGACATAAAGCCAATTCAGTATCCAGACAAGATAAGATATAGGTTGTTTATCGCTAATCCCATAGTAATAAACACTGGAAATCGAAATGTAAGTTTTATAGCTCAACCCGTAAGGCACATCAGATAAAACTTCCTCCAACAGAAAAAAACAAGTCGGTTTTCATTTCTTCGTTGACAGAAAAGTATTAAATCAAAAAGCAACACTACGTCGTAAGTTCATCAGTAAAATTCCACTCTTAATTTATGAAGTACGCAGTTGCCCCCTTTCATGTAATTAACACTAACTAAAAAAAGTAAATGAAAAACGTATTTTTTAAACCTTGGATTGGAGAGAACTATTCTACAACAGGCATTTCAGGAAAAAAAATTCTATTACTTGGAGAAAGCCATATATGTGGAGAAGGGTGTGGGGACTGTGGTAATTTACTTGAACACCCCAATTGTAGTGAATTTACTAACAACGCAGCTAAATACTTCTTTAATTATAAAAATGGAAATGGTGGGTTTGAATATTGGATGAACGGATACACCAAGTTCGGGAATATATTCTATAATAAGCACTTAAGCTATGATGAAACTGTCGCTTTTTGGGATTCAATCATATTCTACAATTACGTTCAGTATTCTACCGACAAAGCCAGGGTGTCTCCTACAAATGAGGAATTTGAGAAAAGTTCAGACGCATTTTTTGAAATTCTTGAAGCCTATAAACCAGATTTAGTATTTGTTTGGGGTGAAAGACTTTGGGATCAACTTCCTTTTAGTGAAGATTGTGGGGAAGATATAATAATTGATAATAGTAATGGCGGGAAGTTCTATTATTATACTTTGGATGAAAAGAAAACACCAATATACATGATCAACCATCCATCTTCATCGGCATTTAATTATTCATGGCATAAATTCATGCAGAAAGCTATCGAGTTGGTTTAACTTAAAATACACCAAAACCAATCTTAGGCTAAGTAGCCTGCTGACCTACTTATACTATATTATCGGTTCTCCTATTCATTGGTTCATCTGTCACCAATTTAACCATCTTTACTCCAAAAGTGTCGTACTCCACTTTTAATCATTTTCAATTAGTCGAAAGTCTTTAATTTCCGTGCTGCTAATATTTTTTATTGTGGTTAAGTTGGCTAATTTTGAAGTTGCACTATGAAAACAACGAATCAACGAAATACAACCTACTCTGCCAGCTTCACCGCTGGGTCAGGAGCACTGCTCCACAGAGAGATCAATGCCTTGCTGCCACTACTGCAATCGGATACAGCGGATGAACTGTTGAAGCAGGAAGTTTCGCAGAACAATGTTTTGATGATCAATTCAGAGTCAGCCCGACGTACAATGATCCGGCAAATTTCAGCAAGGGTCAAATATGCCTTTCCGGGTTTCTGGGAAATTTATGCTACTGCAAAAAGTGCCGACCAGACGTTAATGTTGTTCTATCTGGCATTAAATTCGATCCCGCTTCTTTATGATTTTCATTTTGACGTGACCCTACCTGCATGGAAAGGTAGTTCACGTACATTTGACCAGTTTAATTACCAAATGAAGCTGGACCAGTTAGGCGATCAGTTTGAAGTTGTTGATAAATGGCTTGCATCTACCCGGCACCTGATTCTTAAAATATACAAGCGAATGTTAAAAGAAGCTGGATTTCTCAACGATACTAACCTGATACAACCCCGGAAGGATGATGAATTTTATTTCCCATTCCTGAAAAATCGCCAGCCCTGGTTTCTCGAAGCATGTTTTCTAAGCCAGGCTGAATGCGACAGGATTACTAACCTATACTCCCGCTCCTTATGACCATCAACGAATTATACGATCTTCTCTGCGATGAAGATTTTCAGGACCCTAAAACCGGCAATCTGTTTTTCCCGGCATACATGTACATCTACGATCCAACAAAAGAATACTACATCCAGGAGCAAATTCAGCAAATGAAAAGCCGGTTAATTCGTCCGAATACTTATGTGGATGTATTAATACTTAACTTGTTTACCGAGTTCCTGGATTATTTAAAGACCCGTGATTTTGGAGGGAAGACGCTTCTGGATACTCTCCTCAAAAATGAACTGAAGGATTCTGATCGTGTCACTGATTCACTTAAACGGGAAGCTGTTAAAGTTCAATTTTTATCTAACCTGAACGATAAGATTAAAGAGCATATTGAGCCAACCGACGATATGAAAAAATCATTCGTTTTTGTGCACGGGTTTGGTGAAATCTATCCATACCTCAGGGCAAGTAAATTCCTGAGCAATTTCGAAAAATACATCACAGGGTATAAAATCATTCTCTTCTACCCCGGAACGGTAAAAGACAATTACAGCATGTTCGATCTCCTGAATGATGAGAACCCGTATCGTGCCATCAAATTAATTAATCCTGAAGACCAAAAACACCAAAATAACTAATCCAACTCCAATGAAACTTGTTGACATTTACGAGAGACGAATTGAACGAACCATAAATTCAGCGGTAACAGTAAGTAACCGGGATGAAGATACCATCGATGCTGAAATAAAAGAGTATGTATTTACCAACGAGTTGATTGAAAAGCTTTATTCCTTTCTGTCAAACGTCATGTTCAAAAAAAGCAAGCGAACGGGCATCTGGATTAACGGCTATTATGGTTCCGGAAAATCGCATTTCATCAAATATATTGATTTCTGTCTTTCTGATTCGACCAAAGAGAGTGCATTCGATCATTATGCAAAAGCAGTAAAGGATAGTGACCTCACCTTATCTGATGTTACTGAATCCACGGTTAAAACTCTTCGTTCACAGATCGAAAAATCGAAGGTGGAGACCATCATGTTTAATGTGGAGGACGAAACCGACGATGGCAGCGGGGAGCGATTGAGTCGTATATTCATCAACATGCTTAACCGGCACCGGGGATATAATTCCGACGATATTCCTCTGGCGATCCTGCTTGAAAAGGAACTCGACAAGAAAGGTGTATTTGAAAAGTTTCAGGAAATATTAAAAGAAGAATACAGCTATACCTGGAAAGGAAATGAACAAAACATTGCCAGCTTTGCGCTTGAATCCATTCTGGACGTTGCCAAGCGGCTTCTGCCTTCGCTGGACACCAATTCACTGACCACGAAACTGACCAATCCGGACACCTACAAGGTCGGAATAGCTTCCACCCTGATTCCGGAATTAAAAGATTACCTTAAAAATAAGGAATCCAGTTACCGCTTAATTTTCCTGGTGGACGAAATCTCGCAGTACATCGGAAAAAACAAAGATATTCTGCTCAATTTCCAAAACATCATCGAACGGGTGAGTGAAGATTTGAACAACCAGGTTTGGATTGCAGTTACCGCGCAGCAAACACTCGACAACGTAACACACGGAGTTGGAAGCAATGACCCACAGGATGAATTCGGGAAAATTCTGGGTCGCTTTCCCAACGAATTCCGTATTTCACTCGAAAGCTCCGACCCAGCCTACATCACCCAAAAACGTGTACTGGATAAAAATGCCACCGGATTGGCAGCTACCCAAACTTTGTATCGGAAAAACAAGGATGCAGTAGAGCATCAGTTTAAAATGAACCACGATTTGTACAAAGGCTTTACCTCTGAAAATGATTTTGTGTTGTCTTATCCCTTTGTTCCTTATCAGTTCCGCTTAATTGCTGATGTTTTCGATTCGTTCCAAAGTCTTCAGTTTGTAATCAAGGAAGTGAAAAACAACGAACGCTCCGTTTTGGGGATTACACACTTTACTGCCCAGGAAAACAAGGAACGCGAAGTAGGCTATTTTATCCCCTTCGATGCTTTCTTCAACCGGCAATTCAACACCAACCTCACACACCGTGGACGGAAAGCAATGGGTCAGGCATCAGAGCTTACTTACGTCAAAAACAATGGATTCGCAAAAAGGGTAGTCAATGTCCTCTTTATGATCTCGAACCTTGCAGAAGCTACCCGCCAAACTTTTCCCTCGACCATCGAAAACATGACTTTATTGCTCATGTCAGACGTTGATCAGAATAAGTTACAGCTTCAAAATGAGATTAAGACGACTCTCGACAAGTTGAAAGATGAAAATGTTATCCGTGAGGAAAATGGTAAATTCTTCTTCTTCAATGAAGATGAAATGGACGTGATGATGCAGGTTCAGAATACTACCCTGATTTACGAAGATCGCCTGGATGAATTCGATAAACTGATCCGACCACTTTTAAAGGTGGATGGTCGCATCCGATTCGGTCAAAATGATTTTAAAGTTGCTTACAATGTGGATGAAAAGGAGTTTCTGCGGAATGGAAATGTGCAGGTTAAAATCCTGATGCTCGAAAATGGGAATGCAGAAGCACGTTCATTTGGGAATCCAAATACAACATTGTTGCTCTGTGTGAACGAATGGCTGCTCAATGATGAAAACCTTCGTAAGGAACTTGATCTTTATTTCAAGACCGAAAAATACCTGCGTCTAAATGGTGATGCTTCGCAAGGTACACGGGCTCAAACCATCAATAGTTTCAGAAACCGGAATGCTATAACCAAAGACAGATTAATTGAAAAACTGAACCATCGTTTTCCTGAAACACGGTTTGTATCCGGACAGCAGGTTATTGATCCTTCGGCAATCAATGGAAATAAAACAGCCGAACGGTACCAGAATATTCTTCAAAAACACATGGAGATGGTCTATCGGAATCATTCCATGGCTGCCGATTATGCCACTACTGCAGCAGATTTGAAACATAAGCTGTTTTCTATCAAAGCACAGCTGCTAACCACCAATGATTTGTCGCAGGCTGAGACTAAAGTCAACGACAAGATCACCATTATGGGAGGTGAAATGTCTGTTGACGATTTGATACGCGATTTTTCCAGAGAGCCTTTTGGCTGGAAAGACATTCAGGTGATACACATCCTGGTGATGCTCCACAAAAAGAAAGTACGTGAATTTAGCTATCGAAGTCAGCCTCGCTTCCCAATGGAGCAGTTTGTGGACAAAGCCCTGATTTCAACTGAACGGATTGCCCTGACAGTGAAGCAGGGCGAAGCCATTTCGTCGGAATTGATCGAACAGGCAAGGCTAAATTTCAACGAAGTATTCAATGTAAGCTTACCATTGAAAACCGATGCAGGAGAAGTATTCGAGGAAATGAGCAGAAAGGTAAGGCTGGTGCGCAACGATGTAGCCGGTAAAGCAGAGAATTACATTTCTTACCCCTTTAGGGCTAAATATCATGTCCTTCAAAACCAACTGGATGAACTGGATGAAATACGTGATCCAAAGCGTTTTTTTGAGGCGCTGGGAACGAAAAAGAACGACCTGAAAATCTCAAGCGATGCCTGTAAACAGTTGGACACCTTTATCGAACGTGCCTTGCCTGAATACAAAACCATCAAACAGTTCTTCGCTGATAATCACGAAAATCTGGCTGACCTGCCTGATGGAAATGGTGAAAAGCTAAAGTGGATGGATACATTTTTCCGTTCGGATGACCCTTCTTTAGATTTCCGTACAGCACGCAAAACTTACGATGAATTAAAAGCTGCACTGAATGATCTGATGAAGTTTATTGCGTCTGAGGTGGAACGGGTTTATACAGAGGTCTTTGATGCACTGGATACAGAGTCTGATAGTCGCAAGGTAGATGCTGGAGTTACTGCCGATCGGAAATATACCATCGAAAGCCTGAAGAAGCAAAAAAATATTTCTGCCCTGAAGTTAGCCATCAGCAATGCAGACTCTTTCCGGAGCAGGGAGCTTGCCAAAATTATTAAGGCATCCGAACCAGCACGGAAACCACCGGAACCTGGAAAGAAGGCAGAGGAACCTACCACCAAATACAAACCCGGAAGGGCAGGAAAGTTTCACGTTATCTCATCCGAGGCAGAGGTGGATGAATACCTTCTGGCAGTGCGCGAGGATATGGTTAAAATCCTGAAAGACAAAAAGAAAATCATATTAGAGTAATCATCAGATATTTAAAATATTAATATCATCTCTCTTACATGCTTAGACTTACTTATATCTACTCAAACATCTTAAAATACTATCCAGAAGTTTCGCATCCGGAAATTGAACAATATTGCATAGAGTCCGATAAACCAAAAGAATATCGAACAGGAAATTATTTATATGGATTCAACTCTCTTAAATGGGGGTTATGTATGGTTAATGATATTGATCCGAAAGCAGTAAGGAATGTTATGCGTGATATCATATTTGAACTCATTGCTCGTGGTTTACAATTCGCGCTGCTTGAAACCAAAATTATGACATTTAGTGCGATGCATCCCTACAAAGATCATTTTAATCAACGGTATACTATTCCCATAGATTCACTTGAACATCGTGTAATTGGGAATTACCTCTTTGTTATTAATAATCATGCACAGAATTTAGCGGGAAGAATTTTTAGTGAAACAGAGGCTGACGCAATATTATTTCACAACCCACTTTCACATTCTGCGGGCATTGTTTTTCGAAATTCATCGCAAATAAATAAACTAAATGAATTAAAAGATTATCTATTTAAATCCTTTTCAGCTATTGAACCAGGGTGGATTACAATCGGAGAGGATAAGACTCTAATTATTAATCATGGACATGCGAATTTATCACCATCAAGTATCCAAATTCCGGAACTCATTCAAATTATTGAGAATTATTCTTGGGACTTGATGATACAAAACCAGTAATCAGCAACACGTAACTTGAATCTTTTCCCATGAATACCAACAAACTAAAATCCTTTGCACAGTCTGCCCGCAGAATCCTGATGGAAGGCGTATCCCGAAGAATTACTTATTACGGTTTCGATGCCAAAGGGAAAGTGATTGATGAACCCATTCCGGTGCCTGGAGGTGTGATCATTCGCGAAGAGATTATCGATGATGCCACTGTTCCGGCAAAATGGCAAGCTTTGCGTACAGCAATTCAG
>JAIBEZ010000041.1 GCA_019459485.1 Prolixibacteraceae bacterium
TATATCGAATTCCATAACACAAATATACCTAATGCTAAGCATTAGAAATTCCTATCGCGTAATTTGGGGTAAAGGAGATTTTTTCGACCATGGGTTTGTCCTGAAGCAATTTTTTGATCACCTCTTTTTTTCCGTTCAACTGCGGGGTTAATTTGATGGTGATCATGTTTTCCTGATTAAAACCCAGATTGCTGCTTCCGAAGTTAACCTGCTTTTGCACCAACACAGTAAAGGCAATCAGCACAATGGCAATTACGAATTGGGTGGTCACCAGAACACCCCGAAAAATGGAATTTGCAGAGTTCGGCACAACAGTTTTTTTCAGGTTGTCAACTGCTTTCGAGGAGGAGATTCGTAAGGCTGGAATAATACTGAAGACCATACTCAGGATAAATGTTCCTGAAATGGAAACCATCAGGAAAGAAGGCTTGTAAAGCAATTGTGTATTGAAATGAATTCCGGTAAAGCTGCTGATGAAGGGAAATAGTGTGCGAACGATTAGTATTGCCAAAAACAGCGACAATAAAAACATGAAAAAGGCTTCAGCCAGTGCATTTTTAAGGATGTTCGCATTGCCTGCGCCAATTACCTTTAGAACACCTGTTTGCCTGATTTTTTCCAACCACTGCGAAGAAGAAATGTTAATGAAATTGACAAGTGCAATCATCAGAACCAGCGCTGCCACCATCAACAAAATCATCACTTGTCGCTTGTCGCCGCAATGCAGATAATTGGTTCCGCCAAGTGCAAATTTTGAAAAGTAGATTTTTTCAAATGGATTCAGTTTCAATTTAGAGTAGTTTTCCTGTTCATTCTTCGGGAAAAGAGCGATGATCTTTTTCGCGGTTTCATCAGGTTTTGTTCCTTCTTTTAAAAGAATGAAGGTCTGGAAATTACACCAACCCCAATCGGTAAACTCGCCACCATTGGGAAGAACAATTTTGCGGGTAGCAATGGAGGCTAACGCGCTGAAGGATAGGCTTGAATTGGCTTCAGGCTCGTTAATAACTGCTGAAACTGTCAGTTCCTTATCGTTGTTCAGCTTCACTGTTCTGCCCAGTGCTGGTTTGTTTCCAAAAAGCTTTTTGGCCAAAGTTTGGGTAAGAACAATGGTCATGGGTTCTTTCAACGAGGTTTCGAGGTTGCCTTCAACCGGTTGGTAGGTGAAAAGCTTAAAAAAATCCTCGTCAGCAAAAACCATGTCTGAAGAAATCGGCTCCCGGTCGCCGGTCTGGAAAACCGGAGTTTCCCATACGCTGGCCATCCTGACTGTTGATTCGACCTCAGGTACATTCAGATCAATTTGGTCTTTCAGTATTCCGGGCATGTGCATTTTGATGCCCATTTCGGCAAGCAGATACACTCTGTCGCCATTTTTATGGTAGTTGTCGGTGGTTAATTCACTGTACGAATAAACCGACAGGATGATGACCAATGCCAGACTAACCGCCAAGCCCAACAGGTTAATCAGGTTGGTCGCTGGTTTCCGCACGAAATTCCGGTAAGTTGACTTAAGAATGTTTTGCATTGGATTAAATTTTTACTGCTCATTATTTTAAAGTTGTACGTTCGTAATTCAAATTCTCCGCGTATTATACAGTAATTACCACATTCCCTTTTTTATGTCCATTGTCAACATACCTGTGGGCCTCAACTATTTGCTCCATTGGGTAGCATTTGTCAATTACTGTTTTAAGCTTTCCGGCTTCGCAGAGTTCTTTGAGATAAATCAGGTCTTTAACCTTTAACTTTATATTACCTGACAAATCATGAGCGCTTAAATAGATTCCCGTCTTCTTCAGGGATTTTTTACGTTTTGAAGATGCAATCCTGGCTACAGCATCGAAAATAACGTCATAAGTCTCACTGCTTTGTGTAAAATCTTCCTGCGTGTAATCGATCAACTTATCGGCTCCAAGAGATTTCACCATTTCCAGATTCGCAGTACTGCATACTCCTGTAACTTCTGCACCAAAGTGCCTGGCAATCTGCACTGCATAAGTACCAACACTGCCGGAAGCTCCATAGATTAGCACCTTTTGCCCTTTCTGAATATTTGCTTTTCGAAGACTGATCAAGGCAGTTAATCCACCATTGGAAACCGGGGCGGCTTCCTCGTAAGTCATGTTGGTTGGTTTTATTGTCAAAATCCCATTTTCAGGAATGCAGCAATACTCGGCATACGTGCCAAATCTAAATTCAGTGGATGCAAAAACGGGATCGCCTGGTTTAAATAGTGTAACATCTTTGCCGACTGCTTCAATGTCTCCGGCCAGTTCCATCCCCAATATTTTATTTCTTGGTCCATTGAAACCCAGCATGATTCGCATCATGGGCTTGAAAAAGAAATCTTTGACAGGTCCTAATCCTGGCTCTAAACGCCGAACCTTCGTATCACCGATGTGTACCGTTGTTGCGAGAACTTTTACCAGTACTTCATTATCTTTTGGAGTAGGCTTTTCTACTTCCCTGATTTGCAGTACTTCCGGAGGTCCGTATTTGGTGCAGATAACTGCTTTCATAAAAATAGTTTTATATGAAAAATTTATATGAAAATATTCATTCCTGATTGTTCCCCGGGTTTCTCGTGGCTGTTTTCTCCCGATTGATCGGGACCAACTTACCGTCAGCAGCGTAGTTCCCAATGCCAGAAAACCGGGCAGGGCAAAGATCCACCAACTCGGTTCGGCTTTGTAAGCAAAACTTTCGAGCTATTATTTGACGATACTGGCAAATTTGGTATTGCCTGCAATATCTTTTCTGATAATCCCATCCTCAAGTCGGATAATCCGCTTCCCGTATTCGGCAAATTTTTCGTTGTGCGTAACCTGGATGATGGTCATTCCCTCGTCGTTCAAGGTTTTCAGCGTTTCCATAATCATTTCGCCTTGCAAAGAATGAAGATTCCCGGTGGGTTCGTCGGCCAGTAAAAGCTTTGGCTTGCCGATGATGGCACGGGCAATGCCCACCAATTGTTGTTGTCCTCCCGAAAGCTGCTGCGGAAAAAGATCTTTTTTGGCCACCATGTTAAAGCGATCGAGCAAATCGGCAACCATTGCCTGGCGGTCTTTGCTTTTTACACCTTTGTAAATCAGCGGGGTTTCGATGTTTTCATAAACGGTCATTTCTTCAATCAGGTGATAGGCCTGGAATATAAAGCCCATAAAATTGCGGTGGTAATCGACTTTTGCTTTTTCTTTCAGGTCGAGAACTGATTTGTCGTATAGCGAATATTCACCGGCGGACGGGGCATCGAGCAGCCCGATAATATTCAGCAAGGTTGATTTACCCGAACCGCTTGGCCCCATGATACTGACGAACTCGCCTTCTTTTACTTCCAGTTTAATGGCTTTCAGCACGAAAGTCCGTTGAAATTTCGAATCGTAATACTTGTCGATGTTGTTTAAGTAGATCATGTCTTTTAATTTTGAAAAGCCCCCTAAATCCCCCGATGGGGGACTTTTGAGGCCGTAAATAATTGTTATTTCTATTCATTTCGTTACTGTCTCTTTTTTTCTCCGCTCCTTCGGAGGGGTTGGGGAGGCTTTTATTCGTACCGCAGCGCTTCCACCGGATTGCTCACTGCCACTTTCAGCACATGAAAACTGATGGTGAGCTGTGCGATAATAGCAATTAGAACGATGCCAATAATAAAAACAGATGCTGTAAGAGGCTCTTTATAAGCTCCAGGCATGGTTTTGTAGATATACGCTGCTCCCGGGCATCCAACCAGAATGGCAAAACCGAGCATACCAATCACTTCGGTTGAGAGTTGCCAGTAAATTGAGCCTACCGAACTGCCAAGTACTTTCCTGACACCTATTTCTTTGGTACGGCGTTTCACCGTAAACAGGATCAAACCGAAAAGCCCGATGGTTGAAATGACCAGCGTTACCACCGCAAAAAACATGAACATGCGTTTCATTGACTGCCAGAAAGGGATTGCATCGTCGAGGTAAAAAGCAACACTAAAATCTTTAAACTCGAATGGATCGTTTGGGAAAATAGTTACCAATTCACCGGTTATCAACGATCTGGCTTTCTGTTCGTCACCTGTAAAGCGCACGGATAGAAGGGTTGAACCTGAGATTACATTGTTATTCAGGAACATGATGTAGGTTGGTATTGGATTGTGAACCGAGAACGGATGAAAATCCTTTACGACACCGACAACAGAAAAAGGCTTTCCCTCCAAATAAATCTGTTTGCCAATCGGATCGCTCCACCCGAAAACTTTCAAAGCCGTTTCGTTGATAATACAACCTTTATTATCTGCCGGATATTCCTTCGAAAAATTCCGGCCATAAGCCATTTTAAGATTGTAGGTCGGGATAAAATCATAATTCACATAGTTGCGGCTGATCATTTCCTTTTCGTCGGGAGCAGCGCCTTGCCAGGTTACATATCCGCCAATATTTCCAATGAAAGGAATGGTACTGGAAAACGAAATTCCAGCTATTTCGGGATGCTGCAACATCCGGGTTTTAACGGTTTCGAATTTCATCTTATCGCGAGGGTTGATCTCGGTATAAAGAATGTTTTTGTTGTCGAAGCCCAAGTCCTTGTTCAGGATAAAATTTACGTGGTTGAAAAGGATAAAACTAACGATGAGCATGAACAACGAGATGGAAAATTGCGCTGCTACCAATACCTTTTTAATGCTGAACGAATTGCCGCCGTTGCTGAATATTTTGCCTTTCAGCACTTTCACCGGGTTGTAGGCAGAAATGACCAGCGCAGGATACAATCCTGAAAGTACACCTACAAGCAAACTTACCAGCAAGATGAAGATTAATAGCTGTCCGTTGCCCCAAATAGAAAAATCAATATTTCTGTTCAGGATTCGGTTTAACAACGGAAAAGAAGCTTGCGCAACAAAAAGTGCCAGAATCGTGGCTGCCAAAGTGTGCAGGATGGTCTCGGACAGGAATTGAGAAGCGATGAGCTTTTTCGACGAACCAATTACCTTTTTAATCCCGATTTCTTTGGACCGTTGCGTTGAATTGGCCAGCGAAAGGTTCACGTAGTTAACACTTGCAAGAACCAGAACCAAAATTGCGGCAAGTGAAATAATTCCCAAACCAACAATCACATCAGGTTGACTATTAGGCGAAATATGTAGTTTTGAAAGCGGGTGCAGGTACGGACTACTCTTCTCAAAGTTTTTTACATTTTTAAAGACGTCTTTTATTTTGGCATCAACCAATTTCGGATCGGCGCCTTTTTTCAGCAATATATAGTTGTCGAACGAAATGTTGGTCCAGTTTTCACCATACGCCTGTTCACCGCTCAGCACCGGGTAAGTTGCCATCGACACCAAATAAGTTGCCTTCAGGTTCGAGTTTTGAGGAAAATCGGCATAAACTGCAGAAACAGTTACCGGAAACCGTTTTCCAACGGTAACCTGTTTTCCCAGTGCATTCCCTTCAGGAAAAAGCTTTTTCGACAAGGTTTCTGAAATAGCGATGGTGCCGGGTTCGGTCAGCGCATTGCTTTTATTTCCTTCTTTCAGGGTGATTGTGAAGATATCGAAGATGGAATTTTCGCTCCAATACCCATTGAGTTCGTACAACTGACTGCCATCGGGAAGGGTAAAAAACTGGCCTGAACCTTTCGCTCCGCCCGAAACCTCACGCATCAGCAAAACCTGCTCCACTTCAGGCACATCGGCCATTAAATGGTAACGAAAGGCGGCAGGGCTGTAGGTGCAAAAATTGGTTGGATACGAATCTTCCTGCCTGGTCTGCACCCTGTAAATCTGGTCGTAGTTCGTATTGAACTTGTCATAGTCCAACTCGTAATTAACCACAACGCTGAACAGGATGAAAACGGCAAACCCGACGACAAGATTAGTGAGGTTGATAAACGTAAAAACCTTGTTGTGCCGGACGTTTCTGAGAATGTTTGTCAAAAAATGTTTGATCATGGCTTTGAGACTTTTGTTTCTTTTTGTTTTCTGTACATTGAATTTTCAGAAACTGTACCACAACATCAACCAGTTGATATTCAGCGTTTAATTTTATTTCCAACTCCTTTTATTGTCAAAATATTTGACAGAATTTGTATATTTATTTGTCATTGCATCATTAGCCCTGACAGGGGTAGAGACAAGGCATGTCTTGTCTCTACGCTATTCATACCTCAGCGCCTCCACCGGATTTCTTGTCGCCGCTTTCCAGCTTTGCCAGCTCACCGTCAGCAGGGCAATTCCCAATGCCAGTAATCCGGCTACGGCAAAAATCCACCAGCTCAGTTCGGTTTTGTAGGCGAAGTTTTCGAGCCATTTGTTCATGGCGTAATAGCTGATAGGCGTAGCAATTACAAAGGCAACAGAGATCCATTTCAAGAAATCTTTGCTAAGCAGTACCATAACTTCCGAGACTTTGGCCCCATTTACCTTGCGCAGGCCAATTTCCTTCGTGCGCTGTTGAGTCGAAAAGGTAACCAGTCCAAATAATCCCAGGCACGAGATTAATATGGTGATAATCGTGAAGGAATTTACAATTCGGTAAGTGTTGGCATCAGCAGCGTAATTGCTTTCAAAATCCTCATCAAGGAAACTGTATGAAAATGGCTCGTCAGGAATCACAGATTTCCATACCTTTTCAAGAAAAGGAAGCACTTCACTGACATCGGAACTGGTGGTATGTGCGATGACATAATTAAAGTCAGAATCATTATTCAGAAAAAACGCATAAGGTTCGATAATCTGGTGTAAATCGGCAAAATGAAAATCTTTAACTACACCAATAATTTCAACAGAGGCACTGGCCGGATTCCTTGAATTAAAATTAAGTTTCTGTCCTATCGCTTTATCGTAAGGAATCGAAAATTTCCTTAAAGTAGCTTCATTCACGATTATCCGGAAATGG
>JAIBEZ010000105.1 GCA_019459485.1 Prolixibacteraceae bacterium
TAATCCATAAACCAGGAGTAGGGCACCATCCACATAGCCTTCAAAATCCGCAACCTATCGTTGATTTTATTTTACGGGCAATAGATTATTGGGTAGATCAGGATATGGTTCCTGTACCCTCAGTTGCACAAATAAGATGGCAAAATTACGAACGCATCATGTTCTTGCATTTTGCGCCGAATACCTGGACTGGACTTGAACAGGATGATATTTCACTGCCATTGTCAAGAATTAACCCAGACAATCTTAATACCGACCAGTGGTGCCAAGTGGCCAAATCATGGGGAGCAAAAATAATCATTTTTGTATCAAAGCATAGTGGGGGCTTTTGCTGGTGGCAAACCAACACAACTGATTACAGTGTAAAGAATATCCCTTGGAAAAACGGGAAAGGGGATGTACTTGCAGAATTATCCAAGTCGTGCGATAAATATGGATTGGATTTGGGTGTATATATCTATCCGGGAGATAAGAACCTAGGGGCTGGAGGCGGAGGACGGACTAAAGATCCAGCCAAGCAGGAAAGCTATAACAAAGTGTTCCGCCAACAATTGACAGAGGTATTATCAAAATATAAACCGATGAAAGAAGTTTGGTTTGATGGTAGTTGTGCAATCAATATTCAGGATATTTTGGAAAAATATGCCAGTGATGCAGTCATTTTTCAAGGCCCACAGGCAAACATTCGATGGGTCGGAAACGAAATCGGAATTGCACCATATCCCAATTGGTATACCTTAAGAAGCTCTGATCTCAAAACAGGAAATGCAACAGCCTTGCACTCTGATCCAAACGGAGATGCTTACGCCCCTGTTGAAGTAGATGAACCTTTTCTAACATCTCCAAAAATGTACAAGTGGTTTTGGGCACCAAACACCGACAGTTTATTGTTTAGTGTGGCTGGCTTAATGAATATCTACTATAAATCTGTGGGCAGAGGAAGTGTATTAAATTTAAATGCGACTCCGGATACTACTGGGCTGATTCCGGATACTCATGCCAAACTTTATTCATCTTTTGGGAAAGAATTATCCCGTAGGTTTGACAAGCCCATTGCCTCAGTTTCTGGAAAAGGGAATGTGCTGTATATTGATCTTCACAAATCGAAAACAGTTAACTGTGCAGTGATCCAAGAAGATATACTGAAGGGTCAAAGGGTGCGGAAATTTGTGCTGGAAGGTTTTTCAAACGGGCACTGGAAAGCAATAAAGGAAGGCTCATCTTTGGGCAGCAAACGGCTTGAGGAATTCGTTCCAATAAAAATATCCAAAGCCAGACTCCGAATTACTGATGCCATTGCAACTCCATTCATTCAAAATCTGGCTCTGTATAACGTTGAACAATCTGACAAAAAAGGATTTAATGAGCGGGTTGAAAATAAGGTAGTTACAATAAGTGGTTGGGACAAACAAACATTTTCTACCGACTGGCAGAATTTGAGTATTGATCTGACCCCATACCTGATAGAGAAGGTCGGTCAATTTGAGCTAAAGTTTCAATACATAACCCATGATTGGGATTTCGACAAATTAGGATCCGGCGGATCAGGACTTGAGTTTGACGATTGGAAAATTGAAATAGACGATGATGCCAATCCTGATGCTCTCAAAAAATCTGGGGAAGGTATATTTCTGATAAACAACACACAGCATTTAAGCAAAGAGACTACCTCAAAAATTATTTTTAAGACACAAATCCGCACCAGACCTGGAAAGTCAGCCGGTTCGATTGATTTAAAGATGATAGGTTTAGAATGATTATCTATAAGTAATATGTTTATCGGTGAATTTGTATGAATAACTTATAATAAAAAAGACATCGCTGATATTGGATAATTCTTTCCATTGTTATACGAATAAAAAAAACAGGGATAAATACAACCATTTATATAAAATATTATCATAATGAAACAAAAATTAATACTCCTTTGCTTATTTTCTCTGATTCAGTTTTCACTTTTTGCCCAAAATGGAATTATCATTTATAAACAAAAAGATGCTCCAATCGAAGCCAGAATAAAAGATTTGATGTCGAAAATGACTCTGAAGGAAAAAATACTTCAACTAAACCAATATATTGGTGGCTATAACAATAATGCGAATAACATTGCGGAATTAATCAGGACCATTCCTCCTGAAATTGGCTCTTTAATCTATTTTGATGCCGATCCGGTTTGGAGAAATTCCATTCAGAAAAAAGCGATGGAGGAATCGCGTTTAGGAATTCCAATTCTTTTTGGGTTTGATGTTATTCATGGCTACCGTACTGTTTACCCTGTTTCTTTGGCACAGGCCTGTTCGTGGAATCCTGAGTTGGTCACTCAAGCTGCTGCAATTGCTGCTAAAGAAGCAAAACTATCAGGAATTGACCTGGCTTTCTCTCCAATGCTTGATGTGGCACGCGATGGACGTTGGGGGCGTGTTACCGAGGGATATGGTGAAGACCCCTACACGAATGCTGTATTTGGGGTAGCAACGGTAAAGGGTTATCAAGGGAAAGACTTATCTGATCCTTATTCAATAGCTGCATGTTTGAAACACTACGTTGGTTATAGCAGGTCGGAGGGTGGAAGAGATTACCATTCAAGTGAAATTTCCAGACAATCGCTTTGGGAAACCTATCTCGTGCCTTTCGAAGCCTGTGTGAAAGCCGGGGCTGCATCGGTAATGAGTGCATTTAACGATATCAGCGGGGTACCAGCTTCTGCCAATCATTATACCTTAACTCAGGTTTTAAAAGACCAATGGAAATTTGATGGTTTTGTTGTTTCGGATTGGGGTGCTTTAACCAAGTTGATTGCCCAAGGGGTGGCAAAAGACAAAAAAGAAGCTGGTTTAAAGGCCTTTAATGCAGGAGTCGATATGGATATGTATGACAATATCTATTTTGAATATTTGGAAGAGCTTCTGAATGAAAAGAAAATTTCGATGGTCAAAATTGATGATGCGGTATCACGGGTTCTTCGCGTTAAATTCCGCTTAGGTTTGTTTGACAACCCATACACCGAAATTGTGAGTGAACACGACCGTTATCTTCATCCTGAAAGTAAGATCATTGCCCAGAAACTGGCTGCCGAATCGATGGTGCTGCTTAAAAATAATTCGAAGACACTTCCCATAAAATCATCAGTCAAACAAATTGCATTAATTGGTCCAATTGCCAAAGATACAGCCAACATTATTGGTGGATGGGAAGGACATGGAAAGTCGGCTGATGTTGAGTCAATCTATGAGGGAATGGTGAAAGAATTTGGAAAGAATGTTGTACTAAATTATGCAAAAGGTTGTGATTTTGATAGTACAGACGAATCAGGTTTTCGCGAAGCGGTATTGGCAGCGGCAAAGTCTGATTTGATTCTGGTTTGTGTAGGTGAAAAGTTAAGGTGGACAGGAGAAAATGCATCGAGATCGACCTTAGCATTGCCTGCTATTCAGGAAAAGCTTGTTTTTGAACTTAAGAAAACCGGTAAACCTATAGTTTTGATTCTTTCCAATGGCCGGCCGATTGAACTTATCCGGTTAGAACCTCAGGTTGATGCAATCGTTGAAATGTGGCAACCAGGCATTTGTGGAGGAACTGCACTTGCTCAAATTTTATCCGGGAAAATCAACCCTTCAGGAAAGCTTTCGATTACTTTCCCCTTAACCACCGGCCAAATTCCAATTTACTATGATATGCGGCAAAGTGGAGAACCAAATTCAGGTAAATACCAGGATATTCCAACAGATCCTCAATACTGGTTTGGTCATGGTTTAAGTTATACCACTTTTGAATATGGAGCGATCAAACTTTCCTCAGAAAAAATTAAAAAAACAGAAAAGTTAATTGCTCAAGTTGAGGTTTCCAATACGGGGGATGTTGCTGGAAGAGAAACTGTACTTTGGTATATTTCTGATCCTGCATGCTCTATATCACGGCCGATGAAAGAATTAAAATATTTTGAGAAAAAAGAACTTGCAAGAGGTGAGAAATTGGTTTTTAGATTTGAAATTGATCCAGAACGTGATTTAAGTTATACCGATGAAAATGGAAATCGCATTCTGGAATCAGGAGACTTCTATGTAATTATTAATAATCAAAAGACAAAATTTGAGATTATTGAATAAGGTCAAAATACTAGTTTAAAAGCAATAGTTCGTCTAAAAGCAATCATACCTGTAATCATGATTTTGAAATACAGTACATTGTGTTTTAGTGTAATTGTCAATGTCTTAATCTACTATTTTTAAGACAAAGGTGCAGTTTTAATAGTCAGTTTAACTATTTACAACCAATGGGAAAAATGAATTTATCTAAAATATTTTTTGGCGTTTTCTTCTTCTTAAATATAGGGGCAGTTGTAAACGTTTATTCTGAGGAAATATGTGTTGATGGTAACAATCATTCTAAAAAAGGTTCAATTGAGTATTACATTGCTCCAAATGGCAATTCTTTGAACAATGGAGATATAAGCCATCCGTTTGCTTCACTGGATGATGCAAAGAAGGCCATCCGTCAGTTAAAAAGCAATCATCAGCTTAAAGGTGGAGTCACTGTATGGTTACGTGAAGGAGTATATGAGTTGCCTAAAAGTTTCATGCTTCAAAAGGAAGATTCAGGAATGGAAAGTGAACCTGTGATCTTCAGTGGTTATCCCAATGAAAAAGTTATTGTTTCAGGAGGTAAAAAGATCAGTTATGATCAGGTTAACCCAATCTCATCCGATGCAGCAAGACTGATTGTTCAGAAAGAAGCGATTGCACAAATCAGAGAAATAGACCTCAAAGCGTTAGGCATTTTAGATTATGGAGTTAATCAAATAACAGGGTTCCGACGACCTTATGTCAACGCTGCCATGGAACTGTTTATTAATGGTAAATCCTATCATTTAGCCAGATACCCTAATCAGGAAAAGATTTTCATTAAGCCTGAAAATGTTGGTGATAAAGGGATTACCGAAAAAGAAGAATGCTACCCTGGCAGCATATTCTTTGACAAATCGAAATTAGCCCAATGGAAAACAGCACCCAATGTTTTGGCTGGTGGAAATTTCAGATTTGCCTGGGCAACAGATCAGTTAAGGGTGAAGAAAATGGACCCCATGACTGGCTTAGTTCAATTTGCCGATTCTCACATGTACGGTATTTCAGGAGGCGAAGAATGGAACCAATATTATTTTTTTAATCTTTTGGAAGAAATTGATGAGCCGGGAGAGTATTATGTAGATCATCAACGTGGAAAGCTTTATTTCTATCCATACACAGAATTGAATTCTGCTGATACGATTATGGTTTCAATGCTGGAAGATGCCTTGGTAACCATGAAGGGAGCCAGTAACATTCAATTTAGAAATATTTGCTTTGAGGCCGGTAGAGGAATTGGAATTTATATGGAAAATACCAAACACAACAAAATTGAAGACTGTACCATACGAAACATGGGTGTGGTCGGCGTTTGTATTGGCATGGGCAGCAAACCCTCCTCTATTTACCGTCATCCTGAAGAAAAAACACCATTTTATCCAACTGAAAAATTATCGGAAAGAATTGGAAGTCTGCACGAGCTACTTTACGAGAACACCACGTTTAACCGTGAAGGTGGTGAAAACAATGGAATAATTAATTGCAAAATTGAAAACGCCGGGTGTGGTGGAATTAGTCTTGGCGGAGGTAATCGCTTGACCCTTGAAAAAGCAGGTAACTATGTCTTTAACTGCGAATTTACCAATTGTGCCCGTATCGATTATTCATATAAATCGTTGGTTAATATTGATGGGGTGGGAAACAAGGTTCAGCATTGCCAGTTCAACGCCTGTCCGGCCACAGCCATTTACATCCATGGAAACGATCATATCATTGAGTATAATGTAATAAGTGAGGCATGCAATTTTATAGATGATCAGGGAGCTATTTACCTGGGCCGTGATCCTTCAGAATTTGGTAATATCATCCGGTACAATTTTTTCAAAAATATTGGTCATATAGGAAGAACCATTGCTGTTTATTATGATGACGGGGCATGTGGCACTCAGCTTTATGGAAATGTGTTTTATAAAGCAGCAACCTGGACTGTTACGGTCGGAGGAGGAAGTTATAACCCGATTTATAATAATATATTTATCGAATCCAAATTGGCAATTCATCTAGACAATCGGCTTGATGGTTCCAACCAAACGAATATTTCTCCAAACAACATATTTGACATCCGCTTACGCCAAACGAATTATAATAAACCTCCCTATTCTGTTGCATATCCTGCATTAGCAACATATTTCAATGATCATCCTGAAGTACCCAAGCACAATGATATTAAAAACAACATTTTTGTAAATGTTAGCCAGCTTCATGACGGGAAATCTGAATGGGGACCCGTTCACGAAAACAATATTATTACCACAAAGGATCCTGGGTTCGTGGATGCTTCAAAACTTAATTTCTCTTTAAAAGAAAATTCCGAAGTTTTTAAAATACTTCCTGAATTTAAAACCATCCCATTTTCCGAGATAGGATTAATCAAAAATAAAACTAAATAATTGAGCATGAAATTTATTTCATTTATTAGTCTCCTAATGATCTGTGCAACGATGGGTTTCAGCGCTCAAAGAGCTGAAAAACTTGCTGGTCAAGGAAAGAATGGACCGTTTATTCCAAAAGATACCACATGGAAAAGTTTGTCAATCAGGGAGAAAATAGGCCAGACGATGTTGATGTTGCCTGAGCGGGAAAAGGAAATGCGATTAGGTAACGGATCTTTGAAAAGCTACTTTAAAAAGTACCCGGTAAGTGGATATTTCATGGGATGGAAACTGTTTGATGGCATTAAGCCTGAGAATTATTATAAGCACATTCTTGAGGCCACCATTGAATATCAGGAAGCCAGTGAATTGCCATTAATTTTTCAGCAGGACTATGAAAGCGGTTTAGATTTACAGGGTATGACTTCTTTCCCCAATGAAATGTCACTTGGAGCAGCAAATTCACCTTCTCTGGCTTATGACTTTGGAAAAGCAGTAGCTAAGCAAGCATTATCTGTCGGAGTCCAATGGGTTTTGCACCCGGTAGCCGACCTGAATTTAAATCCGTTCAACCCAATTACAAATATCCGGAGTATTTCTGATGATCCTTCAAAAGCCATTGCATTACTGAGTCAGCAAATCAGAGGCCTGCAAAGTAATGGAGTTGCTGCCACGATCAAGCACTTTCCTGGTGACGGGGTGGATTACCGTGATCAACATTTAGTAACAACCAGTAATTCGCTCCCCTTTGAAGTATGGAAAGAAAAGCATGGTCGTGTATTTCAGGCTTTAATTGACAGTGGAGTGGCCTGTATTATGCCGGGACACATCACGTTGCCGAGCTATCAAAAACAGAAAATCAATGGAATGTATCCCCCTGCAACCTTGTCAAAGGAATTATTAACCGATTTGTTAAAGGGAGAAATGGGATTCCGTGGAGTAATTGTATCAGATGCTATGGTCATGGGAGGTTTTCGTGGCTGGTACAATAATTCCCTTGAAAGTGAAGTCGAAAGTTTCAAAGCGGGAGTGGATATCTTGCTTTGGCCATCCTATACATTTATGGATACCCTTGAAGCAAGAATTAATCGTGGCCAAATTCCAATGGCACGGCTTGATGATGCTGTAGAGCGGATCTGGGCCTTAAAAGAAAGGTTCGGTTTGCTTGAAAAGGATCGGAAACTGATTCGTGAGATCACTCGACAGGAAAAAGAAAGCGGAGATGTGACTGCCAAAAAAATTTGTGAAAAGGCAATAACGCTTATTCGGGATCAAGAGAAGGCTTTGCCATTAAACCCAGTAAAAGATAAAAAAATATTGGTCGTAGGTGTTACGCCCATTTCGAGAAAAGGTGGCAATAGCGGGTTGCTGGAACTGGAAGGTTTTGCTGAAAAATTAAGAAGTAAGGGCTTCATGGTTGATTTCCGGCACAATATTTTATATGAAACACAAGGCTGGATTGATGATTCTGTGGAAAAATATGATCGAATTATTTTTGCAGTATCTCGTAGTTCGCATTCTCCTTTTGGTTCGTTACAATTTTACGATGACGAAGCACAGACAGTGTGGGGAGTAAATGCTATGCCTAAGGAAAAACTGATTGTTATAAATTTTGGAAATCCCTATAATACAAATGAATATTTTGAGCGGGTAAATACTTGTATCAATGCATATTCCAATACACCAAACATGCATTGGGCTGTAATCTCAGCTATGCTTGGCGAAATAGAAATGACTGGACAATCACCGGTTGATCTGAATATAAAATCTAAAATGAAGGTTTATTAGAATGGTGTGCCAAATAACATTGGTTTAGTGAATTGTAAACATATAATTATATTTCTTTATCTCTTGAACTATTGCGTAATGAAACAATACTTGATTTTAATACTCTTAGTTAGTCTAATTCTAAGTACTAAGGATGTGAAGGCGAAAGACACTTCATTAAAGCTAAACTACGATAGTCCAGCAAAGGATTGGATGACTGAGGCATTGCCAATTGGTAATGGCCGGCTGGGAGGAATGATTTTTGGCGGAGTTGAAACCGAACATATTCAATTTAATGAAATAAGCCTTTGGACAGGTGATGAAAAAGAGACTGGTGCATATCAGGCCTTTGGAGATCTGTTTATAGATTTTAATCACCTGGATGATGCCCGGAATTACAAACGTGAATTGAATATTAGTAATGCAGTGCACACCATCAGCTATACTTCAGGCGGAATCCGGTACAAACGTGAATACTTCAGCAGTGCCAAAGATCACGTGATGGTCATGAAAATTAGCTCGAATAAAAAAGAAAGTTGCAGTGGTACGATTCGTCTAACCGACATGCATCATGGCAAAAATGAATTGTCAGACAATAAATTTACCGTAACCGGGAAACTTGATAATGGCTTGATTTATGAAGCAGGCCTGGTAGTTTTGCCAGATGGAGGTACGGTTAAGATTTCAGAAAGCTCCATGATATTTGAGAAAACAAATAGTATCACGCTTATTCTTGCTGCCGGAACAAATTATCTTCCCGATTATAGCAAAGGATGGAGAGGCGAAAATCCTCACCAATTAATTGCTCACCAATTGGAAGAAGCATCAATTCGACCTTTTACACAATTGCTAGACCGACATATAGCTGACTATCAAAGTTTGTTTAAACGGGTGGATTTGAATTTAGGTAAAAGTGATTCCAATATTTCTACAATGACAACTGATAAAAGATTGGTTGCCTATAAAAATGGTAGTGTTGATCCTGATTTGGAAGAATTGTTTTTTCAATATGGCAGGTACCTTTTAATCAGTTCTTCGCGACCAGGTTCGCTTCCTGCTAATTTACAGGGGATCTGGAATAATTCGAATAACCCACCCTGGCGATCCGACTATCATTCCAACATTAATGTCCAGATGAATTATTGGCCTGCAGAGGTTACCAATTTGGGTGAATGTCATATACCATTTCTCGAGTTCATCAACAATCAACGTGAGGTCAGGAAAAAGGCCACCAGCGAATTTTATAATTCTCAAAAGGGATGGACTGTCCAAACGGAGAATAATATTTACGGAGCAGGAAGTTTTGTGTGGAATCCACCCGGTAGCGCTTGGTATTGTCAGCATCTTTGGGAGCATTATGCATTCACCAATGATAAAAATTACCTAAGGGATTTTGCCTATCCTGTATTGAGAGAAATTTGTGAATTCTGGGAAGAACGGTTAATTCGCGATGAAAACGGAGCTTTGGTAACTCCTGACGGGTGGTCTCCTGAACATGGCCCTCACGAACCAGGGGTCACCTACGACCAGGAAATTATTTGGGATTTATTTACCAATTACATCGAAGCTTCCCAAATTTTGAATATCGACCCTGACTATCGGACAAAGGTAATCTCGTTGCGAGAAGAACTTTTAAAACCTAAGATTGGCAAATGGGGACAACTGATGGAATGGAGTATCGACAGGGACGATTCAACAGATAACCATCGTCACATTTCACATCTTTTCGCCCTTCATCCAGGAAGGCAAATTTCGGTAACGACAACTCCTGAGTTAGCAGCGGCGGCGATGAAAACATTAAAGTCACGAGGCGATCAAAGCACTGGTTGGGCGATGGCCTGGAGAATTAATTTCTGGGCACGCCTGTCTGATGGAAATCATGCCTATAAATTATTGAGAAACCTGATGACACTTGTTGGAAATGCAGGCCCAAATAATGAAGAGGGCGGAGTTTATCCAAACCTTTTTGATGCTCATCCACCCTTTCAGATTGATGGTAATTTTGGTGCAACTGCTGGAATTGCTGAAATGCTTATTCAATCTCAAGCGGGAGAAGTTAGTTTATTACCGGCATTGCCCGATAGTTGGTTCTCCGGATCGGTCAAAGGATTAAAGGCAAGGGGTGGGTTTGTCGTTGATCTGGCTTGGAAAGATGGAAAAGTGATAACCTATCGAATTGCTTCTGAAGATGGGAGGGAGGTCTCATTACGGATCAATGGTGAATTAAAGACGGTAAGGACAAAGAAATTGTAAATACAAAACATATCCTGTAATCTCATAGGAAAGTCAAGAACTTTTCAAATGGAATGGATTATGTAATTAGTTCTTTGAAGTATATAATTTATGCGAATTAAGAGTTGAAAATAAGGGCAATGTAAGCTGCGACCAATCTACCAAAGATATAAACCATCAATCCTTTTGTAGATCTTACTTTCGATGCTCTTTGAATATCTGTTTTTTCAATCAGCCAATTGAACAATGATTCGATCGGTTGTCTGATCCTTGAACCAGCTGTGGAGAACAGGTCATTTGCTGCTTTGTCTCTAAGCTTTAAGTCTGCATCTTGACCTTTAATGGCCTTGACTGGCTTTAGCATCAATGAGTTCCGGCTATTTTCAGCCTCTTTAAAATATTGGGAGTCATGATATATCTTATCGCCGAAAAAAGTACGGTTTTCAATTTCTCCCCATGCCTGTTTAAATAGGTTAAGGTCGTTTTCTGAAGCAGGTGTGAGTTGAAATTGTTCAGGAAAGGGCAAATGATGTGGACGGTGAAAGGCCAGCGCGTGTAATTTTAACCCATAATAATAGATGCCTTTTGTAGAACAAAAACCTTTGTCTGTGATTTCCCTGGCCACTTTGCCTGAGCGTTTGCCTGAACAGGTGATAATAGGCATTGAATCAAGTAAGCTTTTGCCTTCAATACAATCAGATGGTAAAAACCTACTTATAAGATCAGAAGACAGCAGCTTGAAGGCTTCTCCCAAACGATTGAGCCTCATAATGAAAGCTTCGTAAGAAGGCAGCAGCGGAAACCACGATCGGAGGTGGTCACTGGCATATTCATAGATTTGTTTAATTTTAAAACGTTGTTCGATGTGCATAGCATAAAGATAAATGGTCATAACTTCCTCGTCAGTAAACTCAGGTTTTGAATTGTTACTGAACCGCTGACAGGAATACATTAAGTCGTACTTATATACATCGCTGATATATAGATTATACCTATTGATTTAAGTTCTTTGATCTTAGGAAGCATACGATAAGTCAAAGTGTGGTTACTTGCCTTAAAGTACTGATTTTTAAGGTTATATTAAAATAACATTTCAGTAAGTTGTTGACAATCAGCAAATTGAATTGTTAATAATATATTATGATTCAACCCTTAATTCGCATTTATTACTAAATTAAAACATTCAATTAATAAATCTCACTTCAATGAAATCGATTAAAAAAATCTTATGGGCCGTAGTAATGATACTATCAATGCTGCAGCCGGTTCTTGCCCAGAAAAAACAGATCGGAAATGAAACATCTGAACAAAAAGCCAAACGCATGGAATGGTGGACCAACGACCGCTTTGGCATGTTTATCCATTGGGGGTTGTATTCAGGTGCAGCACGGCACGAGTGGGTGAAACGCTACGAACGAATGGACAATGCTCAGTACCAACCTTACTTTGACAATTTTAACCCCGATATGTTCAATCCCAAAGAGTGGGCGAAACAAGCCAAAGCGGCTGGTATGAAATATGCGGTGCTTACCACCAAACATCACGAAGGTTTTTGCTTGTTCGATTCAAAATATACCGACTACAAGTCAACCAATACCCAGGCCAAAAGAGATTTGGTCAGGGAATTTGTGGATGCGTTTCGTGCCGAAGGCATTAAAATTGGATTTTATTATTCCCTGATCGACTGGCATCACCCTGATTTTATCGTTGATATCATGCATCCGCTGGAACCGGCCAGCAATACAGAAGCCGATTATGCCCGCATAAATGCTGGAAAAGACTGGAATAAATACAAAACGTACCTACATAACCAAATCAAGGAATTATTGACCAACTACGGCAAAATAGACATCTTGTGGCTCGATTTTTCTTATCCGAACAACAATGTTCACGGTAAAAGCAAAGACGATTGGGGATCGGTCGAATTATTGAAGATGATCAGGAAACTGCGACAGAACATTTTGGTTGATAACCGCCTTGATCTGGATGAATATAAAGATGGGGCGGATTTTGTAACCCCCGAACAGGTAAAACCTGAAGAGCTGAACCAGTTTGCCGGCACCTATTTTGAAACCTGCCAGACCTTCTCAGGATCATGGGGATATTTCCGCGACGAAATCACCTGGAAATCTAATCATGAGCTGCTCACATTATTGATAACTTCAGTAAGCAAAGGAGGAAACTTGATTCTGAACGTAGGGCCAACAGCCCGCGGAGAGTTCGATTACCGGGCCGTTGGTGCACTTGACAACATTGCCCAATGGATGAAATGCAATAATCAATCCATCTATGGTTGTTCAATGGCATCCGCAGAGTATAAAACTCCTGAAAACACGCTGCTTACATTCAATATGCAAACCAAACGCTTATTTGTTCATTTGATGAAGTATGAAGCTCAAACGCTGGTATTGCCCAGATACAAAGGGAAAGTGAAATATGCCCAATTTCTGCATGACCATTCAGAAGTAAGAATAAAGGAAGGCGATGTTGGATCAAATGACCTTATTTTAAGCTTACCGGTAAATAAACCTAATGTAGAAATTCCTGTCATTGAATTGATATTGCAATAAGTAAAATAATGTTGTAATAAATATCCTATTAGCTTAGCCCTAATTCCCTTCAAGGGGACTTTAATTATCATCAAGAGAAGCAATCCTTGTGGCTTTTGTCCTTTTAGGGGGTTGGGGGTAATGTCAAAGCTTTAAACCTTGCCGCAAACAACCATAAAACCATTCGCCAGCAAATACCCGGATTGTTTTTCAAACGGTAAAACGTGTCCTTACGTGCTTCTATTTGGTGCTTCACGCAACCGTTCAGCATGGAATGAACGGTCGAGGCATCAATAAAGGGCATGGAAAGCAGGATGGCCATCACCCATTCAAACGATACCCTTTTCCTTTGACCTGAGAAACAACACTGCAAAGATTCGAAAATGTGAAACATTTCAAAGAACTGGAAATAAAATCGGGTTCAAGCCACCTATGGGTAAAACCGTTTTTTAATTCTGAGATCTTATTAATATCTTTACACTGAAGCATGGTTTTCTTGTTTTGGATTCGCCATTAAATTACTATTATTTAAGGTCTTAACAAAATTTACATGCTACTTTTTTATTTCTAAACAATCATTTTACAGCACTTTAGATAAGTGCGAAACATTAGATTCTAATAATATTGTTAAAATTATCTCTTATATTCAATTTTAAAACCAGAATAGGAAATTGGAAAATAATGGAAAATATCAATTTATCCGGTTTCGAAAGGAACAATCTCAAGAATCATTCACTGATTTTTTTGATTATTACTTTACGCGATTGATTCAATTTGCACATACAATTGTTAAGTCTGAATTATTAGCCGAAGAAATTGTATTGGATGTATTTGTAAAAATTTGGGAACAGAGAGAAACATTGGATACTATAATCAATATTGAAACATACTTATTTATCTCGGTTCGAAACAGATCGATTAATGCGCTTAAGAAGGAGAAAAAGTTTCACTTCGATTTATTGGAGGATTCTCATATTCAATTGTCTGACTATAGGCCAGCAGTGGACAGTAATCTTATTGAGTCTGAAATGTTTGGTGCGTTGAATGAAGCAGTAGCGAAGTTGCCTGCTAAATGTAAAATTATCTTCAAGTTAATCAGGGATGATGGGTTGAACAGGAATGAGGTAGCACAGGTCCTCAATATTTCCGTAAAAACTGTCGACAACCAAGTGGCCATTGCAATAAAGAAAATTGCAGCACAACTTAATATTGATCTCACCAATCCTACAAATTCACATGGATTAATGACTTTTCTACTCACGTTTTAGCACGGGAATAAACCTGATTAAAAGTTTTTTTCAAAACTTTTAAAAATAATTCAGTTTCTTTTAGGGAAATTTTGAAAATGATGTGTCCTTGTACTAAAAGGAATTAAAACATATCAATTGGAATGAAAGATATTTCTTTAATATTGGCCCGTGTCATACTTAAAGTTGCCAATCAGGACGAAGTAGATACAATTTCAAAATGGAAAAATATTTCAGATAAGAATGCCTCATTCTCAAATAGTATGGAATCATACTGGAACCTTCTAACGGAAGAAAAACTATTTCCACGGTTGGACTGTGTTCGTAAAAGATTGTTGATCCGAATAAACTCAACAGAAAAAGAACAAACCAGAAAATCGCCCATGTATTTCTTATCAAGAATAGCTGCTGCAGTAATTTTCATTCTGTCCATTGCTGGTTTATCAATCTATATTGCTTCAGAAACTAATTTATTTTACGAAAACAATTGGGTTGAAGTTTCCACTTTGGCTGGTCAACAAAGTAAAGTTACACTACCCGATGGTAGTTTGGTATGGATAAATGCTTCAACAGTCCTAAAGTTTCATCAGGATAAGGAGGAACGAAAAGTAAGCCTGGAGGGTGAAGCTTATTTTGAAGTAACACATTCCGCGCACATCCCTTTTATTGTTGAATTAGGTATTGCAAAAGTAAAAGTATTGGGAACAAAGTTTAATGTCTCACATTATCCAGGTTCCAATATTACAGAAGCTTCTCTTCTGTCAGGAAAGATTACTATTTCTTTAAACGAGAACGGAGAAACAGTTGATCTCCATCCCGGAGAGAAGGTGGTTTATGATGCTGAAAAGCGACTGCTTTCAAAGAATGAAGTCGAGGTACAAAAGGATATTTTGTGGAGACAAGGTGTTTTGTGTTTCGAAAATGAGCCATTTAATAACTTAATATCAAAATTAGAAAGATTTTATGGAGTCAAATTTATTTACGACAAAAATGATTTTAAGGATATCCATTATACGGGCACAATTGATAACCTGAATATTAATAAAGTACTTCAATTTATAAACCTCACCATTCCTATTACTTATGAAATAGAAAATAAAACTATAAAACTAAATCTCAAAAAAATGAGATAGTTAAAGACAAAAAGGTGATACCCGCGCCAACGAAATATCACCTTTAATTACTTGATTTAAAACTATAAATCTTTTCAAAATTATGAAAAAAAATCAATTAATTGGCTCTCTGGCGAGAGTTGGTTGGACAAAATTATTACGAGTTATGAAACTAACAGCCTTTCTTGTTCTTATTTTGGTAATTGATGTCTCCGCATCATTATATTCCCAAAATTCAAAAGTTTCTGTTAAAATTAAGAATGGCACTTTAAGCGAAATCTTCAGTAAGATTGAGGAACATTCTGAGTATCGGTTTTTTTACCAGAACGAACAAATTCGTGATGTAGAAAAAAAGACTATTGATGTAAGTAATAAGAATGTTTTAGAATTGGTATCTGATCTTCTTAGTAAAACAGGTCTAACCTATAAGCTCATCGAACGAAACATTATTGTTTTTCCAAAGACTGAGTTAAATAATTACAGCGATAATGATTTCCAACAACTTCGTTCGATTTCCGGAAAAGTCACCGACTCTTCCGGTTCACAGCTGCCTGGCGTTTCTGTAATTTTAAAAGGAACTACCACTGGGGTAATTACAGACTCAAATGGTAATTATTTATTTTTAAATGTTCCAGCTGATGCAACCTTAGTGTTTTCGTTTATTGGAATGGAAAGACAGGAGATTCAAGTTGCTGGAAAAACAGATATCAATGTTATTCTTTTAGAGGAAATTGTTAATATTGAAGAAGTTGTTGCAGTTGGGTATGGAACACAGAAAAAGAGAGAAATAGTAGGAAGCATCTCAACAATTAGCTCAAATAGATTCTCTAAAGCATCAGGATCTTCAAATTTTGCAGATCTAATTCAAGGGCAGGCTGCTGGTGTCAGTGTACAGTCAACTTCTGGTGTTCCTGGCTCCGAATCAAACATCTTAATTAGAGGTTTAAGTTCAATAAATGCTTCAGTAAACCCATTATGGATTATTGATGGTGTTCCTATCATTACTAGTTCCGGATTAAATAATGCAGGAACAACCGATCAATCACCAATGTCTCTCATTAATCCAAATGATATCGAATCAATTGAAGTACTAAAAGATGCTGCGGCAACCTCAATATATGGGTCGCGAGGTTCAAATGGAGTTATTTTGGTGACTACTAAATCGGGAAAATCAGGAAATTCCTCAATTAATGTTGATTATAGTACTGGTATATCTGACTTGCCAATTCACAAGGTCAAATATTTAAATACCAATGAATGGTTTAATATTATGGATGAGGCTGCAAAGGCTAATGGGCATGGTGAATTTTTAATGACAGATCATTATGCAAAAATTCCATATTCAACTTTAAATCTTACCAGAGAGCAGGCTGAAAAAATAAATACTAACTGGTTTAACGAAACAATGAGACGTGGAGAATTTCAAAATTTGAATTTATCTGTGATCGGGGGGAATGAAAAATCAAACTACTATCTGTCTGGTAATTACCGAAATGATAATAGTGTTATGATAGGGAATGGGTTAAAAAGATATACACTGCGTTCAAATGTTGGTTTGAAACCGGCTAATAATATGGAAGTTGGTGTTAAGTTGAGTTTAGCTTTAAGTAAAAACAATCGTGTCAAAAACGCAACTGATAACGAAACTGGAAATCTATCAGGAACTTCAGGAGGGTTCAATTTTCTGAATACGAAAGCTATCCCATGGTATCCAGTTTATAATCCAGGGAGTCTAATTGATTATTACAATCCGCAAACAGGAATGAATCCTGCTGCATCAATTGATCCAAATAATATGATCGATGTAGTAGATATGTACAGGTTTTTAGGTGGAGTTTATGCGGAATATTTTATTCCAAAAGTAAACGGACTTAAGGTGCGTTCAGAATTATCTGTTGATTTTTTGCAGAGTAACATGAATTTCTGGGCGTCAGGTGTCTTACGAAAAAACGGATCTTATGCTTCAGATCAAAGTTTTACACAAAAGACATTTAATTATAATTTATACGGAACATATATAAGATCATATGAATTACATAGTATTAGCGTTGTTGGGGGAGTAGAAGCTCAACGCACTTCAGGTTGGAACCGCCAAATGCAAGGGCAGGATTTGATTGGAACTTATCAGGAATTAGGGACTCCTAATCAAAAACTTTTTATGTCCTCTGGTATGACTGGAGAAAATTATTTATTGGCTTATTTTGGTCGTGCAAATTATAATTTTAAAGATAAATATCTTGCAGGAGTAAGTATAAGAACAGATGGTTCTTCAACCTTCACTCCCGAATACCGTTGGGGAACATTTGCTGCGTTTTCTGCAGGCTGGATTTTCTCTGACGAATCCTTTATGGATTGGTTAGGTAAAGATAACTTGCTTAAAATCAGAGGAAGCTTTGGACAGACTGGAAACCAGAATATTCCTTCAAGATTAAATGTAACTGGTTATAATGGCAGTAATCCATATGCAAGTGATGATATCTTTTCTTCAAACGGAACTAGTGTTTCTACGATAGGTGTAACTGACTTGACTTGGGAAACAACCAATAATTTTGATATCGGTCTTGATTTTGGTTTTCTAAATAATAAGATCAATGGATCTCTTGCATTTTACAATAAGTTAGTAAAGGGACTTTTACTACAAGCTCCGATACCAGTTTCTGTAGGATTGTCAGCAGGCAATACAATTTGGCAGAATGCTGGTAATTTGTTAAACAAAGGATTTGAGTTTAATATTTCCTCTACAAATATCTCGACACATAACTTTAATTGGAAAACCAATTTTAATTTAACATTTAATCGCAACGAAGTTACAAAATTACTTTCTACCCTTGATGATAATGGGAAAGGGATGATTAGTGGAGGAACAGGTGAGTTCATAACAAAAGTAGGTCATGGAATTAATGAATTCTATCTAGCTGAAGAGGCCGGGATTGATCCGCAGACTGGCATTCGTATGATTTATGCCAGAGACAAAGACTATTTTGATAATACTGGTAAAACCAGAAGGCTTAAAGATGCCGAAGGAACGGATGTCAAATTAATGGCTACTGCTGACAATATAAACAACAATTTATTTCATATTATTGGTAAAAGTACATTGCCAAGCTATTTTGGCGGAATTTCTAATTCATTTGAATACAAAGGCTTTGATTTGAATATTCAAATGATTTTTTCGGGCGGAAATTATATTCTTGATTGGGTAAGAAGACAAAATGTTCAGCCAAATGTTTCTGGAGTGATTGACAAAGATATTCTGGGAAATTATTGGACTAAACCAGGTGATGTTGCAAAGTATCCGAGGCTTGATTGGTATGGCAATATGACTTTCCCAGATGGAACATCTTATGGCTCTTTTGATTCAAGAACCCGTATGGATACATGGGCTTATAAAGGTGATTTCTTGAAAATTAAAACAATAACCTTAGGTTATAAGGTCCCAAAGGCTATGTGTAATAAATTAAAGCTCCAGAGCATGAGGGTATTTGGATCAATAGACAACCTGTATACTTTAACGAAATATCCTGGCTGGGATCCAGAAGGATTACAACTAGTAAATACATACAATTTACCTCAATTATTAGCCGGTACTGTTGGTTTATCTATTAAATTTTAATATAACAATTAAAAATATGAAAAAACATATAATTAAACTGTTATCAATCCTATTGTTAATAGTTTCATGTGAGCAGGAAAAATTTTTCGAATTTGAACGTCCTTCACAGTCCCCCTGGAATAATATTACAGAATTTGAACGTTCTGTTATTGGAGCATACTCCGTATGTTTTTCAGGAGGTTGGGGAAACTCTTGGCCTGTTATAAAAATCTTCAAAAATATGGTCGCAGACGATATTGCAACTTCAACTCCCAATGATCCAAGTTGGGGATGGTTTCGTGATACAGAGAATAATAATAAGATGATCCATCAAACAACTTATATTAAATATTATCAAGCGATTGCAATTTGTAATGATGCATTAGATTTCATTAATGAAAATAATGGAGATCCATATCCTAAAATAAGTGAAGATGATCGGAAGTATAATTTCAACAGGATCGTTGGAGAATTATATTTTATGCGCGGCTATTGCTATTATACTCTTGCCACTCTATTTGGAGATGCATATGTTCCTGACGGAGATAATAAAGGGAAACAACTTCCTCTCAGAACAACATTTTCACGTGGTGCAGATGAAGCTTTAAGTCCTAAAATTGCAACTACCGAAGAACTATGGGATCAGATACTTAGCGATCTTAAGATGGCCTATGATATGTTACCTGAACGATATCTTCAAGGTAAAATGCATGTTTCATATAGCGCCGGTAGAGCAAATAAATTTGCTGCCTCAGCTATGTTAAGCCGAGCCTACTTTTACATGGGTAACTATGCCGAGGCCAAGGATTATTCTGATTATGTTATTACTAAAAATGGTGGTGATTATTACCTTGAAGAACCAATTGATGCTTTTAATAAAAGTACCTTAACCTCAGGTAAAGAATCAATATTTTGGTTGCCTTTCTATGATCAGACTAAGGATACTCCACCATATTTCGCTGGAGTCTATTCACATCTTTGTGGAGGAGACCCATGTACATGGGTAAGTGTAATAATGGATTTTTCTACTCTTCAGCGTATCGGTTGGATGCCGAATCCAAAGAGCGATACAACAATAACTATTGTTGCACGAAGAGACAAAAGGTTCCAGCAACTTTTTTTTGTGAGGGAACCTGCAAATGTTCCATTGGAGCTACAGGTTAAAGGAAAGTATTATGAGACAAGAGCTAATTTAACTTATAGAACAGTTTTGGAAAATAAAACTTTCAGAGGACCTGGAGGACGTGCAAA
The DNA here is from genome assembly GCA_019459485.1 of Prolixibacteraceae bacterium. Taxonomy (GTDB): domain Bacteria; phylum Bacteroidota; class Bacteroidia; order Bacteroidales; family Prolixibacteraceae; genus Aquipluma. The sequence goes on from JAIBEZ010000105.1 coordinate 20,244, forward strand.
TTATCCTGAAATTAGACTGGCCGAAATGTATTTGACTAGATGTATCTGTCAATTCAAAGCAGGAAATAAATCAGCAGCAGCAAACGATATAAATATAATAAGAAAGCGTGCGTGGGATGAGCGTATTGCAGGGATAAGTTATGAAAATTCATCAAGTTATGTTACTGAATCTACAATTTCAGAGCAGATGATAAATGATGAGAGATTAATTGAACTATTTTGTGAAGGTGATCGAATAGACTACCTAAGAGGTCTGAAAGTAAATGTAGGAAATGGAGAACGAGGTTCTGGTTCATTACCATATACTGACAAGGGATTTGTTTGGTCACTTCCTCAAGGCGAGATTGATTACAATAAATCATTGAACTAATAATCGAAAATCGTTGACTTAAACGAGAGATTCATTTCTTTTGGATCTCTCGTATTGGATGCTCATAATAATAACTTCCTTTGTTTATCTTTATGATGTTGATTATGAGAGCTATGGTTGTTGAAAAAAGTGATCAGTAAAAGGTATCTCGGAAGGCACCTTTAGGCTATTCTGCTCTATGATAGGCCGGCTTAATGATTCTTTCGAGTTGGGTGTTGCCAACAGTGTAATAATTGTAAATCAAAATGGTTAAACTTAATCAATAATGCGACTGATGCTCTTTCATACTCTTATTTTTTGCCTTCCATTTATTGGCTCAAATTCATGAGAGTATGAAATTTTATCATTATACCACTAAGGATAGCTTGTTATATAAATCAGTTCACGGCCTGAGCTTATTTTGTCTATTTTCTTATTATTGTTGGTCTTATTTATTTAAATATTATTTGTTTTATCAATATAATTTGAGAACAAAGATTGAGATCGATCAGATGAAGCTGGATTTTTGGTAATATATCTTATGAAATTCGAACACCGTAAACATTGATTGCTTGACCATTGGATTATTTATTAGAAAATTATGCTGAATCTGATAGAGGTTAATGGTCATAAATATTTAACTCTTATGAAGCGTAATGTTGATTGTTTGTTTTACCTGATAAACAAAGTATGGAATTTCAGAAATCTAGATTCTGTATTTTTGAATGTTAAGACAATGAGGTAAAATCTTTCGAAATCAGAATAGACGATGCTTTTATAGTGGTCGACGACCGCGATCTGGAGTTTCTTGTTCGTTTTTCAATCGAAAAGCAGTTGGAATTAGGAAAAGATCTGGAAATTGTTTCCTACAATGAGACCCCTTTAAAAGGAATCGTTGATTCTGGAATTATTACTATTTCGATAGATTTTGTACAAATGGAAAAACGATGGCCCATATGATACTCCACTTTTAAAGACCGAAAATCGATAATCCATTTATAATGAACAGAAGAAACTCGTTTTGAAATAATAAGATAAATGTATAATGTCAGAATATTGAATATTAAGAGATTGTAACGTCATTCATTAAATCATTTAATAATGAAATATTTACTTTTCTACATGCTTTATTGCCTTCCATTTCTTGCATATTCTGCTAACGATGGGGAACGGACAGTGATTAATTTAAATGGAACCTGGCAGTTTGATCAAACTTTGAATGCTTTTCCTCCTGTAAAATTCACACGCACAATTTCGGTTCCCGGGCTTATTCACCTGGCAGAACCCAAAATTGAAGATTACGATAAGTTTTTAAAACGCAACGATAATGTTGAGGCAAAAGATCGCCGTCAAATGAATGATCCTGATTACACTCCCAAATACAGTTGGTATCGCAAATCGATTTTTATATCAAAAGATTTGGAAAGTAAAGAGGGGATGATCACCATCAAAAAGAGCCAGTATGTTACTCAGGTTTATGTCAATGGCATGGATATGGGAGTCTCAATGGCTTGTTATACCCCGGTTGAGTTTTTGATTACCAAAGCCTTGAAATTTGGAGTTGAAAACGAAATACTGATAAAAGTGGGCGACCGCATTTGGTTACCATCGGAAGCTGCCGGAGGTACTGATACGGAGAAAGATCACTATATTCCCGGAATATGGGACGATGTGTTGCTTTCTTTTACCGGAAAATTGAGAGTTAACAGATTGTTGGTTTTACCATCGGTAGCCAACAAAAAAATTACAATTAAGGCTCAGATTCGTAGTTTATTTCCGGCACAGAATTATCACGATAATGCCAATAGTGATTCGACGACATGGGATATTTCGATTGTAGAAAAAAAAACAGGAAAAGTAGTAACCAGCATAAGCAGACGTTTTTCTGCCAAAAGGGATAATTTATCAGAAGTAATTATGGATATCCCAATGAAAGATTTTACCAATTGGTCACCTGATAATCCTTTTCTTTACCTGGCAAAGGCAACATTGAAAACAGATAAAGGCATTTCTGACGAAGCAGTCAAACAGTTTGGAATGCGTGATTTTACCCGAAAAGGCAAATTCTTTTACCTGAATGGAGAAAAGATCATCCTACGCGGAACGAATGTTACCCTCCAGCGATTTTTTGAAGATCCCGATTGCGGCAATTTGGTGTGGGATAAGGAATGGGTTAAAAAACTGCTGGTTGACTATCCTAAAGGACTGAACTGGAACATGATGCGCATTTGCGTGGGTATTGCGCCCGATTTCTGGTACGATATTGCTGATGAAAATGGATTGATGTTTCAGAATGAATGGTTATACTGGTCAAATCACGGCTGGGACGAACAAATCCGCAAGGAATATACTGATTGGGTTTGGACTGACGGTAATCATCCAAGCATTACGATTTGGGATGCCATCAACGAAAACTGGGACAATTTCATAGGAAATACGCTTATTCCTGACCTGAAAAAACTCGATCCGACCCGGGTTTGGGATGCCGGATATATGTCGGGCGATCAGATGACTCAGGATGAAATGGACGAGCCTCATCCCTACCAGGGAGTAATCTATTGGCTTCCACCCGGGGCTAACCGCGACATTTATCCATTGGGAAATCTGGATTTCAATCCCAGTATCATGCAGGAAATTAAAAATGCAAGTTCTGCTCAGCTGGTGAACGAATATGGCTGGATCTGGCTCTGGAGAAACGGTTTGCCAAGTAAACTTACAGTAGAGGTTTACGAACATTACCTGGGTAAAAACTCAACTCCTGACCAAAATTGGGAGTTGCAGGCCTACTGGATGCAACTCGAAACGGAGTGGTTACGCAGCGAATCAAACATTGCGGGCGTTTTGGCTTTTTGCTACCTGGCCAACAATTACGGTTACACCGGTGATTGGTTTGCTGGAAACATCAGAGACCTTAAACCAAGTTTAACTCTGGATTGGTTTCAACATGCTTTTGCGCCTGTAGCAACTTTTATTAATCTCACTGATGAGAGGTATGTCCGCATGACCAAAGCTCACGACCCGGGATCCAATCTGTTGTTTAATTTGGCTGGAATTAACAATCAGAATCAACCTTCGAATGGTTCGGTGAAGCTTAGTTTGCTTGATTCCAAAGGCAAAAGTGTCACTCAGCAGAATTTTCGGGTTAAACTTGAATCGTTTGTACGAACAGACATTCCTGTTTCGGTGGTTTTACCATCGGAAGCGGGTGGTTACCTGCTGGTTGCTGAATTCACTGCTGAAAACGGATCGCCTGTAATTAGCCGTCGGTTTATCAAGGTTGGAGATCTGGCTGAATATTCGTTTTACAATTTAAATCCAAATACGAAATGAAGCACCTTAAAATCCTGAAATCACCGCAAGAATTGAACCTGTAAAATTCCATTTTATACCAATCTGAATTATTAAATAGTCTGTTAACCTAACCTGGACAAGCCAGAACCAAAAAGGAAAAACGCGTAACTTTACTGAATGAAACTATTAACTGAAACCTACCAAAGCGAAATATCCTGCGTACTTTCATGTTTCGACAGGTTAATTCTCAGTGGCACAATGCCAGA
>JAIBEZ010000071.1 GCA_019459485.1 Prolixibacteraceae bacterium
TGCTCTACTCTGGGTGTCATTATTCTTACTAATTGATATGGAAATATTTCGTAAGATACTGATATTCAGAGTATTATCCAAATATTTTAACACTTATTTTGCTGATTATCAGCTATTTATATTTTTGTCATGTACTAAATCACAATAGTTCGTTCAAAATATATTAATATTTAAGCGGCCATAGTGCCGAAATACAATAGTTCATTGACATGTTGACGATTTTTGATTGAGTTCGGGTTAATGGCGAACAGGCGGAAAAATCTCGATATCAATAATGTATTGTGAAACAGTATCTTGTATGTTGCCATAGAAAATGAGTTTTCCCTTGTTTCTGGATTGCTCAGTTGCATTACCTTGGCAATATTTACTGTTGTCAATGCGGTATTGAAATGAAAGTTGAGCTTATTTCCGCTTCTGGCCTGTGAGTTTTCAAGTCCTGTGAATTGCTTGGCATCCCTGAATCCAAATTCCATTTGGAACCGGGTGTGATAAATATCGATTACATCAATTGGGGCTTGTATGGTATCGGTTGAAAACAAAAGACGGCAAGTTGTTTTTCCTTTTATCAGGAACTGTTCGACAACCAGTAAAATGTTTCTGCCAAGAGCTTTTGAATATACAATCCCTGAATATGCTGTTATTCCTTTGTCATTCACAACTTGATTGAACTGTTCGGGATCCAAGTTCCTGACATCAACTTTTTCCCCATATTTTGCTGGCCGACCTCTCTGTCCAGTCTTGGGTCGCACTGGAAGATAGGTTAAGTCTGCATCGTTCCGAAATTTGCTTATCAGGTGAAGGGAACATTGCAGAATACTTTCGACAAAGTTTTTCTTGGAGAAATACGCATCTGCAACAACATATTTGGTAATGGATAATATCTGTTTCAAGTATTTCTTGATAACCCTGGCATACCAATCGATTAGCGACAGGTCGTTATCTTGAAGACAGTTTGTCGGAGGCGTTTGTACGGCATCCAAATGGAAACTTAACCTGGTGTCGGCATCGATTACAGAAAGCCCAAGAATTTCAATCCCCCGGAGAGCCCTGCCTGCGCAGCCCGACCAAAAGTATCCGATTCCTGGAGTTTGCTTACCAGACTTAGGAATGAAGCTCGGGTCAAAAGCAATAGCGGTGCGACTGCCAATCCAAGGCATTGATAAAGCTTTATTAAAGCCAAAAAAGTCAAACCTTTCCTCGAACTGGCGACGGAAGCGTTGTTCGCCAAAAAGGCTGTATCGGCCTAACTGGAGGAAGTTAATCCGTGAAGGAATACTCAGGTATAGCATGAAAATCTCAATCATAAAATCTCGTCTGCATTTATTGAGCTTTATTTTAGAAACAGATAAAGCATCAAGAACAATTTTTGAATATAAATCATAAATCGCAGGGGTGGCCATAATTAAAGTAATTAACTGGTAATTAATACTTTAAAGATACAAATCCCTGCGGTTTTATACTAATAAATAATCAGTTATTTTACTGTAAATCAGATAAATAACTAAGTTTTAAACGAAGTATTGAAATCAAAAATTATATAAAAACTGGTAAGGTGCAGCGCACCGCAATACTAAAAATAATATGTTCCCATATTTAGGTACTATGCACTTTTTGTGTGTATTGCATCTTATATACTGCAAATATTAACAGTGCCGCAGAACCTGAAAATGTTTGTTTCAGTTTACCCATACAAAACATGATAGATCCGCTTTTATGAATAGCAACGGCATTTATGCCGTTGAAAAATGAATCCTACGATAGTGGCTTTAGCCAAAACTATCACTTTCCAAGCATTCGCCAGTTATTCGTATATGAGCTAATTTTTGTTGTAAAACCCTGTTTTTGTTCAATAAAACCACAATAATAAACACATCGAACATGCCGCAGATAATTATTTCATCGGCGGCGGCACAAAAAGAAAATGGAAATTAATGTTCAAAGTGACCGCCTTCATGCGTGTGAGTTCCATGAGAACGCTTAACAATCAATTATTTAATACCATTATTTTCACATGAAATTTAACGAATCATTAAATTTACAAAAACGATTTAACGATCTTATCCCCGGAGGAAGCCACACTTATGCGAAGGGTGACGATCAGTTCCCCGAATCGATGCCGGTTTACATCGACAAAGGAAAAGGGTGTCATGTTTGGGATGTTGATGGTAACGAATACATTGAATATGCGCTGGGATTGCGCAGTGTTACCCTCGGGCATAACTTCGAACCAATTGTAAATGCAGCCTGCAGGCAGATGTTAAAAGGAACAAATTTTGGCAGACCTGCTAAAATTGAACTCGAATGCGCAGAAGCATTTCTGGATATGTTTGAAAATGCAGAAATGGTAAAATTTAGCAAAAATGGTTCCGATGCAACAAATGGAGCCATTAAACTTGCACGTTCATATACAGGACGAAATATGGTGGGAATATGTGCCGATCATCCTTTTTTTTCTGTTGACGACTGGTTTATAAGCACAACGCCAATGAATTCGGGAATTCCTGAAATGATGCAAACGATGGTAACGAAATTTCAGTACAATGATCTTGAAAGTATTGAAAAGATTTTTTCAGAATATCCGAATAAAATTGCCTGCATCATTCTGGAACCTGAAAAATACGAACCGCCTAAAGATGATTTTCTGAACAAAGCAAAGGAAATTTGTCACAATAACGGTGCACTTTTTATTCTCGATGAAATGATAACCGGCTTTAGATGGCACAATGGAGGAGCACAAAAGGTTTACAATGTTGTTCCGGATCTTTCAACATTTGGAAAAGCCATGGGAAATGGATTTTCAATTGCAGCCCTTGCCGGAAAAAAAGAATTTATGGAACTAGGTGGAATTCTTCATAAGAAAGAGCGGGTTTTTCTGATGTCAACCACTCATGGTGCAGAATCCCATGCTTTAGCTGCAGCAATAGCTACAATGAAATTTTATCACGAAAATGATGTGATCGGTTTTCTATACCAACAGGGTAGTAAGCTAAAAGAGGGAGTCAACAGAGCTTCAAGGGAACTGGGTATTGAAGACAAAGTTTCAATCATTGGGATCGATTGCTGTTCGGTTTATACAACAAGAGACAATCAGGGTAATCCATCACAGCCATTTAGAACTCTTTTTATTCAGGAACAAATGAAAAGAGGTTTATTAATGCCATCAAGTATTGTATCTTTCTCACATTCTGATAAAGATATTTCTGATACAGTTGAAAAAATGCACGATGCAATGATTGTTTATAAAAAAGCGCTCGATGAAGGCATTGACAAATATCTCATAGGAAGGCCTGTTGCTCCCGTTTGGAGAAAATACAATTAGAGTCATGTCAACGAACTCATGCCGAACGTTCGACTACAGCACATGGTAAAAGAAACCTTCCTTTCTTATACCTTGTGCTCAAGCTAGACGGGCTGTTACTTTCCTCCTTCAGCTTGAAAAAGTAACCAAAAGAGCAAGAAAAAAAGCTAAAAACAGAATCCGTTCTGCTAAAAACTTTCAAACTCTTCAAGTTGGTCGTAAAAAAGAAAAATTACTTAATGCCCACTGCTGCTTTTTCTTAACACTTTTTCTCCTATGGCGGCTCAAAAAATTTCGTTACGGTGGTTGGTTCCGTTAGTTTGAGTTTGCCTTATTCGAAGCGGGCGTGTGGGCCGTCAAAACGCCCGGCTGAGGGTTCGTTTTGACAAGATTTTTGCTTCCTTTTCATCGTTTGGAAAAGGAAGAGCCAGTCCGGCTTGAGGATAAAAACCTTGAATCCAAATCGATCATCTTGTTC
>JAIBEZ010000034.1 GCA_019459485.1 Prolixibacteraceae bacterium
CCTGCTTCAGTACCTCCGTATTCTGTTCCAATACCGCCTTCGGCAATTCCTACGCCACCTGCGAGGTTGTTTGGAGCTTTACCGCAAACAACCAGTCCGCCCCAGTCGCTGTTAGTGCGGAAACCTGCTCCCTGCGATGAGGTGAAAACAATGGGTTGAGTTTGTGATCCCGCTGCCATAATTTTACCACCACGTTCGATAGAAAGTACGCTCTTGTTTGTTCCGCGAATAACAGTTCCTTTTTCGATGGTCAAAGTCGCACCGGCATCAACATAAACCCAGCCGTCGAGTTTTACTACGCCACTCCAGGTTTCGTTGGCAGTGATGTGAACACCTCCGCTGCGGGTAAACTGTCCGTTACCTTTGTTCATGGTATAGGTATCCGAATAGTTTGCATTTACCGGATCCCAGTTGGTCCAGCCTTCAGTCCAGTTGTAAACACCGTCGAAAGCGCCTACATAACTTACTTTTTCAAAAAAGTTATTGTTGATCGACTGCGCGTTGGCAGTAACCGTTATCAACAAGAATAAACACATTCCGAGTAAAATTTTTCTCATGACATTGATTTTTAATTATTTTCTAAAATCCTGTTTTCCAATTTAATAAATCCAATAAGTGAACCAATTACATAGTCCACGTTAGCGTGAGTGAGAACTGGCGGTTAGGTGTATATTTGCGGGTATAAGCCGTAATATTTTCCTTCTCGCCTTGGTACTGTACAAACTTTATGGGTTCGTTTAAAATATCTTTTATCCCCGCTTTAACCTGAATTTTTTCGCCAAATGATTTCTGAACAGTCAGGTCGAGCGCGTTGCGGGGTAATTCCCAGGTATGCGGGTTTGCCGGTGTGCCAACGTAAGCAATGCGTTTTCCAACAATGTTGTAGTTTAAGCTAACATCCCATTTGTTTTCAGGATTGTTATAAAATAAGCCAAGATTAACAATGTAAGGCGATTGCCCTGACATTACACGAACGGTATCGCGGGTGAATTCCTGTTCCGAAGTATTGATTTCGCTTTTTATCAGCGAAGTATTGAAAACAACTGTCAGATCTTTTAAATGCCGAAGGACAGTTCCCGAATTTTTAAGTCCGTCAAAACGTTTCCTTACATCCAACTCTACACCAGTGCTGTATGCTTTTTCAGTGTTGTAAGGAAAATAGTCGTAGGTCGATCCTGAAGGACGGAGGAATGTTTCAATCGGATCGGTAAACGATTTGTAAAAACCTGCTATCGAAATCATTTCACCCTGATTGGGATACCACTCATAACGCAGGTCGTAGTTTTGAATATACGCGCTTTTCAGGCCGGTATTTCCATATGCAATGGCAAAAAGCTCAAAGTCCTGATAATCGAAAGGAGCCATTTCACGAAACTCGGGCCGGTTGACCGTTTCGCCATACGAAAGACGAAAAAGATTCTTTTCGTTGATGTTGTAAGTTACGTTTACCGATGGGAAAATATCCACCGTGTCGCGCGTGATGGGCGTTTTGTCGGCGCCTTCGGTTGGTTCGAAAAAGTCGGTAATTTCGCGGCTCCAGTTTTCTGCCCGCACACCACCGTAGACATTCAATTTTTTGGTAACCGGAATATTTAAAGCGATGTATCCGGCTTTCATTACATCGGTAGCCGTGTAACTGTCTTTGGCTCGGGTGTTGTCGCGGTACGACAATCCATGCTGTGTGTATGGTGTTGTGCGGTCGAAAAAGAAATTTTCAGGAGCAAAAATGTCCTTTACCTGATTTACAAAAATATCTGGCGGGTTGCGCATGGCCACTACACCAATCAATCTCGAATTGAATGCGCGTTCTTTGAGTTCGTAAAATCCACCGGTTTTAAATGCCCAGGCAGTTTCGGAACCAAATATTTTAAAGTTATGGGTGAAATCCAGTTTTGCATCATTGGCGGTTTCCTTCATGTCGATCCAAAGTCGTCCGGCGTAATAAGGGTTTGGCACATTTTGTACCCGCAGATAGTATTGCTGATATTGCTCGCTGGCTTCGTTGTTTATTTGCACGAGCGTTATGCGGCGGTTGTCAGGTTGTTTTTTGTTGGTCAACGAATAACCCAACATCCACGCAAGCTTGCTCCGTTCTTTGTTAAAGGTTTGTTCTCCTGAAAGCTGGCCTGAATAAACCAACCGGCTTTCGTATTTGAGGTCAAACATTTCAAGGGGCTCCCCGTTGTCGGTGCGGATTCCGTTACGCTGCGAGTTGGACTGTATGCCTGACTGGTTCAGGAAATTCCGGAATTCAAGTTTCTGATTTTTCCCGTAAATAACGTTCCAGTTATGAATCAATCCGGTTTTGAATTCTTTTTTCGAAAGCTGATCCTTAAAATCGAAATCCAGATTTATTCTGTTCTGTTCATTGTCAAAATTAAGGTATTCAGTACGTTGTCTTTCGGTAAAACTGTTGGAGGTTCCATAGCTTAGCGATGTAATATTCCCAACCGAAACTTTGCCAATTAAAAACCTGCGTTGCAGTGTGGCCGAAAAACTCTGATCTAAAAAAGGCGATTTCGCAGTTGTTCCCCAGTTGTTTTTGAAAAGGGAGGAAATTGCATTTATTTGATCAGTTTTTTGAATATACTCATTGGCATTTGGCCAAACATACAAAGCGGCAAAATCCTGACTGTTTGGAACTCGGGTGGGGATTGCCCGCGAGCCATCATCCCAGCCTAACCAGTCGGTTTTGCTTGCATCGTGGGTAAGGAAATCGCTGTTGAACGAAGCATTTTGAACATATTTTGTTCCGTAAGAAAGGCTAAAACTATTTTCGTCCGCAACATTCTTTGTCCGGATATCAATGACAGCGCCGGCAAAATCGGCAGGCAATTCAGGCGCCGGACTTTTATAAATCAGAATGTTGTCGATCAGTCCGCTGGGGATGGCATCAAACGAAAATGCGCGTTTGTCGGCTTCGAAACTGGGAGCAGTGGCTCCGTTCAGCATGACCGAATTATACCTTTCAACCAAACCACGCACAATCACAAAACGCCCGTCGGTAATGGTGATTCCCGGCACACGACGGATTACTTCCGCGGCATCTTTGTCCTGCGATTTGCTGATTTGCTGTGCGGTGATTCCGCTCACAATCAGGCTACCGGCTTTCAGGTTCGAAAGCATCGAAACCTCGGTGTTGTCGCGGCGTTTGGCAACGATCTGAACTTCATCAATGTCAATCGATGCCGATTTTAGTTCTATATTAACAGTAGTTTCACCTCCATCTGCAACTTCAGCACGAACAATCTGATTGTCGTATGAGATGTAGGAAATCACCAGGTTGTATGATCCTTTGGCAACTTTTTCGATCAGAAAATTTCCATCAAAATCGGAGATGGCTCCTGTTGTAGTTCCCTGAAGCACAACTGTGGCGCCAATCAGGGTTTCTTTTGTGTTTGCGTCAGTAATCGTTCCTTTGATTATCCCATTTTGGGCCATTCCCGAAACTGAAACAATCATCCAGACAGCAATCAGCAATAATCTTTTTATGTCCATTCAAAAATAGCGTTTAATATAAATTGACTTTTATTTAAGCCCTCATATCCGATACAATCGGTTATTAATAATGCCGCTAAGGAATGGGTTAATAGTTACAGAACGATTAATATTTATTTACGCTACTATTACATTTCAATAACAGGATTGCAATATCAACTTCTAATACTCAAATAATCAATTACATATATAGGATTACATGTTGGATTAGCATTGCAGGTGATGTTAAGAGTCGATTAAGCCGATTTTGTGAAGTCGAGTTTGGATTCAAATCATTCATTTCCTGACTTTAGTCACACTTTTTGCCTATTTTGCCTGAATTCACTTATATACTAATATAAGTAATTGAATATCTTAGCCCTACAAATGTTACTTAATAATTAAAAACTACCATGAATGTTCTTCTAACTATTTAAAAAGCACTAATTTTGCACCGATTTTTATAAACAGTTACATTATGGCAGAAAAATATAACAAACTTTTTAATGAATTTCCACCAGTCAGCACCCAGCAGTGGATGGACAAAGTTACTGCTGACCTGAAAGGCGCCGACTTCAACCGGAGATTGGTATGGAAAACAAATGAAGGAATCGATGTTCAGCCTTTCTACCGGGAAGAAGACCTGGAGAAACTGGATTATCTGAACAGTTTGCCCGGTGAGTTTCCTTTCGTAAGAGGAAACAAAAAGATCGGCAATGATTGGCTGGTCCGCCAGAGCATTCAAGTAAAAGACCTTGCCGAAGCCAACAAAAAAGCCCTGACTTATCTGATGAAAGGGGTTAATTCGTTGGCTTTTGTATTTGATGGAAGCGAACTGACAGTAACCGATTTATCTGTATTGCTAAAAGACATAAGTCTGGACGCAGTTGAAGTAAACTTCGTTGGCTGTTGCTCGCGCAAAGTTTCAGAAGCATTTACCGAATTCGTAAAACAAGGTGGATGGGATCCCAAAAGCATTCGTGCTTCGGTTGAATACGATCCGTTCGGAAAATTTGCCCTAACTGGAAAATTCACCAAAGGATTGGATCATATCAATCAAAATGCCGGCAAAATGATTCAGAACACTGCCGAACTGACCAAATTCAAAACACTGGCCGTAAACGGCAAAAACTTCGGAAATGCCGGATCATCTATCGTTCAGGAATTGGCCTACTCATTGGCACAAGGTGCAGAATACCTGACTGTTTTAACTGAGCAGGGTTTGACGATTGATTCCGTTGCCAAGAAAATGAAATTCAATTTGTCGATCAGCGCCAACTATTTTCTCGAAATAGCAAAACTCCGCGCTGCTCGTTTGTTGTGGGCTCAAATTGTAAAAGCTTACAAGCCTGAATGCGAATGTTCATGTAAAATGACGATTCATTCCGAAACAGGAAGCTGGAACAAAACCGTTTACGATCCTTATGTGAATGCGCTCCGCACCCAAACCGAAGCCATGAGCGCGTCGCTTGGCGGAGTTGATTCGATGACCATCCTCCCACTTAATGCGATTTTCGAAGACTCAACGGAATTTTCTGACCGCATTGCCCGCAACCAGCAATTGTTACTGAAGGAAGAATCAAACTTCGATAAAATTGCAGATCCGGGCGCAGGCTCTTATTATATTGAAGAATTGACTGCCTCCATCGCTGATCAGGCATGGAAACTGTTCCTTGAAGTTCAGGAAAAAGGCGGATTCATGGCTGCCCTTCGTGAAGGATTTATTCAGGCTGAAATTAAAAAAATGGCCGCCAAGCGCGATATGAACATTGCAACCCGTCGCGAAAACCTGCTCGGAACCAATCAATTCCCGAATTTTAATGAAAAATTGGATCAGGAAATAAACCCTGCCGTATTTGCACCTTTGGATTTAACTTCGGAAGAAGCTGAAATTGAAACACTGAAACCATACCGAGGCGCTCAGGCGTTTGAAGCACTTCGTTACAAAACCGATGTTTATGCCAGAACCAGCAAACGTCCGCTGGCGTTTATGTTGACAATGGGTAACCTGAATATGCGCAAAGCCCGTGCACAGTTTGCCTGTAATTTCTTTGCGGTGGCCGGTTTCGATGTACTCGACAACAATGGTTTCGAAACCGTTGAAGAAGGTTGGGCTGCTGCTCAGAAAGCGGATGCCCAAATCGTGGTTATTTGCAGTTCCGACGATGAATACGCCGAACTGGCTCCTGCTGCTTTCGAGGCGATTGACGGAAAAGCCATTTTCGTGGTAGCCGGCGCTCCTGCAAGCACTGACGAACTGAAAGCAAAAGGAATTGCCAACTTTATCAATGTAAAGAGCAATTTGCTTCAGGAATTGAAAGCGTACCAGTCAACATTGGGAATTTAATATAAGAACATGAAGCCAAATTTTAAAGATATAAACATCAAGACCGCAGCTCCTCAGCCGAATACAGCCGAGTGGAATGCTGCCAATAAGATTGAGAAAAACTGGATTACTCCGGAACAGATTCCGGTGAAACCGGTTTACACCAAAGAGGACCTGGAAGGAATGGAACACCTGCATTATGCTGCCGGTGTGGCTCCATATCTGCGTGGCCCTTATTCAGTAATGTATGCCATGCAACCCTGGACTGTGCGGCAATACGCCGGTTTCTCAACTGCTGAAGAATCAAACGCATTCTATCGTCGTAACCTGGCTGCCGGTCAGAAAGGTTTGTCGGTTGCATTCGATTTGGCAACTCACCGCGGATACGACTCCGATCACCCACGTGTGGTTGGCGACGTTGGAAAAGCGGGTGTGGCGATCGACTCGATTCTGGATATGAAAATTCTGTTCGACCAGATTCCTTTGGATAAAATGTCGGTTTCGATGACCATGAACGGCGCGGTACTTCCGGTACTGGCTTTCTACATCGTAACTGCACTGGAGCAGGGCGCAACTTTGGATCAGCTTGCCGGAACCATCCAAAACGATATCCTGAAAGAATTCATGGTGCGTAACACTTATATTTATCCGCCGGAATTCTCGATGAAAATTATTGCCGACATTTTCGAGTTCACTTCTCAGAAAATGCCAAAATTCAACTCGATTTCGATCTCCGGATACCACATGCAGGAAGCCGGTGCAACTGCCGACATCGAAATGGCTTATACCCTGGCCGATGGTCTGGAATACCTGCGCACCGGTATCAAGGCCGGAATCGACATCGACGCATTTGCGCCACGTTTGTCGTTTTTCTGGGCAATCGGGATGAACCATTTCATGGAAATTGCCAAAATGCGCGCTGCCCGTATGATCTGGGCCAAAATGGTGAAAGAGTTTAATCCGAAGAACCCGAAATCAATGGCTTTGCGCACGCACTGCCAAACTTCAGGCTGGTCGCTGACTGAACAGGATCCATACAACAACATTGGCCGTACCGCTATCGAAGCAATGGCTGCTGCATTGGGTCACACCCAATCGCTGCACACCAACGCGCTGGACGAAGCGATTGCTTTGCCAACCGATTTCTCTGCCCGTATCGCCCGTAACACTCAGCTTTACATCCAGCAGGAAACCGAAATCTGCCGCGCTGTTGACCCATGGGCGGGTTCTTATTATGTAGAGACTTTGACCAACGAACTGGTTGAAAAAGCCTGGGCGCTGATTGAAGAAGTGGAGAAACTGGGTGGTATGTCGAAAGCCGTTGAAACCGGCGTTCCAAAAATGCGCATCGAAGAAGCTGCAGCCCGCACACAAGGTCGCATCGACAGCGGTACACAGGGAATTATCGGTGTAAACAAATACCGTTTGGAAAAAGAAGATCCGATCGACATCCTCGAAATCGACAATACTGCCGTTCGTTTGTCGCAGATCGAACGTTTGAATAAATTACGTGCCGAACGCAACGAAGAAGAATGTCAGGCAGCTCTTGAAGTCCTCAGCAAATGTGTGGAAACCGGCGAAGGCAACTTGTTGGAACTGGCCATCGTAGCAGCTCAAAAACGCGCTTCTTTGGGAGAAATTTCTTATGCATGTGAAAAACATGTTGGACGTTATAAAGCAATCATCAGAACTATTTCAGGCGTGTATTCAGCAGAAAGCAAAAACGATTCTACCTTCAAGGAAGCGCAGGATCTGGCCACTAAATTTTCCAAACTGGAAGGTCGTCAGCCACGTATCATGATCGCCAAAATGGGTCAGGACGGACACGACCGCGGTGCAAAAGTTGTTGCAACCGGTTATGCCGACATCGGGTTTGACGTGGACATGGGACCACTGTTCCAGACTCCGGAAGAAGCCGCCAAACAAGCCGTTGAAAATGACGTGCATGTGATGGGTGTATCTTCACTGGCTGCTGGTCACAAAACGTTGGTTCCGGCCGTTATCGCTGAACTGAAAAAACTGGGTCGCGAAGACATCATGGTAATTGCCGGTGGTGTAATTCCTGCCCAGGATTACCAATTCCTGTACGATGCCGGTGTGGTTGCCATTTTTGGCCCGGGTACCAGCGTTGCCGCTGCCGGAAAGAAAATTCTGGAAGTGCTGTTGGCTGCACACGAATAGCCCCTCCCCAACCCTCCCCGCAAGGGAGGGAGAAAAATACAAAAGCCGCTTTCCTGGATGGGAGGCGGCTTTTTTGATTTCACACTAAATGTTTATGCAATAAAAATTTTAGTATTAAGTCTCCATAAGCCCAGATTATTGTGCCAATTAATACAGAAATGTACGAAATATATCTTGTGATTTTATCTGATTTGTCAACCTTTAAGGCATCAAATAATCTGCTGCTTGATAAGTTTACTTTTTCTTTTGTATATCTCATCATTTTTTCAATTTGTCCTGATATAAATTTTAACTCAACCCATCCAGAAGCAAGGATAATAATTGAACCGGAACGAGAAAAAAAATCATAACAATGTTCTCCAATTGCTATATTTAAGGAATATAATACCCATAGATATGCAATTATAAATACTAAATAATCAAGCAAAATATTTTTTTTCATGGCTATCTTTTGCTGACCAAATTATAGAATCTTACTTAATAATCCTATTGCATCCGCCTTCTACCTTTGATTGCTTCGCGCTCAGGCAGCAGCTCCGGTGGCGAATGTTCGAAAAAGCGGCGCTCCCTGAGCAGTATAGCGTGTCGAAGGGAGCACTCTTATGCGACGAGATGCTAAATGGATCACGATATTCATCGGGATGACCGGCATGACGCTTCGAGTTGCGAATTACCATGATCGGAGCGTCATCCTGAACTTGTTTCAGGATCTGTCAGTACACCAAGAATCCAATTTTCCTATTTCCCTCGGGCAATTACTAACTGACCCCCAACTTTCACATACCAATCTGCAGCCAAATCAACCATTTCAGGATTACTCTCTTTAATCAAATTAATCTTCCAGTCCCGATGCCAGTTCTTCAGTTGTTTCTCCCGCTGGATGCATTCTGCCATTCCTTCAATTATTTCATAATGAACCAAATCAACAAGATTATACTTTTTAGTAAAGGCAGAACCGTTCCCTGTTTTGTGTTCCAAAGTCCTACGCTTTATGGCATTGGTCACCCCAATATAAAAAGTGGTTCTGTTCTTATTCGACATGATATAGACAAAGCCTTTTCGCATGGTGCAAGAGTTTTTACTAAATTAAGCAAAATGTCGGTGGTTTGCGATGGGATGCCGAATGATCCCGATCTTCATCGGGATGACCGGCATGACACTCCGATCTAGGGTTATCGTTGTTAGGAGAGTCATCCTGAACTTGTTTCAGGATCTGTCAGCACACTCTGAATTGTATTGTCCCTTAGGTATTTGGCAGAAGTCGCATAGCATCCGACTTCTGCCTTCGTTATACCCAACCTCACCATTGCTGATTTTAAGGCTTTCTGCTACTCAGGCAGCGGCTTCGGTGGCGAATAGTATTCAGACCTGACAGGTTTTTGAAACCTGTTAGGTCTAGAGCCAGGCGCATTCGGTCAGATTTAGCTCAACACACGGTATAGCCAATAATGGTTTAAGTAGTATGGAAAGTTCATTATTCGTAAAAGTTTGTTAACGCAGGATACAGACGCTAAACACAATCTTTTTCAGGCTATATTGCGTATTGTTGTATGCAAACCAAAAACATTATTCTGTTTTCTGATTATCTGATATTTACGACGCCATATTTTTATACTTAAACCACTACCTAATTTCTAAATCAGCATGAAAAGACTAACATTTTTGTCAGTTGTAATGCTTCTCCTGGCAGCGTTCTATGCTTCGGGCCAGGAGTTGAAACTCAATGATCTTGAGTATTTCGAGACGCAAGGCGTCAATGTCCTAGTGTACAATAACCTCTTTACCGGAGGTTTTAACGATGAGAAAACCGCCGGTATAGAAATGATTCACCACGGCGTCAGAACATCACAAGGCGGCGCGGTGAGACTTTCCAACACTCCGGAGCAGTGGGATCTTGTTCCTGCAATCTCAAACCGAAAGGTTGACCGTGCGTCGCAAACCATTGAAGCTACGTTAAGGTACAACGATTACGATTTTGATTCGCGGGTGGTTGTCACAGCCAGGGGCAAAGGTGTTGAGATAGCTGTTTACCTGGATAAACCCCTTCCCAAGGCACTTGAAGGAAGCGCCGGATTTAATCTTGAGTTTCTGCCCTCGCAATATTGGGCAAAGACCTATTTGATGGATGGGCGCCCCAATCGATTCCCGCGTTATGTGGTAGGCAACACCATTACGAGACCTAACAGTGAAAAGCTCAAGCAATTCAAGGGGTTTGTAACTTCCGACGACAGGGGAACCGGCAAATTTATCGATCCGCTTCCGCTCGAAACCGGACGTACCTTTCTTCTTGCACCCGATGAACCCGAACGTTTGATAAAAATCACCTCGCAGGATGCCGATCTGATGCTTTTCGACGGCCGTATGCTGGCACAAAATGGGTGGTTTGTAGTCCGCAGTTTACTTCCGGCAGGAAAAACAGGCAAGGTTTTGACCTGGACAGTTGAACCAAATGCCATCAAAGATTGGACTAGAGAGCCAAATATAGGTTTCTCTCAAGTGGGTTACCTTCCTTCGCAACCAAAAGTCGCTGTCATTGAACTCGACAAGAAAGACAAACCGATTACAAGCGCATCAATCTATAAAATAGGCGACGACGGCAATGCAACCAAAGTATTCGGTGGCAATATCGTACCCTGGGGCGACTACTACAAATACCACTATGTGAAATTCGATTTCTCTTCAGTAAACACCCCCGGTATATACTATATTCAGTACGGAGACTTTAAAACAAATAACTTTTTAATAGACAACAGCGTTTACAACAAGATTACCGACGCCACCAGCGATATATGGATCCCCATACACATGAATCACATGTTCGTAAACGAAGCTTACAGGGTTTGGCACGGCGAGCCCTTTAAGGACGGTTATCTCCAGGCTCCGCCCAACTCCGATCACTTCGACCTTCATGCACAAGGGCCAACAACCGATACCAAGTATAAAACGCTGGAAAAGATCCCCGGATTAAACATAGGAGGTTTTTTCGATGCCGGAGATTTTGATATCGAGACCGGAGCGAATATTGGCGTGGTGCAGAACTTTGTCCAAACCTGGGAATATTTCAAACCTCTTCGCGATCAGACTTTTGTCGATCAGAAGCAGCGCTATGTTGATCTTCATCGTCCGGATGGGACACCAGACGTGTTGCAGTTTATCGAGCACGGAACATTGAACCTGGTTGCACAGGCTGAGATTATTGGCCACATGACACAAACGCTTTCTAATGCTGTTCTCGATAATTACCATCATCTTGGCGATGCAGCCTCATTAACCGACGGCCTTCCTTATAATCCGGAACTTGGCCCTTACGAAGTAGCCAGTGACGGCCGTTCGAGCGGAGTGAAGGATGATTTGTGGGCATTTACAAGCCGCAATCCAGGCCTCGACCTCAGGGCTGCAACGATGTTTGCCGCAGCAAGCCGGGCATTGAAGGGTTATAACGACGACCTTTCGGCAAGGGCATTGCAACAGTCGAAACGATTGCTGAAAGAGGCAACGGAATTACTTGCCAATCAGCCGCAGGATTCCACTGGCAGAGGCGGCGGATCAGCAAATATGGCTACCAATCTTCAACTTTACATCGCAACCGGAGAGAAACAATACATCGACAAATTTCAGGAACTTTTATGGCCTGCTCTTGAGCTTAACGTTAATTTCGGCCTTTTGACGGCATTGGATGCCATACCTCACATGGACGCATCCTATAAAGAAAAGCTCGGGCCATATGTTCTAAAGTACAAAGAATACATCGACGGGCTTGAAAAAGATAATCCCTATGGAGTCCCCATCGGCCTTCGAAACTGGGCAGGAGGCGGAGGCGTGGTGAGCTTTGGTACCACCATTTGCTTTGCCAGCAAACATTTTCCTGATATTATTGAAGCCAGCCATGCTTTCAAGACCACCAACTGGTTGTTTGGCTGCCATCCATATCACAATTATTCGCTGGTGGCAACGGTGGGCGCCGCCCGTCCCAAAGCAGTCTTTTACGGTAATAACAGGGCTGATTTCTCATTTATTCCGGGCAATGTTGCTCCGGGTATATTATTCAGACAACCCGACCACTTTGAAAATTACGACGACTGGCCATTCCTGTGGGGACAAAACGAGGGAACAATTGGTGGAAATACCAGTTATTTAATTTTCGGATCAGCTTTTAAAAATTTAGTGAAATAAACTTAAACCAACCCAGGATGAAAGTACTTTTTATAGGCGGCACAGGATTTATCAGCACCGCTGTCAGCCGAATGGCTATTGAACGGGGAATGGAACTTTATCTGCTCAACCGCGGAATCCGATCCTCCGAAATTCCCGGAGCACATCAATTAACCGGAGACATCCACAATCCGGAAAGCATGCGCAACGCACTGAAAGACCTTAATTTTGACGTAGTTGTTGACTGGATTGCTTTTACTTCGGAAGATATTGAACGTGATATTGCGGTCTTCCGTGGACGCACCAAACAGTTTGTGTTTATCAGCTCGGCATCGGCTTACCAAAAGCCGGTGGTCAACTACCTCATCACCGAGTCAACGCCGCTCGAAAATCCATACTGGGAATACTCGCGCAACAAAATTGCCTGCGAAGACCTGCTGATGAAGGCTTATCGCGACGAAGATTTCCCGGGAACCATTGTACGTCCCTCCTATACTTACAATACCTATTTGCCGGTTGCCATTGGCGGATTTGGCTGCTACACGCTGGCCGACCGCATGCTGAAAGGCAAGCCCATCATCGTCCATGGCGACGGCACATCGCTTTGGGTGAATACCCACGCTGAAGATTTTGCCAAAGGTTTTTTGGGATTACTCGGAAATGAAAAGGCCATCGGGCAAGCATTTCACATTACTTCGGACGAAGTACTGACCTGGAACCAGATCTACCAGACCATTGCCGAGGTGTTGGGTGTAGAAGCAAAAATGATCCACATTCCGTCAGATTTTATTGTGAATGTTATTCCCCGACTGACGGGTGATTTACTCGGTGACAAAACATGGAGTGTGGTATTTGATAATTCCAAGATCAAATCTTTTGTTCCGGAGTTTCAGGCAACAATTCCTTTCCGCGAAGGAATGCGCCGGGCGCTCGAATGGTTTGCCGCCGACGAAAAGCGTCAAAAGATCAATGAACAGGTGAATACCGAAATGGATCAGATTATTAATGCTTATAAGAAAATCTTCAACTGATCAGTTATCTATTGAGGGTTTCACTCTAGGTGAAGCCCTCAATAATAACCGTTTTTTATTGCTTTGTATAAACGGTCACTTCATCGCCATCCAGGTAATCACCATCGTCATTGTTGTCCGTTTTCATCGTCAACTTATCACCCAAAACGGAGTATTCAGACTCGAATGTTTTAGACTGTTCTGATTGAGACAGTATGGCTTCAAATTCCGAACTTCCTTCTTTATACCCAATGATTGTTCCAGTTGGCATTCCTGTAACAGGATCTACTGAAGAAATACCAATTTCAGCAATTGTAACAGTCATCATATTTCCACTCACCGATATTGAACCCTTCAGGTTCATATAGTCGATCCATTTATCAGCAGATCCTCCTGGTATTTGTATTAAATCAATAACACTATTTTCAGAAAAAGTCATAACGTCTCTGAGCGAAGTATATCCGGAAGCGGTTGGAATAGATACTTCAGCGACCCATGTTCCAACATAATCGGAAACAACTTCGTCATCCTTTTCGCATGAAGAACAGAAAACAACCAATACTGTCAGCACTATGGCCAACCTATACAGTTCTCTAAATTTTAAATCTTTCATTGTTTTTTGATTTATGGTTTTGCATACCAAATTACTGAATTTTACTTAACAAATATGTTGCATTCGCGATTTTTAATCAGGAAAAATACAAATCGAAAATTAAAAATCTCCGCACCTGGGTTATTTCCGTCAGTTTACCGTATTTTATTTGAACAATACCGATCTTGAAATTTGTTTTATGATAATTTCCGCGTATATTTATTGCCACAAACTCTAAAAAAACACCTATGTTTTTATCAATTTTTCCCGTTTGGAGCGAGTTGGATTTAATGACTCAGATTTATTGGGTTATAACTGCTCCCGCAACCCTCATCTTTATTCTCCTGGTAATATTAACCATTTTTGGTTCTGATATGGATTCCGGTGTTCATACAGGCTTTGATAGCTCTATCGCCGATGGTGACAGCATTCCATTCCAATTTCTGTCGGTCAAGAGCATTGTCGGATTTTTTGTGATGTTTGGCTGGTCGGGGCTTGGGCTGCTGAGTGCCGGAGTTGCATCCTGGCTGGCTATTTTACTTTCGGTTATTTGTGGCTTGCTAATGATGCTGGCCATGGCTTCCCTGTTTTATTTCATGTCGAAACTAACCGAAAACGGAACCCTGAACATGAAAAACGCGATTGGAAAATTGGGCGAAGTGTATCTGACGATTCCCGCTAACCGCAAAGGCATGGGGAAAGTCCAGTTAACTGTTCAAGGTTCAATACAGACACTCGATGCCATATCCGACGATCCTGAAGCAATAACAACCTCTTCTCTTATCGAAGTACTTGATGTGATCGACCAGCAAATTCTGCTAGTAAAAAGAAATTCAAGATAAAACCGAAATTTCCAGAAAATATCCTACACTATTATCCACAAGTAAAAATCAATTAACTATGAACGATTATTTTGTTGTAATGGTCAGCATTGCTGTCCTGTTCTTGTTTATCATCATTGTTGCCATGGTGAAGCGTTACAAGCGCTGCCCTTCCGACCGTATATTGGTTGTGTATGGGAAAGTGGGCAAAGGTATCGATAGTGAGTCCCGATCTGCAAAATGTATTCACGGGGGAGCGGCCTTTATCTGGCCTGTCATCCATGCTTACGAGTTTCTCGACCTGACACCAATTTCGATCGAGATTAACCTAAAAAGCGCATTGAGCAAGCAAAACATTCGTGTCGATGTACCTTCCCGTTTCACTGTTGGTATCTCAACGGAACCGAGCATCATGACAAATGCAGCCGAACGTTTGCTGGGCTTGCAGCAGGAGGCCATCAGCAATCTGGCGAAAGACATCATATTCGGGCAATTGCGTTTGGTCGTTGCTACCATGGACATTGAAGAAATCAACAGCAACCGCGATAAATTTCTGGCTGCCGTTTCGTCGAATGTTGAAGCTGAACTTAAAAAAATCGGGTTAAAACTGATCAACGTAAACGTGACCGACATCAACGATGAGTCTGGTTACATCGAAGCTTTGGGTAAGGAAGCTGCTGCAAAAGCAATCAACGATGCGAAAAAAAGTGTGGCTGAGAAAAACCGCGATGGTGAAATTGGTCAGGCTGAAGCACATCAGGCACAGCGCGTACAGGTAGCAGCAGCCGACGCGACAGCAGTTGAAGGTGAAAACATCGCTAAAATTACCATTGCCAATTCGGATGCCGATCGTCGTGAGAAAGAAGCTGAAGCCCGCAGAAAGGCAGTTGCTGCAGAAAAAGTAACAGAGGCCAAAGCCCTGGAAGAAGCTTATGCGGCTGAAAGACAGGCAGAAGATGCACGTGCCATGCGCGACAAGGCAACACAAACCGCCAACGTGGTAGTTTCGGCCGAAATCGACAAGCAAAAAGTAGAAATTGATGCTGAAGCCATCGCAGAACAAACACGCCGCATGGCCAAAGGTGAGGCCGATGCAATCTTTATGAAAATGGATGCACAGGCAAGAGGTATTTACGAGATTTTAAGCAAGCAGGCCGAAGGTTTCGATCATTTGGTGAAAGCCGCAGGCGACAATGCGAGAGATGCCGTGATGCTGATGATTGCAGACAAACTTCCTGAGTTGGTTAAAACGCAGGTAGATGCAATTAAAAATATCAAAATCGACAAGGTGACTGTTTGGGAAACCGGAAACGGAAAAGACGGAAAAACTTCAACAGCCAATTTCATGCAGGGAATGTTGGGTTCCATCCCACCACTCGACGATGTATTTAAATCGGCTGGTCTGGAATTACCTGATATTCTGAAAGGAAGTCAAAAAGGCAATCATCCGGTGGAAGATGTAAAAGCAGAAATAAAGTCATAAAAGAGACAATTCATAAATTCATAAAAGCCGTTTCCTGAAAGGGGGACGGCTTTTTTGTTTTTGTCGTTGCATTCTTTAACTTCAGATTGCGGAAAATAAAATAATGAGTATCGGTTGAGTACCCAAGTTATCATTTGCCGTCCCGATCCATCGGGACGGATAAAATGAGGATCGCGTCCAATGGATTTAGCCACAGCACCTTGGGCTAAAGCCCATAATCTTTGCTCAATTCAACCCGTTGCCTAAAGGCGAACGGCAAAGGATATTTTGAACTATTCAACTGTATAGGTACATAGCCGGATACTCCTAATAAAATATGTCCAATTCCAAAATTTAGTGTGAATTTTTCGAATTCAGATTTTATGAAATGGAGAAAAGTTTAAAAAGAATGGTTGAAATGAAACCAACCGGGGTCGCCGACCTCGATGTCAGGGTCAAAATGAAACCCACTGAACAAAGATTGAAACCAATCAGGGTCGGGAACCCCGATGTTGAGGTAAAAATGAAACCAACTGGGGTTGCCCACCTCAATGCGTTTATAAAAATGAAACCCATCGAACAAAAAATGAAACCGGTTGAAGTCG